>NZ_JBXAQQ010000004.1:0-125000 GCF_058807395.1 Hylemonella sp. GW821-FHT12C09 | reverse complement strand
CGGCGCGCCGAGCGGCAAGCTGGTGGCCGAGCTCACCGATGTCAGCAAGTCCTTTGGAGATCGAACGGTTGTCCGTGACTTCAGCGCCACCATCCTGCGGGGCGACAAGATCGGCCTGATCGGGGCAAACGGCGCCGGCAAGACGACCCTGCTGAGGCTGATCCTGGGCGAACTGATGCCCGACAGCGGCAAGGTTCGCCAGGGCGCCAATCTGCAGGTGGCTTACTTTGACCAGATGCGCAACGCGCTCGATCTGGATGCCACGCTGGAAGATTTCATCAGCCCCGGCAGTGAATGGATCGAGATCGGGAACAAGCGACAGCACGTCAAGAGCTACCTCGGCGACTTCCTGTTCTCTCCGGCCCGGGCCAACTCGCCCGTGCGCTCCCTCTCTGGCGGCGAACGCAACCGGCTGCTGCTGGCGCGCCTGTTTGCAAGGCCAGCCAATGTGCTGGTCCTGGACGAACCGACCAACGACCTGGACATTGACACGCTGGACTTGCTTGAGGAACTGCTGCAGGACTACCCCGGCACGGTTTTTCTCGTCAGCCATGACCGCACATTCCTGGACAATGTTGTGACCAGCACCATTGCGCACGAAGGAGATGGCGTGTGGCGGGAGTACGAGGGCGGCGTTGAGGACTGGCTGACGCAGTCGCGGCGCAGCCAGGCGATCAAATCAGCGGCGAGCAGGACGCCTGCAGTCGAGGCGCCAGCATCCCCGACAGCGTCGCCCGCCCAGACGCGCCCTGTTGGCAGCAGCAAGCTCAGCTACAAGGAGCGCCGGGAGCTCGAAGCGCTTCCCGACCTGATCGACGCCCTGGAGCTGGAGCAGGGCAGCTTGCGCAAGGAACTCGCCGATGGCAGCCTCTATATCAAGGATGCACAGCGCGCCACTGCCCTGAGCCAGCGCGATACTGCGATCGAAGCGGAACTGATGGCGGCCCTGAGCCGATGGGAAGCGCTGTCGGCGCGCGCCTGAGCTGCGTCGTCAAACGCGGTAGCGATCGCCACCACTGCTGCTGAGGCGGGCCAGTAGGGCCGGTGCAATGGCCGTCAGGGGCAACACCTCGTCAGCGGCGCCATGCAGGATGGCTTCGCGCGGCATGCCGAACACCACGCAGCTGGCTTCGTCCTGTACGTAGTTGTAGCTGCCGGCGTCCTTCATTTCACGCATGGCCTTGGCGCCATCATTGCCCATACCGGTCAGCATGATGCCAAAGGCGTTGGGCCCAACGACCTGGGCGCAGGAATGAAACAGCACCTCAACGGAAGGCATGTGACGGTTGACCGGCTGCCCATCCTCCACGACCGCCACATAGTTGGCACCACTGCGGTCGACACGAAACTGCCTGCCCCCCGGCGCAATATAGGCATGCCCCGGCAGGATGCGCTCGCCATGGACGGCCTCCTTCACCGTGATCTGGCACAGCCCGTTCAAGCGCTGTGCAAAGCTGGTGGTGAAACCCGGCGGCATGTGCTGGGTAATGACGATGCCCGGAGAATCTGCCGGCATGCGCGTCAGCACCTCCTTGACCGCTTCGGTGCCTCCGGTCGACGAACCGATACAGATCATCTTCTCGGTGGACAGCCGGCCCAGCAGCTTCGGCGCCGGAGCCACGCCGGCTGGGCTGGGCCCAGAGGCGGCCCCGAGCGCCGGTGTCGGTGCACGCCGGATATGCGCAGCGGCCGCGATGCGGATCTTCTCGACGATCTGATCGGACAAATCCTTGATGCCGTCGGCCAGGCCAATACGGGGCTTGGCCACAAAATCGACGGCGCCGAGCTCCAGGGCCCGCATGGTGACCTCGGCACCGCGCTCGGTCAACGTGGAAATCATGAGCACGGGCATGGGGCGCAGACGCATGAGGCGCCCGAGGAATTCGATGCCATCCATGCGCGGCATCTCGACATCCAGCGTGATCACGTCCGGGTTCAATTCGCGGATCATCTCGCGCGCGATCAGCGGGTCGTTGGCCGTACCGACACACTCCATGTCGCGTTGACGGTTGATGATCTCGGCCAGCAGGCTGCGTACCAGCGCCGAGTCGTCAACCACTACCACTCGAATCTTCTTCAACCTAGCCTCTCTAGAACAGGTCCACAGAACCACCGGCGGTGGACTTGACCACAGTGGCCGCATTGCCCTTGCGCTCCTCGACCGCCAGGGCCTCGGGATGTGCATGGGCCAGCCGCTTGACCAGCGCCTTGCCCGTGACCGGGAAAAAGCATACCTTGCGCGGATGGATGTCCAGCACGTCCTGTGACACCACCGGGATGCGCTCCGTGGCCAGATAGTCCAGCACGAACTTGGTATTACGTTCCCCCACGTTCATGGTCGTGAAGCCCGCCATCACGGCCCCGCCCCCGAAGACCTTGGCTTGCATGGTTTCCCGACGGGCACCCATCTTGATCATCTCGTTGAGCAAGAGCTCCATGGCATAGGAGCCATACCGCCCGGAACCGTCTTCGCCCTCGGGCAACATGAAGTGATTCATGCCCCCGATACGGGCCTTGCCATCCCACACACAGGCTGCGATGCAGGAGCCCAGCACCGTCATGATGAGCACATCCTCACCGGACACGAAATACTCACCTGGCAGCACCTTGACGGCGTCGTACTGGAAATGGTGATCGGCGTAGAAAAAGGAGGCCTCCCCCGGCTTGCGCGGCTGAGCCCGAAGTTCGTCAACCCGCGAGATCCGCCCACCCGCCAGCGCCTTGGGGGCACCCGAGGTCACAGGACGCAGCGGCGCCGCACGCTGGGAGAACTCAGACGGGTTCATGCCGCTCCTGCAAGGAACACGGCCGGTACCGGGGAGCATACCTTTCAACGACGTTCATACACCGTCTTTCCGCGCAGGACAAACAGATCGCGCGATTCGTTGAAATTCTCCGAGTGACCGACAAACAGCAGGCTGCCAGGTTTCATGACCCGATGGATGCGCTCCAGCACGCTGCGCTGGGTCGGGCCATCGAAATAAATCATGACGTTGCGGCAGAACACGATGTCGAAAGGCTCACGAAAAGGCCAGTCATCGCGTATGAGGTTGACGCTCAGAAACTCCACCATGCGCTGCAATTCGGGCTTCACGCGCAGGAAGCCCTCGTTGTTTCCTTTGCCGCGAAGGAAAAAGCGTTGAAGGCGGGCCATGTCCACGCCCTTGATGGAGTCCTGCCGGTAGACACCCCGCGCCGCTGTGGCCAGGACCTTGGAGTCGATATCGCTGGCCCACAGCTTGAAATTCGCCTGCGGCCCCAGGGCATCCAGCGCCGTCATGATGATGGAGTAGGGCTCCTCGCCGGTCGAAGCCGCATTGCACCAGACCCGCCAGGGCGTGTTTGATGGGCGAGACTTCAGATGCTCGGCCAGGATCTCGAAGTGATGCTGCTCGCGAAAGAAGGAGGTCAGGTTGGTCGTCAAGGCATTGACGAATTCCTGCCACTCGGGCCCGTCGTGGGACTCCAGCCAGCCCAGGTAGTCGCGAAAATTCTGGTAGCCGGTGTCGCGCAACCGGCGCGACAAGCGGCTGTACACCATGGCATGCTTGCCGTCGTGCAGGCTGATGCCGGCACGCTGATAGATCAGCGCCTGGACACGGGTAAAGTCGGCCTGCGTCCAGCTGAACTCCCTGGCCTGCACGTCCCCCCCGGCGATCTCCGCTGCACCATCCCGGTCTGCACCCGCCTTTGAACTCCTGGCGGCTTTGTCTGTGCTCAGCATCGTCAGGGCGCTTGAATAAAGAGAGGAAGCACTATCAGCAAGAGATCAGGTCTCGACAGAAACCAGGCCCATATCGACGCTCGTCATGAGCTTCTCGATATCCAGCAGGATCAACATGCGGTCCCCCACCGAGCCCAGACCGACTACGGCCGAATTTTCGATCGAACTGTCGATGTCAGGTGCGGCCTTGAGGTTCTCCGGCGCCAACTCCATCACATCACTGACAGAGTCCACCACGATACCGACGATACGGTTGCGCAGATTCAGGATGATGACCACCGTGAAGCTGTTGTACTCGGCCTTCGCGCAGTTGAACTTCAGGCGCATGTCGATGATGGGCACGATGGTGCCACGCAGATTGACCACCCCCTTGATGAACCCGGGCGCGTTGGCAATGCGCGTCGGCTTTTCATACCCCCGGATTTCCTGAACCTTGAGGATGTCAATGCCGTATTCTTCCTGATCCAGCCGGAACGTCAGGTATTCGCGCGGACCCGACGCCATTGTTCCGCTCTCATCTGTCTCACTCATACCGGTCTTCTCCTTGGAGTGCATCAATGCCGTGAACGCCGCACGAGGGTGCTGGTATCCAGAATGAGCGCCACCTTGCCATCACCCAGGATGGTGGCACCCGAAACGTTGGGGACCTTGCGGTAATTGGTTTCCAGGTTCTTCACCACGACCTGCTGCTGACCCAGCAACTCATCGACCAGCAAAGCCACCCGGCTACCCTCGGCTTCCACCACCACCATGATGTCGCTGGACTTGCCGCCATCGTAGCGCGGCACCTGGAACACCTTCTCCAATTCAATCACGGGCATGTACTCGTCACGCACCTTGACCAGGCGCGAGCCCTGGGCCACGGTGTTGACGGCATCGTCCTTGACCTGGAAGGATTCGACCACCGAGGACAAGGGCAGGATGTAGACCTCGTCGCCCACACCCACCGACATGCCGTCCATGATGGCCAGGGTCAGCGGCAGGCGGACCGAAACCCGCATGCCATACCCCTCGGAAGAATCGATCTCGACCGTGCCGTTGAGCGCAGCGATGTTCTTCTTGACCACGTCCATGCCGACACCGCGGCCGGACACGTCGGTCACGACCTCGGCGGTAGAGAAGCCAGGCGCAAAGATCAGCTGCCAGACATCGCCATCGGACATCTGGTCGGAAACGTCCAGGCCGCGCTCGCGTGCCTTGTTGAGGATCTTCTCGCGCGACAGGCCACGGCCGTCGTCGCGCACCTCGATCACGATGGAGCCCCCCTGATGGGCAGCCGACAGGGTGATGGTGCCGGTTTCAGGCTTGCCTGCAGCAATACGATCCGCCGGCATCTCGATGCCATGGTCACAGCTGTTGCGCACCAGGTGGGTCAGAGGATCAGTGATCTTCTCGACCAAGCCCTTGTCGAGCTCGGTCGCCTCGCCCTGGGTCACGAACTCCACCTTCTTGCCCAGCTTGCTGGCCAGATCTCGCAACATGCGCGGGAAGCGGCTGAACACGATGGACATCGGGATCATGCGGATCGACATCACCGATTCCTGCAGATCGCGTGTGTTGCGATCCAGGTCGGCCAGCCCCGCCATGAGCTGCTGGTTGGCCGCCGGGTCCAGCGCCTGGCTGTTCTGTGCCAGCATCGCCTGGGTGATGACCAGTTCGCCCACCAGATTGATCAGCTGGTCGACCTTGCTGATGGCCACGCGGATCGTGGCGGCTTCTGGCTGGGCCGCAACCGGGCTGGCGGCCGGCTTGGCCACACTCGCCTTGGCGGCAGGCTTGACCTCGGTCACCTCGACCGACACGGCGGCGGCGGCGACGCCGGTGGGCACCCCCGGAGCGCCTTCGAAAAAGCCAAAACCCGGCGCCGGCGCCACAGGCGCGCCGGGCGGCGGATCGTCCCGGTCCGACCAGGACGTCGCGGCGACACTCATTTCACGGATGCCCACCTGCTCACGTGACACGTGAAAGGCAAACAAGTCCAGCAGATCATCGTTGCTGGAAGACGTCGAGGCATGAAATACCCGCGTGTCCGCACGGTCACTGGCCACCTCGGTGACCGAACCGAGGCCCACGATGTCGCGGAACAGGTCCTTGATCCCATCCACCTGGTCGGGGCGCTCCAGCGGGCCGATACGGATCTCCAGCTGGCGCGCGCCTGGCGTGGCCACAACAGGCGCGGGCGCCGCCACAGGGGCCGGAGCCGGGGCAGCAGGCACGGGCGCCGGCGCTGCTGCTGCGGGCGCCGGTGTGCCACCCGCCGCCAACTCGCTGATGCGACGCACCAGATCGGCGTTGGAGGGTGGCGCGCTGGTATCGCCAGTCTGATGACGGGCGAGCAACACGCGCGAGGCATCGGCGGATTCAAGCAGCACATCCACCATCATGGGGTTGGGCTGCAATTCATGCCGACGCAGGCGGTCCAGCAAGGATTCCATCTGGTGCGTCAGCTCGGCCACATCCGCGAACCCGAAAGTGGCCGCACCTCCCTTGACAGAGTGCGCACAGCGGAAGATGCCATTGAGCTCTTCGTCGTCAGCGGTTTCCAGATTCAGGTTGAGCAGCATCTGCTCCATGAGGTCCAGGTTTTCGCCCGCCTCCTCGAAGAAGATCTGGTAGAACTGACTCAGGTCGAATGAGTCACCTCCGCCGGATTCCTGGTGTCCCTCGGTCATGCCTATCTCCTGTTGTGATCCCGCGCTGGCGGACCGTGTTACTTGATGACTTTCTTGATGACCTCGAGCAGCCGCGCCGGGTCGAAGGGCTTGACCAGCCAGCCGGTGGCGCCCGCGGCGCGACCGGCCTGCTTCATCAGGTCACTGGATTCGGTGGTGAGCATCAGAATCGGGGTGGTCTTGAAATTGGGGTGCTCGCGCAGCTTGCGCGTCAGCCCCAGTCCGTCCAGCCGGGGCATGTTCTGGTCGGTCAGCACCAGATCGAAGGTCTGGGCCTGGGCCTTTTCATAGGCATCCTGCCCATCGACGGCCTCGACCACCTGGTAGCCCGCTCCCGCAAGGGTGAATGAGACCATCTTGCGCATCGAGGGTGAATCGTCAACAGCGAGTATCAGTGGCATGTCTGCGCTCCGGGGAAATGAGGTCTGTGGTTATTCAAGTGTTCAGCGATTCAAAACAATTCGATCGAGCCGGCATCCATTTCGTCCTGGGTCACCGGGTTGGGACGTTCCGGCACTTCCTCGACAAAGGGCACCGCCTCGCCGTCTTCCTGCCCCATGGACTCGGAAGCCAGCCGATAGGCACAGCCTTGAAGCACCTTGGAAGTATGGACTATCAGTTGCGAAGCCAAATCCTGGAACTGCAGTTCGGTCACGGCCGCGCGCAGGGCGTTGCGCGCTTCCTCCAGGGCCGCCGATTCCGCCAGGGCGGGATCGGCGAGACTGCCGATGGCGGTCGTGAAGCGCTGCATCAGGTTGTCCATGGTGTGCGCCAGCAGCCCATCGAGACGGGCCAGGTCATGCACCACCACGAGGAGCGAATCCTGCACCTCGGCCACCAGCATCACCGGCAATTGCACGGCGGGCTGGTCCGCAGGCGGTGTGTTGGGGGCTTGCATGGTCATTCTGTTCGGACATCCGGATGCTAGATGGTTCACCGCTCCAGCAAGTCCAGCATTAGAATTTTCCTGGATATAGAGTAGCAGGATTCCTCGGAAATGGGAGGGAATTCATCAATATTTCGGGGCGTTCAGGTCGTCTCCCGGCACACCCACCAGGGTTTTCATCATATCGTCTACCCCATGCAGCCAGAAGTCCACCCCGCCCCCCTGCGCATCCTGCATCTCGAGGATTCGGAACTAGATCACGACATCGTGCGAAAGACGCTGCGCCGAGCCGGTCTGTCCTGCGAAATGGTACGGGTTGAAAGCCTGGATGACTTCGTGCGCATGCTGCAAGGCAGCCGTTTCGATGCCGTTCTTGCCGACTACCGCCTGCCCGGTTTCACGGCCCTGGATGCATGGAGATCCCTGCAGGCCATCCCGCAGCACCCGCCGTTCATCCTGCTGTCCGGCGCCATCGGCGAGACGGCTGCCGTCGACGCCATCAAGCTCGGCATGAGCGACTACCTGCTCAAGGACGACCTGGGCAAGCTGGCCCACGTGATTCAGCGCGCCATTGAAGTGCAGCAGGCCAAGCGTGAACGCGAACGCGCCGTCGAGGAGCTGGCTGCCTCGGAGCAGCGCCTGGCGCGCTTTGCCGAACACCTGCAAAGCTCGATCGAACAGGAACGCGCGGCGATCGCGCGAGAGATCCACGACGATATCGGCGGCTCGCTGGCGGCCATCCAGTTTGACCTCTCATGGATCGGCCGTCACCATCCCGACGCCGACACGCAGGGGCATGTGCAAGCCGCCACCGGCATGCTGCAGCATGCGGTCGGCGCCAGCCAGCGCATCATGATGAACCTGCGCCCCGCCATCCTGGACCAGGGCCTGGAAGCCGCCATCGACTGGCTGGCCGGCGAATTCGAGCGCCGCACCGGCACCCGCACCATGGTGCGCACCACCCTGCGCCAGCCCACGCTGTCCAAGAACATCCAGCTGACCGCCTACCGCACGGCGCAGGAGGCGCTGACCAATATCTCCAAACACGCCCGCTGCAGCGAAGTCCGGATCGAGCTGTCGGACGCCGAAAGTGTGCTGACGCTGGAGATCACCGACAATGGACAAGGCATCCAGCCGCCGGAGCGCAACAAGACCACGGCTTTCGGTCTCAAAGGACTGCAGGAGCGGGCGCGCACCGCGGGCGGCTGGCTGGATGTGAGCAGCCGCGAGGGCGAGGGCACATCCATCACGCTGTCGATTCCGCTCACAATCGAGGCAAAAGGCTAGATCGATGATTCGAGTGATACTTTGTGACGACCATGCCGTCGTGCGGCGCGGCATCCGCGACACCCTGTCCGAGGCCGTCGATATCAAGGTCGTGGGTGAGGCCGGCAGTTATTCGGAAGTACGGGAGTTGTTGCGCTCCACCCCCTGCGACATCCTGGTGCTGGACTTGAACCTGCCCGGCCGCGGCGGCCTGGAGGTGCTGGCTTCGCTGCGTGAAGCGGATACGCCCACGAAGGTTTTGGTCGTTTCGATGTTCCCCGAGGACCAGTACGCCATCCGCTGCCTGCGGGCCGGCGCCCAGGGCTACCTGAACAAGGCCGGCAATCCGGCCGATCTGATCACGGCCGTGCGCACCATCGCCCAGGGGCGCAAGTACGTCACGGCGGATGTGGCCCAGATGCTGGTCGACAACCTGGCCACGCCAACCAGCGAAGCGCTGCACGATGCGCTTTCGGAGCGCGAACTTCAGACCCTGCTCAAGATCGCCTCGGGCAAGCGCCTCTCCGATATCGCCGAAGAACTGATGCTCAGCCCCAAGACCGTCAGTGTCTACCGCTCACGCGTGCTGGAAAAACTCAAGCTCTCGAACAACGCGGAGCTGACCGTCTACGCCATCCGCAACGGACTGGTGTGAGAGACCTGGCGGTTTTCAGCCGGTAAAGATCTCGATGGCCCGTTCCAGCAAGGACTGGAAGGGCCGGTCCAGCATGGGCAGCGTGGCCGCCATGCCCACCAGGCCCACACTGAGCGTGATGGGGAACCCGACCGCATAGATGTTCATCTGCGGCGCCACGCGCGAGATGATGCCCAGCGCCAGATTGGTGAAGAGCAGCAGGGCCAGCATGGGCAAGGCGATCCACAGGGCGCTGGCAAACAGCTCGCCGCCCAGGGTATAGAGCTGCATCAGACGCAAGGCCTCCAGAAAATTCTGCGTCACGGGGAAGACCTCGAAGCTGCGCGTCACGGCCATCAGCACCATCAGGTGGCCGTTGAGCACCACAAAAAGCAGGGAGGCCATGTAGCCGAAAAAGCGGGCCACGGCGCTGGCCTGGGTGTTGAGCGAGGGGTCGAAGAAGGCGGCGAAGTTCAAGCCCATCTGGAAACCCACCACCTCGCCGGCCAGTTCAAAGGCCGCAAACACCAGCCGCACGACAAAACCGATGGACAAGCCGATGCCCACCTGCTGGATCACCACCCCCAGGACGGCAGGGCTGTTGAAGTCGATCACCGGCATGGGCGGCAGGGTGGCCTGGCAGGCCACCGTCACCAGCAGGGCCAGCCCGACGCGGGCGCGCACCGGAATGGCACGCGAGGAGAAGATCGGGGCCGCCGTGAAGACACCCAGCACCCGCAGGAAAGGCCACAGCAGCGGCGACAGCCACGCCATGATCTGGGCTTCGCTGAAAGTGATCATGGCAAGAGCGCCGGACTCAGAGCACGATGCCGGGGATCGCCTCGATGGTGCGCCGGATGTACTCGACCAGGATGTTGAGCATCCAGGGGCCGGCCCAGGCAAACACGGCCATGGCGGCCACCAGCTTGGGCACGAAGGACAGCGTCGCCTCGTGGATCTGGGTGATGGCCTGGAACAGGCTGACCAGCAGCCCCACCAGCAACACCACGCCCAGCAGTGGCGCCGACACCATCAGCAGTGTCAGCAGCGCCTCCTGCCCGATGGTCAGGACCATTTGTGCGTTCATGGCAGGCCTCTCATGTCACGAAACTCGCGGCCAGCGAGCCGATCAGCAGGTTCCAGCCGTCGGCCAGCACGAAGAGCATGAGCTTGAAAGGCAATGCCACCAGCACGGGCGACAACATCATCATGCCCAGCGACATCAGCACGCTGGCCACCACGATGTCGATCACCAGGAAAGGGATGAAGATCAGGAAGCCGATCTGGAACGCCGTCTTGAGCTCGCTGGTGACAAAAGCCGGGATCAGCACGCGCATGGGTGCGGTGTCGATCTTGGTGGCGGGATCGAGTTTGGCCAGCTTGGCAAACAGCGCATAGTCGGACTGGCGCGTCTGCTTGGTCATGAACTGGCGCATCGGCGCCTCACCGCGGGCGATCGCCTGCTCGAAGTTGATGACGTTCTGCGTGTAGGGCAGGTAGGCATCGGCGTAGATGCGGTCGAAGGTCGGACCCATGACAAAGAAGGTCAGGAACAGCGACAGGCCGATGATGACCTGGTTGGGCGGCGACGACTGCGTGCCCAGCGCCTGGCGCAGCAGGGACAGCACGATGACGATGCGGGTGAAGCCGGTCATCATCAACAGGATGGCCGGCAGGAAGGACAGTGCCGTGAAAAACAGCAGGGTCTGGATCGGCACCGAATAACTCGTCCCCGACGCGTCGCCGCCCACGATCAGAGGGAGCTGGGTGGTGTTGATCTGGGCAGCGGCCAAGGGCGCGTTCTCCTGCGCCAAGGCCGGCGCCGCCAGCAGCAACAGCGTGGCAAGCAGCCCCGACACCGTACGCAGGGTAGGCCAGAGCGTGAGCTGGCGCATCAGGCCGGCTCTCCGCCGTCCGCCGGCGCCTTGGCGACCGCTGCAAAAACGGATCCGCGCGCGGACGCCGACCCCGCCGGCATGCTGTGCAGGCAGCTGATGTTCTGTGACGTGACCCCCAGCACCAGCCAGGTACGCGCGCCTTCCGGGCCGACCTCGACCGTCACGATTCTTTGCTGCGGGCCGACGGCCAGCGTGGAGACGATGCGGGAAGCGGCGGCATTCGATGTGCCGCCCGGGGCGCGCTGCTGGAACCACCGCACCGCTGGCGGCAGCAGGGCAAGGATGACAAGGAACAGGACGACAGAAACAATGGTTTGCGTCATGCCGTCAGTTTAAGGCAATGCTGAGCCTCTCGGGGAGCATGCAAGGCGCAAATCCTCGCTCCAGCCCGAGCCACGCGAGGATTTGCAACACCGCAGACCGCCCGAGCCGGGGATGCGACACACGCCCGGGGCTGGCTCGGCACGCTCTCAACCCCGGCTGATGCGGCGCAGCCGTTCAGACGGGGTGACGACGTCGGTGAGACGGATGCCGAACTTGTCGTTCACCACGACCACCTCGCCCTGGGCGATCAGGTAGCCGTTGACCAGCACGTCCATGGGCTCACCGGCCATCGCATCGAGCTCGACCACCGAGCCCTGGCCCAGCTGCAGGATGTGCTTGATCGGCACCTTGGTGCGTCCGAGCTCGACCGAGAGCTGGACCGGGATGTCCAGCACCATGTTGATGTCGCTGGCGGGGGCATCGCTGGAGGAGAAGCTACGCGCGGCCCCGCCGCTCAACACGCCGCCGGGTTCCACCTCGGGGCCCTTGTCACTGCTCTTCTGCTCCTGCAGGGCCTCGGCCCAGTCGGCCATGCCGTCGTCTTCAGGCTTCTGATCCGGTGTGTCGTCAACCGCCATAGCGTTCCCCTAACCAGTTGGTGTCATTGCCGCGCAGGCACTTGTCGATGCGCAGGGCGTATTTGGCGTTGTGCGTGCCGTACTGGCACTCGAACACCGGCACACCATCGACCGAGGCCTCGATGCGGGACTGTCGTCCGAGCTCGATGAAATCCCCCGGCTTCATGGCCAGCAGCTCCTCCACCGTCGCATCGGCGCGGGCCAGTTCGGCCACCAGGGTCACCTCGGCCGCCTGGATCTCGCGCGTCAGCACGGTGACCCAGCGGCGATCCACCTCGATCGAGTCGCCCTGGGTGGAGGAATACAGCACGTCGCGGATGGGCTCCATCGTGGCGTACGGCATGCAGAAATGGATGGAGCCGGTGATTTCGGCGATCTCCAGCTGGAAGGAGGTGGAGATCACGATCTCGCTGGGCGTCGCGATATTGGCGAACTGCGGCTGCATCTCGCTGCGCTGGTAGTCCAGTTCGATCGGGTAGATCCCGCGCCAGGCCTTCTTGTATTCCTCGGAGATCACGTCGACCAGACGGTTGATCACACGCTGCTCGGTGGCCGAGAAGTCCCGGCCTTCGATGCGGGTCTGGAACTTGCCGATGCCGCCGTAAAGCGTGTCGATCACGCCGAACACCAGGGCCGGCTCGCAGACGATCAGGCCGCTGCCGCGCAGCGGGCGGATGGCCACGATGTTGAAATTGGTGGGCACGGCCAGCTCGCGCAGGAAAGCGCTGTAGCGCTGCACCTGCACCGGACCGACGGAAATCTCGGGGCTGCGGCGGATGAAGTTGAACAGGCCGATGCGCAGATTGCGGGCGAAGCGCTCGTTGACGATTTCCATCGTCGGCATGCGCCCGCGCACGATCCGCTCCTGGCTGGACATGTTGTAGGAACGGATCTCCCCGGCCTCGGCAACTTCCTCGACCGATTTCTGGCTCTCGCCGGTGACGCCTTCCAGCAGGGCATCGACTTCTTCCTGGGAAAGAAACGATTCACTCATGACGGTAAGTCCTCAGGTCGCCTCATTGAACGATGAAGCTGGAGAACAGCACGCCCCGCACGGGGTTGCCGTTGGCGCCGCCCTTGGCGGCCGCTTTCTTGTCTTTCTTGCCGGCCGGCGCTGCCGGCTTGTTGAAGTGCCGGGAAGAGGAGGCGAGGATGTCCTCGGCCAGCTTTTCCTTGCCTTCGCGGCTGAGCAGCTCGTCCGCCGTGCGCTGCGACACCAGCAGCAGCACATCGCTGCGGATGGTGGGCAGATAGGCCTTGACCTTTTCGACTTCCAGGACGCCGGTCAGCTCCAGCGTGATACCGATCTGGGCAACACGCTCGCCCCCCGGATCGGCCAGGTTGACCACCATATTGTCGAGCGGCAGGTAGGTCGGCGGGCCGGTGGGTTCGGCGACGACCGTGGCGACCTCTTCCTCTTCCTCGTCGTCCAAGGCTGCGGCATTCTTCTTGCTGAGGAAGATCCAGCCCCCGGCCGCGGCCAGGGCCAGCACCACGACCCCGATCACCACCATCAACAGCAACTTCTTGCTCTTGGGCGGCGGTGCGGCTTCGGCATCGGGGGTTTTGGTGGCCACGATCTAGTCCTCTACAACTTTGCTTGTTTCATAACGGCGGCACGCCGCGCCCCGTACGGGCACGCAGATCCGCACGCTTAGGCAAATTATTCTCGACATCCCGCCCTACGATACCCGGATTAAGGGCAAAAAACCATGCCATTCCGGGGCGCTGGACCGGGCTGTCCTGCACGCTCACACGAAAAGGTCCACCGAGCGACCCGACAGCGGCGCCGCTCGGTTGGCGGCGGCCACCAGCGCGACCGCCGGCAGTTCGGGCACACCGGCCTGCCCCTGGCGACCGCCCTGCCGTCCCTGGCCGGACTGACCGGCATCACCACGCTCGGAGCCCGAGGTGCCGACCGACATGCCGGACAACACCAGGCCTTCCCGCTCCAGCAGTTCACGCAGATGCGGCATGGCGTCCTGCAAGACCTGGCGCGTCTGCGCCTGATCGGCACGGAACTCGACGCGCGCCTCCTGGCCCTGCAATTCGATGCTGACCTTGACCGGGCCTTCCCCCAATCCTTCGACCTCCAGCTCGGCGTTCTGTGCGCCGCGACCTATCCAGTAGCCGACCTGCTCGGCCACGCGCATCTCCGTCGTCAGGCCGCCATCCGGCGCCACCGTCGGCACGTCCATGCGCGCGCCCTCGGGCTGGGCCACGCCGCTCCAGCCACCGGCCTCGCTGCCGCCGATACGCGGGCCGCTCCTTTCGCTGCGACGCTCCAAAGGCCGCAGACCGGACTCACCCGGCCCCGCCGCAAGCAACGGACTGCCGGCCGGTGCGAGCTGTTCGCTGATGCGCCAGCCCAACCGGGCGGCCACGTCATCACCGCGCCGCTCCTTGCCGGCCTGTGCCTCCATTTCGGTGGCCTGGCTCCTGTGTTGCGCCATGCGCTGGGCCAGCACCGCCTGGCGCAACAGGGGCTGGACCTCGTCGGCCGTCGTGTGGGCCGGCGCTGCGGCCTCGGCCAGGGCGGAAGCATCAGGCCGTCGGGACGAGGCCTCGGCTGCCGCCGACAACTCCCCCGCTGTCGCCCGCGATTCGGATCGACCCGCCGCCACGGGTGGCAAGGCGGATGTGGCTTCGGCGGCTGCGGGTGTGCCCAGAGCCTGGCCCTGCAGCGCCCCCTGCGCAACAGCGGTGGCCGGCACCGCCAGCTGCGGCAAAGCCGCCGTGGGCACAGCGGGATCGAGCGGCAGCGCCGCCGGATCCACCGCTGCGTCGGTCGCGCCGGGCAACGCCGCCGAGGCAGCAGCGTCTGCGCCGGACAGCGCGTCCTGGGACACCAGCTCCTCACCATCCAGGCCCATCAGCAGGGCGGCAAAGTCGCCCGGGGTCGCGGCCTGCGCCTTGCCGGCGCCATGCCCGCTCCCGCCTGCCTGGGCCGTCTTGGCCACCGGCTTGGGGGCTGCCGTCGTCACACTGTGTTCCATGCTCATGATCCTTCTCCATTCAACTGGCCGCCGACACCGCCGGCGCCACGGGCGTATTTGAGGACGGCCAGTTCATCCATCTGTTTCTGTTCGCGCCTGGCTTCGAGCTGGGCGCGGGCAGTGAGTTTTTTCTTCACCAGCAACTGCAAGGCGGTCAGGCGCACTTCCTCCTGCACCTTGCGCTGGCGGGCCATCTCGACCTTGCGCTGCAGGTCGGCCATCACACCGCTCTGCATGCCGACGGCCTGGTGCAGGCGCTGCAAGAACTGCTGGTGATGCAGCATCAGCTCGGCGCTGACGGTGGCCGCGGTGGCCGTCGCCCACCGTGATTCGGTATCGGCGGCGTAGCTCTCCAGCTGGTCCAGCTGGCCTTGCGCCTGCTGCACGGCGCGGCGCGCCTGCATCAGGGCCTGGTCGGCCTGGTCACGCGCACGCGTGGCCACCTCGATGGCCAGGGCCAGGCTCTTCAGGGCTGACATGGCAACCTCCTGTCCCTACGGGCGCTCACGGGAAAGCCTCCTCGCGCTGGATGGTGGTCGCCATGGCCTTGACGCTTTCCTCGAAGCCGGCACCGGCGTACATCTCCTGGCGCAGGAAATCATTCATGGGGCCGTTCAGGCGGATCGCCTCGTCCAACCCCTGGTCGGAGCCGTGCACATAGGCGCCGATCTGTACCAGGTCACGCCCGCGCTCGTAGCGCGAGGCGATGGCACGGAACTGCCGCGCCAGCTCGAAGTGTTCGCGGCTCACCACGTTGTGCATCACACGCGAGGCCGACTGCGCGATGTCGATGGCCGGGTAATGACCGGCCTCGGCCAGCGCGCGCGTGAGCACGATGTGGCCGTCCAGGATGGCGCGGGCTGCATCGGCAATCGGGTCCTGCTGGTCGTCGCCCTCGCTCAGCACGGTGTAGAAGGCCGTGATGGAGCCCACGCCATTGAGACCATTGCCGCTGCGCTCGACGAGCTGCGGCAAGCGGGCAAAACAGGACGGCGGGTAACCCTTGGTGGCCGGCGGCTCGCCCACGGCCAACGCAATCTCGCGCTGCGCCATGGCGTAACGCGTGAGCGAATCCATCAGCAGCAGCACGTGCTGCCCCTGGTCGCGGAAATATTCGGCCACACCGGTGGCATAAGAAGCCGCCTGCATGCGCAACAAGGGCGGGGAGTCGGCCGGCGCCGCCACCACGACGGAGCGCGCGCGCCCCTCTTCGCCCAGAATGTCCTCGATGAATTCCTTCACCTCCCGGCCGCGTTCGCCGATCAGGCCGACGACGATGACGTCGGCCTTGGTGTAACGCGCCATCATGCCCAGCAGCACGCTCTTGCCCACACCAGCCCCGGCGAACAGGCCCAGGCGCTGGCCACGTCCCACCGACAGCAGGGCGTTGATGGCGCGCACCCCGGTGTCCAGCGACTCGCGTATAGGCGCGCGGTCCATGGCATTGATGGGGGTGCGGTCCAGCGGGCGCGACAGCACGTTCACGACCGGTCCGCGCCGGTCCAGCGGTTCGCCATGGGCGTCCACCACGCGGCCCAGCAGGCCCGGGCCCAGCGGCAGGCGCAACTGGCCCTGGGCATAACTCGCAACCTGCGCCTGCGCGGCGTCACCCAGGCGCGGTGTGGCCACATACGGCGCGGTGGGCACCACGCTGGCACCACTGGAGAGGCCCTGCACATCGCCGGCGGGCATCAGGAAGGCCCGGTCACCGGAAAAGCCCACGACCTCGGCCAGCACCGGCGGCTGCGCCGGCTGGCTGACGAGGCACTGCGAACCCACCGGCACGCGGATGCCCACGGCCTCCAGCACCAGGCCCGTCAGACGCGTGAGCGTGCCGCCGGCTTCCAGGGTACTTTGCGGCGCGCCGGCCTGCTGGCGAGCGCTGTCCAGAAACGCTTGCCAACGGGCACCGGGGTCAGGCGTCGTCACCGGGCACCTCCTCCCAGGGCAGGTTCTGCCCCAGCCGGCCGATGGCGCGCGCCCAGCGCTTTTCCAGCCGGCCATCGATCACGGTGCCACCGGACTCGACCAGGCAACCGCCGCGTGTGATGGCCGCATCGGGCTGCAGCGTGAGCGGCAGGTTGGGGTATTCCTCGCGCAGGATGTCCTGCAGCACGTCCAGGTCCAGCGGATTGAGCTTGAGCTGCACCGCCTTGCTGTCGGTGAACAACATGCCCAGGGCCTCGCGGATCACCGGCAGCAGCACATTGGGGTTGCTCGAAATCTCATGGCGCAGCACCTGGCGCGCCAACTCGCAAGCCAGCTCCAGCACGGCCTGGCCGGCCATCTGCTCGGCGCCTTCCAGCTGGGTCTTGGCCGATTCGATCAGGTCACCCAGCTGTTGCGCTGCATCGCGCCCCTGCTTGGCAATGTAGTCGCTGACCTGCTTCTGCGCCTCCAGCAGAGTCTGGTCACGGCCCTGCTGGAAACCGTCGGCATAACCCTCGGCGTGGAACTGCTGGCGCACGCTGGCGAGCTGCTCATGGAGTTCGCGTTCGCGGGCCTGCTCCTCGAGCAGCATGGCAGCGGCATCAACGTCGCCAAAACTCCAGCGGGAGACGGCGCCGATTTCCTCGCCGGGAATGAAACGGGTGGTGGGGCGCATGGATCAGTCCTGGTTTACTTGTCTCAGACCATGGCGTCGTCGGCGCCGCCGCCGATGACGATCTGCCCCTCGTCGGCCAGCCGGCGGACGATCTTGAGGATTTCCTTCTGCTGGGTCTCGACCTCGGACAGGCGCATCGGCCCGCGCGACTCCAGGTCCTCGCGCAGCGTCTCGGCTGCACGCGAGGACATGTTGGAGAGGAACTTCTCCTTGAGCTCGGGCTGGGCACCCTTGAGCGCCACGATGAGCGACTCGGACGCCACTTCCTTGAGGATCATCTGGATGGCCTTGTCGTCGAGCTTCAGGACGTCGTCGAACACGAACATCTTGTCCATGATCTTCTGTGCCAGCTCGGGGTCGTGGCCGCGGATCGATTCGAGCACCGTGCCCTCGATCACCGTACCCATCAGGTTGATCATCTCGGCCGCAGTCTTGATGCCGCCCAGCGAGGCCTTGCGGATCTTGTCGCCGCCAGCCAGCACCTTGAACAGCACCTCGTTGAGGTCCTTCAGCGCCGTCGGCTGGATACCTTCCATGGTGGCAATGCGCAGCATCACCTCGTTGCGCTGGCGCTCGGTCAGGTATTTGAGGATGTCGGCCGACTGGTCGTAATCCAGGTGCACCAGGATGGCCGCCACGATCTGCGGATGTTCGTTGCGCAGCAACTCGGCCACCGACATCGGGTCCATCCACTTCAGGCTCTCGATGCCCGAAACGTCGCCGCCCTGCAGGATGCGATCGATCAGCAGGGCCGCCTTGTCGTCACCCAGGGCGCGCTTGAGCACGGAGCGCACATAGTCGCCCGAGTCCGACACCAGCAGGCTTTGGGCCGCGGCGATGTTGGTGAACTTGGTCACCACGTCATCGACGCGCTCGCGCGTGATGGACTTGGTCTTGGCGATGGCCTCGCCCAGCTTCTGCACCTCTTTCGGTGACAGATGCTTGAACACCTCGGCCGCCTCCTCTTCCCCCAGGGACATGAGGAGGACCGCGGCGTCCTGGAGTCCGTCTTCCTGCGTTGCCATGGTCTTATCCCATCGTCAGGGCGTTGCCCTGACCTTCGCCGTTGACCCAGCCCTTGACGATGCCGGCCACGGCTGCCGGGTTGTCGCGTGTGAGTTTGCGTGCATCCTCCAGCGCCTTCTCGCCAGGCGTCGGTCCGGCCGGCGCTTCAGCCGCCGAGGGGCCCGCGAGCTGCGGACGATCCGGCTCCTCGGACAGCATGGCGTCGAGTTGCGGACGGCGCGGGGTCGGGGTGCTCAGGGATTTGAGGGCCGGGCGGATGACACCGAACAGCACCAGGACGGCCAGCAACAGCGTGCCCAGCGGCCACGCAAAGCTGCGCGCCAGCTCCTGCATTTCAGGCTGCTTCCACAGGGGCACCTCGGACAAGGTGATTTTTTCCTGGGCAAAAGGGGCGTTCAAGAGGTTCACGGAGTCACCTCGATCCTGGCTGAAGCCGATTGTCTCACGCACCAGCGCCGTCATCTTCTCCAGCTGCTGCTCGGTCAGCGCCACCGTCGTGGTCTTGCCCTTGGCATCGGTCTCGGTCTTGTGGTTCACCACCACGGCCGCGCTCAGGCGCTTGATCACGCCACTGCCGGCACGCACCACCTTGACGGTCTTGTCGACCTCGTAGTTGATGATCGATTCACGTCGTGTGCTGGGCGGCGTTGCGGCAGCAGCAGCGCCGGGCGCGCCAGGCGCGAGGGCCTGCGCCGGGCCGTTGATGGGGGCCGTGGACGGCGCCGGGGGCTGGTTGCTGGTGGCACCGGGCACACCGGCCGGGCCGGCCGGGCCGGGGTTGCTGCTCTCCAGCAGCTGCTGGCTGCGGATGCTGCCTGAATCGGGCGTCTGGTTGGGCTTGTGGGTCTCCGAGGTCTGCTCGGTCTGCGAGAAATCGACCTCGGCCGTCACCTGGGCCTTGACGTTCTGGCGGCCCACCACGGGCTCCAGAATGTCCAGGATGCGCTGGCGATAGAGCGTCTCAAGTTGTTGCACGTACTGCAGCTGCTGCGCGTCCACGCCGCCGGCCGCACCATCGGGGCCATTGGCGGGCTGCGACAGGAGCTTGCCGGTGTCATCCAGCACGCTGACGGCCTCGGGTTTCATCTCGGGCACGCTGGAAGCGACCAGGTGCACGATGCCGGCGATCTGGCTGCGGTCCAGCGGACGACCGGGGCTCAGGCTGAGCAGCACGGAGGCCGAGGGCTTCTGCTGCTCGCGGAAGAAGCCGTTCTGATTGGGCATGGCCAGGTGCACCCGGGCACTTTGCACCGAGGACAAGGCCTGGATGGAACGCGTGAGCTCGCCTTCGAGGCCGCGCTGGAAGCTGACCCGCTCCTGGAACTGGGTGACGCCGAAGCGGTTGGCCTCCATCAGCTCGAAACCGGCCACCGATCCCTTGGGCAGGCCCTGGGAGGCCAGGCGCAGGCGGGTGTCGTGCACCTTGTCGGCCGGCACCAGGATGGCGTGGCCGCCCTCGGCATGCTTGTAGGGCACGTTCATCTGGGACAGCTGGGCAATGATGGCGCCGCCGTCCTTGTCCGACAGGTTGGCATAGAGCACGCGCCATTCGGCCTGGCGGCCCATCATGAGGCCGACGATGGCAATCACCACAAACAGGGCCACGCCGACGGCCAGACGCATGATCTGCCCCTGGTTGAGCGTGGAAAAACGCTGGCCCAAGGTCGGGTTCAAGGGGATAGCAACAGCTTCAGCCATGGTGTGTTCCGGTACATCCTGGCGCGGTTCTCAGCGCCTGTGCATCGGATTATTCGGGCTGCGCCCCAAAACTATAGGAGGAAAAGACCCGGGTTTCCCGGCCTTTTCAAACTAAAGATCCGCAGAGTGGCCGCTAGCATCAGTTCCAACATCTACCCACGGGGCTGACTTATGGATATGCGACTCACACCCACCACGATGCCGGTCACGGTGCGGCCGGGCACAGCCGCCAAGGCGGGCGTGGCCGCCAATGGGTTCCCTGGCGAATTCAAGGCCGCCCTGCAGTCGGTCAGCGAGGCCCAGAACTTTGCCAGCACCCTGCAGAAGCAGGTCCAGATGGAAAACCCCAAGGTCAGCCTGGAAGAGACCATGGTCGCCATCCAGAAGGCCCAGATCGGCTTCCAGGCCACGCTGCACGTCCGTAACCGCATGGTGCAGGCTTACACGGACATCATGAACATGCAGGTTTAGCCTACTGCGCGAACCGATGGCCGCGTTGGGCGGTGCGCGCCATCCTCACGTACAGGGAGTACGTTCCGGTGGCTGTGCTCCGTCCGCCTTGCCCTCGGCTCGCTCGCTACGGCTAAACCCCAGCTTTGGTTAATGCAACACGCGCTTGCCGCTGCCGTCCATGATCTCCTCCAGATGGGTGAGCCAGGGTTCGGTCAGGTGACGGATCTCGGCGTCGTTGCGCAGGATGCGCTGCATGATGCGCGCCTTCTCGCTGCGCTCCTCAGGCCGCAACTCTTCCTCGCGTGAGCGGTAGCGCAGCTGCTCGATCAGCACGGCGCACACACCCTCGTAACGCATCACGGACTCCAGGTCCTTGACCCGGGCGGCCTCCAGCATGCGGGTGCTGCTGTCCTCGATGGCCTTGTAATAGTCGATCAGCATCTGCGGCATGGTTCAGGCTCCCGCGCTCACGGGCGCAGCCGGTTCGGCCATCGCCCCTTGTTTCATGCCCTTCCAGCCCTGGGCGACGGTTTCGATCAGGCGCTGGATCTCCTGCAGGATGGCGTCGTCGTTCTGGGCATTGGCCAGGATCAGGCGGCGGGTGCAGTAGTCGTACAGGGCGGCCAGGTTCTCGGCCAGCTCGCCACCATCGATGCGGTCCAGCCCGGTGCTCAGGCCTTCTTCCAGGATGCGCAGGGCCCGTGCAATGGCCTCGCACTTGGCCAGCACGTCGCCCCGGGCGAGCGCGCCACGCGCGGTCGCCAGCGACTGCAGCATGCCGTCAAACAGCAGGCTGACGATCTGGTACTGGTCGATGGTGTGCATGCTGGTCTCGACGTTGATGCGTCGATAGGCGTCGGCCGAGCGTGGGCTTGCGGTGCGAAACATGCGGTGGGTTCCTCTGGTGCAGCGTCAGGTACTGAGTATTTATCGGCGGGTCCGCGCGAAAAATGAAATCATCCGGTCTCAGGAAGAGGACCGGTTCCACTGCGTAATTTGCTGTGTCAGGTAGGAGTTGAGTGAATTCAGGCTGGTGAGCTGGACGTCCAGCGCGCTGTAGCGCCGGTTCAGGGCCGCTTCCATGCGGCTGGCCTTCTCGTTCACGCGGACCTGGTCCTTGGCATTGTTGTCCAGGGAACGCTTGAGGTTGTCGTCCTTGGTCTTGAAGTAACCATCGCTGGCCAGCAGGGTCTTGGTCAGGCCCTTGAGGCGCACGGCAATGCCCTCGGCGTTGCCGGGGGTGGTGCTGCTGAACAAGGCCTTGAGCTCGTCCATATTGCCCAGGGCCTTGCCAAGCTTGGTGCTGTCCACCTCCAGGTTGCCACCGCGCAAGGCGCTGACGCCGATATCGCTCAGGCGGTTGTACATGCTGGAGCCCGTGCTCATGGACTGCACGGCGGCGCGCAGGGCGCTTTGCAGGGCCAGCGTGGTGCTGTCCCCCTGCAACAGGCCGCCGGTCTTGGTGGCCTGGTCGTATTTGGTCGCCTCGTTGAGCACCCCGTTGATCTCGTTGTAGGCCTTGACGAAATCCTCGATGTTCTTCTTGACCGTGGACGTGTCCTTGGCGATGGTGAGGGTCACCGGCGCCGTCGTTTCCTTGACGGCCGTGAAAGTCACCCCCGCCACCGAGTTGGCAAAGACATTGGTCGCCGAGCTGACACCTATGCCGTTGATGGTGGCCGTGGCATTGGCCGCCGCCTGGTTGGTGACGCTGCCGTTGACCAGGCGCGACAGGCCCAGCGCGTCGGCCGGGTCGCCGTCGGTGTCGCTGGTCACACTGAGCTGGAAGCCGGCCGCCAGGCCGGTGTTCTTGCCGCTGAGCAGCAGGCGGTCGCCCGAGGCGTCGCTCAGCACCGTGGCCGTGACACCGGCATTGGCGCCGTTGATCTTGCTGGCAATGTCAGCCACCGTGTCGGTGGCGCCGATGGTCAGGTCCACCGGGGTACCGCTGCCGGGCGTGAAGACCGCCCCGGCCCACTGGCCGATCTCCAGGCGCAGCGTGCCCGCGCCGACAGCGCCGCCCACGGGCAGCAGCGGCATGGTGTAGCTGGACTGCGCCTTGGCCAGGCTCTGCACTTCGACGCTGAAGGAGGTGGGCTGGGTACCACCGATGGCACTGGCCGTGACGGCGGAGGTATCCGAGGAAGAGGCCGACACCCCGTTCCAGCCCGTCACGCTGCTCAGCTTGCTGACGGCATCGGACAAGGCGGACACCAGTGACTTGATCTGGCCGAAAACCGAGATCTTGGTCTGCACCGTGGCCGCGGCCAGCTGCAGTTTTTCCAGCGGCTTCTTCTCCAGCGCCACGAGCTGCGAGACGATGCTCTTGACATCCAGATTGCTGCCGATTCCCGGCGATGACATCGTGGCCATGACGAACTCCTGACTGGCGTGGGTGCCAGCATTGCTTGCAGAATTATCGGCCTCGCCCCCGGATCTGTCACTTTGATTTGGGGCGCGAAAAGACCATATTTCCCGCTCTCTCGGTTATCGGCGGATTCGCATGTAACTTGAGCCCGCGCGACAAACGGCCGCTGAATAAAAAAACAGCCCGGCGTGGAAACCACGCCGGGCTGAGGCTAGAGGCTAAGCGGTTCAGCGCAGCAGGGCCAGCACGCCCTGGGGCAGCTGGTTGGCCTGGGCCACCATCGCGGTCGCAGCCTGTTGCAGGATCTGGGCGCGCGACAGGGCAGCGGTTTCCGCGGCGAAGTCAGCATCCAGAATCCGGCTACGCGAAGCAGTCAGGTTCTCCGACGTCACCTGCAGGTTGGCGATGGTGGTGTCGAAACGCGACTGCAGGGCGCCCAGCTTGGCGCGTTCGCCGCTCAGGAAGGACAGGGCCGAGTCCACCGTCTTGAGCGCGTCGGACGCCTTGATCACCGAGGTCACGTCCAGGTTGGAGACCTTCTTCAGCGTCGAGTTGCCGTCGATGACGAGCGAGGCGGCGCTGCCGGTCGTCGCGTTCACTGCAAAGGACTTGTCCGAATCCAGCGTCACGTAGCCGCTGATGATGGCGTTGTCAGCGGTGGTATCAGCCGCCAGGGTGATGTTGCCGGCCACGGCCACGAGGGCACCGGTGGTGTCAGCCACGTACTTGGTGACGGTCACGGCACCGGCGTTGGCGGTGGTCGTATCCGCCACACGGATGTCGTTGCCAGTCGCGTTGGTCAGGACGATGCCCGTGCCGGCTGTGTTCAGGCTGGCGATGACGCCGGTCTTGGACGACTTCTCGTTGATGGCCGAGACAGCGCTGGACAGGCCGTCGGCGCCACTGGTGGCCGAGATGGCGAAAGAGACCACCTCATCTGCCGAGTTGTCCGAACGCAGATTCAACGAATAGGCACCGGCGGCACCGAAGGTCAGCTGCACGTTGGTGTCGGCAGAAGCCGTCACGCCGGTGGCGGAAGTCTGCAGGTTGATCGAGTCGGCGGCCGCCTTGGCCGTGCCGTTGGCTGCAATGTTGACGTTGGCGCTGCCCAGGGCACCGTTGATGGCGACGGTGTCGATCACGCTGCCGTTGGCACCCCAGGCGCCGGAGCCGGCCGAGGGGCCGCTGGCGATGACCTGGTTGTTGCCGTACTGGCTGGTGCGCAGGTTGGCGGTGGAGGCCACGATAACCTGGCCAGCGTTGGCGCCGACCTGGAACTGGGCGGAACCGAAAGTGCCGTCCAGCAGCTTCTGGCCGTTGAATTCCGTGGTTTGCGAAATGCGGTCCAGCTCGGCCACGAGCTGCGAGACTTCCTGGTTCAGGGCCTGGCGGTCCGAGGCGCTGTTGGTGGCGTTGGCCGACTGCACGGCCAGTTCACGCACACGCTGCAGGATGTCGCTGGAAGCCTTGAGCGAACCTTCAGCCGTCTGCGCCAGCGACACGCCGTCGTTGGCGTTACGCACGGCCTGGTTCAGGCCGCGGATCTGGCTGGTGAAGCGCTCGGAAATCGCCAGACCGGCGGCGTCGTCACGGGCGCTGTTGATGCGCAAGCCCGAAGACAGGCGCTGGATTGCGGTACTCAGCGAAGCCTGACTGGTGCCCTGGTTACGCTGGGCGGTCAGCGAGCTGATATTGGTGTTGATGATCGATGCCATTGCAAATCTCCTTGACAAACAGATGGCGTTACCGCCAACCAGGACGCCAGACGATTCTGGCGACTTGATTCACCAGTGCAACATTGCTGTCGCGGTGAATGGCGGACCCGGGGAGGACCGTTGAATCTGTTTTCGGCCCGGCTAGAACAAAACTTGAGGCCTGATTCACCGAATTACGCCACTTTCCCCATCCATTTGCACCCTTGGGCCACGGCGCAAGCTCCAGTGCAGGCCGGGTACACCAGGGTTTTCGGCGCTTGCCGGCCGAACTTGAGGGCTAAATGCAAAAGCTGGCCGGTTTTCCCCCTTTTTATCGGGGCACCGGCCCGAAACCCGCCGCCCACAATCAATCCATCGTTTTGCCATGTCCCATCTTTCATGGCGCGAACCGGCCACGAAAGGGCCACAACCCTGAACTGAAGGAGTGATTCAATGGCTGCCGTTATCAACACCAATATCAGCTCGCTGACCGCGCAGCGCAACCAAGGAAGTAGCCAGGCATCCCTGGCCACGGCCATCCAGCGCCTGTCTTCGGGCTTGCGCATCAACAGTGCCAAGGACGACGCTGCCGGCCTGGCGATTTCCGAGCGCTTCACCAGCCAGATCCGCGGCCTGAACCAGGCAGCGCGTAATGCGAACGACGGCATCTCCCTGGCCCAGGTGGCTGAAGGTGCCCTGGGTTCGGCCAGCAACATCCTGCAGCGTGTGCGTGAGCTGGCCGTGCAGTCGGCCAACGCCACCAACAGCGCCTCGGACCGCCAGGCCCTGAACCAGGAAGTGGGTCAGCTGGTGGCCGAGCTGGACCGGATTGCCCAGACCACTGAATTCAACGGCCAGAAGATCCTGGACGGCACCTTCGGTACCGCCCAGTTCCAGGTCGGCGCCAATTCCGGCCAGGTCATCGTGGCCTCCACCGCCAACCTGCGCACGGGCCAGTACGGCAACAACCAGGTCATCGCCAGCGGCCCCTCGGCCGGCTCCGGCGCCTGGGGTGCCAACGGCAGCGTGATCGACACCGTGGCCGTCAATGGCGCACTGGGCAGTGCCGCGGTCAACATCGCCGCCAACGGCACGGCCAAGCTGGCCGCCGACACCATCAACCTGCAGACCCCCAACACCGGTGTCTCCGCCTCGGCGCGCACCGATACCCAGCTGACCTTCGGTGCCGCCGGCGCCTACTCGCTGCTGCTGCGCTCGGACAACTCGGCCGACGAGACCATCTCCTTCGCGATCTCGGCCACCACCGGCGCCGATGGCCTGTCCAACGCCGTGTCGGCCATCAACGAGAAATCATCCAAGACCGGCGTCATCGCCAGCCTGAACGTGTCCGGTACGGGCATCATCCTGACCAACGCCACCGGCAACGACATCCGCGTAGGCGACTCGACCACCGTCAATGCCGGCGCCGTGACCGTGACCAAATACGTCTCGGACACCACCGGCGCCCTGGTGGCCGTGGCCGGCAACCAGACACTGGCTGCCGACAGCACGGCGAACAACGCCATCATCAGCGGTTACGTCACGATGGACTCGGACAAGTCCTTCGCCGTGGATGCCACCACGGGCGGTGCCGCCTCGCTTATCATCGACAGCAACTCGACGCTCAAGAAGGTGGCCAACCTGGACGTGACAACCGCCATCCGGGCCAACGACTCGCTCAAGACGGTGGACTCGGCCCTGTCCTTCATCAGCGGCGAGCGCGCCAAGCTGGGCGCCCTGCAAGCCCGCTTCGAGACCGCCATTTCGGCCCTGCAGATCACGGCCGAGAACCTGACCGCCTCGCGCAGCCGCATCATGGACGCCGACTTCGCCGCCGAAACCGCCGCCCTGTCGCGCGCCCAGATCCTGCAACAGGCCGGTACCGCCATGGTGGCCCAGGCCAACCAGATCCCGCAGGGCGTGCTGGCCCTGCTGCGCCAGTAAGGCGACTGAGGGGCCCCGATGCACGTGCGAACTGCGCGCCCCCCCACCGCCGCAGATCCGCACGACGCCAGGCTGCATGCCGCACTGCAGGCGGCAGACTGGCCGCTGCTGGTGCGCCTGTGCCGCCAGGCCCTGCGCAAGAACGGCCGCCACCTGCGGGCCCACCGCCTGCTGGGCTTTGCACTCAACAAGCAACGCGACACCGACGCGGCACTGGCCGCCTACCGGCAGGCGGCCGCCCTGTGGCCGGACGACGCGGAACTGCTGATCAACTACAGCAACATGCTGCTGGAGCAGGCGCGGCCCGCCGACGCCGGCCCGCTGCTGGAAAAAGTCTGTGCCCTGCGCCCCGATCAGGCCATGTCCTGGCTCATGCTGGCCCAGTGCTGTTATGACAGCCGCCAGCATGAGCGTGGTTACACGGCCGCTCTCAAGGCAGCCGATCTGGCAAGGAATCCGGCCGAACAACTGGCCTCGCTGACACAAAAAGCCATCCACCGCCGCGAACTGGGGCAGGTGCGCGAAGCCGTGCAGGACTGCGAGGCCGCCCTGCGCCTGCAGCCGCAGGACCTGGCCAACCACACCAACCGCCTGCTTTTCATGCTGGCCGACCCGGCCGTCAGCGCGCAGCAGCTGGCCGCCGCCGCCCGCGAATACGGCGCCGCCTTCGAGCCCGCGCTGAAAACCCGCTGGCCCGATTTCGCGCCCCAGCGCCAGGGGCCCTGGCGCCGCCTGAAGATCGGCTTTCTCTCGCCCGACCTGCGCACGCACTCGGTCATGTATTTCGTCGAAGGCCTGCTGGCCCAGCTGGACCGCCGGCAGTTCGAGGTGTACGGGTTCCACCTGCATCCCCAGGAGGATGCCGTCACCGAGCGTGTGCGCTGCCATGTCGACCACTTCGTGCGCCTGGCCGGCCTGAGCGCCACCGAGCAGGCGCTGGCCCTCCGCGCGCAAGGCATCGACATCCTGATCGACCTGGCCGGCCACACCGGCCACAACGGCCTGCTGGCCATGGCACACAAGGCCGCGCCCGTGCAGATCTCCTGGCTGGGCTACCCTGCCACCACCGGCCTCACGGCCATCGACTACAAGTTCACCGACGAGGTCACCGACCCGCCCGGCGCCGACGACCTGTACACCGAACGCCTCTACCGCCTGCCCACCCTGTTCTGCTGCTACCGCCCGCTGAGCCGCGAGCCCCTGTGGCGCTACCAGCCGGCCTACCAAGTACGGCCGGCCCCTGCCTTGAAAAACGGTTTCGTCACCTTCGGTTCCTGCAACAACCTGGGCAAGCTGACCGACGAAGTGCTGGCGCTCTGGGGCCACGTTCTGGCCGCCGTACCGGATGCACGCCTGCTGATCGAAGGCAAGAACTTCGGCCAGCCCGCTTTCGCCGAAGCCTACCGCCAACGCTGCGCCGGCTTGGGGCTGGACGTGGCGCGGCTGGAGCTGGTCCCGCTGGACATGGCCAACCAGTACCTGACCTACCATCGCATAGACATCGCGCTCGACCCCTTCCCGCTGACGGGCGGCACCACCACCTTCGACCTGCTGTGGATGGGTGTGCCCCTGGTGTCCATGGAGGGTGACAGCTTCAAGAGCCGGCTCAGCACCGGCATCCTCACCTATCTGGGCCGCAGTGAATGGCTGGCGCAGGACGCCGAGGCCTATGTGCGCATCGCCGCCACGCTGGCGGCCGACGTGCCGCAGCTCAACACGCTGCGCCTGGGCTTGCGCCGTGAAACCGAGCGGTCGGTGCTGATGCGCGAAGACCTCTTCAACCACCACTTCGGTGAAGGCCTGCGCCTCATGTGGCTGCAGTGGCTGGCCCAAGGCCAGCACCCGCAGGACCCCGAGGCCCAGAGCCGCCTGATCGAAAGCTGGCTGCCCACGCTGCCCCCCGAATGGAGCGAACCCGCGGCGCCCGGCGTCGGCTTGGCCCCCGGCCTGCGCGTGTCCCTGTCCGAAGCGCATCAGCGCCTGCAGGCCCTGCTGGACCGGGCACGCGAGCAACGCCCCAGCGTCACCGGCACCGAAGGCCAGATCAGCCATCGCTGCTGGCTCGACGTCACGGCCATGGCCGAGCGCGTGCTCAACGCCGTCCCGCAGGACCCGGTGGCCCTGGCCTGCCTGGCCGAGGTGGAACACGCCCACGGACACACCGAATTTGCGGTAACGTATCTGCGTTACGCCCAGGAGGCGATGGCAAACGCCATTTCCTAGCGTTTCCCCGGCCCCACATGCTCCAGATCGCCCCCAGCGCCCGCATCTCGCCCCTGGCCGACATCGAGGATTCGGTGCGCGGCAGCCGCATCGCCGTGGGCGCACACTCGGTCATCGACAGCTTCGTCAAGGTCAAGCCGGCCGGCGGTTCAGGAGACCTGCTGATCGGCGAGCACGTGGTCATCAACTCGGGCTGCGTGTTCTACACGGGCCAGGGCATCACCATCGGCAACCACGTCGCAATTGCCGCCAACTGCACCTTCGCCCCGGTCAACCATGCCTACCAGGACAAATCGCGCCTGATCCGCGAGCAGGGCTTCCTGCCCGGCAAGGGTGGCATCGTGGTCGAGGACGACGTCTGGATCGGCGCCAACTGCGTGCTGCTCGACGGCAGCGTGCTGCGCCGCGGCTGCGTGGTGGGCGCCGGCAGCATCGTGCGCGGCGAACTGGCCGCCTACACGGTCTATGCCGGCCAGCCACTGCGTGTGGTGGGGGAGCGTACATGAGCACCGCCCGGCCGCCCGAAGGCGCTCGCACCGCAGTGCACAGCACGGAGGATGCCCGATGAGCTGGACCGTGCTGGGTGCCAGCGGCGTCATCGGCCGGCGCCTGGTGGCGCACCTGCGCGCCGACGGGCAGACGGTGCACACACCCGGCCGCAGCGAGCCCGGCCTGTACGGGCGAGCGCTGGGCCATGTGATCTATGCCATCGGCCTCACCGCCGATTTCCGCACGCGGCCCTACGACACCGTGCAGGCGCACGTGACGCTGCTGGCCGAGCTGCTGCAGCGCGCCGATTTCACGTCCCTGCTCTACCTCTCGTCCACACGCGTCTACGGGCGCGCGGCCAGCGGCCGCGAGGACGCGGACCTGGGCGTGCAGCCACAGGACCCGTCCGACCTCTACAACCTCTCCAAGCTCATGGGCGAATCGCTCTGCCTGAGCGGCGGCCGCAGCGGCGTGCGAGTGGTCCGCCTGTCCAATGTGGTGGGCGGGGAGGACACGGATTCGGCCAACTTCATCCCCAGCCTGGTCCGCGAGGCGCGCGGTGGCCGCATCGTGCTGCAGACCGCGCCGGATTCGGCCAAGGACTACATCCACATCGACGACGTGGCCGAACTGCTGCCGCGCATCGCCACGCAGGGCCGCGAGCGCCTGTACAACGTGGCCAGCGGGGCGCAGACGCGCCATGCGCAGTGGGTGGAGCATCTGGCCGCCCTGACCGGTTGCAGCGTCGAGGTGGCGCCCGGCGCGCCCACCACCCGCTTCGCGCCCATCGACACCACGCGCATTCGCACGGAATTCGCGTTTGTCCCCCGTCCCGTCCTGTCCGCGCTGCCGGCACAGGTCTCCCACTCCTGAACCGCTTGGTGCCCCATGTCCAGCAATCCGATTGAACAATTCGCCCAGGAACGCCGCGCCCAGGTGGCCGGCTACCCGCAGGATGCCGCCTTCACGGCGCAATCCCAAGCCTGGCTGCAGGCGTCGATGCGACGCAAGTACGTCTACAACTTCGACTGGCTGGGTCGCCCCATCATCCAGTACCCGCAGGACATGGTGGCCATGCAGGAGCTGGTCTGGGCCACGCGCCCCGATCTCATCATCGAGACCGGCATCGCCCACGGTGGCTCGCTGGTGCTCAGCGCCTCGCTGCTGGCGATGCTGGACTACTGCGACGCGGTCGAGGCCGGCGCCGTGCTGGACCCGAAGGCCAGCCAGCGCAAGGTGCTGGGCCTGGACATCGACATCCGCGCCCACAACCGTACCGCCATCGAAGCCCACCCCCTGGCGCACAAGATCCAGATGATCCAGGGCTCCAGCATCTCGCCCGAAGTCATCGCCCAGGTGCATGAGATGGCCCGGGGCTACCGGCGTGTCATGGTCTGCCTGGACTCCAACCATACGCACGAACACGTGCTGGCCGAATTGCAGGCCTATGCGCCCCTGACCACGGCGGGCTGCTACTGCGTGGTGTTCGATACCTTTGTGGAGGACATGCCGGACGATCTGTTCCCGGACCGGCCCTGGGCACCGGGCGACAACCCCAAGACCGCCGTGCACGCCTATCTGAAAGCGCACCCCGAATTCGAGATCGACACCAGCATCCCGCACAAACTGCAGGTCACGGTGGCGCCCGACGGTTTTCTCAGGCGCAAGGCTATTTGATCACCAGGCCCTGGCCGGTGGGCAGCTCCAGCACCCGGTAGCCGCGTGCGGCCAGCCAGGGATCTTCGGCCAGCTTCTGGTTTCGATAGGCCATCCAGCCATAGTCGTCGAATACCAGCACGGCCCCGGGCACCATGCGGTCGAACAGGACTTCCAGGGCGCCCATTTCCGCATCGACGTTGTTCAGGTCCAGGTGCATGAAGGCAATCTTCTGCGGTGCCACGTCGGCCAGCACCTCGGGCACCTTGCCCTGGGTGACCGTCACATTGGGCATCTCCGAGAAACGGGCCTTCACGCGCGCGTAGAGCTGGTCGCCGTGCTCGGACATCGCGTGATGCGGCATGCCCGGGTCGTGGTCGAAGAGGTCGTACAGGTAGTAGTGGCGATCCGTCCGCTGCGCAAAATTGACGGCGTCGCAAAGGATGCGTGCGGTGGTGCCCTTGTAGCAGGCGCATTCAACGAAGTCGCCTTCCAGCCGCAAGCCATTGCGCACGCCCCACAGCAAGGTGGAGACCCGCCACAGCAGTGACTGCTCTATCGGGGTCGCCGCATGCCGGTTGAAGGCAGGCATCAAGGCCTCATCCTCCAGGAAACTCAGGTTCCGGTGGTAGGTGAAAAAGTTGTCCCCGGCATAGATCCCGGTCTCCTGCTCGATGCTGCCGATGGCTTTCTGAAGGCCTTCGAAAAAGCCATCGGGATGGCGCAGGCTGTAAAAACTGGCTGGCAGATGGTTCAGCATCGTCTTTCTCGCGTCGCGTCCGTTCAATCGACCTGCAGGTTCGGCACAGCCGTGACGAAACGACCACCCCAGTCGCGGATGTAGGCCAGCTGGGCCGTGATTTCCGTGCGCAGGTTCCACGGCAGGATCAGCACCCGGTCCGGCCGGTCCTGGCGCAGATGCGCCTCGGCCACGATGGGAATGCGGCTGCCGGGCATGTACTTGCCCTGCTTGGCCGGGTTCAGGTCCACCACATAAGGCAGCAGATCCGACCGCACGCCGGCGAAGTTCAGCAGGGTGTTGCCTTTGGCGGCCGCGCCATAGGCGCCGACCTTGAGCCCCTCGCGTTTCGCCTGCAGCAGGAACTCCAGCAGTTCGCGCTTGACGCGCTCGGCCTCATGCTGGAAGCCGACGTAAAAACCCGGCGCCGTCATGCCCGCAGCCTGCTCGCGCGCCAGCAGGTCGGATACTGCCGCCCCCACGGGATGGGGCCCGCCATCGCTGCGCTGCGCAAACACGCGCAGGCTGCCGCCGTGTGTGGGCAGTTCCTCCACGTCGAAGACCTGCAGACCGTTGGCCGCGAAGATGCGCTGCACCGCAGTAAGTGAAAGGTAGGAGTAGTGCTCGTGGTAGGCGGTGTCGAACTGGCACGCCTGCACCATGCGCAGCAGGTGCGGGAACTCGAAGGTCGCCACGCCCTGGGGCTTGAGCAGCAGGGCAAAGCCGGCCACGAAGTCGTTGATGTCGGGCACATGGGCCAGCACGTTGTTGGCCGCCATCAGGTCAGCCTGCCGGCCCTGGGCGACCAGCTCGCGCGCCAGCGCCACGCCGAAGAAGCGTTCGACGATCGCTATGCCCTTGGCACGCGCTGCCGCGGCCGTGCTGGCCGTGGGCTCGATGCCGTAGCAGGGCACCCCGGCCTGCTTTACGTACTGCAGCAGGTAACCGTCGTTGGCCGCCACTTCCACCACGCAACTTGCTGCATTCAGGCCGAAACGCGTGCGCATGGCCTGCACATAGGCCTGCGCATGCGCCAGCCAGGAGGAGGAAAAGGAGCTGAAGTAGGCGTAGTCGTCACTGAAGAGCTGCTCCCGCCCGGCATGGTCCTCGGTCTGCACCAGCCAGCAGGAGGTGCAGACCAGCAGGCGCAGCGGGTACCAGGTCTCGGGTGCCTGCAGGTCCTGCGGCTTCAGATAAGCGTTGGACGGCGGGGCGCTGCCCAGATCGAGGAAGGGCAGGCGCAGTTCGCTGGCGCAATGGCGGCATTTCACAGGCGCACCCCTTCGAATCCCGGCGTCAGCCAGGCAAAGCCGGCATCGCGCGGCGACAGGCCCAGCACCGGCAGGGGCCAATTGATGGCCAGCCGGGCATCGCGCACATGCAGGCCGGCTTCGGCGGCGGGCGCGTAGGCGGCGGAATGGCAATAGACGAGTTCGGCATCGTCGCTCAGGGCCTGGAAGCCGTGGGCAAAACCGGCCGGGATCAGCATCGCGGCACCGTCGGCCGCACTCAGGAATTGCGCATGCCACTGCAGGAAGGTGGGGGAGCCGGCGCGCAGATCCACCGCCACGTCCCACACCTCGCCGCGCACGCAGCTGACCAGTTTCATCTCGGCATGCGGGGCGCGCTGGTAATGCAGGCCGCGCACCGTGCCGCGCGCACGCGTGGAACTGTGGTTGACCTGGGCCACTGGCACGGTCCAGCCGGCGGCGGCCAGTTCGTCGGCGCAGAAGAGGCGTGCAAAGGAACCGCGCTCGTCGACCAGACGCTGGCGTTGCACACGCTTGAGCCCGGCCAGGGGCAGGTCGCTCACTTTCAGGCTGCTCATGCGGCGGCTTCCCAGGCTTCGATGTCGGTCAGGCACAGCGCACGCGCGGCAGCGCCATCCTTGTGCGCAAGGTACCAGCGCATGCTGCGCTGCACCGTCTGCGCCAGGGACCAGCGCGGCCGCAACGCCAGCTGTGCCTGCGCCTTCGAGGTGTCGAGCGCGAGCCAGCCTGCCTCGTGCGGCCCCGTGGCTTCGTTCTCATAATGCACCGCGCCGCCGCCCCAGGCGCCGCGCGCCAGTTCCACCACCTGCTGCACGGTGGCGCGTTCATGCGCGTGCGGGCCAAAATTCCAGGCACCGGCCAGCGCTGCGTCCTGCCACAGGGCCTGGGCCAGGCAGAGGTAAGCGGCCAGCGGCTCCAGCACATGCTGCCAGGGGCGCGTGGCCTGCGGCCGCCGGATACTCAGGGTCTGGCCGCTTTGCCAGGCGCGCACGGCGTCGGGCAGCAGGCGGTCAGCCGCCCAGTCGCCGCCGCCGATCACATTGCCGGCGCGCGCGCTGGCCAGGGCCAGGCCCTGGGCGGACAGAAAGGCATCGCGGTAGCTGCTGATGGCGATCTCGCTGGCGGCCTTGCTGGCGCTGTAGGGATCGTGCCCGCCCAGCTCATCGCTCTCGCGGTAGGGGTGGTGCCACTCGTGGTTGCGGTAGACCTTGTCGGTCGTGACCAGCACGGCCACGCGCGTGCCGGCATGCTGCCGCAGGGCGTCGAGCAGGTGCACCGTGCCCATGACATTGGTGGCGTAGGTGGCCACCGGGTCACGGTAGCTCTCGCGCACCAGGGCCTGGGCGGCCAGGTGCAACACGATCTCGGGGCGGGTCTGCTGCACCACCCGGGCGACGGCACCCGCATCGCGGATGTCGGCCAGGCGGTGGTCCATGTCACCGGCCAGGCCGGCGAGCTCGAAGAGATTGGGTTGGGTGGCCGGCGCCAGCGCCAGGCCGGTGAGCTGCGCGCCGAGGCGCTGCAGCCACAGCGCCAGCCAGGCGCCCTTGAAGCCGGTGTGCCCGGTCAGCAGCACTCGCTTGCCGCGCCAGAAGGCAGGGGATGGAACACCCCCCGGGACGCTTTGCGTCTCCCCCCTCGAGGGGGGCGCACCCAGTGGCCCTGCAAAGCCGGTTCCACGGGTGCCCTGGGTTTGACGGTCACTCACCTTGCATGTCCTGCGTACGTCATTCCCAGACCTTCCAGGGTGCGCGGCCCGAGGCCCAGAGTTCCTCCAGCATGTTCTTCTCGCGCAAGGTGTCCATGGGCTGCCAGAAGCCGTGGTGCTCATAGGCCATGAGCTCGCCATCGCTGGCCAGCCCGGCCAGGGGCTCGACCTCCCAGCTGGTCGCATCGCCGGCAATGCGGGAGATGCAGCGCGGCGAGAGCACGAAGAAACCGCCATTGATCAGGCCGCCATCACCGCGCGGCTTCTCGGTAAAGCCGGCCACCTGCGCGCCCTGCATCTGCAACGCACCATAACGGCCCGGGGGCTGCACGGCCGTCACAGTGGCCAGCTTGCCATGCCCCTTGTGAAAACGGATGGCCTCGGCGATGTTGATGTCGGCCACACCATCGCCATAGGTAAAGCAGAAGGCCTCGTCCTCGGCCACGTAGTCGGCCACACGCTTGAGGCGACCGCCCGTCATGGTCTCTTCACCGGTGTCGACCACGGTCACGCGCCAGGGTTCGGCGTGGCGACGGTGGATTTCCATGCGGTTGCTGCCCATGTCAAAGGTGATGTCCGAGGTGTGCAGGAAGTAGTTGGCAAAGTATTCCTTGATCACGTAGCCGCGGTAACCACAGCAGATCACGAAGTCGTTGACGCCGTGGGCGCTGTAGATCTTCATGATGTGCCACAGGATGGGCTTGCCCCCGATCTCGATCATCGGTTTGGGTTTGAGATGGGTTTCCTCGGAAATCCGGGTGCCCAGGCCGCCGGCCAGGATGACTGCTTTCATGGTGCGCCGCTTGAAAGTGACTGTATCTCTATATATAGCCGCAAAGAATAAGGCAGCGGGCTCCGCCGGAAAACAGGAATTGCCCGGTGTTCGCCTCTTATTTCATGGCATTCCCTTTGCCCCCTGTTTGTAGGATTTCCCCCTACAAGCCTGTACGCATTACCTTTCAGCACAGACAGCCACTGGCTGATTCAAGTTTTGCAACCGGTGTTCAGAATCAACCCCAACGCGAAACCTTTGAATTGCGCCGTAAAGGAGACCTAAATGACCGACGAACAGATGATCGCCGAGATCCGCGAAACCAACCTCACCTACCTGATGCTGGCGCAGAACCTGATCCGCAAAGACAAGGCCGAGGCGCAGTTCCGTCTGGGGCTCTCGGAAGAGTCGGCCGATCTGATGGCCGCGCTCTCCCCGGCGCAGATCTCCAAGATCGCCTCCAGCAGCATGCTGCTGTGCCGCTTCCGCATGGACGACGAGGTGGTGTGGAGCCTGCTGACCAACCAGGCCGCACGCAAGGTGGACAACGACGCCACCACCCGCCTGCACGCCAGCATCCTGATGGCCGGCCGTTTCGCCGAAGCCACCTGAAACAGGGAACCGCAACATGGCCACCGGCAAAAGCGTCCTCAATGAATCGCGCCAGATCGAGCGCGCCGTCGCCCTGATCAAGCTGGGCGCCCGGCTGCAGGTGCTCGAGAGCGAGACCGACCTGTCCTACGAGCGCCTGCTGCGCCTGTACAAGGAAGTGGCGGGCAAGTCGCCCTCCAAGGGCCAGCTGCCCTTCTCGACCGACTGGTTCCTGACCTGGCAGCCCAACATCCACGCATCGCTCTTCCTCAACATCTACGAGTACCTGAGCAAGACCAGCAGCCTGGAAGACATCGAGGCCGTGATGAAGGCTTTCCGCCTCTACAGCGAGCAGATGGTCACCCTGGAGATGGAGCCCCTGCTGTCGGTCACGCGCGCCTGGCGCCTGGTCAAGTTCGTGGACAACAACATGCTGGCCATGACCCGGTGCTCCAAGTGCAACGGGCATTTCGTCTCCGAGCCCTATGAAAACGCCCGCCATTACGTTTGCGGCCTGTGCGAGCCGCCGGCGCGCGCCGGCAAGGGCAGCACGGCGGGCGGCATCCTGCTGCACTGAGGCTCGACAGCAAACCGCCATATTCGTGAAAAGGGGGCCGATTGGCCCCCTTTTTTTCGTAGCCCCCCACCCGACCTTTCCCCTAGAATGGTCCGGCACAGGCCATCCGCCCACGCATCCGCCCACCCTCAAGATCCTCCACGAACATGCTAGTCATCATTGGTTATGCCGTCGCCATGGGTTGCATCTTCGGGGTGTACATCGTGCACGGCGGCAATATCGGCGTGATCCTGACGGCCCTGCCTTTCGAGCTGATCACCATCTTCGGCGGCGCCCTGGGTGCCTTCGTCGTGAACAACCAGCCCAAGGTGCTCAAGGCGACCATCGCCATGATCCCGCAGGCGCTCAAGAGCTCCAAGTACACCAAGGAGCGCTACCTGGAGCTGATGGCCATGCTCTACGACATCCTGCAGAAGGCGCGCAAGGAAGGCCTGATGGCCATCGAAAAGGACGTCGAGAACCCGCACGAATCGCCCATCTTCCAGAAATACCCCGTGGTCGGCAGCGACCATCACGTGGTCGAGTTCACCACCGACTACCTGCGCATGATGGTTTCGGGCAACCTCAACGCGCACGAGATCGAGTCCCTGATGGACAACGAGATCGAGACCCATCACCAGGAAGCGCACGGCCCCATCGCCGCCATCGCCCGTCTGGCCGGCGCGCTGCCGGCCTTCGGCATCGTGGCCGCCGTGCTGGGCGTGGTCAACACCATGGGCTCGGTGGGCCAGCCGCCCGCCGTGCTGGGCGGCATGATCGCCTCGGCCCTGGTCGGCACCTTCCTGGGCATCCTGCTGGCCTATGGCGTGGTCGAGCCGCTGGGCGGCCTGCTGGAGCAGAAGGCCCAGGACAGCGCCAAGGAACTGGAGTGCATCAAGTCCACCTTGCTGGCCAGCATGCAGGGCTACAACCCCTCCACCGCCATCGAGTTCGGCCGCAAGGTGCTGTTCTCGACCGAGCGCCCGACCTTCATCGAACTCGAAAGCCACGTGCGCGGCAAGAAGTAAGCCGACGCACCGACCAGGTTAGCCATGGCCTCCGACGCCAAAAAGCTCCAGCCCATCATCGTCAAGAAGGTCAAGAAGACCGGGCACGCCGCGCATGGCGGCGCCTGGAAGATCGCCTACGCCGACTTCGTGACCGCCATGATGGCCTTCTTCCTGCTGATGTGGCTGCTGGGCTCGACCTCCAAGGGCGACCTCAAGGGCCTGTCCGACTACTTCAGCTCTCCGCTCAAGGTCGCCATGGCCGGCGGCAGCGGCGCGGGCGCCAGCCCCACCATCCTGCCCGGAGGCGGTGCCGACCTGACGCAACAGGTGGGTCAGCAGCATCAGGGTGAAAGTGCGGACCCCATGAAAAAAAGGCGCGCCCTCGAACAGGCGCGCGCCGATGCCGCCCGGCAGGATGCCAAGCGCCTGGCCGCCCTGAGCGCCAAGATCAGCGCGGCCATCTCCAACAACAAGAAGCTGGCCCAGTACAGCAACCAGATCCGCCTGGAAACCACCCCCGACGGCCTGCAGATCCAGATCGTCGACGACCAGGGCCGCCCCATGTTCACCAGCGGCAGCGCCGTGGTGCAGCCTTATATGCGCGAAATCCTGCGCGAGATCGGCGCCGCCCTCAATGGTGTGGAAAACCGCATCAGCCTGGACGGCCACACCGACCAGACCCCCTACGGCAGCGGCGACCGCGGCTACAGCAACTGGGAGCTCTCGGCCGACCGCGCCAATGCCTCGCGCCGCGAACTGGTGCTCGCCGGCATGCCCGAGGACAAGCTGATCCGCGTGACCGGCCTGGCCTCCAGCGTGCTGCTGGAGCCGGACCAGCCCCTGGCGCCGGTGAACCGGCGCATCAGCATCATGGTCCTGACCCGCGAGGCCGAGGAGCGCCTGCTGGGCACCAGCCGGGTGCCCGTGCTGGCTGAGCCCGAGGTCGCCGCCCCACCCGCCCAGGCGCCTGCGCCCCCACCTGCGCCGGCAACCCCGGCACAATGAACCCCACTGCAAAGCATCCGAAAGACTTGGTCATCGCCCGGACTTGCGATAATCTGCCCCAATAGAACAGAAAGGCTCAGCCATGGCCAACCCCCGATTCCTGGTTGTCGACGACTTCTCCACGATGCGACGCATCGTGCGCAATCTGCTCAAGGAGAGTGGTTTTTCCGATTGCGACGAAGCCGAGGATGGTGTCGTCGCATTGCAGAAGCTGCGCACCACCAATTTCGACTTCGTCGTCAGCGACATCAACATGCCGAACATGAACGGCTTCCAGCTGCTGGCCGAGATCAAGAAGGACGAGAAGCTCAAGCACATCCCCGTGCTGATGGTCACCGCCGAGGCGCGCAAGGAAGACATCGTGCTCGCCGCCCAGCAGGGCGCCGCCGGGTATATCGTCAAGCCCTTCACCAAGGCCACCCTGGAAGACAAGGTGATCCACATCCTCAAAAAAGCGGGGCTTGCCTGAATCATGGAAGCCAGCGCCTCTGCCCATAACGCCGGGGACGCCGCTTCCCCGGACGCTGCTCCGGACGTCCACCACAAGATCGGCCAGCTCACACGTCAGCTGCACGATGCCTTGCATGAGCTGGGTTATGCCGAAAAGCTGCAAGGCACGGCCGGGGAACTGCCCGATGCCAAATCGCGCCTCTCGTACATCGCCCGCCTGACCGGTGAAGCCGCCGAAAAGGTGCTCAACCGCGTCGACCAGGCCAAGACCCAGCACGACCACATCGCAGCCCAGACCCGGCACATGATCGCCCTGCTGGTGGCGGACCCGGTGGCCGCCGTGGCCAAGGGCCACATCATGAATTTCCTGACCGACCTGGAAAAAGCCAATGGCGAGGTCGACCAGCACCTGACCGAGATCATGATGGCGCAGGACTTCCACGACCTGACCGGTCAGGTCATCGCCCGCGTGGTCAACCTGGCCACCGTCATCGAAGACCAGCTGGTCGAACTGCTGATCCAGACCGCCCCGCCCGAGCTGCAGTCCCGCGTGAGCGCCCCGGCGTCCGCTGCCGCCCCGCTCGGGGTGGCCGATGTGGTGCTCTCCGGCCCCGTGGTCGATCCTGGCAACAGCACGGATGTGGTCACCAGCCAATCCCAGGTCGACGACCTGCTGGCGAGCCTGGGGTTCTAAAGAACCACCCCCCGAGCGGCTTACGCCGCTCGGTGCTGACGGCCAAAGGCCGTAGCTCTTCGGGCTGTCCAAGCCTGCGCAGGCGGGCTTGGAGCCGCAGCCCTCAGCCCCTTTCTCGCCTTCGGCGGGAGGGGCGCGCACCCAGCGGCCTGGCAGAGCCAGTTCCGCGGGTGTCCTGGTCTTGGCCCCTCGCGCTTCGGGTGGCGCCGCGGATCGCTAAAGTCCTCCTCCGGATCAAGGGGGGAAAGGCCGGTCTTTTCGGCCTTTAGTTACGGCACCCCTTGACGACAATGGCGTGAACTTCAGCGTCGCGCCACCATGGATTCCAGCAGTCAGGACCGCAATTTACCCGCTTCGCCGCGCAAGCTGCAGCGGGCGCGCGAAGACGGCCAGGTCGCGCGCTCACGCGACCTCGGACACCTGGCGGTGCTCGGCGGTGGCGCCCTCACCCTCCTGTTCCTGGCCCCCTATATGTACGGCGAGCTCAAGCTGGCCATGGGACGGCAGCTCACCTTCGACGCAGCCGTGGCCCTGCAGACGGGCAGCATGCTCGATCGCCTGCAGGCCATGGCCCTCACCGGCCTGATCGGCTGCGTGGTCTTCGCGCTCATCGTCACCAGCATCGCGGTGCTGGGCACGCTGGCTTCGGGCGGCTGGGTGCTCAGCCTCAAGCCCATCATGCCGGACCTCACGCGACTCAGCCCCCTGGCCGGCCTCAAGGGCCTGGTCTCCAAGAAGAAGCTGGCCGAAACCGCCAAGACCACCTTCATCATGTTCTTCATCCTGGCACTGGCGGCGGCCTTCATCCACTCCACCCTGCCCTCGGTGGCGGCCCTGGTGATGCAGCCCTCGGTGGGCGCGCTGGGCCAGATGTTCGAATGGCTGCTCACCGGCACCAGCCTGCTGCTGGCAGTGGTCATGCTGGTGGCGCTGGTGGACCTGCCGCTGCAGAACTTCCTGCACCAGTCCGAGCTCAAGATGTCGCTCAAGGAAATGCGCGACGAGCACAAGGAGTCCGAAGGCAACCCGCAGATGAAGGGCCAGCGCCGCCAGAAGGCCCGCGAGATCGCCCAGCGCGGCAGCATCAAGGCCGTGCCCCGGGCTGACTTCATCCTCATGAACCCCACGCACTATGCCGTGGCCGTGCAATACGACGAGAAGACCATGAGCGCGCCGCGCGTCATCTCCAAGGGCGCCGACCTGCTGGCCATGAAGATCCGCGACATCGCCAAGGCGCACGAGGTGCCGGTGCTGCAGTCGCCGGTGCTGGCGCGTGCGCTCTACGCCCACGCCGAACTCGACCAGGACATCCCCGCCAGCCTGTACACCGCCGTGGCCCAGGTGCTGGCCTACATCTACCGCCTGCGCGCCGCCATGCGCGGCGAAGGCCCCATGCCGGGCGAGCCGCCGCAGCCGCCCGTGCCGCCCGGACTTGACCCGCTGCAGCCCAAGACGCCGAACATGGCCCAACCGAAACCGAGCGCCGCATGAACCCGCTACTCCAGACCCTGCAAGGCCGCTTCGGCCGCCACGCCGCCATGCTCTCGGGCGCCGCCGCGCCGCTGCTGGTCGTCGCCATCCTCGCCATGATGGTGTTGCCGCTGCCGGCCTGGGTGCTCGACATCCTCTTCACCATCAACATCGCCGTGGCGCTGATGGTCATGATGGTGGCCGCCTACATGCTGCGCCCGCTGGACTTCGCCTCCTTCCCGGCCGTGCTGCTGCTGACCACGCTGATGCGCCTGTCGCTCAACGTGGCGTCCACACGCGTGGTGCTGCTCGACGGCCACACCGGCCCGGGCGCGGCCGGCGCGGTGATCGAAGCCTTCGGCCACTTCCTGATCGGCGGCAACTTCGCCGTCGGCCTGATCGTCTTTGCCATCCTGGTGGTGATCAACTTCGTGGTGGTGACCAAGGGCGCCGAACGCATTGCCGAGGTCTCGGCGCGTTTCGCCCTGGACGCCATGCCCGGCAAGCAGATGGCGGTGGACGCCGACCTGTCGGCGGGCATGATCGACGAGAAGGAAGCCAAGCGCCGCCGCGCCGAGGTCAGCGAGGAAGCCGACTTCTTCGGCTCCATGGACGGCGCCTCCAAGTTCGTGCGCGGCGATGCCATCGCCGGCATCCTGATCCTCTTCATCAACATCATCGGCGGCTTCGTCATCGGCATGCTGCAGCACAACCTGAGCGCCGGCCAGGCCGCCGACAGCTACATCCTGCTGGCCGTGGGCGACGCGCTGGTGGCGCAGATCCCCGGCCTGCTGATCTCGGTCTCGGCCGCCATGGTGGTCTCGCGCGTGGGCAAGGAACAGGACCTCGGGCGCCAGATCGCCGACCAGATGTTCGTCTCGCCGCGCGCGCTGGGCATCACCGCCGGCATCCTGACCGTGCTGGGCCTGATTCCCGGCATGCCCAATGTGGTCTTCCTCTCCATCGCCGCCCTGATCGGCTACGCCGCCTGGGTGCTGGCGCACAAGCCGCCGCCCGCCGAAGAGGCTAGCGCAGCGCCCGTGGCGCAGGGCGACGGCGAAGCCAGCTGGGACGACCTGCAACCCGTGGACCAGCTCGGCCTGGAACTGGGCTACCGCCTCATCACGCTGGTCGACAAGAACCGCTCGGGCGACCTGCTCACGCGCATCAAGGGCGTGCGCCGCAAGTTCGCGCAGGAAGTGGGTTTCCTGCCCCCGCCCGTGCACGTGCGCGACAACCTGGAACTCAAGCCCAGCGGCTACCGCATCAGCCTGCGCGGTGTGGTCGTGGGCGACGGCGAAGCCTTCCCCGGCATGTACCTGGCCATCAACCCCGGCGGCATCACCACGCCGCTGATCGGCACCGCCACCACCGACCCGGCCTTCGGCCTGCCCGCGCACTGGATCGACGAGCGCCAGAAGGAAGCTGCCCAAATGGCCGGCTTTACGGTCGTTGATTCCGAGACCGTGATGGCCACCCATTTGTCACACTTGATGCAGGTCCACGCCGCCAAGCTGCTCAGCCGTACCGAGACCCAGCAGCTGGTCGAGCACGTCAGCCGGCTGGCACCGAAACTGATCGAAGAAGTGGTCCCCAAGATGATCTCGATTGCCGTGTTCCAGAAAGTCCTGCAGCTGCTGCTGGAGGAGTCGGTGCACATCCGCGACATCCGCACCATCATCGAGACCATCGCCGAGCACGCCACCACCGTCAGCGATCCGAACGAACTGGCCAAGCGGGTGCGCGTGGCGCTGTCGCCGGCCATCGTGCAGCAGATCTACGGCCCGTCCAAGGAACTCAACGTCATCGCCATCGACCCGCCGCTGGAGCGCCTGCTGGTGCAGGCCCTGGGGCATGCCGGCGGCCCGGCGCTGGACCCCGGCGTGGCGGACATGCTCACGCGCAACGCCGCCACCGTGGCCATGAAACAGGAAGAGACCGGCGTGCCGGCCTGCCTGCTGGTGCCCGACCCGATCCGCAATTCCATCGCGCGCCTGGTGCGCCGCGCCGCGCCGCGCATGCAGGTGCTGGCGCACAGCGAGATTCCTGAAACCCATTCCATCCGCATCGGCCCGATCCTTCGAGGTGCCCTGACATGAACATCCAACGCTTTTACGCTGCCACCACCCGCGAGGCCCTGGCCAAGGCCCGCATGGTCTTCGGCGACGGCACGCTGATCCTCTCCAACCGCCAGACCCCGCAAGGCGTGGAAGTGGTGGCCACCACCGAAGACGCGCTGGCCACACTGGACCAGAGCCTCCCCGCCGCCTCGACCGCCGCTGCCCCCGTGGCCCCCGCCCCCCGCGCCAAGGCCGCCCCCGCGCCCAGCCCCGCCGCCGTGCGTGCCGCCGCCCAGACCCCGGTGGAAGAAGACGCCGCCCAGCTGGCCATGAGCACACTCTCCTTCCAGGACTATGTGCGCGAACGCATGCTGCAGCGCCGCGCCGAAGCCCAGCAACAGGCCAAGGCCGCAGCGCCCCTGTCCGCACGCTCCGCCTACGAAATCATCCCGCCCGATCCTGAGGTCGCACCGCCGCCCGCGCGCAAGGCCGTGGCCGCCCCCGCGCCCTTGCCCGTCGCCCCGGCCCCCGTGGCGGCCACCCCGGCCGCCGTGCCCCAGGGCCTGGTCAACGAACTCAGCGCCATGAAGGACCTGATCGAGGAACGCTTCAGCACCCTGGCCTGGCTGGGCCAGACCAAGCAGAGCCCGATCCGCGCCAACCTCACGCTCAAGCTCATCCGCTCCGGCTACTCGCCCGCCCTGGCGCGCGCCGTGCTGAGCATGATGCCCGACGACGCCAGTCCGGCCGAGGCCATGCTCTGGCTGCTGGGCGTGCTCACGCGCAACATCAAGACCGACGCCGGCGGCCCCGCGCTGAAGGACGAAGGCGGCGTCTTCGCCCTGGTCGGCACCACCGGCGTGGGCAAGACCACCACCGCCGCCAAGCTGGCCGCACAGTGCGCACGCATACACGGCGCCGGCAGCGTGGGCCTGATCACCCTGGACAGCTACCGCATCGGCGCCCACGAGCAGCTGCGCGCCTACGGCCGCATGCTGGGCGTGGTGGCCCATATGGCGCACGACCGCGCCGCCCTGCAGGATCTGCTGGGCCTGCTGTCCAACCGCAAGCTGGTCATCATCGACACCACCGGCGTGGCCCCGCGCGATCCGCGCAAGCGCGACATCCTCGACGTGCTGGACCTGCCGCAGATCAAACGCCTGCTGGTGCTCAACGCCGCCAGCCATGGCGACACCCAGGACGAGGCCGTGGCCAACTTCGGCGCCAGGCAGGCCGTGCTGACCAAGACCGACGAGGCCGTCAAGCTCGGCCCCGCGCTGGACAGCGTCATCCGCCACCACCTCGTGTTGCGCGGCGTGAGCAACGGCCAGCGCGTGCCCGAGGACCTGGAGCGCGCCAATGCCGAACAACTGGTCAGGCAGTCCATGCGCTCCTCGGGCAAATCGGCCCACGACCCGCAGATGGCTGAACTGGGCCTGTATTTCGCGCAGGCCGCCGCCCAGGGCCTGCACGTACAGGGACAACTGCATGCTTGACACCGACAGCCACCAGGCCGCCGGTCTGGCCGCCATGGCCGCCGAACAGGCCCCGCGCATCGTCGCCCTGGCCAGTCACGGCGACCGCCGCAGCGAGCTGCCCCTGCTCTGGCAACTGTGCGCGGCCTGGACGGCGCTGGATTATCCGGTGGTGGTGCTCGATGCACACGTGCGCGAATCCGAAGCCCAGCCCGGCCTGCAGCAACTGCTGAGGGACAGCGACGAGCTGAGCCACCTCGGCCAGGGGCCGGACGACTGGGCCATCGTGCCGGCCGCCCTGGGCCTGACCGCCCTGGGCACACCCCAGGCCAGCCCGCCACCCGCCGCCAGCGCCGAGCGTGCGCGCCAGCTGGCCGAACTCTTCCACGACTACGAGCTGATCCTGCTCTACGCCCCGGCGCACGAGCTGGCGCGCACGCTGCAGGGCAGCAGCCTGTCGCCGCTGCTCCCCGTCTCGGCCAGCGACGCCGCGCTGCTGACGGCCTACCACGCGCTCAAGCAGTTGTTGAACCTGGGCAAACTTAGGCCTACCATCGTGGCTGTGATGGACGACTCCAATCTGGCCACCCGCGTCTCGGGCCACAGCATCAGCAGGAACCTGCAGGACTGTGCCCGGGACTTCCTCGCCTGCGAAGTGCCGGCCCTGACCGTCTGCCCCGACCAGACCGGGGAGATCCAGCGCCTGGCGCTGCGCACCCTGGAACATGCGCTGCAGCCGCCGCGCTGGACGCCCCCCCCTGCCGCCGGCCGCGCCCCCCGCGCCGCGAGGAGCCTCTGATGTACACCGCCAAAGGCCAGCTCGACCGCGACGCCCTGATCCGGCAGTACTCGCCGCTGGTGCGCCGCCTGGCCCACCACATGATGGCCAAGCTGCCGCCCAGCATCCAGGTCGACGACCTGATCCAGGTCGGCCTGATCGGCCTGTCCGAGGCGCTCACCCGTTTCGAGGCCAGCCAGGGCGTGCAGTTCGAAACCTTTGCGACCCAGCGCATCCGCGGCGCCATGATCGACGAGCTGCGCGAGAACGACTGGATGAGCCGCGGCTCGCGCAAGAGCCAGAAGGAGATCGAGGTCGCCCTCACCCGCCTGGAGCACAAGCTCGGCCGCTCGGCCAGCGAATCCGAGATCGCCGCCGAACTGGGCATGGAACTGGCCGAGTACCAGGCCCTGCTCTACAAGGTCAAGGGCACGCAGCTGGTCTACCTGGAAGACATGACGGGCAACAGCGAAGGCGAGGACGGCTTTCTCGACCGCCACATGGTCGACGGCGACTCCGACCCCATGCAGCTGCTGCGCAACCAGCGTATCCGCGATTCGCTGGTCACCGCCATCAAGAGCCTGCCCGAGCGCGAGCAGTACATCATGAGCATGTACTACGAACAGGACATGAACCTCAAGGAAATCGCCGCCGTGCTGGGCATCACCGAGTCCCGCGTGTGCCAGCTGCACAGCCAGTCGATTGCGCGGCTGCGAGCGAAGATGCGGTCGCATTGAGAGACGCAAGAAAAAGGGCTGTGTGATGCAGCCCCTTTTTTTTGTTCAATCAACGATTGAACTAACAGACGTGACGCGTTTCTTGCGACGCGCCCTTGATAAGCGAAGTGCCAGCAGGCGTCTTTTCTGCATCGCAGTTTGACGGCATTTTCCGGTGCTGCATTTCGAAGTTGTGCTTGGTGAGCATCACATGTATCTCTTCTCTTTGTGAATCATCCGTCGGATACCAGCGAATCCACTCACCGTCATTCCGGTTCTCCACTCTGTATTTCATTCCCCGCGATGACAAAAGACTCTTGAGGTAATCACGAGATTCTTTGTCTTCATACTTGTCGGCAATACCTCCGTAGAGGTCACGCTCTACCTCGGAGCGAATGCGAACCACCGTCTCTTGATGTTCGCCCTCGTACCTGATGAACCCATCGGCGTCTCTGCGGAAAGGGACTCTTTCTCTACCGAGCGCCGCTTCGAGTTCGTCCATGAATTGCGTCTCACTGCTTTTGAACCCGCGCTCCCCTTCAAGAGAACATCCCAAGCTCGTGGTCACGATCAAAGCAGCAAGGATGGCTGGAAAGTTAGGCGTACGCATGTTTCCCGCTATAAGTTGGCATAGACCACAAAAGAGCGGCATCACATGGATCGAAGGTCATCATTTGTACTAATCCGCTGACTTCCCCGCCACAGCCAGCACCGCCTTGGGATTCGTACTGGCGATGGCCAGCAGGGTCCGCGCCGCACCGCTGGGCTGCTTGCGACCCTGTTCCCAGCCTTGCAGGGTCCGGACGGAGACCCCCAGCAAGCTGGCAAACTGTGACTGGGACAAGCCCGTGGCCTCACGCGCCTCGGCGGCCGACGAGACCACCACCTTGCCCCTGCCAGCCTGCATGTCCCGGATCGATTGGAGTATCTCTGCGCCAAGATCGCGCGTCGCCTCGAACGCGGCGATTTCGGCAGGACTCAGTTTTTTAGATTTCGAGGGCACGGCGGATCTCCTTGAGGGTGTCGAGGGAAATGTTCTCCGTTGTCGACTTGGCGTAGAGGGTGAGCAGGTAAACCTCGCCGGCTTCGTTCCGAGTGAGATAGACGATGCGCACGCCGCCCGACTTGCCAGTCCCTTCCCTTGCCCACCGCACCTTGCGCACGCCGCCAGAACCACGTATCACAGCGCCGGCATCCGGGTTGACTGCGATGAACGAAGCGAACTCAGCGCGCTCGTCTTCGTCCCAGTACCGAGGCCACAAACGCTGGAAGATGGGGCTCTCGACAACGGTAAACATCACGCAACTATACGCCCAAGGCGTACAAACATCCAGACACCCTGATCCACAGACACAAAAAAGGCTGCCCACGGCAGCCCTTGTGCTGAAAGCTTTGTCAGCTCAGGCGGAAAAGGCCTTGTAGCTGCCGACCCGGCCCGCCGGGGCGGCATAGGTGCTCTTGCGGGTGGCCGGCACCATGGCGTGCAGGGCACGCTCCACCACCACGCTGCGGCGGAGCAGGTTTTCACGCTGGATGTTGAGTTGCATCGCCAGCTTTTTCAGGCGGGCCTGCAGATCAGGGCCGGCCTGCTGCGCACCGCCCAGGCGCTCCATGAGGCTGGCAAAACCCAAGGCCGCCTGCTGCAGGGCGTTGCTGGCGGTTTCCAGCATCTGCGGCTCGCCCGTGGCCACGGCCGCTGCCACGACTTCGCATTGCAGTTCAATCAGTGACAGCGGTTTTTCAATCTCGGCGGGCAGCATGGGGGGTCTCCGTAGGGGCTCAGTTCTGCGTGCGGTTCAGCATTTCCTGGGCGTTGGACAGCAATTTGTCAGCGATGGCCTCGGGGTTGACGACATAGCTGCCGTCCTCGATGGCCTGGCGCACCGCATTGACCTTTTCGGTATCGATGTCAGCCGCCTCACCGCGGTTGGCCTGCTCCAGGCTGCGCACCGAGGTCGACACGGTCACCGCCACGCCAGAAGAGCTGGCCGTGCTGGCTGCCGTGGCGGCCGCTTCCTTTTTCGCAGGTGCAGCCGCGCCGGACGCCGCTGCCGACGGTGTCGAAACTTTGGGCAAATCTGCCGGTTGACCTACTTTCATGGCGTTCTCCAATACTGCCGCGGATAGGGGGCTATCCGCCAGGAGGGCATAAAAAGCCCCGTACGTTGGATATCGGCAGCATCATGACTGACTTGAGGGTTTTCTGCGCTTTTCCTTCGATCAGCTGTTGTCACATCTCGACCTGGACCGTCCGGGCATCCAGAACGGTAGCCGTGAGCACGCGCCCACTTTCCATCCGGACCTTGGCCAGCTGGCCCACCACACCGGGCGAGATGGCCTGGGCCGGGGAGCTGATCTGGAAACCGCCGCCCTGCACCAGCACCCGAACCTGGGCGCCGGCCTGGAACACCTGAGCGGCGCGCACCATGTTCTGGCGCAGGGTCTGGCCGGTGGCCAGGGCGCGGGCGGCCACCTGGCCGGACCAGGCCTCGTGGCCCGCCAGCACCGGGCTGGGTTCGGCAGCCCAGTCCACCTCGGCCAGCATCAGGTCGTCCGCTTGCAGCGGGCGGCCCGGCGCTACGTCGCGGCGCAGCACCCAGGCCGAACCGGTGGCCTTGACAGTCACCGGCATGGAAACATTCCAACGGCTTGTCCCCTCCAGGCAGCGCAGGCCGACACGGCCGGGGCCCCAGAGGCGGCTGCCCGGCGGCAGATAGGCTTCGACGCGGGCGCAGGGCGCCAGCTTGAGCCGGCTGTCCAGCGGGCCCAGCGTGGCCTGCAGGCGCACCGGCTGTTCCATGCGGGCGGCCTGGGTCGCCAACGTCTGGTCCAGCCAGCGCTGCGCCAGCGCCGGCAGCTGGGCTTCGCCGGTCACGGCCTGGGCGCGGGCCGGCAGCTGCATGGAAACACAGGCGAACAGGACCAGCGCGGCGTAAGCGCCACGTTTCCACGTCGTGCAGCCCGAGGGCATCTGCTTCATGACTTGTTTCTCCTGCCTGAACGGCGTCGCCGGGTGTTACAAAAAAGTGCTCAGGACTCCACCCACATTGCCGACTATACGTACAGGCATGGCGCGCAAAGCTGGCAAATGCACAGCTTTCCCCCCTCATTTCAGGCGCTCGCTTATTCAAGTTCTTTCCATAATTTCCGTACGGGGTCCCAGCCAGCACCCGCCCTATGGGGCCCCACCGACCGCAGAGGTGATTTATGTTCGACAAACTGACCAGCGCACTGGACTTCCACGGCAAGGCCCTGATGCTGCGCGCCGAACGCCAGCGCACCATCGCCAGCAACATCGCCAATGCCGACACCCCGGGCTACGTGGCCCGTGACTTCAATTTCCGCCAGGCCATGAGCCAGGCCCTGGACGCCGGCAGCCCCGCCGGCCTGGCGCAGCCCGCGGCCAGCGCCCCCAACCCGCGCCACCTGCCGCTCAACGCCAGCGGCAGCGCCCTGGGTTCCAACCTCGGTTATGCCCAGCAGACCCAGCCGGCCATGGACAGCAACAGCGTCGACCTCGACCGCGAGCGCGGCAACTTCGTCGACAACGCGGTGCGCTACGAATCCACCCTGCGTTTCATTAACGGCAGTTCGCGCACGATCTTGAGCGCGATCCAGGGCCAGTAAGCCGCCACCGGATCAGGAACACCATCATGTCCATGTTTTCCATCTTCGGGGTTTCGGGCAGCGCCATCAGCGCGCAGTCGCAGCGCCTCAACGTGGTGGCCAGCAACCTGGCCAACGCCGACGCCGTGGCCGGCCCCGACGGCAAGACCTACAAGGCCCGCCAGGTGACTTTCGAGACCGTGCTGATGGACTCCGCGTCCTCGGCCGGTGTCAAGGTCAGCAGCGTCAAGGAAGACCAGACCCCGGCACGCCGCGTGTTCGAGCCCACCCACCCCTCGGCCGACGCCGAAGGCTACGTGACCCACTCCAACGTGAACCCGGTGGAGGAGATGGTCAACATGATCTCCGCTTCGCGTTCGTACCAGAACAACGTCGAAGTCATGAACACCGCCAAGACCCTGCTGCTCAAGACGCTGCAGCTCGGCCAGTAAACCCACGGAGCACCCATCATGGCAGTAGACAGCGCAACCTATATCGACAGCCTCACGAAGACCGGCAGCGGCAGCGCGTCGAGCCGCACGCTGACCACCGATCCGGCGCAGATGCAGGACCGTTTCCTCAAGCTGCTGGTCGCGCAGATCAACAGCCAGGACCCGCTCAACCCGATGGACAACGCGCAGATGACCACGCAGATGGCGCAGATCAACACCGTCAGCGGCATCCAGCAGCTCAACACCACGATGCAGAGCATGACGGCGCAGTTCTCCGCCATGCAGGTGCTGCAGGGCGCCGCGCTGGTGGGCCGCGACGTGTTCATCGAAAGCGACAAGCTGGTGGTGCAGGGTGGCGTGGCGCGCGGCGCCATCGACCTCAAGGGCGCAACCGACAGTGTCAAGGTCGAGATCCTCAACGGCTCGGGCCAGCTCATCGACACCCTGAGCGCCGGCTCGCTGCCGGCCGGCCGCCACGAATTCGCCTGGGACGCCTCGGCCTACGCCGGCACCACCAACCCGAGCTTCCGCATCGTCGCCACGCGCGCAGGCAGCGCCATCGAGGCCACGAGCCTGGCGCGCAGCACCGTGGAATCGGTGGGCAGCGAAAACGGCGTCATGCAGATCCGCCTGGCCGGCCGCGACCCGGTGTCCTACGCCGACATCAAGTCCATCCTCTAAAACCCGACACCCTCACGCACCCCCGAAGGAAAACACCATGGGCTTCCAACAAGGTCTCTCCGGTCTGAACGCCACCAGTCGCAACCTGGACGTGATCGGCCACAACATCGCCAACGCCAACACCACGGGCATGAAGGCCTCGCGGGCCGAGTACGGCGAGCTGGTGGCCTCTTCCCTGGGCACAGGCGGCGGCAGCTCGGCCGGCCTGGGCGTGGAGGTGAGCACGGTCTCGCAGCAGTTCACGCAGGGCAACATCTCGGTCACCAACAACGACCTGGACGTGGCCATCAACGGCGCAGGCTTCCTGCAGCTGGAGCTGCCCGATGGTTCGGCGGCCTACACACGCGCGGGTGAGCTCAAGCTGGACCGTTTCGGCTTCATCACCACCAACACCGGCGCGAAGGTGCTGGGTTACCAGACCGACATTGCCGGGAACCGCCTGAGCTTCTCGACCAACCCGATCCAGCTGCCCACGGCCGCGCCCATCGGGGCCAACCAGACCACGCAGATCACCGCCGAATTCAACCTCGATGCCGAAGCCGTGGTCTGGAACTCCGTCACGCCCAACACGCCGCTGACCACCTACGGCACCTCGCTGACGGCCTATGACTCGCAGGGCGTGCCGATCCCGGTCTCGCTGTACATGCGCAAGATCACCGACGCCGCCGGCCCGCCGGTCCTCAACCGCTGGGAGATCTTCACCGACCCGACCTCGGCCGCCACGGCCACCGCCTCCAACGTAGGCACCCTGTCCTTCGGTGCCAACGGCCTGCTGGTCTCGACCGCACCCGCCGCGCTGACCATTCCGCTCACCCCCACCAACCCGGCCGTTCCCGCCTTCAACGTGACGCTGGATGTCTCCGGTGCCACCCAGTACGGCGCCCGCTTCGCGGTCTCGGATCTGACGCAGGACGGCTACCCGCCCGGCGAACTGGTGGGCGTGAAGATCGAGGAGAACGGTGTCATCCTGGCGCGCTACTCCAACGGCGAGACCCAGGCCGCGGGCCAGTTCGCCATGGTGAACTTCCGCAACGTGCAGGGCCTGGCACCCACCGGCAACGGCCAGTGGATCGAGACCCTGGCGTCGGGCCAGCCCATCCAGGGCGCGCCGACCGAAGGCAAGTTCGGCTCGCTGCGCGCCGGCGCGCTGGAGGACTCCAACGTCGACCTGACACAGGAGCTGGTCAACATGATGACCGCGCAACGCGCCTACCAGGCCAACGCCCAGACCATCAAGACGCAGGACCAGGTCCTGCAGACGCTGGTGAACCTGCGCTGACGCCACCTGAAAGCCACAGACCATGGACCGCCTGATCTACACCGCCATGACCGGAGCCAACGCTGCCGCGCACCGGCAGTCCGTGCTCTCCAACAACCTGGCCAATGTCTCGACCAACGGCTTTCGCGCCGAGCTCTCGACCTACCGTGCCGTGCCCTTGCGCGGCGAGGGCGCGACCACGCGCGTGTTCGCGCTGGAAGCCACGGCCGGCCACCGTGATGCGCCGGGCCCGGCCCAGCGCACCGGCCGCGACCTGGATGCGATGCCGCAGGGCAACAGCTGGTTCGCCGTGCAGGGCCTGGACGGCACCGAGGCCTACACCCGCAGCGGCGGCTTCGAGGTCTCGCCCCAGGGCGTGGTGATGACCAGCACCGGCCTGCCCGTGCTGTCCGATGGCGGCGCACCGATCACCGTGCCCAACGACTCGGTCATCAGCCTGGGTTTCGACGGCACCATCAGCGCCAAGACCGGCAACCAGCCCTCGAGCAACGTGGGCCGCCTCAAGCTGGCCACACCCACGCCCGAGGACCCGCTCAAGCGCGGCACCGACGGCCTGTTCCGCCCCGCTTCGGGCAACCCGCTGCCCAACGACGCCAACGCCCGCATGCTGGTGGGGGTGCTCGAAGGTTCCAACGTGAACGCGGTGGAGACCATGGTCGGGATGATCCAGACCGCACGCCAGTTCGAGGTGCAGATGCGCCTGATGCAAACCGCCGAATCCAACGACCGCTCCGCCGGCCAGCTGCTCAGCCTGCAAGGCTGAAGCCACTTTTAGGAAACCACCATGTTCAATTCCCTGTGGATCGCCAAGACCGGCATGGAAGCCCAGCAGATGCAGCTGGACGTCATCTCCAACAACCTGGCCAACTCCTCGACCAACGGCTTCAAGCGCGCGCACGCCGTGTTCGAAGACCTGATGTACCAGAACCTGCGCCAGGCCGGCTCCAGCACCTCTGAACAGTCGCAGCTGCCCACCGGCCTGCAGGTGGGCCTGGGGGTACGCACCGTGTCCACCAGCCGTAGCTTCACGCAGGGCAGCCTGCAGCAGTCGGGCAACAACCTGGACATCGCCATCCAGGGCAACGGCTTCTTCCAGATCACCATGCCCGACGGCACCCTCAACTACACCCGTGACGGCGCCTTCCAGGTCAATTCCCAGGGCCAGCTCGTCACCAGCAACGGCCTGCCGGTGGCCAACGGCATCACGGTGCCGGCCAACGCAACGAACGTGAGCATCTCGGCCGACGGCAATGTCACGGCCACCATACCGGGCACCGTCACGCCGCAGCCCATCGGCACCATTCCGCTGGCCAGCTTCATCAACCCGGCCGGCCTGGAGCCGCGCGGCCAGAACCTCTACGCCGAGACCACCGCTTCGGGCCAGCCCAACACCGGCACCCCGGGCGCCAACGGCCTGGGCCAGCTGATGCAGGGTTTCCTGGAGACCTCCAACGTCAACGTGGTGCAGGAGCTGGTGACCATGATCCAGACCCAGCGCGCCTACGAGATGAATTCCAAGGCGATCCAGACCTCGGACCAGATGCTGCAGAAACTGGGACAACTGTGATGAAGCACCTCTTACTGCTCCTCGGCGCTGCCGTACTGGCAGGCTGCTCCTCCATGCCCAAGCCGGCCAGCGTGGATTTCGCGGCACCCCGCCAGGCGCAAGCGGCTGCGCAGCCGGCCGCACGCCCGGCCACCGGCAGCCTGTTCCAGAACGCCAGCTACCGCCCCAGCTTCGAAGACCGGCGTGCGCGCCAGGTCGGCGACACGCTGACCGTGCGCATCGTCGAAAACGTCACGGCCAGCCAGAAGTCCAGCTCCACGGCCAACCGCACCAGCAGCATCGACGGCAGCATCACCGCCGTGCCGGGCATGAAGTTCCCGGGCACCGTCGCCGAGAACAATTTCCGCATCGGCGCGGCCAGCGAGGCCGACTTCTCGGGCAAGGGCGGCACCGAAGCCGCCAACACTTTCTCGGGTTCGATCACGACCACCGTGGCCGAGGTGCTGCCCAACGGGCACCTCGTCGTCACCGGGGAAAAGCAGATCGGACTGAACCACAACGTGGACGTGCTGCGCTTCACCGGCACAGTGGACCCGCTGGCCATCCTGCCGGGCAGCATCGTCAACTCCAGCGCCGTGGCCAATGTACGCGTCGAGTCCAAGGGCCGCGGTCCGCAGCATGAAGCGCAGACAGTTGGCTGGTTAACCCGGTTCTTTTTCAACATTTCGCCGTTCTGAGCACTTACAGAATCAGTTATCGCTTGTTTCGACTTTTTCTGCCAGAACTTGAGCCCCGCACCATGAACACCGGCCGCCTTCCTTCCTTGTCCAGCGCACTGCGCCGCGGCGCCGCGCTGCTGGGCTTGTGTCTGCTCGTTGCCCAGCCTGCACTGGCCGGTCGCATCAAGGAAGTGGCCGCCATCGAAGGCGTGCGCAGCAACCAGCTGACCGGCTTCGGCCTGGTGATCGGCCTGGACGGCACCGGCGACCAGACCACGCAGATGCCCTACACCACGCAGACGCTGAGCAACTACCTGCAGCAGATGGGCATCGCCCTCTCGCCGGAGCTGGCCTCGCGCCTGCAGCTCAAGAACGTCGCGGCCGTGCTGGTCACGGCGCAATTGCCGGCCTTCGCGCGGCCCGGCCAGAGCATGGACGTGACCGTCTCCTCGATGGGCAATGCCAAGTCCCTCAAGGGCGGCACCCTCATCTCCACGCCGCTGCGCGGTGCCGACGGCCAGGTCTATGCGCTGGCCCAGGGCAGCCTGATCATCGCCGGGGCCGGGGCCGCCGCCGGTGGCAGCCGCGTGCAGATCAACCACCTTGGCGCAGGCCGCATCCCGGGGGGCGCGCAGATCGAGCGCGCCGTGCCCACGCCCCTCCTCGAAGGCAACAGCTTCAGGCTCGGCCTGGAGGCCAGCGACTTCCAGACCGCGCGCCGGGTGGCTGCGGCCATCAACACCCGCTTCGGTGACGGTGTGGCCCGCGCCCTGGACGGCCGCACGGTGGATGTGCGCGCGCCCACGGAACCCAACGACCGCATCAGCTTCATCGCCGAGATGGAAGAGCTGCCCCTGGAGTCCTCGGTGCCGGCCGCGCGCGTGGTCATCAACTCACGCACCGGCTCCATCGTGCTCAACCAGGCCGTGACCCTGGGCCCCTGCGCCATCGCACACGGCAACCTCTCGGTCAGCATCAGCTCCACGCCCATCATCAGCCAGCCCGGCCCGCTCTCCAGCGGCCAGACCGTGGTGGCCGAGAAGGCCAATATCGAAATCCGCCAGGAACCCGGCATCCTGATCCAGCTGCCCACGGCCCCCAAGCTGGCCGATGTGGTGCGCGCGCTCAACGCCCTGGGCGCCACGCCGCAGGACCTGCTGGCCATCCTGCAAGCAATCAAGGCCGCAGGCGCGCTCAACGCCGAACTGGAAGTGATATGAAGCTCCCCCCCGTTGCTTGCTCACTTCGTGTAGCCGCCTCCCCCCTCAAGGGGGCAGCGTCAGCGGCCCGGCCAAGCCGGTTCCACGACGCTCCCCGCTTGGGCATCGGCACGCACAGGAATGTGCCCGTCGGGACAAGGATGGACTGACATGCAAACCGGAATACTCTCTACTCAGCAGTCCCTGGCCGCCGACGGCGCCAGCCTGAACCGCCTGAAGTTTCAGGCCGGCCAGGCCACCCCGGCGGCCGTCAAGGAAACGGCCAAGCAGTTCGAATCCCTGTTCATGCGCGAGCTGCTCAAGAGCATGCGCGACGCGACCGCCAGCATGAAGAGCGGCATGATGGACAGCCCCGGCGGAGACCTGGGCGCCGACCTGCTGGACCAGCAGTTCGCCGTGCAGATGGCCGGCCAGCCCGGCGGCCTGGCCGAGGTGATTGCCAAGCAGCTGATGCAGCAGATGGGCATGAAGGACCAGGCCGCCCAGCCCGTACCCGCTGCCGCCGCCACAACGGTGCCGGTGCCCGCCGCCGCGCGCAGCTTCGTGCAACAACACGGCGCCGCGGCACAAGAGGTGCAGCGCAGCAGCGGCCTGCCCGCCAGCTACATGCTGGGCCAGGCCGGCCATGAAAGCGGCTGGGGCCGGCGCGAGATCCTCATGAAGGACGGCAGCCCCTCGCACAATCTCTTCGGCATCAAGGCCGGTGGCGACTGGAAGGGCAAGGTGGCCGAGGTCACCACCACCGAATACACCGACGGCGTGCCGCACAAGACCGTGGCGCGCTTTCGCGCCTACGACTCGCACGCCGAGTCCTTCCGCGATTTCGCGCAGCTGATCTCGAACAGCCCGCGTTATGCGCAGGCACGCCAGCAGACCGGCTCGGTGCAGGGCTGGGCCGAGGGCCTGCAGGACGCCGGTTACGCCACCGACCCGGACTACGCGGCCAAGCTGAGCCGTGCCATCAACACCACGCTGCGGCTGCAGCGTGCCTCTGACGCCGGGAGCCTGTCATGAGCGGCATCATCAACATCGGCGTGACCGCGCTGACCGCCAACCAGAACGCGCTGCAGACGATCAGCAACAACATCGCCAACGTCAACACGCCCGGCTATACGCGCCAGGCCGTGGTGCTGTCCAACATCCCGGGCCAGTTCACCGGCAGCGGGTATTACGGCAAGGGCGTCGAGACCCTGACGGTGCGGCGCCTGTACGACGAGTTCCTCACGCGCCAGGCCGCCACCTCGCAGGCCGTGGCCTCCAGCGACGCCACGCGCTACAGCTACATGCAGCAGCTCGAGAGCCTGTTCCCGAGCGGACCCAACGGCCTGGGTGCCTCGGTGAGCGACATGCTCAACGCCTACTCCGACATCACCAACGCACCGACCGACCTGACCGCGCGCGCGGTGGCGCTGGCGCGGGCCGACGAGATGGCACACCGCTTCCGCTCGACCGCCGAAGCGATCAACGAACTGCGCATGGGCACCACCAGCCAGCTCAAGATCGACGCCACCGCCATCAACAACCTGGCCGGCCAGATCGCCAAGACCAACGAGCAGATCGCCATTGCGCTGGGCAGCGGCCACACGCCCAACGACCTGCTGGACCAGCGCGACCAGCTGATCCGCGACCTCAACAAATACGTCCAGACCACCAACATCAAGGCCGACGACGGCAGCCTGAGCATCTTCCTGGCCGGCAGCCAGCCGCTGGTGCTGGGCAAGACGGTCTCGCCGGTCTCCGTCGTCGAGGACGAATTCGGCGATCCGGCCAAGGTCAAGCTGGCCATCACGGTGGGCGGCGTGCCCCGCATCCTCGAAGAGTCCATGCTGGGTGGCGGCGAAGTCGCCGGCCTGCTGCGCTTCCAGAACAAGGACCTGGTCGACGCCTCCAACCTGCTGGGCCGCATGGCCCTGGCCATCGGCACCAAGATGAACGAGCAACAGGCCCTGGGCCTGGACCTCAACGGCAACCCCGGCAACCCGCTGTTCAACCTGTCGACCATCCCCAACGGCTACGCGTCCTCAGCCAACACGGGCGGCGCCACGCTGGGCGTCAGCATCCAGGCCAACCCCTCGGGCACGACCTCCTTCCTGGCCAGCAACTACGAGTTCTCCTTCGCCACGGCCACCACCGGCACCATCACCCGACTGTCCGACGGCGTGCAGACCGCCTTCGACTTCGGTGCCACCAACCCGGTGCTGCTCGACGGCTTCGAGATCCTTCGCAGCGGGCCGGCCGCGGCGGCCGGCGACCGTTTCGTGATCACGCCCTACGCCACCGCGCCGCGCAGCATCAACACCGCCTTTTCCTCGCCCAAGGAACTGGCCATGGCCAGCCCCATCGCGGCCAGCGCCGGCACCACCAACACCGGCGCGCTGGCCTTGCAGGGCCTGTCGGTGCGCACAGTGCCGATCCCGCCGGCCGTCACCCTGACCTTCACCGGCCCGGGCACCTACACGCGCTCGGACACCGGCGCCACCGTGTACAACTACGTGCCGGGGCAGGCCATCGAGTACACGGTGCCGCCAGCCACGCCGCAGACCGGCTGGTCGCTCACGCTCAAGGGCATTCCGCAGATCGGTGACACCTACACCGTGGACGCCAACCCCTACCCGCTGCTTGACGGCGCCAACGCCAAGGCCATGCTGGACCTGCGCGACCTGGCCCTGTTCGACGGCGGTCCGCTGACCGATGGCTATGCCAGCCTGATCGCCGAGATCGGCACCAAGGTGCAGGGGGCCGAGCAAGCCTCCATCGTCTCCCGCAACATCGCGACCAACATCGAGAAGGACCGCACCAGTGTGGCCGGCGTCAACCTGGACGAGGAAGCCGCGCGCATGATCCAGTACCAGCAGGCCTACCAGGCCGCCGGCAAGATGATGCAGATTGCGCAGAACATCTTCGACACCCTGCTGGCCTCTTTCTCGCGCTGATGCGCACCGCAAGGACTGAGCCATGAGACTCGCCACCGCCAATACCTACGACAACACACTGGCCAACATCACCAGCCGCCAGGCCGGCCTGGCCGACCTGCAGGAGAAACTCTCGGCCGGCAAGAAGGTGGTGCGCCCCAGCGACGACCCCACCGGCGCGGCCCAGGCCGAACGCGCACTGACGCGCTCCACGCGCGTGGACGTGGAGGTGCGGGCCCTGAACCTGCAGCGCAACTCGGTGGCCATGGCCGAAGGCACGCTGGGCAACAGCATCGACCTCTTGCAGACGATCCGCCAGCTCATGGTGAGCGCCGGCGATGCGGCCTACAACCCGTCGGACCGCCGCAGCATTGCCGAGGAAATGGCCGGCCTGCGCGACCAGCTCTTCACCTATGCGAACAAGAAGGACACCAACGGCATCCCGCTGTTCAGCGGCCTGGGCAGCGCCTCTCAGCCTTTCGTCGACGTGCCCGCCGGGGTGGTCTACAACGGCATCCCGGGCTCGCGCTCCAGCACGGCGGTCTCCATCCCCGGCACCATGGACGGCCAGGCCGTCTGGATGAGCGTGCCCACCGGCAACGGCGTGTTCAACATGGGCCTGGGTGCCACCAATACCGGCGAGTTGTGGACCGACGTCGGCCAGATCGCCGACCCCTCGCTGCTCACCGGCAACAACTACACCGTCACCTTCAACGTCAGCGCCACCGTGCCGCCGGTGACCACCTATGACGTCTCCATGACCACGGTGGTGCCGCCGATCGTGACCACACCGGTCCTCACGGCCCAGCCCTACACCGACGGCCAGGACATCGCCTTCGACGGCCTGACCTTTGTCGCCCGCGGCGTGCCTGCCAACGGCGACACCGTCAACGTCACCCCCAGCACCCGTGACGACCTCTTCGCCCTGCTGGACCAGGCCATCAACGCCATCCGCGGCGCCGGCAACGGCCACCAGCTGGCGCAGGACCTGTCCCTGGCGCTGTCCCAGATCGACAGCGGCATGGAGCGCGTGCAGTCGGCCCGCAGCCAGGCCGGCGAACTGCTCAAGCGCGCCGACATCATCGAAGGCACGCAGGAGGAAAAGAGCATCCAGCTCGCCGCCGACCGCTCGCGCGCCGAGGACATGGACATGATCAAGGGCATCTCCGAGTTCCAGAACCAGCAGACCGGCTACGACGCGGCGCTCAAGACCTACGCCCAGATCCAGCGCCTCTCGCTGTTCAACTACCTGGGCTGAGCCGCCCGGATCTTCTTGCACCTCCTGCACTGCACGGTATGAGCGACTCCGTCCTGGACCAGCTCACCCTGGGCTACCGCTTCCTCTGGAACCACCGGCGCGAGATCGCCGCGGTCGAGCTGCACGCCGACCCACTGCCCGAGGCCCGTGGCATCGATGCGCGCCACCTGCTGGCCACGCTGGCCGAACGCTGGCCCACACGTGCGCCCCAGTTGCTGCTGCGTGTGGGCCACCCCCTGCTGCTGCTCGACCTGCTGGCGCAAGCTCGCGCCGACGGCCCCTGGCTGGTGCTGCCGCCCGAAGTGCACAGCGATGCCGTGCTGCGCCCGCGCGCACTGCAGGCCCAGGCGCGCGGCCTGCCCCTGATCTGGCCGGGCCGCCTGCCCGCCGAGACCGCCCCCGCTACCAAACGCCCCGGCGCCTACCTCGCCGACGAGGCGCAGGCGGCCCTTGCCCCGGGTCAGATCGTGCTGGGCAGCGGCCACCGCGCGCAGGCCGATGCCGCCCTCGACCAGCACGCCGCCTGGGCCGTGGCCGGCTGGCCCGTCGAGGATGTGCTGCACAGCCTGCCCGCCCAGTCCCGGCAACCCGACCGCACGGCGATCAGCCGCGCGGTACGCGCGATCGACGAGGACGCGGACCTGGACCGCATCGAAAACCTGCTCAGCGCCGACCCGCTGCTGGCCTACCGCTTCCTGCAGCACGTCAACACCGCGGCGCCGCAGCTGCGCGGCGCGATCGACACCCTGCAGCAGGGCCTGCAGGTCTGGGGCCTCAAGCACGTGCAGGCCTGGCTGCTGGGCCAGCTGCCGCAGGCCAGCAACGAGCCGGACCTGCAACCCGTGCGCCTGGGCATGGTCGCGCGTACGCGGCTGCTCGAACACCTGCTCGACGCCGGTGACGAAGAGGATTTGCGCCGCGAAGTCCAGCTCTGCGGCCTGTTCTCGCAGCTCGACCGCCTGCTGGACGAGCCCCTGGCCGCGGTACTGCAACGCCTGCCGCTGTCGCAGCGCATCCTGCAGGCCCTGCTGGAACACAGCGGCCCCTACCACCCGGCCCTGCAACTGGCGCGCTCGCTCGAAGGGGCCGACACCCGCGCCACGCGCCTGCTCTGCGAAAGCTACGGCTACACGCCCGAAGACGTGAACCGCGCCCTGCTGCACGCACTGGCCACCCTGTCGAACTGAGCCGGCGCGGCGCGTTAAAGTCGGTGCGATGCGCGCCCCGCCGCCCCCTCATTCCCTGGATCCGCTGCAGCGCCGTGGCCTGTGGCTCGGACTGCTGGGCGTCTGCATCTTCGCGCTGACCCTGCCCATGACACGGCTGGCGACCGGCACACCCGAAGCGCCGCAACTGCCGGGCCTGTACATCGCCGCAGGCCGCGCCGTCGTGGCGGCCGTGCTCTCGGCGGTCTTCCTGCTGGCCATGCGCGCACCGCTGCCGCGCCGCGCCGACTGGAGACCCCTGGCGCTGGTCGCCGGGGGCGTGGTCTTCGGTTTTCCGATCTGCACCTCCATCGCCATGCGCCATGTCGAGGCGGTGCACGCCAGCGTGATCGTGGGCGTGCTGCCCCTGGCCACTGCCGCCGTGGGCGCCGCCTTGCAGCGCCAGCGGCCCTCACCCGGCTTCTGGCTCTGCGCCGCCGTCGGCACCGCGCTGGTGATGAGCTACGCCGTGCTGCGCTCGGGCAGCGTGGGGCTCACGCTGCATCCGGCCGATGGACTGCTGTTGCTGGGCATGCTTTGCGCAGCGCTGGGCTACGGTTATGGCGCGCGCCTGGCGCAACACCTGCCGGCCGAGCAGGTGATCTGCTGGGCCCTGCTGCTGTCCCTGCCCCTGACCTTGCCGCTCACGCTGTGGAGCTGGCCGGCGGCGCCAGCCTCCAGCGCGGCCTGGGGCGGGTTCGCCTACGTCGCGGTCTTCTCCATGTGGCTGGGCTTCTTCGCCTGGTACCGCGGCCTGGCCCTGGGCGGCACCGTACGCGTGAGCCAGCTGCAGCTGCTGCAGCCCTTCGTCTCCATGGTCTTCGCCGTTCCGCTGCTGGGCGAAACACTGGATGTGCTCACGCTGGGCTTCGGCCTGGCCGTGATCGCCGTCGTCTTTGCCGGGCGCAAAATGCCTGTGGGCAGCGCCCGCACCCGTCTCTCTGAAACACAAGGAAGCACCCTATGAAACCGAGCACCCCCTCCACCTCGCCGTGGGTGCTGTCCTCGCGCGCCGCGCTGATGAACCCCTCGGTGCTGCGCGAACTGCTCAAGCTCACCGAGCAGCCCGGCATCATCAGCTTTGCCGGCGGCCTGCCCTCGCCCAAGACCTTCCCCGTGGAGGCGTTCGCGCAGGCCTGCGCGCGCGTGCTGCGCGACGACGCCCAGGCCGCACTGCAGTACGCGGCCAGCGAAGGCTACGGCCCGCTGCGCGAAATGGTGGCGGCCGGGCTGCCCTGGAAGGTGGACCCGGCCCAGGTGCTCATCACCACCGGCTCGCAGCAGGGCCTGGACCTCGCAGCCAAGGTGCTGATCGACACCGGCAGCCGCATCCTGGTGGAAACACCCACCTACCTCGGCGCCCTGCAGGCCTTCGCGCCCATGGAGCCGCAGGTGCACAGCGTGGCCAGTGACGACGAGGGGGTGGACATCGCCGCGCTGCGCGCTGCGCAGGCCGCGGGCACACCCGCGCGTTTCATGTACGTGCTGCCCAACTTCCAGAACCCCACCGGCCGCATGATGAGCGAAGCGCGGCGCGCGGCGCTGAGCGCCACCGCCGCCGAGCTGGCCCTGCCGCTGATCGAGGACAACCCCTACGGCGAACTCTGGTTCGACCAGCCGCCTCCGGCGCCGCTGACGGCACGCCATCCGGACGGCTGTGTCTACCTCGGCTCTTTCTCCAAGGTGCTGGCCCCCAGCCTGCGCCTGGGTTACCTGGTCGCGCCGGCAGAGGTGTTCCCCAAGCTGCTGCAGGCCAAGCAGGCTGCCGACCTGCACAGCCCCGGCTTCAACCAGCGCGTGGTGGCCGAGGTCATGAAGGACGGCTTTCTGGACCGCCACGTGCCGCGCATCCGCGCGCTCTACAAGTCTCAACGCGACGTGATGCTGGCCGCGCTGGAACACCACATGCCCCAGGAGGTGAGCTGGAACCGGCCCGTGGGCGGCATGTTCCTCTGGGCCCGTCTGCCCGAGGGCCTGGACGCTGCGGCCCTGCTGCCCAAGGCGGTGGCACGCGGCGTGGCCTATGTGCCGGGCGCGGCCTTCTACGCCGGTGCCGCCGATCTGCGCACCCTGCGCCTGTCCTTCGTCACGGCCAGCGCGGAAGAGATCGAGCGCGGTGTTTCTGCCCTGGCTGCCGTGATCCGGGAGCACATGCAATGAGCCAGCACCAGCGCCCCTACCAGCAGGTCGACGTCTTCACGACCACGCCCTACTGGGGCAACCCGCTGGCCGTGGTGCTCGACGGCAGCGGCCTGAGCGAAGACGAGATGCAGCGCTTCGCGCGCTGGACCAATCTGTCCGAAACCACTTTTGTGCTGCCGCCCACGCAGGCCGGCGCCGACTACCGTGTGCGCATCTACACACCGGGTGGTGAACTGCCTTTTGCCGGCCACCCGACGCTGGGCAGCTGCCATGCCTGGCTGGAGGCGGGTGGCGCACCGAAACACAAGGACCTCATCGTGCAGGAATGCGCCGTGGGCCTGGTACCCATACGCCGCGCCGGCCATCAACTCGCTTTTGCCGCGCCGCCACTCAAGCGCAGCACCCCCTCGCCCCAATTGCTGGCCAGCGTGGCCCAGGCCCTGGGGCTCAAGCCTGCGCAGATCCGCGCGGCGCAGTTGCTGGACAACGGCCCGAACTGGCTGGGCCTGCTGCTCGACAGCGCAGACACCGTGCTCGCCCTCGACCCCGACCACACGCGCCTGCGCGAACTGGGCCAGAAGGTGGGCGTGGCCGCGCTCACGGCCGAGCCCGCTGCTGTTCAGCTCATCGCCCGCAGCAGCCGCGAAGCCCGTGCTTTTGCCGACCATGCCAACGATGCGCCACACTTGGCCGCACCCGACTTGGAAGTGCGCGCCTTTGCCGCACCCGTGGGCATCACCGAAGACCCGGTGACTGGCAGCCTCAACGCAAGTCTTGCGCAATGGCTCATGGCCGATGGCCATCTCGGGACACGCTACATCGCCGCGCAGGGCACTTGTCTGGACCGTGCGGGCCGCGTATTGCTGGAGCAGGATGAAGCCGGCCAGGTCTGGGTGGGCGGGCAAGTGCAGACCTGCATCGCGGGGAGCGTGCAGCTTTGAAGGCTGCCATCGACCACCTCGTGGTCGCAGCGACCACGCTGGACGAAGGGGTGGCCTGGTGCGAGCGCACCCTGGGCATCACGCCCGGTCCTGGTGGCCAGCACCCGCTGATGGGCACGCACAACCGCCTCTTCAGCATCGCGAGTGAACACTTCCCCCTCGCCTATTTCGAAATCATCGCCATCGACCCGCTGGCCGCGGCGCCCGCACGCCGACGCTGGTTTGACCTCGATGATGAAGCCTTGCAGGATCGTCTGCGTCGCGAAGGCCCGCAGCTTGTGCACTGGGTCGCGCGTGTCGACGATGCACACGCTGCTGTAGCCGCCTTGCGGATGCACGATGCCGATCGCGGCGAGGTGATCGCCGCCTCACGCCCCACGCCACAAGGCCTGCTGCAATGGCAGATCACGGTGCGACCCGACGGCCAGCGACTTTACGACGGCCTCTTGCCGACGCTGATCCAGTGGGGTGCCGTACACCCGGCCGCCAGCATGTCGGACAGCGGTGTCACCTTGGCGTCTGTTGAGTTGCAGTATCCGCAAGCTCAAGCCTTGGCCAGTGCCTGTCACGCGATAGGTTTGGCAGGTATACGGGTGCAAGCAGGGCCGGCGCAGTTGCGGATCTGGTTACAGACTCCCAAAGGTGTGATTGATATTTGCTCCTGAATTCATAGCGATCATCGTGTCGACGATAAGTGCCTAGCGCGAAGCTCTTCGTGATACAAAGCGGAAAATCAAATCTCAGGGAGCACGGGCCAAATGCATCAAGATGCCGCATCCAAACCCAAACGGTGCCTGCGCTCAAAAACAGCCCTCAAGCTAGCTAGCAGCTTGGTAACCAGCGTCTTGTTCGCAGCAGCGCATGCACAAGTACCAAGGGATGAGCAAGCTTTGCAAGAAGAGTTGCGGCGTCAGATCTTCAACCTCAGCGATTTCTCAGCAGCCAAGCGAATTGCCGATCGGGCCAGAAAAGCTGCGCCGAACACCAACGCCCAGGAAGAGACCCAGCGACTCTTCTGGATCACGGATATATGCCATGCGGCCGGCCCAGCCGACATACCCAAGAGGGACATGCCCAGTGCGAATGAAATGAACCGGTACAAAGCGTCTAGCCTCGAGTGCGCCGATTACCGCGAAGGCCTCGGAGTAACTCAAGACTATCAGGCGTATCGCAAATGCCTGCTTAGCAAGGCTTCTGTTGACGCTTTTTCTATGGCTGAGATCTATGCCAATGGCCGGGGAGTAGCGCACGACCGGAAGCTTGCCATGGCCTTGATATGCCACGGCGATGCTCCAGAGTTTGCTCTTGAAGGCATGCTGCAAGCCTTGAAAAGCGGCAGCGAGTTCTCCGGCCGTTGCGCATACGACACAAGTCGGTTGAGCATGCTCCAATGCGCAAGCGAAACGAATTACATAGACAAAAAGCGCAACACCATCGAACTGGAAAAGCTCGTGGCCACTTGGTCAATGCAAGACCGGGCCGCACTTAAAAGAGTGATGGAAACTTCCAAGGCCTTCAGTACGTCACGGGCAGCAAATGAATTGGATACTTCTGGATCGATAGGGATGGCAGAAAGCGTCTATGCTCAAGACTCGGAATGGCACAGCGTGATCTCCGGGCTCAAATTTTTCGAGAATAAAGAGTACCCACCCACCGGCGACGCGGTAGCCACTGATCGCGAGCTCAATCTGCTCTACCGAGAAATTCTGCAGGCGTTGAGGGGCAACACAAACGGTTCGATAACGCTTGAGGGCGTGCGCAAGACCCAACGGCTTTGGCTGATCTATCGGGATGAATTCATCCGTTTTGCCCTTGCGCGCTATCCGAGAACCAAGGAGGAGCAATGGCTCGCTTGGTTAACCAAAAAGCGGCTAGAGCAGTTGAAAGAGTTGCAGCAAGAAATATGAGCCACTCTATGCAGGTTAAAAAACCTGAAGACACAATTCTTATCGCCCGACACCCCATCGCTTAGTCGCCTGTCCCTCTCACGACACGCCATTTCCCCTTCTCTTCCTAAAATTTGTGCATGGGAACTCTCTATCTCGTGCGCCACGGTCAGGCCTCTTTTGGCGCAACCGACTACGACCAGCTCAGCGAACTCGGCAACCGGCAGAGCGAACGTCTGGGCCAATACTGGCGTGAACGCGGTCTGCGTTTTGATGCCGTGCTCACGGGCACGCTGCGCCGTCACGCACAGACCTGGGCCGGCATCGCACAAGGCGCTGCTTATGCCAACGAGGTGCAGGCGCTGGCCGGCCTGAACGAATACGACAGCGAGGCGGTGATCGCAAGCATCCACCCGCATCCGCTGCAGAAGCCCGACACACCCGAGCTCTACCGCCACCACTTCCGCCTGCTGCGCGACGGCCTGCGCCAGTGGATGAACGGTGTGGTCAGCCCCAAGGGCATGCCCAGCTACAACGACTTCCTGGCCGGCGTGACCGGCGCGCTGGACCATGTGCGCAAGAACTTTGATGGCCATGTGCTGATCGTCTCCAGCGGCGGCCCCATCGCCACGGCCGTGGGCCACGTGCTGGGCACCACACCCGAGACGACCATCGAGCTCAATATGCGCATCCGCAACAGCGCGGTGAGCGAGTTCACCTACACGCCGAAGCGCCACAGCCTGCTGAGCTACAACACCCTGCCGCACCTGGACCACCCGGACCTGGCGGACTGGATCACCTACGCCTGAAGGCAGGCAGCGCCGCTGTGTCCTAAACTGGCGGCATGCTGCACCTCACTCCCCCCTCGCTGGAATTTTTCGCCGAATTGTCCGTCACGGTGGACCGCCCCCTGGAGGTCGGCCAGACCGTGCACGGCATGCGCCGCCTCATCCCCATCCTGGGCGGCGAAGCCCGGGGCCAGGGATGGAACGCGCGCGTGCTCCCGGGTGGCGCCGATTTTCAGCTCATCGTCAATCCGCGCCTGGCGGAGCTCGACGCAAGGTATGTGATGGAAACCGATGCGGGTGACCTGATCTTCGTGCAGAACCGGGCGGTGCGCGTGGCCGAGCCCGAGGTGATGAGCCGGCTCATCCGCGGCGAGGCGGTCGACCCGCAACTGATCTACTTCCGCTGCAGCCCGAGTTTCGAAACCGCGTCACCCTCCCTGGGCTGGATCAGCGAACGGCTCTTTGTCGGCACGGGCGTACGCCGCCCGGACCGCGTGGAGATGCAGTTCTTCACCGTGGCCTGAATTGCGCCACGAACGGGCTCAACGGCGCGTGAGCACGCGGTAGCCCGCGAGCAGCAGGAGTTCGGGATAGGCCACCAGCCCGCGCAGAAAGCGCAGCAGTGCACCGCCGGCCAGTTGCGCTGCCGTGTAAAGGTCTCCCAGTGATTGCAGCAGCGGTTCGGACCGGTGCTGCGGGCGGGCCGCGGCCAGCGGCAGCCATTCGAAGCCCAGCACGTCCTGGTCCAGCGACTCCAGCACCAGATGCCGCCCGGGCGCCACCGCCAGCCGATCCCCGGCCCGCAGGAAATAGTCGCCCGCGTCCGGACCGTGCCCGGTGGGCCGCTCATCCAGCGTGACCCAGGCCCGGCCCTCCCGTATGCGCAAGGTACCGGCGCCGCGCGGACGCAGGCTCAGCACCTGCCCAGCCGCCAGATTCCAGCAGCGTGCGACGCCGATCGCGTCGAATGATTGTTGCAATTCGTGATCGCCGAGAGAGACCATGACTGACTCCTTTTGAGAGTGTTCGGCATTGCATCATCAGCAAAATCTGCTGGTCCGTCTAATGAAGTCCAGTTAGGCTATTGATTCCGGATACGCATCAATCAACCCCCCACGGTATTCCATGTCCAGCCCTGACTTCCCGCCCCGCAGCCGCCCCATCGGGGTAGGCCAGTTGCGTGCCTTCGCGGCCGTCGCGCGGCACCTGAATTTCCGCGCCGCCTCGGAAGAACTGGCGCTCACGCAGAGCGCGGTGACACGGCAGATCCAGGCCCTCGAGGACGAGGTGGGCGTGAGCCTGTTCCTGCGCCACACGCGCGCCGTGGAGCTCACTGCCGCCGGGGTGCAGCTGCTGCAGGTCGTGCTGCCCTCGCTGGAGCGGCTGGACGGCGTGGTGCGCCAGGTCCGCCGCAGCGCCGGGCGCAAGAGCGTGGCCATCAGCACCTGGGCCTCTTTCGCCTCCATGTGGCTGATCCCGCGGCTCGAGGCCTTCCAGAGCCAGCACCCCGACATCGACATCCGCATCGACGCCTCGGACGCGCTGATCGACCTGGACACCGCCGATGTGGACCTGGTGCTGCGCTACACCCAGGCCTCCAGTGTGCCGGCGCACGCCGTGCACCTGTTCGACGAACAGCTCACCCCGGTGGTCAGCCCCTGGCTGCTCAAGAACCGGCCCCTGCAGCGCGCCGAGGACCTGGCGCATTTCACCCTGATCGAGGCCAACGAGGCGCAGCACAGCCACCCCATGACCTGGCTGACCTGGCGGCACTGGCTGGACGTCTACCGCCTGCGCAAGCTCGAACCCAAGCGCTGGCTCTACTTCGGTTACGCCTACCAGATCGCCCAGGCTGCACTGGCCGGCCAGGGCGTGGCACTCACACGCATGCCGCTGGTGGCCGACAGCCTGCGTTCCGGGGACCTGATCGAAGTGTTGCCCGGCATGCGCCTGGACTCGCCCATGGCCTACTGGCTGATCGCGGCGCCGCACAGCCATGCGCGGCCCGAGGTGCAGGCTTTCTGCGAGTGGCTCACGGGACAGGCAGCGCAAACGCGCCAGGCGATCGGCAAGGACCGCTGACGCGACCAGCCAAGACTCAGGCGGTGGCGCCCACCAGCACCGAGAGCTCGCGTGCCAGCAGGGCCGGATCCTGGGAGTTGCGCTCGATCAGCTGGCGCAGGTGCGTGACGCTGTCGAGGTCGATGTGCAGGCACTGCAGGCCCAGCTGGCTGCCCTGCACGCGCGTCACTGCCACCTCCATGGCAATGAAGACGGTGGGTGACAAGAGCAGGCGCAAGCGGCCGCGCACCCCCACCGGACAGGGCAGGGCTGCGCCCATGTCGACCAGCGCCCCCTTGAGGGAGACATCGAGCACCTGGACCTCGCGCATATACCCCGCAAGATTGAGCCGCGCCGGCGCCTGGTACACCGAGCGCAGGAAACGACGGTAGGCCGTCGAACGGTTGAGCACCGGAACAGCGTCCATCACCTCGACGGGTTCGGGGCGCGTGGCGAATTTCTTCCAGGTCTTGAACATGGTGTCGCGCCCTCCGTGTTGGTGTGGTTTGGATGTCGCAAGTCTTGCACCCGATGTGCAAGTCTCGCTCAGTAACGATAACCCGGATCCCTGTGGGAAACCCTCAGAAATCGCACTGTTACGAATGAACGACCAACACATTGCAGCTTAGGGCCGAGACTTGAGAAAGCACTTGAAGTACGACGTCTTCCGGCAGCAACAGTTCGCCAAAGAACACTTGCCTATCGACGCGGCCTCGCCCCCGAAATGGCACTGGTCTCGCACGTGCACACCGTCCGCCAAGGCACCATGGCTTGCAGTGCGCACCACCCAGCGGCAAGGCGGCTTTTTGAGGTCCAATACGGCCATGGATTCCACCCAAGACACCGACACCCGCCTGACCGAGCTGGAGATCAAGGCCAGTTATGCGGAAGACCTGCTGGATCAGCTGAATCAGACCATCTATCGCCAGCAACAGCAGATCGACCTGTTGCTGCGCGAAGTCATGGGCCTGCGCCAGCAGCTGCCCGAAGGCAGCGCGCCGGTGCTACGCAATCCACGCGACGAACTGCCGCCGCACTACTGAGGGGGGCTGTCCGCCTAGAGGCCGAGATCAATCAGGCCGGGATGGTCGTCGGGACGCCGACCCAGGGGCCAGTGGAATTTGCGTTCCTCGGCCCGGATGGGCTGGTCGTTGATGCTGGCAAAGCGTCGCTGCATGTAGCCGAGCGCATTGAACTCCCAGTTCTCGTTGCCGTGCGAGCGGTACCACTGACCCGAATCATCGTGCCACTCGTAGGCAAAGCGCACCGCAATGCGGCTCTCACTGAAAGCCCAGAGCTCCTTGATGAGCCGGTAGTCCAGCTCACGCGCCCATTTGCGCTGCAGGAACTGCCGCACCTGCTCGCGCCCCACTGGGAACTCGGCACGGTTGCGCCAGCGCGTGTCTTCGGTGTAGACGAGCACGACGCGGTCGGGATCACGCGAGTTCCAGGCGTCCTCGGCCAGACGCGCCTTCTCCGCTGCGGTCTCGGCAGAAAAGGGCGGCAGCGGGGGCTTGGCTTCCATGCTCAGTACTGCTTGTAGGGCAGGAACTTGCCCGAGAGCACCACGTTGACGCGGTCGCCTTTGGGGTCGGCCTGGCGCTGGATGTCCATGCTGAAGTCGATGGCGCTCATGATGCCGTCGCCGAACTCCTCGTGGATCAGCTCCTTGATGGTGGTACCGTAGACGTTGACGATCTCGTACCAGCGGTAGATCAGCGGGTCGGTCGGCACGGCGGTGTCCAGCGAGCCCTTGTAAGGCACGACCTGCAGCCACTTCTGCTCTTCGTCGTTGAGGCCGAAGATCTTGCCGAGCACCTTGGCCTGCTTGGCATCGAAGGTCATCTGGCCCAGGCAGCCGGCCGTGACCCACTCCTTGCTCAGGCCGACCTTTTTGGCCACGTCCTCCCATTTGAGGCCCTTGGCGACCTTGACGGTGATGATCTTCTCGGTGACGTCGTTGCGGTTCATGTGAACTCCTTCATGTTGTGGTGGCGAAAAGAAAACTTCAGTGCGCTGTGGCACGGGTGACCAGAAAATCCACGATGTGGTTGCGCAGCGCGTAATAACCGTCCAGGTGGTGCAGGCCGGCGCGGCTGCGTTCACGCGGCAGCGGGTTGACCACCACCTCGGCAATGCCGCCGGGCGTGTAGACACCTTCGTGCTCACTGCCGTTGCTCATGAGCAGGATGCGGTCGGCCAGCAGAATGGCCTCGTCCACATCGTGCGTGATCATGAAGACGGTCTGCTGGGTCTGGCGCACGATGCCCATCAGCTCGTCCTGGATGGTGCCGCGCGTGAGCGCGTCCAGCGCGCCGAAGGGTTCGTCCAGCAGCAGCATCTTGGGCGCGATGGCAAAGGCGCGGGCGATGCCCACGCGCTGCTTCATGCCACCGGACAATGCGCTGGGTTTGCGATCGATGGCGGGGCTCAGGCCCACCATGGCCACGTACTTCTCGACATGCACGTTCACCTTGGGCGCGGGCCACTCAGGCCAGCGCGACTTGACGGCAAAGGCAATGTTCTGGCGCACCGTCAGCCAGGGCATGAGTGCGTGGCCCTGGAACACCACACCGCGTTCCAGGCTGGGGCCCACCACTTCTCGGCCGTCCATGAACACGTGCCCGTTGGAGGCCTGGTCCAGGCCGGCCAGCACGTTGAGGATGGTGGTCTTGCCGCAACCGGAGTGGCCGATGATGCAGACGAACTCGCCGCGGTCCAGGGTGAAGGACACATCGGCAAACACGGGCTTGCCGGCCTGGTAGGTCTTGCCCAGCTGTTCGATCTTGAGAAAATCTTTCACGCCGAATTCCTTTGCTTGCGCAGCGCCGGCCAGTCCTTGCGCCGGCATCTCACTCCACATAGGTCACCGCCTTTTGCAGTCGGCCGAAGAGCAGGTCCAGCCCCATGCCGACCAGGCCGATGACCAGGATGGCAAACATCACATTGGTCAGCGACAGGTTGTTCCACTCGTTCCACACAAAGTAGCCGATGCCGGTGCCGCCCACCAGCATCTCGGCCGCGACGATGACCAGCCAGGCGATGCCCATGCTGATGCGCATGCCGGTGAGGATGGTGGGCGCCGCCGCCGGCAGGATCACCAGGAAGGCCTTGCGAAGGGGGCTGACCTCCAGCGTGGCGGCGACGTTGAGCCAGTCACGCCGGACCGAGGCCACGCCAAAGGCCGTGTTGACCAGCATGGGCCAGACCGAACAGATGAAGATGACAAAGATGCCCGACACCGAGGAGTCCTTGATGGTGTAGAGCGCCAGCGGCATCCAGGCCAGCGGGCTGATGGGCTTGAGCACCTGGATGAAGGGGTCCAGGGCACGGTGCAGCAGCGGCGACATGCCGATGGCAAAACCCAGGGGAATGGCGACCCCGCACGCCAGCAGGAAGCCCAGCGCGACCCGGCCCAGCGAATGGGCCAGCTGGATGGCGATGCCCTTGTCGTTCGGTCCGTTGTCGTAGAAGGGGTTGGCGAGGTGGCCCCAGACCGTGGCGCCCATCTGGGCGGGCGTGGGGAAACCGCCGCTCTTGCTCACGCCCGGGTCCTTGCCCATCATGCGGGCGTACTCCAGCTGCTCGGGCGTCAGGTTCGCCGCCGGCGCAGCCGGGCTGCCCGTGGCCGTGGCGAGGTACCAGATGCCCAGCAGGGTCAGCAGGATCAGGGTCGAGAGCAGGGCCGAGCGCAGTCGCAGCGATTGCATACGCGTGCCTTCAGGACGTCTTGCGGATGGGGAAGCTGCGCGCGTACTCGGCGGCCTGGGCCGGGTCGAACTCGCGGCCCATGATTTTGAACTTCGGGTAGGCGCCATCGGGCACCTTCTGGTCCAGTTCCTTCATGTGCTTCTTCGCGTCGGTCAGCAGGAACACCTTCTCGGCGATCTGCCTGTAGTTGACATCGCCCTTGATGTAACCCCAGCGCTGCATCTGCGTGAGCATCCACACCGCCATGCTCTGCCAGGGCATGGGATCGAAATCGGCGCGGTCGGGCACGTTCCGGATGCCGCCCAGGCCGTCGGCAAACTTGCCGGTCAGCACCTGGGTCAGCACCACCTCGGGCTGGTTCAGGTACTGGGCCGGCGCGATGACCTTGGCGATCAGCTCGCGGTTCTCGGCCTTGCGCGCCATGGCTGCCGCCGTCAGCACCGCACGGTACAGGGCGGCGAAGGTGTTCGGGTTCTTCTGAATGAACTCGGTGCTGGTGCCGAAGGCGCAGCAGGGGTGGCCGTTCCACAGGTCCTTGGTGAGCACGTGGATGAAACCCACTTCTTCGTATACCGCGCGCTGGTTGAAGGGATCGGGGCCGAGGAAGCCATCGATATTGCCGGCGCGCAGGTTGGCCACCATCTCGGGCGGGGGCAACACGCGGATCTGGATGTCGGTATCGGGGTTCAGCCCGTGCTCGGCCACGTAGTAGCGCAGCAGGAAGTTGTGCATGCTGAACTCGAAGGGCACGGCGAACTTGAAGCCCTTCCAGTCCTTCGGGTTGCGCTTGTCCTTGTGCTTGAGCGCCAGCGTGATGGCCTGGCCGTTGGTGTTCTGGATGGTGGCCACGTTCATGGCAGACGCGGTCGAGCCGATACCGAGGGACATGGCCAGGGGCATGGGGCTGAGGAAGTGCGTGGCGTCATACTCCTTGTTCAGCATCTTGTCGCGGATCAGCGCCCAGCCAGCCGTCTTGGTCACCTCGACGCTCAGGCCCTGCTTGCTGTAGAAACCCAGCGGGTGCGCCATGATCAGCGGCGTGGCGCAGGTGATCGGGATGAATCCGATCTTCAGCTCCTTCTTCTCCAGCGCGCCTTTTTCCTGCGCCATGGCCTGCAGGCTGGCCACGGGCAGCACGCTGGCGATGGCCGACATGGCCGCCCCCTTGCCCACGGCGCGCAGGAAACGGCGGCGTACCGCGTCCTGCGGGAACAGGGCCTTGACCAGCGTGGCCTCGATGAACTCGTTGCTGTAGGCCTCGAACTCGGCCGTCTCGCTGCGCGCCCGCAGCGTGGCAGCGGCCTGCGCGCTGGCGACCTCCTGCTGATGCTCGGCCACCGTGTGCTCGCGCCCGCAACTGCACTTGAGCATCAGCGGACGGTCAGCGTTGTAGGGATCGAAGTAGGGGGTCATGGCAGCACCTCGGGTAGTGGAATGCCATGTCTTATGCAATAGTCAGGCCAGCTTGTGTACAAGGCGGAGTCCCCCGGCAGCCAGCGGCAAGGCGGGCGGGCGGGGATCGTGCACGCGACTGGTGCGCGCGCGGGCACCACCTTGAGGCCCGCCCCCCGATGAAGAAGGGAAAGGTCAGGACAGGGGCGGAGGCGCGTAACGCACCGTGTCCTGCGGCCGGCCCTGGCGATCCACCCGCACCAGCACCATCTCGCTGCTGGCCACGCCACCACCCGCATAGGTGCTGATGTTCACCTGGTGCGTGACCAGGATGGGCGCGCGGTCCGGCGGACCACTGAGCAGGCGCGCCACGAAAGCCTGCAGGGCCTCGTTGCGCCGAGACGCCAGTTCGTATCGTCCGAAGAAGGAACCCAGGCTTTCCTCCACGCTCACCGCGCCAAAACCGAGCAGCTGCGCCGTCTCCAGGCAGCGGCACCAGGGGCTGGACCAGACCTGCGCCCTTTGCACACCCTGGCTGCGCAGCCACAGGCCGGCGGCGCGGGCCTGCTCACGGCCGGCCGGCCCCAGATTGCGTTGCGTGGCACAGTCGCCCCGGCGAAAGCCCGGCGGGTCGCCCACACCCGGGGCATCGGCGTGGCGCATGAGCAGGATGTGGCGGCCCGAGGCCAGCAACTCGCCAGGCGTGGCAGCGTAGCCCGGCGGTGCCAGCATCAGGGCGGGCAGACCCAGGACGAGACGGCGTTGCATCGAAGAAACCGGGCTCAGGCTTCGGCGCGGCCCTGGGTCACCAGGGTGGCGAGGTCACGCTCCAGCAGGGCCGGGTCATCGGCATTGTGTTCGACCAGCTGGCGCAGGTGCGTCATGCTGTCGAGGTCCAGGCGCTCGCAGTGCAGGCCGACATGGATGCCCTCGACATGGGCGACCGTGGTCTCCATGGTGATGGCCGCATCGCTGGCCAGTTCCAGGCGCAGCAGGCAGGCGTCACCCACGCTCCCGCCCCAGCTGGCCGGGACTTCGACCAGCGCGCCCTTGAGCGACACATCATGCAGAAACGCCTGGCTTTCGCGTTCGCCCAGGCGCAGACGCACCGGCGCGTGGAAAACGGAACGCAGGAACTGACGGCGATCGTGGGAGGTGTTCAAAGGCGGCTCCTGTTCCTGGAACGGATTCGGAGAGTATCCGCAGCGCGGCCGGGACTGTCAAACCGGCCCTGGGAGCCTTCAGCCGCGCAAGCCCATGCGCGCGAGCCAGTCTTCCAGCGGCTGCGGCTGGGCAAACAGATAGCCCTGCATGCGGTCGCAATGGTGGGCCTTCAGGAAATCGGCCTGGGCGCGGTTCTCGACACCTTCGGCCACCACTTCGAGGCCCAGGTGCCGCGCCATGGAAAGTATGGAACTGACGATGGCCGTGTCGTTGACGTCGTGTGGTGTGTCCTGCACGAAGCTGCGGTCGATCTTGAGCTCGAACAGGGGCAGGCGCTGCAGGTAGCTCAGGCTGGAGTAACCGGTACCGAAGTCGTCGATCGAGAAACGGATGCCCATCTTCACGAGTTCGATGATGCGGCGCAGGGAGTTGTCCCAGTCCTGGATGAACAGGCTCTCGGTCACCTCGAAGACCAGCTGCTGCGCCGGCGCGCCGGTCTCCAGCAGGATGGCCTGCACGCGCGGCACGAAATCCTCGTTGCGGAACTGGCGCGCGCTGACGTTGACCGAGAGCGATTGCGTGAGCCCTGCGCCCTGCATGCGCGCCAGGGTCTGGCAGGCCTGCCCGATCACCCATTCCCCCAGCGGCAGGATCAGGCCGGTTTCCTCGGCCAGCGGGATGAAACGCATGGGCGGGACCAGGCCGCGCAAGGGGTGCAGCCAGCGCACCAGCAACTCGCCCGCGACCTCCCGACCCTGGGCGTCGACCTGGGACTGCACATGCAGGCGCAACTGGCCGCTGGCCAGCGCCTCCTTGAGCTCCTGCTCCAGGGCCAGCCGCTCCTCCACCTCGTGCTGCATGGACAACTCGAAGAAGGCGATGCGGTTGCGCCCGGCAGACTTGGCGCGGTACATGGCGGTATCGGCCTCGCGCAGCAGGTCGTCGATCTGCTGGCCGGCCTTGGGGAACAGGCTGATGCCGAGGCTGCCCGTGCTGGTGTAGCTGAAGTTGTCGATCAGGAAGGGCCGGTCCAGCGCGGCGCGCACCTTCTCGGCCACGGCCATCGCCCCGCGGGCGCTGGCTTCCACGTCCTGGCCGAGTTCGTTGATGAGCAGCACGAATTCGTCGCCGCCGATGCGCGCCACCGTGTCCTCGGCGCGCAGCAGGGCCTGCAGGCGCCTGGCCACCTCGGTCAGCAGGTCATCCCCCACCGAATGGCCGCGCGCATCGTTGATCTGCTTGAAGTTGTCCAGGTCGACGAACATCACGGCACCGTACTGGTGGCTGCGCCGTGCCTGCGCCAGCGCCTGCTCGATGCGGTCGCGCAGCAGGCTGCGGTTGGGCAGGCCGGTGAGGGCGTCGAAATAGGCCAGGCGGAAGGTGTGCGCCTCCGCCTCCTTGCGCTCGGTGATATCGGTGTTGAAGCCGTGCCACAGGGTACCGCCGTCGGGCAGACGTTCGGGCTGGGCATTGCACAGGCGCCAGCGCAGGCCCTGCTCGGGCAGGATCACCCGGTACTCGATGCGCCAGGGCTGCAGGGTCTCGGCCGATACCCGGATCGAGTCGAGCACGGGCTGCAAGTCGTCCGGATGGATGCGCTGCAGGGCCAGTGCGGCGTCCTCGCGCACCGACTCGGGCGTGACCTCATAGATCGTGCGGATGCCTTCGCTGGCGAAGGGAAAGCTCAGGTCGCCGTGGGAATCCAGCCGGAACTGGTACAGCGAGCCGGGCACGTGGCGGGCCAGGTTGTCGAGCAGCGCAACCTGGTCCTGCAGCTGCTGCTGCCAGCGCAGGCGTTCGGTGATGTCGCGGAACACGATGCTGCTGAGCCATTGCCCGTCATGGTCGCGGTAGAGCGCCGAGGTGATCTCCACCTCGAACAGCGTGCCATCGCCACGTCGCATGCGCAGTTCGCCGCGGGCCTGGCCTTCACGCTGGCGAACGTCCAGCAACCGCGCCAGACGGAGATCGCTCAGGTCCAGCACGCCCGTGCGCCCACGCTCGCGTATCTCTTCCTCGTTCATGCCCAGCATGGCGCAGGCGGCGGCATTGGCTGCCAGCACTTCGCCGCCGGGTCGCGTCTGCAAGACGCCGTCGAGCGTGTGGTCGAACAGCTTCTGGTAGCGGTCCACCGCCAGCTGCAGCTCGGACTGCTTCTTGCGCAACTCCAGCTGCGCCACCACCTGCCGCGCCAGCAGGGCCAGGGTCTGGCGCTGTGCCTCGCTGAAGTCACGGGCCTGCCGGTCGATCACGCACAGCGTGCCCAGGGCCTGGCCATCGGGCATGACCAGGGGTGCACCAGCATAGAAGCGGATGTGGGGTTCCCCCGTGACCAGCGGGTTGTCGCGAAAACGCGGGTCCAGGCTGGCATCCGGAACGACCATGAGCTGCGCCGGCTGCTCGATGGCCACGCTGCAGAAAGCCTGGCTGCGCGGCGTCTGGTCGGCGTCCAGTCCCACGCGTGACTTGAACCACTGGCGCTCTTCATCGATCAGGCTGACCAGCGCGATCGGCATCCCCAGCCACGTCGAGGCCAGCTGTGCGATCTCGTCGAAACCCGCCTCGGGCGGCGAGTCCAGCACCCCATAACTTTGCAGGGACTGCAAGCGCCGCTGCTCGGCCGTGAGAGGGGCGCCGGGAGCCGGGTGGGCCGGATTCATATCGTCGCCAGCGTGTCCGGCGGCAGGCGGTCGATCTCGGCCAGCAGCTGCGCCAGTGCGCGGCCGGCGGCATCGAGCACGGTGCGGCCCTGCTCGGCCGTGGCCGCAGCCGCATTGCCCACGGCACCCGCCGAGTTGTAGTCCTGTATCTGCCAGCCCAGCTTGGCACTCTTGCCGTTGCCCAGGATGGGGAAGGCCTGCGCGCGCTGCTGCGAAGCGGAGGCAAAGTTCCGCGCCAGCGCCATCTGCACGCGCCCGGGCTTGAGCGCCAGCATCATGGCGGTCTCGATCTGGCCGGCGTGGATGCCGAAGCGGTGCTCCTCGGCACTGAACTGGCCTTCGACCTGCGCGCCCAGCGGCAGGTTGAACCAGTTGACGCTGTAGACCAGCATCCCCAGCCGCGCGCGCAGGTCACGCGCCACGATGTCCATCACGCCGACCTGACCGCCGTGTGCATTGAGCAGCACCAGTTTCTTCAGGCCGGCGCGCGCCACCGATTCGCCGATCTCGGTCCACAGGCTGATCACGGTGTGCGCCGACAAGGTGAGCGTACCGGGGAAGGCCTGGTGCTCGGGGCTCAGGCCCACGGCCTGCGTGGGCAGGAAGAGCACGGGCAGATCCGCGGCAATGTGCGGCAGGGCAGCGGCCACCACGCCATTTGCAAGATCCGAGTCCACGCTCAGCGGCAGGTGCGGGCCATGTTGCTCGGTGGCGGCCACCGGCAGCACGGCAATGGCCCGCGCCAGGTCGAGTGAGGCGAAGTCACGCGTGCAAAGGTCAGCCCAGAAACGCGGGGGGGTACCGGGGGTAGATGTGCCCATGCGCCTATCTTAGGGCAAGGCTCTCAAGGCAAGGCCGGACCAGGGCCGCCGGTCAATGCGGGTACATCCAGCGACGCGACCAGGGCAGGCCACGGGCCGGACGGCCCGCCTTGCGGCACAGCACCTGGTAGAGCGAGATCTCGTCGTGCTCGAAGGCCCACTGGCAGCCCGCCAGGTAGACACGCCAGATGCGCCAGCGACGCTCGCCCACCATGTCGCGCAGCGTCGCGCCGCCCGCTTCGAAGGCCTGGCTCCACAGCCCGGTGGTGCGCGCGTAGTGGCGGCGCAGGCTTTCCACGTCCAGCGCCTCCAGGCCGCCGGCCTGCAGGGTCTTGAGCACGGTGCTGATGTGCGGCAACTCCCCCTGCGGGAACACATAACGGTCGATGAAGCGGCCGCCGCCGTAGGCGGTCTCGCCGTCGTTGACGTCGGTGGACGTGATGCCGTGGTTGAGCACCCAGCCTTCGTCGGCCAGCAGGCCGTTGATGCAGGCGAAATAACCTTCCAGGTGCTTGAGACCCACGTGCTCGAACATGCCCACGCTGGTGATGCGGTCGAACTGGCCCTGCACGTCGCGGTAGTCCTGCAGGCGGATCTCGATGCGGTCCTGCAGGCCGGCCGCGCGCACGCGCTCCGTGGCCAGCTCGAACTGGCGCTGCGACAGCGTGATGCCGGTGCAGCGCGCGCCAAACTTCTCGGCCGCACGGATCACCAGCGCACCCCAGCCGCAGCCGATGTCCAGCAGGCGCTGCTTGGGCTGCAGCTGCACCTTGGTCAGGATGTGGTCGATCTTCTTGAGCTGCGCTTCCTCGAGGCCCTCGTCGCCATGCTCGAAATAGGCGCAGGAATAGACCATGCGCGGGTCCAGCCAGGCCTGGTAGAAGGCATTGGAGACGTCGTAGTGGTACTGGATGGCCGCGCTGTCGCTCTTCTGGGTATGCTGGAAGTGGCGGGCGATGCGCGTGAGCCGACTCTCGCTCCGGCTGCCGGCTTCGGCCAGGCGGTGCGCCATCTCCAGGATGTCGTCCACGCTGCCCTCCACATCGATCAGGCCTTCGACATAGGCCTCGCCCAGGCTGTCCAGTGTGGGAGAAAGCAGCAGGGGCACGGCGCTGGCCTTGCGCACCCGGATCACGACCTTGGGGGTGCTGAAATCGCCCAGGCGCAGGCCCGAACCGGGTGCCGGGTTCTCGCCCCATTGCACGAGCAGGGGCAGGTTGGATCTGGACTTGAGTTGAGCCACCCAGGGGCTCAACACCGCCTCCATGCTGGACGTCATCATGAATCTCCCTTGGATCGAGCTTTTCATGGACAGGCCAGGATGGACGGCCTGCGGTCATCTCCACGCATTATTCGGACCCGGGCCCGGGCGTGGAATTTGATAGTGTCTATGAGGCCCATAGGGAATTCAAGGTTTTCAGCCCTGGCTTATATTCATGGTTGGCCTGCGCTGCCCGCCCTGCGGTTGGCGTCTGCGGGGAACTTGCACCCGTCTGGCGCACTCCCACCTGTTTCCCCCACCCTGGTACCCATGACCTCTCTCCGGCTTCTGCGCTCCCTGCTGCTGGCCCCGCTCTTTGCCGCCGCCGCCCTCTTTGCTCCGTACGCCAGTGCACAGGTGAGTGCCCAGAAGGCCGTCGTCACCACCGACCAGGCCCGTACCGAACTGCTGGCCCATGCGCCTGAAGGCGTGTCCCCCGGCCAGCCGGTCTGGGTGGGCCTGCAGATCGCGCACAAGGAACACTGGCACACCTACTGGAAAAACGCCGGCGACTCCGGCCTGCCCACCGTGCTGGAATGGACGCTGCCGCCGGGCGTCCAGGCCGGCGAGATCGCCTGGCCCATCCCGAAGAAGATCTCGGTCGGTCCCCTGGTCAACTACGGTTATGAAGGCACGCTGCTGCTGGCCGTGCCGCTGACCATCACGCCCGACTTCAAGCCGCCCCTGCTGGGTGACGAGCTCACCGTCAAGCTGCGCGCCAGCTGGCTGATCTGCAAGACCGAGTGCATCCCCGAGGAGGGCGAGTACACCCTGCGCATTCCGCTCAAGGGCTCCACCGCGCTGAATGGCCCCACTTTCGAGGCCGCGCTGAAAGCCCAGCCCCGGGCGTTGGACGCCGGCAAGAACAGCCGCATCCAGATCGACGGCCAGACCCTCAAGCTCACCGTTGCGGGCCTGCCCGCCAGCCTGCAGGGCAAGCCGCTCGACGCCTTCCCCGAAATCGCCGAAGTCATCAACCCCTCGACACCCTGGCAGCAACGCTGGCAGGGCGCCGTGTGGACGGCTGAACTGCCGCTCATGGCGCAACGCAGTGCCAGCCCCGCGCGGCTGCCCGTGGTGCTGACCCAGGGGGGCCAGGGCTGGCGCATCGAGCTGCCGGTCAACGGCAACTGGCCGGCCAGCGCCGCGCCGGCCGCCCTCTCGCCGGCGCTGCAGGCGGCCCTGGCCGCCAATGCCGCACAAGTGCCGGCGGCCGCGCCGCCGCTGGGCTTCTACGCCGCCCTGCTGGGCGCGCTGATCGGCGGCCTCATCCTCAACCTCATGCCCTGCGTGTTCCCGGTGCTGGCCATCAAGGTGCTGAGCTTCACGCGCCACGCCGACGACCACCGCAGCCACCGCATCAGCGGACTGGCCTATACCGCCGGGGTCATCGTCAGCTTCGTGCTGCTGGGCCTGCTGCTGCTGGGCCTGCGCGCCGCCGGCGAGAGCCTGGGCTGGGGCTTCCAGCTACAGGACCCATGGGTGGTGGCCGCCCTGGCCGCGCTGTTCACCGTCATTGCGCTCAACCTGGTCGGCGTGTTCGAGTTCGGCCAGTTCGCGCCCAGCTCGCTGGCGGCCTTCCAGGCGCGCCATCCGGTGATCGACGCCTTCCTCACCGGCGTGCTGGCCGTGGCCGTGGCCTCGCCCTGCACCGCGCCTTTCATGGGCGCCTCGCTGGGCCTGGCCGTCACGCTGCCGCCCGCGCAGGCCCTGTTGATCTTCGCCGCGCTGGGCCTGGGCCTGGCACTGCCCTACCTGACTGTCAGCTTCGTGCCGGCCTTCGCGCGCCTGCTGCCCAAGCCGGGGGCGTGGATGGACGCGCTGCGCAAACTTCTGGCCTTCCCCATGCTCGTCACGGTGGTCTGGCTGGTCTGGGTCATGGGCCACCAAAGCGGCGTGGACGGCGCGGCCGCCCTGCTGACCCTGCTGATCGCGCTCAGCGCCGTGATCTGGGCGCTGACGCTGCAGGGCCGCCTGCGCACGGTGATCGCCGCGCTGCTGGTCGCCGCCGGCGCCTGGGCGGCCTGGGCCCTGGGCCCCTACATGTTCAAGATCGAGAACACCACGGCCAGCCAGGCCAGCGGCGAACGCTGGTCGGCCTGGAGTCCCGAACGCGTGCAGACCCTGCTGGCCGGTGGCCAGACGGTCTTCGTGGACTACACCGCCGCCTGGTGCGTGACCTGCCAGTACAACAAGCAGACCACGCTGGCCGACGCGCAAGTGCTCGCCGACTTCGATGCCAAAAACGTCGTGATGTTGCGCGCCGACTGGACCCGGCGCGACCCGGCCATCACCGCCGCCCTGGCCCAGCTGGGCCGCAACGGCGTGCCGGTCTACGTCTTCTACCGCCCCGGCCGTGCGCCCCAGGTGCTGTCCGAAGTGCTGAGCGTGGGCGAAGTGCGCCAGGCACTGGCCGCCCTCTGAAACACCGGAGTTCACCGTGATACCTCGCCTGCTCGCCGCCCTGTTCTTCCTGTGCAGCGTTCTGTTGCCGGGCCCGGCCTCGGCCGCCTTGGGCCTGGGCCAGACCGCCCCCGACATGGCACTGACCGACCTGCAGGGCAAGCCGGTCCGCCTGAGCGACTACCGCGGCCGCCACGTGGTGCTCGAATGGAACAATCCGGGCTGCCCCTTCGTGCGCAAGCACTACCGCAGCGGCCAGATGCAGGCCCTGCAGGCCGAGGCCCGGGGCAAGGGCGTGGTCTGGCTCACGGTGAACTCCACCGCCGACGGCAGCGCCGACTTCCTGACACCGCAGCAGATGGCACGCTGGCTGGCCGAGCAGAAGGCCGCGCCCAGCTCTGCCGTGATGGACGAAAGCGGCGCGCTGGGCCGGGCCATGGGCGCGCGCAGCGCGCTGCACATGTTCATCCTCAACCCGCGCGGTGAACTCATCTATGCCGGCGCCATCGACAGCATCCCCTCGACCAAGGCGGAAGATATCCAGACCGCCACCAACTACGTGCGCCAGGGCCTGAAGGAGGCGCTGGCCGGCCAGCCGCTGAGCGTGGCCACCAGCCGGCCCTACGGCTGCCCCATCACCTACCGCTGATGGACCAGGCCGACGACATCCGCTGGGTTCTGGACCACTGCCGCACGGTGGCCGTGGTCGGCCTCTCGCCCAAGCCGCACCGCGACAGCTACATGGTGGCGCGCTACATGCAGGCCCACGGCTGGCGCATTGTGCCGGTCAACCCCATGGCCAGCGGCCAGACCATCCTGGGCGAGCCGGTCTATCCCAGCCTGACGGAAGCGGCGCGCCACGAGCGCATCGCGCTGGTGAACTGCTTTCGCAACAGCGCCGACATCCCGCCCATCGTGGACGAGGCCGTCGCCATCGGCGCGCAGGCCGTGTGGATGCAGCTGGGCGTGGAACATGCAGCCGCCGCAGAGCGGGCGCGCCAGGCCGGGCTGCGCGTGGTGCAGAATCGCTGTCTGAAAATCGACCACGCACAGAACCAGAACCATGAGTGAGACAGCTACCCCCGGCATCGTCGACGGCCCCGAGCCGATCTACGTGCCTTTTGAAGAGTTCCGCACCGGCCTGCCCGCCGGGCGTTTCCGTCTCATCGTCAACCCGGAGCGTGCGCGCAAGTACGTCAAGCACCGCCTGATGCTGACCGCGCTCATCCTGCCCATCATCGGCACCGGCATCGGCATGGCCTATTTCGGCTACCCCTGGCTGGGCCTGGGCCTGGTGCTGTTCGGCGTGGGCGCGCACCGCGTGGTGGCCCACCAGGCGCCCAAGATCCTGCTCTACATGGCCACGCACGACATCCGCATCTACCGCGAAGCGATCGACTTCGAGATCCTGGAAGTGCGCCTGGCCCAGTAGCCGGCCCGGCCGGGGGCCCGGCCAGCCTGCGACAATCGGGGGCTATGAGTTCCAGCTACGCCCCCCTGCAAAACGACACCTTCCTGCGCGCCTGCCTGCGCCAGGCCACAGCCTACACCCCCCTGTGGCTCATGCGCCAGGCCGGGCGCTACCTGCCCGAGTACTGCGCCACGCGCGCCAAGGCCGGCAGCTTCATGGGCCTGGCCACCAACGTGGACTACGCCACCGAGGTCACGCTGCAGCCCCTGGCGCGCTACCCGCTCGACGCCGCCATCCTGTTTTCCGACATCCTCACCGTGCCCGACGCCATGGGCCTGGGCCTGTCCTTCGCGCAAGGCGAGGGCCCGCGCTTTGCCACGCCCGTGCGCGACGAGGCCGCGGTCGCCAGGCTGGCCGTGCCCGACCTGGACAAGCTGCGTTACGTCTTCGACGCCGTCACCTCCATCCGCAAGGCCCTGAACGGCCGCGTGCCGCTGATCGGCTTCTCCGGCAGCCCCTGGACCCTGGCCTGCTACATGGTCGAGGGCGCGGGCTCGGACGACTATCGCCTGGTCAAGAGCATGCTCTACAGCCGCCCGGACCTGATGCACCGCATCCTGCAGGTCAACGCCGACGCCGTGGCCGCCTACCTGAACGCGCAGATCGACGCCGGCGCGCAGGCCGTGATGGTCTTCGACAGCTGGGGCGGCGTGCTGGCCGACGGTGCCTTCCAGGAATTCAGCCTGGCCTACACGGCGCGCGTGCTCGCCGGCCTCAAGCGCAACGGCGTGGACGGCAAGATCGTGCCGCGCATCGTCTTCACCAAGGGCGGTGGCCTGTGGCTGGAACAGATGGGCCAGCTGGACTGCGAGGTGCTGGGCCTGGACTGGACCATGAACCTGGGCAAGGCGCGCGCGCTGGTCGGCGGCAGCAAGGCCCTGCAGGGCAATATCGACCCCAATGTGCTGTTCGCCCCGCCTGCGGCCATCGAGGCCGAGGTCAAGAAGGTGCTGGAAAGCTTCGGCGCCCCGCACCGCGACCCCAAGGCCAGCGGCCCCACGCAGATCTTCAACCTGGGCCACGGCATCAGCCAGTACACCCCGCCGGACCATGTGTCCGCGCTGGTCGAAGCCGTGCACACGCATTCGCGGCGGATGCGGGCCTAGACCGTCAAGACCGGGCACGTCATGGTTTTCCCGAATTCCGGTGCCCAAGCCTGGCAGCCCCAAAAATGCTCAGTGCAGACTCACTTATGCACAAAATCCGTGCTGCGGTGCGCCAAAGTGCCCCCCGGGGGGTGACTGTTGCTACAAAACCAATAGCGTCGGTAAGTTGTTGATTTATAAGAAATTAGCTCTTTGCTTTTTTTGAGGGCATTTTGAGCAAAGCCTTGATTTTCAAGGCTTCGGCGCGGCTCATGACAAGCTATCAACAAAGTTATCCACAGAAACCTTGGATCGTTCTCAAAGTCATTCCAGATCAAGCACTTAGCGCGACTTTCGACAGTCGGCATGAAGACTTGGCCCCAAGCACCTCCTTCGCATGACGCAGCCGCTTCCCGTCCTGGTCCAGACCCCGGCCCACAGCCAGGTGGCCGGCACGCTGAGTTATCTGAGTGAGCCGGCACTTGCGGCTGGCACGCTGGTGCGTGTGCCGCTGGGCCGGCGCGAGACCCTGGGCATCGTCTGGGATGCTGCATCGCAAGGGCAAACCGAGGTCGAAACCAGCCGCCTGCGCCCCATCGCCACCGCGCTCACCGCCCTGCCCCCGCTCAGCGCCGCCTGGCGCCAGCTGGTGGGTTTTGCCGCCAGCTACTACCAGCGCGCCGCCGGCGAGATCGCCCTGGCCGCGCTGCCGCCCCAGCTGCGCGAACTCAGCAGCGAACAGCTGGCGCGCCGCCTCAAGCGCCCGGCCGTGGCCGCCGGCGGCGCCCCCGCCGCCAGCCGGCCCACGCTGACGCCCGAGCAGGCCGAGGTGCTGGCGCAGATCGAGGCCCAGGCCGGCCCCTTTTTGCTCTTCGGTGCCACCGGCAGCGGCAAGACCGAGGTCTACCTGCGCTGCGTGCAGACGCTGCTGGAACGCGAGCCCGAGGCCCAGGCCCTGGTCATGGTGCCCGAGATCAACCTCACGCCCCAGCTGGAGGAACGCTTTGCCGCGCGCTTTGGCGCCGAGGTGGTGGTCTCGCTGCACAGCGGCATGACCAACCCGCAGCGCCTCAAGGGCTGGCTGGCCGCCCACAGCGGCGCGGCGCGCATCGTGCTGGGCACGCGCATGGCGGTGTTTGCCTCCATGCCGAAACTGCGCCTGGTGGTGGTCGACGAAGAACACGACCCCAGCTACAAGCAGCAGGAGGGCGCACGTTACTCGGCGCGCGACCTGGCCGTCTACCGCGGCCGGCTCGAAGGCGCCAAGGTCATCCTGGGTTCGGCCACGCCCTCACTGGAGTCCTGGCACCACAGCCGCCCGCTCGCCGAAGGCGGGCGTTATGTGCGCCTGCTCATGCCCAGCCGCGTGGGTGACGGCAGCGCGCTCCCGCTGGTGCGGCGCGTGGACATGAACCACCAGCCCAAACACGCGGTCTTCTCGCCCCCGCTGCTGGACGCCATCAAGGCCCGCATCGCCAAGGGCGAGCAAAGCATGGTCTTCCTGAACCGGCGCGGTTACGCCCCGGTGCTGCATTGCAGCGACTGCGAGTGGAAAAGCGAGTGCCCGCACTGCAGCGCCTACCGCGTCTTCCACAAGCTGGACCGCACCCTGCGCTGCCACCACTGCGGTTTCACTGAACGCGTGCCGCGTGCCTGCCCCGGCTGCGGCAGCCCCGACATCCGCCCCATGGGCCGCGGCACCGAGAAGCTGGAAGAACACCTGGCCGAACTGCTGGCCGACGTGCAGCGGCGCGATGGCACGCCGGTGCGCATCGCCCGCATCGACGCCGACACCACCAAGCTCAAGGGCGAACTCGAAGCCCAGCTGGCCCAGGTGCACAGCGGCGAGGTGGACGTGCTGGTGGGCACGCAGATGATTGCCAAGGGCCACGACTTCCGCCGCATCACCCTGGTGGCCGCCGCCAACCCCGACAGCGCACTCTTCTCCAGTGACTTCCGCGCCCCCGAGCGCCTGTTCAGCCTGCTCATGCAGGCCGCCGGCCGCGCCGGGCGTGACGCGGGCATCAGCGCGCAGAGCGAGATGTGGGTGCAGACCCAGCACCCCACGCACCCGCTGTACGAAAACCTCAAGAAACACGACTACCCGGGTTTCGCCGCGCAGCAACTCAAGGAACGCGAACAGGCCGGCCTGCCGCCCTACAGCTTCCAGGCGCTGGTGCGGGCCGAGGCGCGCACGCAGGAGACCGCGCAGGCCTTCCTGAACGCGGCCAGCACCTTGGGCACAGAAGCGGCCGCCTTACTCAAGGTCACGCTCTACCCGGCCGTGCCCATGAGTGTGCAGCGCGTGGCGAATGTGGAGCGGGCGCAGATGCTGATCGAATCGCCCTCACGCGCGGCGCTGCAGCGTTTTCTGGCGGGCTGGCATGACACGCTGCATGCCGTACGGCAGGGGCCCGAAGGCAAGGGGCTGATCCGCTGGGCGGTGGATGTGGATCCGTTGACGATTTGACGGACGGCACAGGAGCCGTTGCGGGCCATCCTTCGGCGGGCGTAACCGACTCAGCGGTTGCAGTTCTCCAGGCTCGGGGTCGGAACTCACGGCTTCGGGCTCATTCCCGTCGTTAAGGGTGGAGTCCCCCAAAGAGAATTCCAGCGTGAAGCTTACGGCCCGAAGAGAGGCCTGAGGGCTTGACCGAAGAAGTCCTGGCGTTGCAACGCCAGGCTATGCGACATAGGCGCGAATCTACCCAGAATAACAGCATCAATCGATATGATGCAAATAAATCCAACATCCTTCTAAAATTTGTATAAAATATGCGTCATGACGATTGATGCACAAAGTTTTGCTATCGGTGGATTGGCCTCCCTGCAGGGGGGCTACCCCTTTCGCGGCTCTATCGAGGAGTCGGCCGATGGTGGCACTCTGGCTGTGCAGATGAAGGACGTTGACCCCGACCATGGGGTGAACTGGTCAGGCGTTATCCGCACATCCCTCGCTGGCCGCAAGGAGCCAGACTGGCTCAAAGCCGGTGACGTGCTGTTTGTTTCCAAGGGCGCTAGGTTCTACGCTGTCTGTATTGACGAGCCTCCCAGTGCCGCCGTGTGCAGCCCACACTTCTTTCTGCTTCAAGTGATGCCACGGGCGCCGCTGCTGCCGGCCTTCCTGGCGTGGCAGATCAACCAACCCCCATTCCAGCGTCAGCTTCAACAAGCAGCTGAAGGCAGCAGCCAGTTGAGCATCCGTCGACCCGTACTGGAATCGCTCACGCTGTGCTTGCCGTCGCTGGCAGACCAGCAACGCATCGTGGCTCTGGCCGACCTCGCCCGTCAGGAGCGCCACACCCTGCACCAACTCATTTACAACCGCGAGCAACAACTCCAGGCGCTTGCGGAAGGTCTGGCGCATGCCGCACAGGCTGCTCACTGAACAACCCAGGGAATCAACACCATGAACGACACCACCACCGAAATCACCTCTGTCAGCCAGGACGATATCAACGCCGCCGTCTGGGCCGCCTGCGACACCTTCCGCGGCACCGTGGACCCGAGCATCTACAAGGACTTCGTCCTGACCATGCTGTTCCTCAAGTACGTGTCGGATGTCTGGCAAGACCACTACGACGCCTACAAGAAGCAGTACGGCGACCACCCCGAGTTGATTGAGGAAATGCTCAAGAACGAGCGTTTCGTGCTGCCCGCCAGCGCCAGCTTCTATGCCTTGCACACCTTGCGGCACAGCCCCGGCAACGGCGAACGCATCGACAAGGCCTTGCATGCCATTGAAGAGGCCAACATCACCAAGCTGCGCGATGTGTTCCAGGACATCAGCTTCAACCAAAACAAGCTGGGCGACGAGCAGCAGAAGAACGACATCCTGCGCCACCTGCTGGAAGACTTCGCCAAGCCCGAGCTGGATTTGCGCCCCAGCCGCGTCGGTCAGCTCGACGTGATCGGCAACGCTTACGAGTTCCTCATCAAGAACTTTGCATCCACTAGCGGCAAGAAGGCCGGCGAGTTCTACACCCCGCCCGAAGTCTCCGCACTCATGGCACGCCTGATGGCGCCGCAAGAGGGCGACGAAATCTGCGACCCCACCTGTGGCTCAGGCTCGCTGCTGATGAAATGCGGCCGCCTGATCCGCGAGAACACCGGTTCACGCAAGTACGCGCTCTATGGGCAAGAAGCCATCGGCAGTACCTGGGCGCTGGCCAAGATGAACATGTTTCTGCACGGAGAGGACAACCACCGCATCGAATGGGGCGACACCATTCGCAATCCCAAGCTGCTCGACGGCGCGGCCAGCCTCAAGCACTTCGACATCGTGGTGGCCAACCCACCGTTCAGCCTGGAAAAGTGGGGCTTCGAGGGGGCTGACGCCGACAAGTTCGGCCGCTTCCGCCGCGGCCTGCCGCCGCGCACCAAGGGTGACTACGCCTTCATCCTGCACATGATCGAAACCATGAAGCCCGGCACCGGCCGCATGGCGGTGGTTGTGCCGCACGGGGTGCTGTTCCGTGGCGCCGCCGAGGGGCGCATCCGCCAGAAGCTGATCGAAGAGAACCTGCTCGACGTGGTGATCGGCCTGCCCGAAAAGCTGTTCTACGGCACCGGCATCCCCGCCGCTGTACTGGTGTTCCGCAAAAACAAGGCCGACGACAAGGTGCTGTTCATCGACGCCAGCCGCGACTTCGAGGCCGGCAAGAACCAGAACCTGCTGCGCGAGGCCGACTTGCAGCGCATCCTGACCACCGCCGCCGCACGGCAGAGCGTGGACAAGTACGCCTACCTCGCCACCCCGGCCGAGATCGCCGAGAACGACTACAACCTCAACATCCCGCGCTACGTGGACACCTTTGAGGAAGAAGCCGAAATCGACCTGATGGCCGTGCGCAAGGAGCGCGAGCAACTCAAGGCCGAACTGGCCAGCCTGGAAACGCAGATGGCCGTCTATCTCAAGGAGCTGGGTTATGAATGAGCGCAAAGCCCCCTCCCGCAAGGCGGGCGCCAAGGCCATAACAGTCGCCCCCGGCCTCACGCGTTCATCGGCCGCCGAGTACCTGACCTTCGTGGCCGCTGCAGGCCAGGGCGGCGTGGAGGCCATCTACGCCGACGAAAACGTCTGGCTGAGCCAGAGGATGATGGGCCAGCTCTACGACGTGAACGTCCGCACGATCAATGAGCACCTGAAAAAAGTCTTTGCCGACCGTGAACTGCAAGAGGACTCAGTTATCCGGAAATTCCGGATAACTGCCACCGACGGCAAAAGCTACGACACCCTGCACTACAACCTGAGCGCCATCATCGCGGTGGGCTACAAGGTCAACTCCGAGCGTGCGGTGCAGTTTCGCAAATGGGCCAGCGCCATCGTCGAGTCCTTCACCCTCAAGGGCTTCGCGATGGACGACGAGCGCCTGAAAAACGATGGCTCAGTCCTGACCCAGCGGTATTTCGAAGAACAACTGCAGCGCATCCGGGAAATCCGGCTGTCCGAGCGCAAGTTCTATCAGAAGATCACCGATCTCTATGCCACGGCCATCGACTACGACGCCCAGGCCCTGGCCACCCAGCGTTTTTTTGCCACCGTGCAGAACAAGCTGCACTGGGCCATCCACGGGCAGACGGCGGCAGAGGTCATCCACAGCCGCGCCGACGCCAGCAAAGACCACATGGGCCTCACCTCCTGGAAAGACGCCCCTGCGGGCAAGATTCAAAAATTTGACGTGGTAGTGGCCAAGAACTACCTGACGGAAAGCGAAATGGCGCAACTGCAGCGCCTGGTGTCCGCCTATCTGGATCTGGCCGAAGACATGGCTCTGCGCCAGATCCCCATGACCATGCAGGACTGGGAGACGCGCCTGAACCGCTTCATCGCCGCCACCGATCGGCAGGTGCTGCAGGACGCAGGCCAGGTCACGGCAGAGATCGCGAAAGCCCACGCCGAGAGCGAGTTCGAGAAATACCGGATCGTGCAGGATCGGCTGTACCAGTCGGACTTTGATCGTTTGCTGGAAGGGCGGGGTGGCGCGGGTGAGACGCTTGTAGTCGAAGCAGAGCCGCAACCGCCTAAGAAGAAGGGGGGGCGTGATGCTGCCTGAAGGATGGAAGAAACAAACAGTCGACGAATGCGCAGACTTATTGACTGGCAATGCGTTCCGCAGTGAAGACTATGTGGAAGCTGGGGAATCAGCAGTAAGGTTACTTCGCGGAGACAACATCATTCAAGGCTCGCTACGCTGGGACGATGCTAAGCACTGGGCAACTCCCTACGCCGAAGCTCTCCAACGATATGAAATACGAGCGGGTGACATCGTCCTTGCGATGGATCGTCCAATTGTGAATGCCGGGCTGAAGTGCAGCGTTGTTCGACAGCAGGATTTACCTTCGCTATTGGTTCAGCGAGTGGCCAGACTTCGCGCGAAGAAGAATTTCGATCAAGGTTACCTGGCACATGTTCTACAGACGCACCGGTTCATCGAGCATCTGAGAGGGCAAAAAACCGAGACGGCGGTTCCTCACATCAGTCCGAATGACATCAGAGGGTTTGAGTTTCCATGCCCATTGAACCCCGATGAGCAGCGCCGCATCGCCCAAATCCTCTCCACCTGGGATCAATCTATTGCTATTGCTGAGCGACAGTTGACGAACAGCATCCAACAGGCAGAAGAATTCAGTAACGCGGTGCTTAGTGGACACAAGCGGTTTGGCAATTTCGGCCTATGGAAACCCAAGCCGTTGTCAGAGATGATTCGAGAAAGCCGTGTGGTGGGCTCAGGCGGCCATGTGGCCAAGAAGCTCACTGTCAAGCTATATGGGAAAGGGGTCGTCGGCAAGTCTGAGAAGCGGCTAGGTAGTGAATCGACGCAGTATTACCGCCGCTCCGCAGGGCAGTTCATCTACAGCAAGCTCGATTTTTTGAACGGCGCGTTTGGCATCGTCCCCGATCCGTTGGATGGCTATGAGAGCACGCTTGATTTGCCGGCCTTCGACTTTCTCGATGGGGTTGATCCCAGATGGTTCCTGCACTACGTCTCAAGAGAGTCCTTCTATGTTGCGCATCTTGGTTTAGCTAACGGCGGGCGGAAGGCTCGGCGTGTTAATCCAGCCGACCTTCTGCGCATCTCAATTAAAGCTCCATGCCTGGCGGAGCAAGTACGCATTGCCGATGCGATAGACCTCTTGCAGGCGGCGGTAGACCTCCATGATCGGCAGCTTGCCCTGATGAGAGGAGAGAAAGCCGCCCTCATGTCCCAACTCCTAACCGGCAAGCGTCGCGTCAAGTTGCCCGAAGCCGAAACAGAGGTGCAGGCATGAACACCACGCCCAACTCCCGCGAACAGTACAGCGCCCATCTGCCCGCGCTGTACCTGCTGTGCAACCTGGGCTGGAACTTCATCACCACGGCGCAGGCACTGGCCCTGCGCGGCAGCACGCGCGAGGTGCTGCTCAAGCCCCGGTTGGTCGAGGTGCTGCAAACCCGGCGCTACGAATACAAGGGCCAGTGGTATCCGCTGTCACCCAGCGGCATCGACCAGATCGTGCGGGAGTTGTCGGCGCTGAGCCTGGCCGAGGGGCTGATGCCCGCCAACGAGCGGCTGTACGGCAAGCTGGCGCTGGGCATCACGGTGACGGAGTTCATGCCCGATGGCAAGAAGCACCAGCCCACCATTCCCGTGATCGACTGGGCCCAGACAGAAGCCAACCGCTGGGATGTGACCGAAGAACTGGAGGTGCTGGCCGCTCAAGGCACGCACCACCGCACGCCCGATGTGGTGGCCTATGTGAACGGCATTCCGCTGGTGGTGATCGAGGCCAAGCGGCCCGAGTCGGGCGGCGGCAGCCACCCCGCCAAGGCGATGGTGACGGAGGGCATCAGCCAGCACCTGCGCAACCAGCGGCCAGACGAGATTCCCAACCTGTTTGCCTACGCCCAGCTGCTGCTGTCCATCAGCCAGACCGAGGGGCGCTACGGCACCACGCACACGGCGGCCAAGTTCTGGGCCAAGTGGCGGGAAGAGGAGTTTGACGAGGCGCACATGCAGGCGCTCAAAAATGCTGCTCTCAAGTCCGACGTGCGCGCTGCGCTGTTCGAGGGCAAACCTGCCGCGCTGGCTGCGTATTTCGACACGTTGTGGAGCGCGCCCATGCAGGCCACCGAGCAGGACCGCTTGCTGGTGAGCCTGTTGACTCCGGCACGGTTGCTCGAATTCCTGCGCGGTTATGTGTTGTTCGACCGCAAGGTGGGCAAGATTGTGGCCCGCTACCAGCAGTTCTTTGGCATCTGTGCGCTGCTGGCGCGCATCAGCCAGAAGAAGCCTGAATCGCAAGGCGGTGGCCGCGAGGGTGGCGTGGTGTGGCACACCACGGGGTCGGGCAAGAGCTTCACCATGGTGTTCCTGACCAAGGCGCTGCTGTTGGTCGATGCCCTGAAGGAATGCCGCGTGGTCGTGGTAACCGACCGCATTGACCTGGAAACCCAGCTCGCCCGCAACTTCATGAGCGGCGGCGCCTTTGGCTCCAGCATCGCCACGCAGAAAGACGGCGAGAAGAGCCGCACGCTGTCTGGTCGTGACCTGGCCCAGCGCATCGGCAAGGGCACTGAGCGCATCACCTTCACGCTGGTGCACAAGTTCAATACAGCGTCCAAGCTGCCGGAGTGCCGCAACGACTCTGCCGACATGATCGTGCTGGTCGATGAAGGCCACCGCAGCCATGGCGGCGAGACGCATGAGCGCATGAAGAAGGCGCTGCCCAAGGCAGCCTACATCGCCTTCACCGGCACCCCTTTGCTCAAGAACGAAAAGACGGCCAACAAGTTCGGCCCTATCGTGCACGCCTACACCATGCAACGTGCGGTGGAGGACGAAACCGTGGCCCCGCTACTTTACGAAGAGCGTGTGCCCGAGCTGGACATCAACGAAGAGGCTGTGAACCGCTGGTTCGAGAAGATCACCAGCAACTTGAGCGATGCCCAGCGCACCGACCTGAAAAAGAAGTTTGCCAAGAAAGGCGCCATCTACGGCGCTGCCAACCGCATTGAGTTGATTGCCTGGGACATTGCGACCCACTACAACGAGAACATCAAGAAGCTGGGGCTCGGCCTGAAAGGCCAGGTAGCCACCGACAGCAAGCTCGACGCCATTCGCTACAAGAAGTCGCTGGACGACACCGGCTTGGTGACCAGTGCGGTGGTGATCTCGGCCCCGGACACCCGCGAAGGCAATTCCGATGTGGACGAGGACACCTTGCCCGAGGTGCAGAAGTGGTGGAAGCAGGCCATGGCCACCTGCGGCAACGATGCAGAGACCTATGAGAAACAGGTGATCAATGACTTTGGCACGGACGGCGACCCCGACTTGCTGATCGTCGTGGACAAGCTGCTGACTGGCTTCGATGAGCCCCGCAACACGGTTCTGTACATCGACAAGCCGCTGAAAGGGCACAACCTGATTCAGGCCGTGGCACGCGTCAACCGCCTGCATGACGCCAAGCGGTACGGCGTGCTGGTGGATTACAGAGGCATCTTGAAGGAACTCGACACCGCCATCCGCGCCTACCAGGACCTGGAAGCCCGTACGCAAGGCGGCTTTGACATCAGCGACCTGGAGGGTCTGTATCACCCCTTCAGCACGGAGTACAAGCGCCTGCCTGCCTTGCACGATGCGCTGTGGTCGTTCTTCACTTCGGTGACCAACAAGCTCGACCGTGAGCAGTACCGGCAGGTGCTGGCACCGAAGTTCGTGAAGGGCAGCGACGGCGAGGAGTACGACGAGCGGCAGAAGCTGCGCGACGACTTCTACGAGGCACTGACTGCCTTCGGCCTGTGCTTGCAGACCGCGCTTTCATCACGCAGCTTCTTTGAAGACAAGAGTTTTTCTGAGGCACAGATTGCCCGGTACAAGGCCGACCTCCGCTTCTTCACCGAGCTGCGCCAGACCGCCCGCCGTGATGCCATGGAGACCGTGGATTACAGCGTCTACGAAGAGCAAATCCGCAAACTGGTGGACAAGCAGGTCATCGGCACAGAGGTGCGAGAACCTGAAGGGGTGTATTTGGTACATCAGTTGGGGCAAGCAGAAGACCCGAAGGACTGGTCGGAAGAGAAAACGCGCAACGAGACCGACATGATTCGCACCCGGCTACGCAAGACCATCGAGCAGGAACTGGCGGCCGACCCCTATGCGCAGAAGGTGTTTGGCGAACTGCTGCGCCAGGCCATCGCCGAAGCAGAGGCCATGTTCGACCATCCGCTTCAACAGTACGCGCTGTTCAAGTCCTTTGAGGAAAAGCTGGATGCCCGAGCAACCCCTGATATGCCGGGTGCATTGGCGGACAAGCCCCACGCGAAAGCCTACTTTGGCGCGATTCGTCTGGTGCTGGGGGACGAGGCCTTTGCCGCACTGAGTGGCGAGGCGACGGACAAGCTGGTGCAACAGGCGATTGCGATGGACACCATGGTGCGGGACGCCGTGGCAGAGAACTCACTCAACCCACAGAACATCGAAGCCGCCATCCGCAAAGGCTTGCTGCCCCTGCTGTTTGGCACGTTGGGATTGGACAACGCGAAGCTGGTGGTGGAGCAAGTCATCCAGATCACGCGTGTCGGGCTGAACAAGTCTTGAGCATGCAAGTCACTGAACGCGTCTCACAGCACCGCATCGCCTATGGCGATGAAGTTATTGCATTCAGTCTTCGTCGTCAACCGTCGCGCATCGTGACGCGCGTTGCCATTCATGTGGAGCCAGACGCACGCGTGCTGGTGGATGCGCCGGACATCGCGCCTCTGGCAGATGTGCTCGTGGCGGTGAAAAAACGGGCCCGCTGGATCAGCCGGTATGTGGACGCAGCCAGGGCACGACTGGCCCATGTACTGCCTCGGGAATATGTGAGCGGTGAATCACTGCACTATCTGGGGCGACGCTATCGCCTGAAGGTCGTTATCGACGCAGGGGCCAAGGCAGAGGCTCGGATGCGCGGCGCGTTCATCACCGTGACGACGCCCGAACAAGCACCGACCGCGATCAAGGCAGCCTTGGATGCCTGGTATCGGCAGCGAGCGCGGGAGGTTTTTGCTGACCGACTTACGGCAGTCGCATTACCTCTGCGATGGGTCAAGCAGCCTCCACCAACGCGCCTGCAGTTCATGACCGTGCAATGGGGCAGCTGCTCACCCTCAGGGCGCATCACACTGAACCCGTTGCTGGTGAAGGCTTCGCGTGAGTGCATCGACTACGTGCTGCTCCATGAGCTGTGCCACCTGCTTCACCACAACCACAGCCCCAAGTTCTACCGGACCCTGGTTCGGCACATGCCGAACTGGACAGCGGTGAAGGAGAAGCTCGACAACATGGCGGAAGAAGTGTTCCGCGCCTGAATACATCAAATCAAGACCAATGACAGGGAGGATGAATGGCAACTACTGGTCTAGAGCCGCCCCTGAATTGGCTTGCGGCGAGAGACTGCAGTCAGCCTGAAGCTATAACCTGCAGACGCTCGAAATCTTCTAACAAGCCGACACCGCCAGCCATACTCTGCACCCCAAGACAAAGGCCACCCGAAGGTGGCCTTTGTCCTATCTACCCGAAGACGGATCACTTCAGATCAAAACGATCCAGGTTCATCACCTTGGTCCAGGCCGCAACGAAGTCACGCGCGAACTTGGCCTTGCTGTCGTCCTGTGCATAAGCCTCGGCAATGGCGCGCAGTTGCGAGTTGGAGCCGAAGGCCAGGTCCACGCGGGTGGCGGTCCACTTGGCGGCGCCGGTCTTGCGGTCCTTACCCTCGTAGGCGTTGTCGCCCGTGGGCTTCCAGGCGGTGGACATGTCGACCAGGTTGACGAAGAAGTCGTTCGTCAGCTGGCCCGGGCGCTGGGTGAACACACCGGCCTTGCTGCCGCCCACATTGGCGCCGAGCACACGCAGGCCACCGACCAGCACGGCCATCTCGGGCGCGGACAGGGTGAGCAACTGCGCCTTGTCGAGCAGCATTTCCTCGGGCGAGACGCTGTAAGCCTTCTTGCGGTAGTTGCGGAAGCCATCGGCTACCGGCTCCAGCACGGCGAAGGATTGGGCGTCGGTCTGCTCCTGCGTGGCGTCGGCGCGGCCGGGGGTGAAGGGCACCTCCACCGGCTGGCCGGCGGCCTTGGCGGCGGCTTCCACGCCGGCGTTGCCGGCCAGCACGATCAGGTCGGCCAGGGACACTTGCTTGCCACCGGCAGCGCTGGCGTTGAAGGCCTTCTGGATGCCTTCGAGCACGGCCAGCACCTTGGCCAGCTGGGCCGGCTGGTTGGCTTCCCAGTCTTTCTGGGGGGCCAGGCGGATGCGCGCACCGTTGGCACCGCCGCGACGATCCGAGCCGCGGAAGGTGGAGGCGGAGGCCCAGGCGGTCGACACCAACTCGGCCACCGGCAGGCCCGAGGCCAGCACCTGGGCCTTGAGCGCGGCGGCGTCCCTGGCGTCGATCAGCGCGTGCTTGACGGCCGGGATGGGGTCTTGCCAGATCAGGTCTTCGGCGGGCACCTCGGGGCCCAGATAGAGGTTCTTCGGCCCCATGTCGCGGTGGGTGAGCTTGAACCAGGCGCGGGCGTAGGCGTCGGCGAACTCGTCGGGGTGGGCCAGGAAGTGGCGCGCGATCTTTTCGTAGGCCGGGTCGAACTTGAGCGAGAGGTCGGCCGTGGTCATCGAGGGCGCGTACTTCTTCGACGGATCATGTGCGTCGGGGATCATGTCCTCGGGGGCGACGTTCTTGGCGCGCCACTGGATGGCGCCGGCGGCCGTCGTCATCTGCTCGTAGTCGTACTTGAACAGCACCTTGAGGTAACCCATGTCCCACTGGGTGGGGTTGGGCTTCCAGGCGCCTTCGAAGCCGCTGGTGGTGGTGTCGCCACCCTTGCCGCTGCCGTGCTTGTTGATCCAGCCAAAGCCCATTTCCTCCATGGGCGCGGCCTCGGGCTCGGGGCCGACCAGGGCCGCATCGCCCGCGCCGTGCATCTTGCCGAAGGTGTGGCCGCCGGCGACCAGGGCCACGGTTTCGTAGTCGTTCATGGCCATGCGCGCAAAGGTCTCGCGCACGTCGCGGCCTGAGGCCACCGGATCGGGCTTGCCGTCCGGCCCTTGCGGGTTCACGTAGATCAGGCCCATCTGCACGGCGGCCAGGGGGTTCTCCAGCTGGCGCTCGCCGCTGTAGCGGCTGTCGGGCTTGTCGCTGGTGGCCAGCCACTCCTTCTCGGCGCCCCAGTAGATGTCCTCTTCCGGCGCCCAGATGTCGGCCCGGCCGCCACCGAAACCAAAGGTCTTGAAGCCCATGGTTTCCATGGCCACGTTGCCGGCCAGGATGAAGAGGTCGGCCCAGGAGATGGCATTGCCGTACTTCTGCTTGATCGGCCAGAGCAGGCGGCGCGCCTTGTCCAGGTTGCCGTTGTCGGGCCAGCTGTTCAGGGGCGCAAAGCGCTGGTTGCCGGTGTTGGCGCCGCCGCGGCCGTCGGCCGTGCGGTAGGTGCCGGCGGCGTGCCAGGCCATGCGGATCATCAGGCCGCCGTAGTGGCCCCAGTCGGCCGGCCACCAGTCTTGCGATTCGGTCATCAGGGCGGCCAGGTCTTTTTTGAGGGCCTGGTAGTCCAGCTTGCTGAAGGCCTCGGCGTAGTCGAAGTCCGGGTCCATGGGGTTGGAGGCCGGCTGGTGCTGGTGCAGGATGGACAGGTTGAGCTGCTTGGGCCACCAGTCGGCGTTGGACTGGGCGCCGTGCGTGGCACGGGCACCGCCGGCGGCATGGAAGGGGCACTTGGCTTCATTGGACATGGTCTTCTCCTTGGGGTTGGGATGGAAACTTCAGGCAGGAAGAGCTCAACTGGCCATCGCCAGGGCGGCGAGGCATTCGATCCAGACCGGCTGGCGATGGCTGGCAGGGGTCAGGTTCTTTTTCATGATGGCACTCCTTGCGTGAAAGTGCGTTGACTTTAGGATCTTTCTATTTAAACGGCCATTTGATTTGCAATATCTATTGAATAGGGTGTGGCTATTCATGGATGGACAATCATAGGTATTTACCCTAGAGACCTCTGCATGACCCGCGTCGCGCATGACGGGAGTGATGCAGAGGGGCCCGGCTCAGGTCATCAGGCCGACCGCGCCCGAGAAGCTCAGGAAGGCCACGGCCGTGGAGACCAGGATGATGCGGGCGATGCGCCCGTTGTCGGCGCCAAAGCGCTCGGCCAGCAGCGAGACGTTGCTGGCGCTGGGCAGGGCTGCGGCCAGCACCATGACGGTGAGCGCAAAGCGGCTCAGCGGCACGCCCATCTGCACGGCGCCCACGCCCACCAGCAGCACCAGCAGGGGGTGCAGCAGCAGCTTGAAGACGGCCACGGGCACGTAGTCGCGCAGGGGGATGGGCGGGTGCTTGCTTTCCACCGTGAGGATCTGCGAACGCGCGAGCACGGCACCGATGGTGAACAGGGCCACGGGGCTGGCCGCGTCGGCCAGCAGGCCCACGGTCTTGTGCACCGGGCCGGGCAGTTCGAGCTGGACGTAGGAGGCCAGGCCGCCCAGCAGGATGGCCCAGGGCATGGGGTTGGTCAGCATGCCGCGCAGGGCATTCTTGAGCGCCACGGTGGTGCCGTGTTTGTCGGCCCCGTCCAGGCGCGACAGCGCAATGCACAGCGAGGTGGTGATGACCATGTCCACCAGCATGCCCACGATGATGGGCGCGGCCGCCAACGGCCCCAGCAGGGCCACCAGCAGGGGCACGCCCATGAAACCGGTGTTGGGGAAGGCCGCCACCAGGGCGCCAAACGAGGCGTCGTTCCAGCGGATGCGGTCGCTCAGGGTGACGGCGATGGTGAAGCCCACCATGACCAGGCCGCAGAGCAGCCACACCACAAAGACCGAGTAGTCGAGCAGCTGCGCGATCGGGGTGCTGGCGCCGAAGCGGTAGAGCATGCAGGGCAGCGCGAAGAACAGCACGAAGCCGTTCAGGCCGGGGATGGCCTCCAGCGGCAGCATGCGCCGCCGCGCGGCCAGGTAGCCGCAGAGCACAAGGGCGAAGAAGGGGAAGGTGACCGAGAAGATTTGAAGCACAGCCGGGATTGTCCGCGATCAGAAGAGCATCAGAAAGGCAGCCAAAGGCACCACAGCCAAAGGAATCGGTGCTTGTGCGGTCAACCGTTCCACATCGACCTGCGGTACCGCGCTCTTACTCACCACGACGCAAGCCTCGCAGCCCAACTGCTGCGCGAGCCGGGCAGCCTTGAGCACTTCTTTGTCCTGGATCTGGTTGCGGTACTTGACCTCCACGCCTATCGAGCTGTGCCCCAGGTCCACGATGAAATCAACCTCGTCGTCATTACGCCGCCAATAGCCCAGCTCAACCAACCCAGGCCAGCGCCGCAGATGGTTGGCCACCACGTTCTCCGCATAAGCCCCCATCAGGGTGGCGTCCGCCACCATCTGTTCCTGGCTGAGTTTCATCACCGCATTGCGCACGGCCAGATCCACCAGATAGGTCTTGAAATTGCCAGCCTTGGGCGTGGCCTTGGTACTGGTGTGCTTGTGCAGGCGCCAGACCAGATCGGTGGCTTCAAGCAAAGGGAAATAGCTTTCGATGGTGCTGCGTGCCAAGCCGATCTCCTTGCTCACGGCCGAGAGATTGCTTTCGCGCCCCGGGTCCTTGAGCAGGCCCAGGTAGAAACGACGCAGCATCTCGGGTTTGCGAAATTCGGCCGCCACCAGCAGGTCTTCGAAGATCACGCGCTCGACCTGGTTTTGGTAGAGGTATTCCTGTTTGGCGAGCAAGGTGGGGAGGTTCCAGACTTCGGGGAAGCCGCCTTCGAAAAGGAATTGCTCAACTTTTCCTCGGTACTGATCAAACTCATGGGTTGCACCAAGTGACTCAACTAAGTCTTGTGCATTCTGCTGCTGATAAATCCGACCAACCTTTCCCAATATCTTTCCGATACGGTCTGCTGGTTTGCCAGTTGGACTCAAATGGCCGCTTTGCGGGCAACTCCACCACTCCCGAAAACTGAACGGCAGCACGTGGTAATCCTTGATGCGCCCCAGCAAACTCTCGCGTGATTTCTTGAAGATGGGCGCACTGGCCGAGCCCGAAACGATGAAACGCACCGGCGTCTTGAGGTCGTAGAATTTCTTGAGATACAACTCCCAGCGCGGAAAGCGCTGGATCTCGTCGAGAAAGAGATAGGTCACCCCCTGCTTGGCCGCCAGGGCAGCAGCCGCTACCAGTTCGTTGAAGAAGCGGTCTGCATCAAAGCCAGGCAACTCCAGCCCTGGATCCTGCATCGAGAAGTAGACGATGCGCCGGGCCTGGGCCTGCCCATCGGGCGCGTCCGCGATCAGTTGCTGGATGCACTGTTGCAGCAAAGTGCTCTTGCCCACCCGACGCGGGCCGGTCAGCGACACCATCTGCGGCAGCTGCTTCACATCCGCGTACAAATCGTCAAACACATCGCGCCGAAACGCGGGCACACTGGCAAAGGCCTCCACGTCCTCCTGCCACCAGGGGTTGTAGGGCGCCAGTATGGCAAACCGCCCGAAAGAACTGGATGCATCAACAGTCATAGTCTTAAATTTTGCATATTTACTGTCATGACGTCAAATAATCTTTAATCCTCCGAGGCCAAGCGAACACCCCGCTATCATCGACCTGATCAGTTTTTTCATCACGCATGTCGTCATCCCCCTCCCACGGCCTCAATCTCGCGCAGCAGGACGCCGTCAATTTCCTGCAGGGTCCCTGCCTGGTGCTGGCCGGCGCCGGTTCCGGCAAGACCCGCGTCATCACCCACAAGATCGGCCGCCTGATCCAGGCCGGGCTGGAGCCCAGGCGCATCGCGGCCATCACCTTCACCAACAAGGCGGCGGCCGAGATGCGCGAGCGCGCCAAGGGCCTGATCGGCAAGGCCGCGAAAGAGGTGCGCATCTGCACCTTCCACGCCCTGGGCGTGCACCTGCTGCGTGAAGACGGCGAGGCCGTGGGCCTGAAGCCGAAGTTCTCCATCCTGGACAGCGACGACGTCACCGGCATCCTGAAGGACGCCGGCGGCAGCACCGACGCGGCCACCGCGCGCCAGTGGCAGTGGACCATCAGCCTGTGGAAGAACATGGGGCTGAACGCCGAGCAGGCCGAGGCCATCGCCAAGGACGACAACGAGCGCATCACCGCGCGCATCATGGCGCGCTACGAGGAGCGCCTGACGGCCTACCAGAGCGTGGACTTCGACGATCTGATCGGCCTGCCGCTCAAGCTGCTGCGCGACCACGCCGAGGTGCGGACCAAGTGGCAGAAGATCATGGGCCACATCCTGGTCGACGAGTACCAGGACACCAATGCCACGCAGTACGACCTGCTCAAGCTGCTGGTGCCGCCCGACCCGCGGGACGCGCGTTTCACCGCCGTGGGCGACGACGACCAGTCCATCTACGGCTGGCGCGGCGCCACGCTGGACAACCTGAAAAAACTGCCGGTGGATTTCCCCACCCTCAAGGTCATCAAGCTGGAGCAGAACTACCGCTCCACCGGCGCCATCCTGCAGGCCGCCAACAACGTGATCGGCCCCAACCCCAAGCTCTTTCCCAAGCGCCTGTGGAGCGAGCTGGGCGAGGGCGAGCCGGTGCGGGTGGTGGACGCCGACAGCGAGGAACACGAGGCCGAGCGCATGGTGGCGCGCATCCAGAGCCTGCGCTCGGAATCGCAGCACAAGGAGTTCCGCCACTTCGCGGTGCTCTACCGCGCCAACCACCAGGCCCGCGTGCTGGAGCAGGCCCTGCGCAAGGCGCAGATCCCCTACAAGGTCTCGGGTGGCCAGAGTTTCTTCGACCGCGCCGAGATCCGCGACCTTTGCGCCTGGTTCCGCCTGTGGGTCAACAACGACGACGACCCGGCCTTCCTGCGCGCCGTGACCACGCCCAAGCGCGGCATCGGCCACCAGACCCTGCAGCAGCTGGGCACCTTTGCCGGCCAGTACAAGCTGAGCCTGTTCGAAGCGCTGTTCTCCAATTCCCTGCCCTCGGTGCTGAACGCGCGCGCGGTGGGCAGCCTGCACGAGTTCGGCCGTTACGTGAACGACCTCGAATACCGCGCCCGCCACACCGAAGGCGCCGAAGACGCCATGGCCTTCCTGATGGACTGGCTCAAGGACATCGGCTACGAGAAGCACCTCTACGACGGCGAGGACAGCGAGAAGCTGGCCGCCTCGCGCTGGACCAATGTGCTGGATTTCTGCGACTGGATGGCCAAGCGCTGCGGCGGCGAGATCGACGACACGGCCGGCGTGACGCTGGCCAGTGCAAAGAAGTCGCTGCTCGAAGTGGCGCAGACCATCTCCCTGCTCTCGACCATCAGCGAGCGCGACAAGGACCAGGATGTGGTGACCCTCTCCACCCTGCACGCGGCCAAGGGCCTGGAGTGGCCCCACGTGATGATGGTGGGGGTGACCGAGGGCATGCTGCCCTTCAAGCTGGACGAGGGCGCCGACTCCCTGGGCGGCTCCACGCGCGAGCACGAGGCCGTCAACGAGAGCGTGGCGCTGCGCCTGCAGGAGGAGCGCCGCCTGATGTACGTGGGCATCACACGCGCGCAGCGCTCGCTGGCCGTGAGCTGGCCCAGGAAACGCAAGAAGGGCCGCGAGATGGTCAGCGTGCAGCCCAGCCGCTTCATCGCCGAGATGGCGCTGAACCAGGCCACGACCCGCGAAGACCCGCGCGAGAAGCTGCGCGCGCTGCGCGCCGAGTTCGCCAAGAAGGCGCTGGACACGGCGGCCGCCCAGGCCCTGGCGGGAGATGCTGCATGAGCCTGCGGCGGGCATGGGCAGGGCTGGTGCTGCTGGGCGGGGCCGTGTCGGCCTGGGCCCAGGCAGCCGATCCATCGCCGGCCAGCGGCTGGCAGGCATGCGCGCAACAGACCCAGGACGCGAGCGCACGCCTGGCCTGCTACGACCGCTGGGTGCAGGAGCAGGGCCAGCCTGCGCAAACCGGCGCCACCCCCCCGGCAGCCGCGCCAGCCGAACCCGGCGGCAAGACCAGCGCGTCGCCCCGGCCGCCGGAGTGCCGCAGCGGCCCGCAGTCGGCCCTTTCGCGCTACTGGGAGCTGGAAGACGGCAGCGACTGCGGCCGCTTCAACATCCGCGGCTACCGCCCCATCAGCCTCTCGTACATCCACTCGGACACGGTCAACCGGGCGCCCAGTTCGCCCACGGCCGGTCACAGCGCCAGCAGTGAAACGCCCTACCTCATCAACGAGGGGCGCATCCAGCTCTCGGTGCGCACCAAGGTCGGCCAGGGTTTGCTGCCGGTCAGCCATTTCGGGGGGCGTGATTCCCTGTGGTTCGGCTACACGCAGCAGTCCTACTGGCAGCTCTTCAGCGGCTCGATCTCGCGGCCCTTCCGCACCACGGACCACGAGCCCGAGATCATGTACATCGTGCCCCTGCCGGCCGAGCTGCCAGGCGGCTGGCGGCTGCGCTACGGCGGTGTGAGCTTCAACCACCAGTCCAACGGCCAGAGCCTGCCGCTGTCGCGCAGCTGGAACCGCGCCATCCTGATGGCGGGCATGGAAAAGGGCGAGCGTTTCACGGTGACCGCCCGCCTGTGGAACCGCATCCCCGATGGCGACGAGATCGACGACAACCCGGAGATCGACCAGCTCATCGGCCGCGGCGAAGTCACCGGCGGCTGGCAGGTCAACAAGGACAACACCCTGCTGCTGACGCTGCGCCACGCCATGACCAGCCCCGCCAACGGCTCCTACCGGCTGGAGTGGCTGCAGACCCTGGGGGAGGCCAACCGCAACGGCAGCCCGAGCGGGCTGCGCATGCATGTGCAGCTGTTCAACGGCTACGGCGATTCGCTGGTGGACTACAACCGCGGGCGCACCGTGCTCAGCATCGGCCTGAGCCTGGTGGACTGGTAAACCGCCGAGTTCACCGCGGCCTGCACCTCGCGGTTGAGCTGCTGCACCTGTGCGGCCGGCGTCTTCGAAGGCACGAACAGGGCGACGGCGAGCACAAGGCCCAGGGTCGGCAACCATGATGTCGTGGCGCGCTCCTCAGGGTTTGGCCGCCTTGGCGGCTTCGTCCTTGAACACCTGCTGCGCGATCTTGAAGGAGTCGAGCCCGGCCGGTGCGCCGCAGTAGATCGCCGCCTGCAGGAAGATTTCGCACATCTCCTCCTTCGTGACGCCGTTGTTGAGGGCGCCCTTGATGTGCAGCTTGAGTTCATTCGGGCGATTGAGCGCCGTCAGCATGGCCAGGTTGAGCATGCTGCGCGTCTTGCGCGGCAGGCCGTCGCGTACCCAGACCTCGCCCCAGGCGTTCTCGGTCAGGAGCTGCTGTATCGGCGCCATGAACTCGTCGGCGTTGGCCAGCGAGTTGTTGACGTATTCGTCGCCCAGCACGGCTCTGCGCACGGCCAGGCCGGCCTTGTATTTCGGGTTCTCGTCCATGGTGTCTCCGTCGTGGTTGCTTGGTCGAGACCACTTTACAGGGATCACCGCCAACGGCGACACGGTACAAGCCCCTAGCGACTCAATCGCCCCAGCGCACGTAATACACCGCCAGCGCCGTGACCAGGCCGTACAGCAGCATGGCCGCGCTGATGAGGGCAAACATGCCCGCCACCGGCACCTCGTGGTGCACCAGCAGCCAGCCGCCCGCGGCCACCAGCAGCAGGCGCAGCGTGCCGGCCAGCACCGGGCCCAGCAGCTTGCCCGCGCCCTGGGCGGCAAAGTACAGGCACAGGCCGAAGGCGAAGAAGCCGTAGGCGGGCGCGACCCAGCGGAAATAGCTGCCCGCGTAGGCGATCACCTGCGCCTGTTCCGTGAACAGCCGCGACCAGGCATCGGGGAAAACCGCCACCAGCAGGCCGAGGCCGCCGACGATGGCGGCGGCCAGGCTGGCACCCGTCCAGGCCACGCGCCGCGCACGCGCCACCAGGCCCGCGCCCAGGGCCATGCCCACCAGGGGCAGGCAGGCCACGCCGATGGCAAAGGTGACGGGGATGAGCAGGAACTCCAGACGCGCGCCGATGCCGTAACCGGCCAGGGCCTCGGTGCCAAACCCGGCCACGATGCGCGTGATGATGAGGATGGTCAGCACGGTCTGCAGCGAGGAGATGCTGGCGACGGCGCCGACCTTGAGGATGTCGTGGAAGTGGCCGCGCGCCAGCAGTCGGGTGGAGAACACCAGGCGCACGCGGCCCTGGCCCGAGCGCAGGTGGCGGTAGAGATACAGCGCCCCCAGGCTGAAGGCGATGACCTGCCCCAGCGCGATGCCGGCCATGCCCAGGCGGGGCACCGGCCCCCAGCCCAGGCCCAGCAGGCCGCCCAGGATGATCTGCCCCAGGGCCACGCCCAGCAGGGTGAGCGACGGCGTTTTCATGTTGCCCGCGCCGCGGATGACCGAGGCCAGGGCATTGGCCAGCCAGATGCTCAGGGCCCCGGCAAAGGCGATGTGCGCATAGGACAGGGACTGCTCCAGCGCCGCGCCCTGCCCGCCGATCAGCGCGAACAGGGGCCGCCCCCAGAGCAGGATGAGCGCGCTGAAGAACAGCCCCAGCACCGCACTGACGATCACGGCATGCAGGGCCAGCGCATCGGCCCGGGCCTGCTGGCCGGCACCGATGGCCCGGCTCACGGCCGCCGAGATGCCGCCACCGATGGAGCCGGCCGACAGCATCTGCTGCAGCATGATGAGCGGAAAGACCAGCGCCATGCCGGCCAGCGCCGGCGTGCCCAGCAACCCCACGTACACGGTCTCGGCCACGCTCACCAGGGCCGTGGCCACCATGGCGAACATATTGGGCACGCTGAGCCGCCAGAGGGTGGGGAGGATGGGCGCGGTGGTCAGGGAATGGGGAAGGGCCATGGGATCTTGAAGGGGCCGCCACCGGCCCGTGTGTCCCATGATGGCAGGGTTCCCGGTTTTCTGCTGCGCGCCTGGGCGACAGGCCGGCCCTCCTCGGCAGCAATAAAAAAGCCCCTTGTGGGGCTGCTTGCTCAGGCGGCTTGCGCGGTGGCAGGGCTCGGCGTGCGCCCCGTCCAGACAGCACACAAGGTGTCTGCCAGCTGTTCAGGCACCTCGTTGTCAAAGCTCATCAGCAAGTCGGGCGCCTGGGCTGCCGAGGCCGATTTCAGGATGCTGGCCAGGGTGGCGCGCTGCGCATCGGTGGCCACGTGGCTGTGGCGCTCGGCCAGGCAGGCCAGGGTGGCGTCGCGCAGGCGGTCGGACCCCAGCACGTGCCAGGCGTAATCGATCTCGTAACGCTCGAAGGCGTCTTTCAGGCTCTCGCCGTTGATCTTGGCTTCTTCGGCGAAATGGTTCAGCGTGCGGGTGCAGATGGCACTCATGACGCTGGCAACCTGCTCGGCGTGCTCGTGCACGGAATTGTCGATGGCCATGGAGGGCTCCTGATAGGTGATGAGCGTGAGCCCAGGGTGCGGCTGGGGCATCGCCTGGTGGGCCGATGGCAGACGCTGGAAACAGGGACCGCACAGCTCGGAGGCGACAAGGCCCGGTGCGGGAAAACAAAAAAGCCACCCCTGAGGATGGCTTTCCGAGAGATTCTGGTGGCCTGGGGCGGAATCGAACCACCGACACGCGGATTTTCAATCCGCTGCTCTACCAACTGAGCTACCGGGCCTGGAGAGATGGAATTATAGCAGCACTCCGGCGGCCTTCCGGCCGGGCTCAGACGCTGTTGCGCTTGCCGCGGCTCAGGTCGACGCCGAGCTGCTTGAGCTTGCGGTAGAGATGGGTGCGCTCCAGGCCGGTTTTTTCGGCCACGCGGGTCATGGAGCCGCTTTCGCGCGCCAGGTGGTACTCGAAGTAGGCCTTCTCGAACTCGTCGCGCGCCTCGCGCAGCGGCTTGTCGAGCTGGAAGTTCTGCTGTGCCTGCGGGCCGGTTTCGACACTGGCCATCAGGGGCTGGCCCAGGCCGGCCAGGGTCTCGCCACCGGCCACTGGCGGCTGGCCGCCAGCGAGGGAAGGTGCCGCCGGCTGCGGGGCGTTGCGCACCAGGCCCTGCTCCACCGCCTTGAGCAGCTTTTGCAGGGTGATGGGTTTTTCCAGGAAGGCCTGGGCGCCGATCTTGGTGGCCGCCACGGCGGTGTCGATGGTGGCGTGGCCACTCATCATGATGACGGGCATGGTCAGCAGTCCGGTGGTGGACCATTCCTTGAGGAGGGTGACCCCGTCGGTGTCGGGCATCCAGATGTCGAGCAGGACCAGGTCGGGGCGCTCACGCTGGCGGGCGGCACGCGCTTGCGCCGCGTTCTCGGCCACTTCGACGGTGTGGCCCTCGTCGTTCAGGATTTCCCACAGCAGGTCGCGTATGCCTAGCTCGTCATCGACTACCAGTATGTTTGCCATGATGTGAACGCGGGTCTCTCGTAGTTCGGGCGGGATTCAGGCCGGGGCCGGTTTCTCCACTGCGAATGATAACGATACTTGCGCCCCCACCACCTGATCCTCGGCCAGGCGATTCGCCAGGTCGATCCGGGCCCCGTGCTCGTCGGCAATTTTCTTCACGACGGCCAGGCCCAGGCCCGTGCCCTTGGCCTTGGTCGTGACGTAGGGCTCGAAGGCGCGTTTGAGGATGGCCTCGGGGAAACCCACGCCCCAGTCCAGCACGCTCAGGCGCACGCGGCCGCTGGCTTCGACCCATTGGGTGCGCACGATGACGGGAAATTCCGGCCCGCTGCGCCCGGCGGTGTCAGTGGCGTCCTGCGCGTTCTGCACCAGGTTGTGCAGCACCTGGCGCAGCTGCTGGGCGTCGCCCATGACCCGGGGGCAACGCTCGTCGAGATCGGCGCGCACCGGCACGCGGGCACCGTCGCCCCCATAGAGATGCATCACTTCGCCTACCAGGGCGTTGAGTTCCAGCGGCTTGAGTTCGGCAGCGGGCAGGCGCGCGTAGTCGCGGAATTCATTGACCAGGCGCTTCATGGCGTCGACCTGGTCGACGATGGTCTTGACCGATTTGGTGAGCACGGTCTGCTCGGCCGGCTCGACCTTGCCGCTGAGCTTCTTCTCCAGCCGCTCGGCGGAGAGCTGGATGGGCGTGAGCGGGTTCTTGATCTCGTGCGCCAGGCGGCGCGCCACCTCGCCCCAGGCCTGGGCACGCTGGGCCGAGACGATCTCGGAGATGTCGTCGAACACCAGCAGCCAGTCCTTGCCCGGCAGCTCGGCACCACGCGCCACCAGGGTGAGCGTGCTTCCCTCACTGGTGCCGGCCGCCGGCGAGCCCGAGGGAGGGCCGAGTTCAAAGGATTGCTGCCAGTGGTCCAGCGCGTGTTCGGCGCGTTCCTCCACGAAACGGTCGAACTGCTGCTGCACGTTCCTGGCGAAGTCGGCCAAGCCCTCGATGTCCGCCAGGCGCTTGCCCTCCCAGGCCGCCAGCGGCACGCGCAGGATGCGCGTGGCACCGGGGTTGACGGAACGGATCACGCCCTGCGCATCCAGCACCATGACGCCGGCGGTCAGGTTGTCCAGGATGGTCTGCAAATTCTCGCGCGCAGCATTGACCTGCTCCATGCTGCTCTCCACCGCGCCACGCGCGTCGGCCAGCTGCTGGGTCATGTCGGCAAAGGATCGCGTCAGGCCGCCTAGTTCGTCGCGCCCCTGCAGCGCCGCCTTGGGCGTCAGGTCGCCGGCGGCCACCTGGCGCACGCCGTCGGCCAGCAGCAGCAAGGGCCGCGTGATCTGGTTGCCCAGCACCACGGCCAGCAGCACGGCGCCAAACACCGCCAGGAACAGGCTGAGCGTGAGCGTGCCGATGTACATGCGCCGCAGGCCCTGGCGTGCCAGGGCGCGCTCCTGGTACTCACGGTGGGCCTCGGTCACGGCCAGGGCGTTGGCCACCAGGGTCTCGGGCAAGGCCTGGGTCACCACGAGAAAACGCGGCTCGTCCAGCATGTCCAGCCCGGTGCGCGGCACCAGCACCAGGGCCTTGATGCGCGCCTGCGCCGGTGCCATGGCGCTGCCGTCTTCCAGGCCCTCGACCCAGGTCACGGCGCGCTGGGTGCGCGCACTGCGAAACTGCGAAGGCACCGGTTTTTCGGGGTTGAGCTGGAAGCGCGACTCGCCCACGCTGGCCAGCACCTGGCCGTTGCTGCTCCAGAGCGTCGCGTCACGCACCTCGAGCTGCTCGCGCAGGCGTTCGAGCATCAGGCCGGCCACCACGTCGGGCGTGTCCTGCAGCTGCGCAGCCGAAGCGCGCGTCTTGCTGGCCAGGTCGTTGGAGAGCGTCTCGATCGTGGCCCGCCCCAGACCCAGGCCGGCTTCGAGCGCGCCCTCGACCTGCACGTCGAACCAGCTCTCGATCGAGCGCGAGACGAACTGGTAGGACACCACGTAGATCAGCAGACCGGGCGCGAAACCGGCCAGCGCAAAGACAGCGGCCAGCTTGACCAGCAGGCGGCTGCCGAAGCGCCCCTGCCGCAGGCGCTTGAGCAGGCGCCAGGCCACCCAGCTGATGACGGCCAGCAGCACCACGGCCACCACCACGTTCAGCGTGAACAGGCGCGCGTAATTGCGCTCGTACATCTGTCGGTTGTCGGTGGCCTGGGTCAGCAGGAAGAGCAGCACCAGGCCGATGGCCACGACGATGGCCAGCACCACGCCCAGGGTCCAGCGCAGGGCTTTGGACTTCTGCCGTTCCAGGCGCGCATTGGCGCCCGAAGCAGGCGTTGTCACTTCAGGCTCTCCGGCTGCAGGCGCTTGCTCGCGCTGACGGCCAGCAGCCAGTCGCTCTCCCCCAGGGCACCGATCTGCAGCGGGCGCGGTAGCTGGGTGATGTCCAGGCGGAAGCGGAATTCGAAGCGATGCTGCACCCCGGCCTCCAGCTCGGACAGGTTGGCAATGCGCCAGCCCGAAACCCGCCGGATCACGCCCAGGGCCTCGTCCAGCGTGTCGAAGGTCTGCGCCAGGGCCACGCCCCCCTCACTGCCGCTGACCGGGCCGGCGCCTGCAGTGAGTCGCCAGCGGCGGATCAGCGGCTGGAACACCAGGCGCATGTGGCGCTGGGCGCCGCCCACGCGCTTGTCCAGCCAGTACCAGCGCTCGCGATAGACCTCGGCTTCCTCGACGAAGATCACCGGCAGGCCCTTGTAGAGGGCATCCTGCACGGCCGGCGGCAGCTGGAACTTGACGGTGGCCGCCAGTTCGACGCCATCGCCGCTGCGGCTCAGGTCCATCTGGGTGACTTCGGCCACGGCCGGCTGGGCGTGCAGGACCAGCGGCGACACGCCCAGCAGGGCGCAGGCCAGCAGCACGGACAGGTCAGCCCGCGCCCTTTTCCAGCAGTGCGTAATAAAAGCCGTCGTGGTCACTGCTCTGATTGTCCGTGACCGCGGCGCTTCTCCGCGACATGGAGGGCCATAAATGCCCGGGCGAAGGCAGCAAACTGGCTTCTCTGTTGTGTGCAAGAAACGCCCGGACCTGATCCTCGCCCTCGGCCCGGAACACCGAGCAGGTGCAGTACACCAATCGTCCGCCCGGCTTGAGCAGCGGCCAGAGCGTCTTGAGCAGGCGCGCCTGTTGCGCCGCGAGCTGGGCCACGTCGCTTTCACGGCGCAGCCAGCGCACGTCGGGGTGGCGGCGCACGATGCCCGAGGCGGTGCAGGGTGCGTCGAGCAGGATGGCGTCAAACGCCTGTCCGTCCCACCAGCGCTCGGGTGTGCCCGCATCTGCCGCCAGCACGCGGGCCTGCAGGCCCAGGCGCTGCAAGGTGTCCGCTATGCGCTGGCAGCGCTGGGGATCGATGTCCAGGGCCGTCACCTCGGCATCGGCCAGCTCCAGCAAGTGGGCGGTCTTGCCGCCGGGGGCGGCGCAGGCGTCGAGCACGCGCAGCCCGGTGCGATGCGCGAGGCCCTGCAGCAGCAGAGGGGCGGCCAGCTGGGCTGCCGCATCCTGCACCGACACCCGCCCCTGGGCAAAACCCGGGAGCTGCTGCACCGGCACGGGTGCGGCCAGTGTCAGCCCCTGGGCACCATTGCGGCGAGCGCTGAAGCCGGCGGCCGACAAGGCATCGAGGTAGTCGGCCACGCTGCCCTGGCGCAGGTTCACCCGCAGCGTCATGGGCGCCTGGACATTGTTGGCCTGCAAGATCGCCTGCCAATGCTGCGGCGTCTCGCGCTGCAGTCGTGTGATCCACCAGGCCGGGTGGTTCCAGCACGCGACGGGGTCGGTGTCCGTCTGCGCCACCAGGGCGCTGCGCTCACGCAGGAAACGGCGCAGGCAGGCGTTGACGAAGCTGGCCTGGGCGTGCATGGCCTCGGTGCGCTTGGCCGCTTCCACCGCCTGGTTGACGAGGGTATGGATCTCATAGGGCCCGTCCTCGCGCCAGCCCAGCGCCAGCGCCAGGCACAGCAGCGCATCGGCCGCGGGGGGCGGCTTGCGCGGGGCCAGCAGGCGCCGCAAGGCCTCGGCGCGGCCGAGTTCGCGCAGGGCGGCGTAGACCAGCGCCTGCACGCCGGGGCGCAGCAGCGCGGGCACGGCCTCGATGGCCGCCGTCCCCGAGGTGCCGGCGCGGATAGCCGCCAGTGCGGCTGCGCCGGCCTGCAGCTGGCGCCACAGCGCAGGGGCCTGCCCGGTATCACTCATGCATCGATCCTCGTCATGGCCGTATTCTGTCCTGAGACAGGCAAAAAAATGCCCCAAGCGCTGCAAGCACCTGGGGCATACGCGTGGGGCGCGACCGGTTTTACTCGGTGGCGGCGCCTTCGCTGCTCTGGGCCAGTTCGGCCGCTTCCGCGTCGGCGATGGCGCGGCGCTCGGCCTCGTCCATGTTCTCGCGGATCTTGCGGGCGTCGTGGTAGGCCATGCCGGTACCCGCCGGGATCAGGCGGCCGACGATGACGTTTTCCTTCAGGCCACGCAACTCGTCGCGCTTGCCCATGATGGCGGCTTCGGTCAGCACGCGCGTGGTCTCCTGGAAGGAGGCGGCGCTGATGAAGCTGTCAGTGGACAAGGAAGCCTTGGTGATACCCAGCAGCAGGTTGGTGTAGGTCGACGGGATCTTGCCTTCCTTGCGCAGGGCGTCGTTGGTGTTGAGCATCTCCGAACGCTCGACCTGCTCGCCGCCGATGTAGCCGGAATCGCCAGGGGCCTCGACCACGACACGGCGCAGCATCTGGCGAACGATCACCTCGATGTGCTTGTCGTTGATCTTCACACCCTGCAGGCGATAGACGTCCTGGACTTCGTCCACGATGTAACGCGCCAGCTCTTCCATGCCCAGCAGGCGCAGGATGTCCTGCGGATCGGCCGGACCGTCAACGATGCTCTCGCCCTTGTTGACCACCTGGCCTTCGTGCACCACGATGTTCTTTTCCTTGGGCACGAGCTCTTCCCAGACCTTGCCTTCCGGATCGGTGATCTGCAGGCGGACCTTGCCCTTGGTCTCCTTGCCGAAGGACACGGTGCCCGTGACCTCGGCCAGGATGCCCTTGTCCTTGGGAGAACGGGCTTCGAAGAGTTCGGCCACACGCGGCAGACCACCGGTGATGTCGCGCGTCTTCTGGCCTTCGATCGGGATACGGGCCAGCACTTCGCCGGGGCCGACGTCCTGGCCGTCACGCACCTGGATCAGGGCGCCGACCTGGAAGCCGATGGTCACCGAGTGGTCGGTGCCGGGAATCTTGACCTCGTTACCCGAGGCGTCGATCAGCTTGACCTGCGGACGCACGACCTTGACGGAACCGCGACGCTTGGGGTCGATCACGACCAGGGTGGACAGGCCGGTGACTTCGTCCACCTGTTTGGCCACGGTCAGACCTTCCTCGACGTTCTCGAAATGCGCCTTGCCGGCGAACTCGGTGATGATCGGGCGCGTCAGCGGGTCCCAGTTGGCCAGGATGGTACCGGCCTTGATCTGCTGGTCGGCCTTGACCGTCAGGATGGCGCCGTAAGGCACCTTGTGACGCTCGCGCTCGCGGCCATGCTCGTCCTGGATGACGATCTCGCCGGAACGGGCGATCACCACCAGTTCCTTCTTGCTGTTGGTCACATAGCGCATCGTGGCGTTGAAGCCGATGATGCCGTTGGACTTGGCTTCCACGCTGGAGGCGATGGCCGCACGCGAAGCGGCACCGCCGATGTGGAAGGTACGCATGGTCAGCTGCGTGCCCGGCTCGCCGATCGACTGGGCCGCGATCACGCCGACCGCCTCGCCCATGTTGACCAGGCCGCCGCGGCCCAGGTCACGGCCGTAGCACTTGGCGCACAGACCGAAGCGCGTGGCGCAGGTCAGCGCAGTGCGGACCTTGACCTCGTCGACGCCGGCGGCTTCCAGCTCCTCGATGATGTCCTCGTCCAGCATGCTGCCGGCGTTCACCAGCACGACGCGGGATTCCGGATGCAGCACGTCCTCGGCCGCGGTGCGGCCCAGGATACGGTCACGCAGCGACTCGATCACCTCGCCGCCTTCGACGATGGCGCGCATCAGCGAACCTTCGCTGGTGCCGCAGTCGTCCTGCGTCACCACCAGGTCCTGCGTCACGTCCACCAGACGACGGGTCAGGTAACCCGAGTTGGCCGTCTTCAGCGCGGTGTCGGCCAGGCCCTTACGGGCGCCGTGCGTGGAGATGAAGTACTGCAGCACGTTGAGGCCTTCACGGAAGTTGGCCGTGATGGGCGTCTCGATGATGGAGCCGTCGGGCTTGGCCATCAGGCCGCGCATGCCGGCCAGCTGACGGATCTGCGCAGCGGAGCCGCGCGCGCCGGAGTCGGCCATCATGTAGATGGAGTTGAAGGACTCCTGGTCCACCGTCTTGCCGTGGCGGTCGGTGGTCTTCTCGGTGCGCAGCTGGTCCATCATGACCTTGGAGACCTTGTCGCCAGCCTTGCCCCAGATGTCCACCACCTTGTTGTAGCGCTCGCCGGAAGTCACCAGACCCGAGGTGTACTGCTGCTCGATGTCCTTGACCTCTTTTTCGGCCGACTCGATGATCTCGTGCTTTTCCTTCGGCACCAGCATGTCGTCGATGCAGATCGAGATGCCGGCCTTGGTCGCCAGACGGAAGCCGTTTTGCAGCAGCTTGTCTGCGAACACCACGGTTTCCTTCAGGCCGCACTTGCGGAAGGACACGTTGATCAGCTTGGAGATTTCCTTCTTCTTCAGCGCCTTGTTGATGTTGCTGAAGGGCAGGCCCTTGGGCAGGATCTCCGACAGCAGCGCACGGCCGGCCGTGGTCTCGACCAGCTTGGTCTCGGGCACGAACTCACCCGTGTCCTTGTCCTTGGTCCACTCGGTCAGACGCACGTTCACGCGGGCAGTCAGCTCGACCTGGCCGTTGTCCAGCGCGCGCTGGACTTCGGTCGTGTCGGCGAAGATCATGCCTTCGCCCTTGCCGTTGGTGCGCTCACGGGTCGTGTAGTACAGGCCCAGCACCACGTCCTGCGAAGGAACGATGGAGGGCTCGCCGTTGGCGGGGAACAGCACGTTGTTGGAGGCCAGCATCAGGGTGCGGGCTTCCATCTGCGCTTCCACCGACAGCGGGATGTGCACGGCCATCTGGTCGCCGTCGAAGTCGGCGTTGAAAGCGGCGCAGACCAGCGGGTGCAGCTGGATGGCCTTGCCTTCGATCAGGATGGGCTCGAAGGCCTGGATGCCGAGGCGGTGCAGCGTCGGTGCGCGGTTCAGCAGCACCGGGTGCTCCTTGATCACCTCTTCCAGAATGTCCCACACCACCGGCGTGCCGGTTTCGACTTCCTTCTTCGCCGCCTTGATGGTGGTGGCGATGCCCATGGCTTCCAGGCGCGAGAAGATGAAAGGCTTGAACAGTTCCAGGGCCATCAGCTTGGGCAGGCCGCACTGGTGCAGCTTGAGGGTCGGGCCCACGGTGATGACGGAACGGCCAGAGTAGTCGACGCGCTTGCCCAGCAGGTTCTGGCGGAAACGGCCGCTCTTGCCCTTGATCATGTCGGCCAGGGACTTGAGCGCGCGCTTGTTGGCGCCCGTCATGGCCTTGCCGCGACGACCGTTGTCCAGCAGGCTGTCCACGGCTTCCTGCAGCATGCGCTTCTCGTTGCGCGCGATGATCTCGGGCGCCTTGAGCTCGAGCAGGCGACGCAGGCGGCTGTTGCGGTTGATGACGCGGCGATACAGGTCGTTCAGGTCGCTTGTGGCGAAGCGGCCGCCGTCCAGCGGCACCAGCGGACGCAGGTCCGGCGGCAGCACGGGCAGCACTTCCAGCACCATCCACTCGGGCTTGATGCCGGACTTCTTGAAGGCCTCGAGCACCTTGAGGCGCTTGGCGTTCTTCTTGACCTTCAGCTCGGAGCCGGTCAGGTCACCGCGCAGACGCTCGATCTCGCTGTCGATCTCGATGCCTTGCAGCAGGTCCTTGATGCCTTCGGCGCCCATCTTGGCGGTGAACTCGTCACCGTATTCCTTGACCTTGGCGTCGTAGTCGTCCTCGGACATGATGCTGAATTTCTTCAGCGGGGTCATGCCGGGATCGGTCACCACATAGGCTTCGAAGTACAGCACGCGCTCGATGTCGCGCAGCGTCATGTCCAGCACCAGGCCCAGACGCGACGGCAGGGACTTCAGGAACCAGATATGGGCGCAGGGCGCGGCCAGGTCGATATGACCCATGCGCTCGCGGCGCACCTTGGTCTGCGTGACTTCAACGCCGCACTTCTCGCAGATCACGCCGCGGTGCTTGAGGCGCTTGTACTTGCCGCACAGGCACTCGTAGTCCTTGATGGGGCCGAAGATCTTGGCGCAGAACAGGCCGTCACGCTCGGGCTTGAAGGTGCGGTAGTTGATGGTCTCCGGCTTCTTCACTTCGCCGAAAGACCAGGAACGGATCTTCTCGGGCGAGGCCAGGCCGATCTTGATGGCATCGAAATGCTCATCCGGCGTGAACTGCTTGAACAGGTCGAGTAGGGATTTCATATGACTCTATCCTTTGCGAATTAGGAGCGCTCGAGCTCGATGTCCAGGCCCAGGGAACGGATTTCCTTGACCAGCACGTTGAACGACTCGGGCATGCCAGCTTCGATGGCATGCTCGCCCTTGACGATGCTCTCGTAGACCTTGGTACGGCCCTGCACGTCGTCCGACTTGACGGTGAGCATTTCCTGCAGCGTGTAGGCGGCGCCGTACGCTTCCAGTGCCCACACTTCCATTTCGCCGAAACGCTGGCCGCCGAACTGGGCCTTGCCGCCCAGCGGCTGCTGGGTGACCAGGGAGTAGGGGCCGGTCGAACGGGCGTGCATCTTGTCGTCCACCAGGTGGTGCAGCTTGAGCACGTGCATGTAGCCGATGGTCGTCGGGCGCTCGAACTGCTCGCCGGTACGGCCGTCGAACAGGCGGGCCTGGGTGCGGGCGTCGGTCAGGCCCTTGGCCTTGACGACCTCTTCCGGGTAGGCCAGCTTGAGCATGTTGCGGATTTCCTCTTCCGAGGCGCCGTCGAACACCGGCGTGGCAAAGGTGACACCGGTCGACAGGTTGCCGGCCATCTCCACCACTTGTGCGTCGCTCAGCTTGCTCAGGTCTTCCTTGCGGCCGGACGTGTTGTACAGCGTCTCGAGGAACTTGCGCAGCTCGGCCGCCTTGGCTTCCGCCTGCAGCATGTCGCCGATGCGCTGGCCGATACCCTTGCCGGCCCAGCCCAGGTGCACTTCCAGCACCTGGCCCACGTTCATGCGCGAAGGCACGCCCAGCGGGTTGAGCACGATGTCGCACGGCGTGCCGTCGGCCATGTAGGGCATGTCTTCGACCGGGACGATCTTGGACACCACGCCCTTGTTGCCGTGGCGGCCGGCCATCTTGTCACCCGGCTGCAAGCGACGCTTGACGGCCAGGTAGACCTTGACCATTTTCAGAACACCAGCAGGGAGTTCATCACCCTGCGTGAGCTTCTTGCGCTTCTCTTCGAAAGCCAGGTCGAAGCTGTGGCGGGTCTGCTCCAGCGAGTTCTTGATGCTTTCCAGCTGGCTGGCGACTTCGTCGTCGGCCGGGCGGATGTCGAACCAGTGGAACTTCTCGACGCCGGCCAGGTAGGCCTTGTCGATCTTGCTGCCCTTGGCCAGCTTCTGCGGGCCGCCGTTGGCGACCTTGCCGTTGAGCAGCTTCTCGATACGGTCGAAGGCGTCGGCTTCCACGATGCGCAGCTGGTCGTTCAGGTCCAGGCGGTAACGCTTGAGCTCGTCGTCGATGATCTGCTGGGCGCGCTTGTCGCGCGTGATGCCTTCACGGGTGAAGACCTGCACGTCGATCACGGTGCCCTGCGAACCCTGGTCCACACGCAGCGAGGTGTCCTTCACGTCGGACGCCTTCTCGCCGAAGATGGCGCGCAGCAGTTTTTCTTCCGGCGTCAGCGTGGTCTCGCCCTTCGGGGTAACCTTGCCCACCAGCGTGTCGCCGGGCATGACTTCGGCGCCCACGTAGATGATGCCGGACTCGTCCAGGCGGTTGAGCTGCTGCTCGGACAGGTTGGGGATGTCGCGGGTGATTTCCTCGGCGCCGAGCTTGGTGTCACGTGCCATGACCACCAGCTCCTCGATGTGGATCGAGGTGTAGCGGTCTTCGGCGACGACGCGCTCGGAGATCAGGATCGAGTCTTCGAAGTTGTAGCCGTTCCAGGGCATGAAGGCCACCAGCATGTTCTGGCCCAGGGCCAGTTCGCCCAGGTCGGTCGATGCGCCGTCGGCGATCACGTCACCCTTGGCCAGCTTGTCGCCCTTCTTGACGATGGGACGCTGGTGGATGTTGGTGTTCTGGTTGGAACGCTGGTACTTGATGAGGTTGTAGATGTCCACACCCACTTCACCGGCCGAGGCTTCGTTGTCGTTCACGCGGATCACGACGCGGGTGGCGTCGACATAGTCGACCACGCCGCCGCGGTTGGCGGTGACCACGGTGCCGGAGTCGACCGCCGAAACGCGCTCGATACCGGTACCGACGAAGGCCTTCTCGGGGCGCAGCACCGGCACGGCCTGGCGCTGCATATTGGCGCCCATCAGCGCGCGGTTGGCGTCGTCGTGCTCCAGGAAGGGAACCAGCGAGGCGGCTACCGACACGATCTGTGCGGGCGACACGTCCATGTACTGGATGCGCTCGGCACCGCACAGGATGGACTCGCCGGTTTCACGGGCCGAGACCAGCTCGTCGGTCAGGCGGCCATCCTTGTCCAGCGTGGCATTGGCCTGGGCGATGACGTACTTGCCTTCCTCGATGGCCGACAGGTAGTCGATCTGCATCGTCACCTTGCCGTCCACCACACGGCGGTAGGGCGTCTCGATGAAACCATACTCGTTGAGGCGGGCGTACAGGGCCAGGGAGTTGATCAAGCCGATGTTCGGACCTTCGGGGGTCTCGATCGGGCAGACACGGCCGTAGTGGGTGACGTGCACGTCACGCACTTCGAAGCCGGCGCGCTCGCGGGTCAGACCGCCCGGGCCCAGGGCCGAGACACGACGCTTGTGCGTGATCTCGGACAGGGGGTTGGTCTGGTCCATGAACTGCGAGAGCTGCGATGCACCGAAGAACTCCTTGAGGGCCGCGGAAATCGGCTTGGAGTTGATCAGGTCGTGCGGCATCAGCGGCTCTTGTTCAGCCTGGCCCAGACGCTCCTTCACGGCCTTCTCGATACGGGCCAGGCCGGCACGGTACTGGTTCTCGGCCAGCTCGCCGACGCAACGCACGCGACGGTTGCCCAGGTGGTCGATGTCGTCCACTTCGCCGCGGCCATTGCGCAGGTCCACCAGGATCTTGACCACGGCGAGGATGTCCTCGTTGGTCAGCACCATGGGGCCGTTCGGGTCGTTGCGACCCATCTTGGCGTTGAACTTCATGCGGCCCACGCGCGACAGGTCGTAGGTGTCCGGGTTGTAGAACAGGCGCTGGAACAGGGCCTGCACGGCGTCTTCGGTCGGCGGCTCGCCGGGGCGCATCATGCGGTAGATGGCCACGCGGGCAGCGAACTCGTCGGTCGTTTCGTCGATGCGCAGGGTCTGCGAGATGTAGGCGCCCTGGTCGAGTTCATTGGTGTAGATGCACTGCAGGTCCTGCACACCGGCGGTGCGCAGCTTCTTGAGCAGGGCGTCGGTCAGCTCGTCGTTGGCCTTGGCGATGATCTCGCCGGTGTCCGGGTCGACGATGTTGCGGGCCACCACACGGCCAACCAGGAAGTCTTCCGGCACGCTGATGTGGGTGGTGGCGGACTGCTCCAGATCACGTGTGTGACGCGCGGTGATGCGCTTGTCCTTGGCAACGACGACCTTGCCGCTCTTGTCGGTGATGTCGAAACGGGCGACTTCACCACGCAGGCGCTCGGCCACGAATTCCATCTGCGCGCCGCTGTCCATCAGGCGGAAGTTGTCGTTGACGAAGAAGTTCGCCAGGATCGATTCCGGGTTCAGGCCGATGGCCTTGAGCAGGATGGTGACCGGCATCTTGCGACGGCGGTCGACGCGGAAGTACAGGACGTCCTTCGGGTCGAACTCGAAGTCCAGCCAGGAGCCGCGGTAGGGAATGATGCGAGCGGAGAACAACAGCTTGCCCGAGCTGTGGGTCTTGCCCTTGTCGTGTTCGAAGAACACGCCCGGCGAACGGTGCAGCTGCGACACGATGACGCGCTCGGTACCGTTGATGATGAACGAACCCTTGGTCGTCATGAGCGGCACTTCGCCCATGTACACCTCTTGTTCCTTCACTTCTTTCACGACCTTGTTCTGCGGCGTCGAGGACTCGCGGTCGTAAATGATGAGCTGCACACGCGCGCGCACGGCCGACGCGAAGGTCAGGCCGCGGGTCTGGCACTCGCGCACGTCGAAAGCGGGCTTGGCCAGGTTGTATTCCAGGAACTTCATCTCCACAAAACCGTTGTGCGAGACGATGGGGAAGGCGGCTTCGAAAGCGGCCTGCAGGCCTTCGGGCGTGCGTTTGGTGGGCGCAAGATCTGCCTGCAGGAAAGCCGTGTAGGCGTCCTTTTGCATCTGCAGCAGGTAGGGGATTTCCAGCACGCTGTCGCGGCTGCCGAAACTCTTGCGAATCCGCTTGCGTTCGGTATAGGTATAGGCCATTAGATCTGCTCCACGGGCTTGAGAGGTCTTTGGCGACTGGCGCGCCGGGCATCACACCCAGCAGGCTTGGTGGTTGGCCGCTACCAACCAATGGCGGACGGCCGCGCGTTGCACGCGGCCCGAACCAAGGCGTCTTCTGCAGTCGGGTCAGAAGTCACTCAAAAAACGTCTCGTCTTGGCTTTTCCGTTGACCTGGAGGTCCCCGGGAAAGCCGGCAACGAGCCGGCTTTTGAGTGCGCTCTGTAAGCGCCAAAGGCTGGAGGCCTTTTCAGACACTCCAGCCTTCGAGCAAGACCGAATTACTTCAGTTCGGCCTTGGCGCCGGCTTCCACCAGCTTCTTGACCGCTGCATCAGCGTCGGCCTTGGGCATGGCTTCCTTGACAGCCTTGGGAGCGCCGTCCACCAGATCCTTGGCTTCCTTGAGGCCCAGACCGGTGATTTCGCGCACAGCCTTGATGACCGACACCTTGTTGGCGCCAGCTTCCAGCAGCATCACGTTGAACTCGGTCTTCTCTTCAGCAGCAGCGGCACCAGCGCCACCGCCAGCAGCAGCGGGAGCAGCCATGGCGGCAGCGCTCACACCAAACTTCTCTTCGATGGCTTTCACCAGGTCGTTGAGGTCCATGACCGTCATGCTGTCCAGCGCGGTCAGAAATGCGTCTTTATCGAATGCCATTTTTAATTTCCTAACAATTGGTTAACAGGGTTGCCGCGCATCAAGCAGCAGCAACTTCGCCTTCGCCTTTTTTGGCCGCCAGGGCACCCAGCACCACGGCGGTGCGGGAGATCGGCGACATCAGCAAGCCACACAGCTGGGCCAGCAGCACTTCCTTGGAGGGGATGCTTGCCAGCTGCTTGACGCCGTTCACGTCCAGGGCCTTACCTGCAAATGCACCACCGCGTATCACCAATTTGTCGTTGGTTTTCGCGAAGTCAGCCACCACTTTTGCAGCGGCGACGGCATCGACAGAGAAGCCATAGATCAGCGGGCCGGTCATCTGGTCGGCTGCCACTTCAAACTGGCTACCCGCCACAGCACGGCGGGCCAGCGTGTTTTTCAACACGCTCAGGCTCACACCATTGCTGCGGGCGGTGGCGCGCAGTTTGGTCATGTCAGCGACCGTGATGCCGCGGTATTCCGCCATCACGAGCGTTTGAGCTTTAGCGGCGAGGCCGGTCACATCACTGATGACCGCTTCTTTCTCACTGCGATTCAGACTCAAGGTCTAACTCCTTCAAAATGTGTCCGTCGACTCAAGGTCTGCGAACACGCCTCATTGCAGCGATCAACTGTTCAGGAACTCATTCCATCTGCAGCGGGATCGCCATCTACGCTGGCTTTCACTGATTAAGCACAGCAGGACTGTGCGCCAACGGTCTTGGATGGCCCGGCCTGTCTTGCAACCGGCCGGCCCACCACATCGACCAGCCGTTTCCAGCCGGTCAAATTTTCGCGATTACGCCGAGATGGTCTGGGTGTCGACGCGGACACCCACACCCATCGTGGACGAAACAGCAATCTTGCGCAAGAAGACACCCTTGCTCGAAGCCGGCTTGGCCTTGTTCAGCGCCTCGATCAGCGCAGCCAGGTTACCCTGGAGCTTGGTGGCATCAAACGAGCGGCGACCGATCGTGCTGTGCACGATACCGGCCTTGTCCACGCGGAACTGCACCTGACCAGCCTTGGCGTTCTTCACGGCCGTGGCGACGTCAGCGGTAACGGTACCAACCTTGGGGTTGGGCATCAGGCCACGGGGGCCGAGCACCTGACCCAGAGTACCGACGACGCGCATCGCGTCCGGAGCAGCGATCACGATGTCGAAGGGCATGTCGCCAGCCTTCACACGGGCAGCCAGGTCGTCCATGCCGACCACGTCGGCGCCGGCGGCCTTGGCTTCTTCAGCCTTGGCGCCCTGGGCGAACACGGCCACGCGCTTGGTCTTGCCAGTGCCGTGCGGCAGCACGACGGCGCCACGCACCACCTGATCCGACTTCTTGGCATCGATACCCAGCTGCACAGCCACGTCGATGGACTCATCGAACTTGGCGGTCGCAGCGTCCTGGACGATCTTCAGCGCATCAGCCAGCGGGTACAGCTTGTTGCTGTCAACCTTGCCCTGCAGGGACTTCTGTTTCTTGGTGAGCTTGGTCATTTACACGCCCTCCACATTCACGCCCATGGAACGGGCAGAACCAGCGATGGTACGAACGGCAGCGTCCAGATCGGCGGCCGTCATGTCCTTCATCTTGGTCTTGGCGATTTCCTCGAGCTGGGCCCGGGTGATCTTGCCGACCTTGTCCTTCAGCGGATTGGACGAACCCTTGTCCAGCTTGATGGCCTTCTTGATCAGCACCGTTGCGGGCGGCGTCTTGATCACGAAGGTGAAGCTCTTGTCCGCGAAGGCGGTGATCACCACCGGCAGCGGCAGACCGGGCTCGACGCCCTGGGTCTGGGCGTTGAACGCCTTGCAGAACTCCATGATGTTCAAACCGCGCTGGCCCAGAGCGGGGCCAATCGGCGGCGAGGGATTGGCCTTACCAGCCGGCACTTGCAGCTTGATAAAACCGACGATTTTTTTCGCCATGCTTTTCTCCTTACGGGTGATAACGCCTGGGCAATGTGCCTCGGCTCCCCGGGGTTAACGACTCACTTACCACATCCGCGCCGAGTCGAAAAACGCGAACTGAAAACTCTTGCCGAACCTCTCAGGTCTTTTCGACCTGTGAGAACTCCAGCTCCACCGGTGTCGAGCGACCGAAAATCGTGACCGCCACGCGCACCTTGTTCTTCTCGTAGTTGACTTCCTCGACCGTACCGTTGAAGTCGGTGAAGGGGCCTTCCTTGACACGCACGTACTCGCCCACTTCGAACTCAACCTTGTGACGCGGCTTGTCGGAGCCTTCCTGCATCTGGTTGACGATCTTCATGACCTCGTCTTCGGAGATCGGAGCCGGTCGGTTCTTGGCGCCGCCCACGAAACCCGTCACCTTGTTGGTGTGCTTCACCAGGTGCCAGGTGTCGTCATCCATCACCATTTCCACCAGCACATAGCCGGGGAAGAACTTGCGCTCGGTGGTGCGTTTCTGACCGTTCTTGATCTCGACCACTTCTTCCATCGGCACCATGATGCGGCCGAACTTGTCCTGCAGACCGGAACGGTTGATGCGCTCGATGATGTTGCGCTCGACCGCCTTCTCCATGCCGGAGTAGGCGTGCACGACATACCAGCGCAGGTCCGGATTGGCCGGCTTGGCAGCCGGTGCGGACGAAGCATCTACCACGTCAGTCATTACTTCCTCCAGCCCAGAATCAGATCAAAGATGAACCACTCAAGGGTCTTGTCGGTCAGCCACAGAAAAAGGGCCATCACCACCACGAAGGCGAAGACGTAGGCCGTCATCTGGATCGCTTCCTTGCGGGCCGGCCAGACCACTTTGCCGACTTCGCGCCAGGCATCGCGCCCGAAGGCCCACAGATCCCGCCCCGTCTGGGCCGAGAAGAACACGACGACCGCAGCCACCAGAGCCGCCAGCAGCGCCCCCCACTGCACCAGGGCGCCCTGCTTGCCCAGCCAGTAGAAGGCCACCAGGCCAGCCAGCAGCAGCAGCACTGCCGCAGCCAGCTTGAGCTTGTTCGCTCCGCTACCGACCGTTTCCACTTGTGACGTTGCCATTTTCTAAATTCCGCTTAGCGCCTGTATCAAAACCACCGCGCCTCTTTAGACGCTGAAGCCCGCCACGGCGGTGGCGGGCTTTTTATGCACCAACCCGCTTCAGCAGGTCAGGTGGCAGGGGCAGTAGGAATCGAACCTACAACCTTCGGTTTTGGAGACCGACGCTCTGCCAATTGAGCTATACCCCTACAAAACCATTAGGCCAGGATCTTGGCGACCACACCGGCGCCCACGGTCTTGCCGCCTTCGCGGATGGCGAAGCGCAGGCCTTCT
>NZ_JBXAQQ010000003.1:0-429820 GCF_058807395.1 Hylemonella sp. GW821-FHT12C09 | reverse complement strand
CCTTCTCTTTGCTTACTTTCTCTTGGCGAAGCAAGAGAAAGTGAGTCGCCCGCCGGGGCGAGACCCGGCTTGCCACGCAGACCAGGAACAGATGAAAAGGGAAGAGACAACACCGTCATCTCCCCAGATAAACCTCAATCACCCGCTCATCCGCCTGAACCTCCTCCAGCGTCCCCTGAGCAAGAACAGACCCGTCACACAAAACGGTCACGATCTCCGAGATCGCCTTGATGAAACTCATGTCGTGCTCGACCACCATCAGCGAATGCTTGCCCTTGAGCGACAGGAACAGTTCCGCCGTGCGCGCCGTCTCCTCGTCGGTCATGCCGGCCACGGGCTCGTCGAGCAGCAGCAACTTCGGGTCCTGCATGAGCAACATGCCGATCTCCAGCCACTGCTTCTGGCCGTGGCTCAGGAAACCAGCCTGGCGCGTCACGCTGCCGGCCAGATGGATGGTGTGCAGCACCTCGGCCAGGCGGTCGGACTGGCCGGAGTCCAGGCGGAAGAACATGGAGGACTTCACGCCCTTGTCGGTCTTGAGCGCGAGTTCCAGGTTCTCGAAGACGCTCAGGTGCTCGAACACCGTGGGCTTTTGGAACTTGCGGCCGATGCCCAGCTGGGCGATCTCGGCCTCGCTGTGGCGCAGCAGGTCGATGGTGGAGCCGAAGAACACCGTGCCCTCGTCGGGCCGGGTCTTGCCGGTGATGATGTCCATCATCGTGGTCTTGCCCGCGCCGTTGGGGCCGATGATGCAGCGCAGCTCACCCGGCGCGATGTCCAGGCTGAGCTTGTTGATGGCCTTGAAGCCGTCGAAGCTCACGCTCACATCCTCCAGGTAGAGGATGCGGCCGTGTGTGACGTCCACCTCGCCCGCCACCTGCACGCGGCCGTAGCTCGCGGCCTGGCCGCCGGCGGCGGTTTGCAGGCGGGCGGCGTCGAGTGCGGCCAGGCGCTGTTGATAACGCTGCGCCCCCTGTTCGAGCAGGTCGGGTGTCATATCAGTGCCCCCACGCTTACCACTGCGTGTGTTGCGCTGCCCCCCGAGGGGGCCCTCGCGCCTTGGGACGGCCCGGCGTCGCTCATGACTTCTTCTCCCGCATGCCCTTGAGTTTCTTCACCAGCCCCACCACCCCATCGGGCAGGAACAGCGTGACCACGATGAACAGGCCGCCCAGGAAATACAGCCAGAACTCGGGCGCCGCCACGGTGAGCCAGCTCTTGGCGCCGCTGACCACAAAGGCGCCGACGATGGGGCCGATGAGCGTGCCGCGCCCGCCCACGGCCGCCCAGATGGCGATCTCGATGGAATTGGCCGGGCTCATCTCGCCCGGGTTGATGATGCCCACCTGCGGCACGTAGAGCGCACCGGCAATGCCGCACATCACGGCCGACAGCGTCCAGATCGCGAGCTTGTAGCCCAGCGGGTTGTAGCCCGAGAACATCACCCGGCTCTCGGCATCGCGGATGGCCTGCAGCACCCGGCCGAACTTGGCGCGCACCAGCCAGCGCGCCAGCAGGAAAAAGGCCAGCAGCGTGAGGCCGGTGAGCACGAAGAGAAACATGCGCATGTTCTGCGTGGCAATCGGCAAACCGAGAATGCGCTTGAAGTCGGTGAAGCCGTTGTTGCCGCCGAAACCCGTCTCGTTGCGGAAGAAGAGCAGCATGGCCGCGAAGGTCATGGCCTGGGTGATGATGGAGAAGTACACACCCTTGATGCGCGAGCGGAAGGCGAAGTAGCCGAACACAAAGGCCACCAGGCCCGGCACCAGCACGATGAGGAGCAGCGTGGCGATGAAGCTGTCGCTCAGCGCCCAGTGCCAGGGCAGCTCCTTCCAGTCCAGGAAGACCATGAAGTCGGGCAGATCGCTTTTGTAGTTGCCGTCGCGGCCGATCTGGCGCATCAAGTACATGCCCATGACATAACCACCGAGCGCAAAGAACAGGCCGTGGCCCAGCGAGAGGATGCCGGTGTAACCCCAGATCAGGTCCATGGCCAGGGCGCAGATGGCGTAACACATGATGCGGCCCAGCAGGGCCACGGCGTAGTCGCTCAGGTGGAAGACGCTGCCCGCCGGCACGACCAGGTTGAGCAAGGGCGCCAGCGCGCAGATCAGCAGCAGCGCAATGAGAAAGGCGCTCCAGCCTGTGCGGGTGAGCAGCGGCGCGCGTGACGGTAGAGAGATGTTCGTCGACATATTGTTCTACTTTCCGCACGCAAGCTGGCACGCACATGCCAAGCCGCAGGCTCCCGCAGAACCGGCTTTGCCGGGCTGCTGGGAGCGCCCCCTGCAAGGGGGGTGGCGCAGCGAACGAAGGGAGCGAAGCCTGGGGGTACTCATATTTCACGGCCCTTCATGGCAAAGATGCCCTGCGGACGTTTCTGGATGAAGATGATGATGAAGACCAGCACGGTGATCTTGGCCAGCACGGCCCCCGTCCAGCCTTCGAGGAACTTGTTGAGCACGCCCAGGCCCAGCGCGGCGTAAACGGTGCCGGCCAATTGGCCCACGCCGCCCAGCACCACCACCATGAAGGAATCGACGATGTAGTTCTGGCCCAGGTCCGGGCCCACATTGCCCACCTGGCTCAGCGCGCAACCGGCCAGGCCGGCGATGCCCGAGCCCAGGGAGAAGGCATAGGTGTCGATACGCGCCGTGTTCACGCCCATGCACGACGCAATGGGCCGGTTCTGCGTGACCCCGCGCACGAACAGGCCCAGGCGCGTGCGGCCGATCAGCAGGGCCATGCCGGCCAGCACGGCCAAGGCGAAGGCGATGATGACCAGGCGGTTGTAAGGCAGCGTGAGGTTGGACAGCAGCTGCCAGCCCCCGCTCATCCAGGCCGGGTTCTCCACGGCCACGTTCTGCGCGCCGAAGAGCGAACGCACGCCCTGCATCAGCACCAGGCTGATGCCCCAGGTGGCCAGCAGCGTTTCCAGCGGGCGGCCGTAGAGGAAACGGATCACACCGCGCTCCAGCGCCGCGCCCACCAGCGCCGAGGCCAGAAAGGCCACGGGCACCGCGGCCACCAGGTACCAGTCAAACGCGCCCGGCAGGTATTTCTGGAACAGGCCCTGCACCAGCCAGGTGGCGTAGGCGCCGATCATCATGAGCTCGCCGTGCGCCATATTGATGACACCCATCAGCCCGTAGGTGATGGCCAGGCCCAGCGCGGCCAGCAGCAGGATGCTGCCCAGGCTCAGGCCCGTGAACATGGCGCCCAGGCGCTCGCCCCAGCGCAGGCTGTCGTCGATCTGGCGGATGGCGGACTGCAGTTGTGCCTTGACCTCGGCATCGCTCTCCACCGACAGGCGCTGGTTGAGCAACAGCTTGGTGTCCGGTGTGCGGCTCTGGGCCAGGGCACCGGCGGCCACAAGCCGCTGGCTCTTGTCCTCGCTGGCCAGCAGCACGGCGGCGCGCGCCAGCGCCAGCACCGCCTTGACGCGTTCGTCGGTCTCACCGGCCAGGGCCTTGTCCAGCAGCGGCAGGCGCCCGGCATCGGGTTCCTTGAGCATGGCGCGCGCGGCGTCCCCGCGCTGCTTGGCGTCCGGGCTGAACAGCTTGAGCACCGCCAGCGCGGTATCGATCTCGCCGCGCATGCGGTTGTTGTTGATCACGTCCTCGGCATCCTCGGGCAGGGCCAGCGCCTCGCCCGTGGCCGGGTCGGTCGCCTTGTCGTCACGCACGATGTAGACCTTACCGCCCGCCACCTTGACGGCGTCATCGGCCAGGGCCTGCAGCAGCGCAGCCTTGCGCTCGTCGGGCTTCAGCACGGCCTGCTGCAGGGCCGTGATACGACCATCGGTCTCGCCGATGACGATGGCCTGCGCCTCTGCGGGCGTCAGGGCCTGGGCGTGTGCGGCCAGAAAGAAAAGTGTGACGAGGAAGAATAGGTGTCGAATCGGCATACAAGGTACTCGGCCGGAAATATTCCCTCTCCCCCTGGGAGAGGGGCAGGGTGAGGGCTCTCGCCACGCCGGCCCTCACCCCTGCCCTCTCCCAAAGGGAGAGGGGGTGAACAGCCCTTACTTCTTCACCGGCTCGTCAGGCTTCTTGTCGTTCCCTTCGATGTAGGGAGACCAGGGCTTGGCCTTGACCGGGCCCGGGGTCTTCCACACCACGTTGAACTGGCCGTCGGCCTTGATCTCGCCGATGAACACGCTCTTGTGCAGGTGGTGGTTCTTCTCGTCCATCTTGCTCACGATGCCCGAGGGCGCCTTGAAGGTCTGGCCGGCCATGGCGGCGATGACCTTGTCCACATCGGTGCTCTTGGCCTTCTCGACGGCCTGCTTCCACATATAGATACCGATGTAGGTGGCTTCCATCGGGTCGTTGGTCAGCGGCTTGTCCTTGTGGCCGGCGATGTTCTTGGCCTTGGCGTAGGCGGCCCACTTCTTCACGAAAGCGTCGTTGTCCTTGTTCTTGATGGACATGAAGTAGTTCCAGGCGGCCAGGTGGCCCACCAGAGGCTTGGTGTCCACACCGCGCAACTCTTCCTCACCCACGGAGAAGGCCACCACCGGCACGTCCTTGGCCTTCAGGCCAGCGTTGCCCAGTTCCTTGTAGAAAGGCACGTTGGAATCGCCGTTGATGGTGGAGACCACCGCCGTCTTGCCGCCAGCCGAGAACTTCTTGATATCGGCCACGATGGTCTGGTAGTCGCTGTGACCGAAGGGGGTGTACTTCTCGTCGATGTCGCTGTCCTTCACGCCCTTGCTCTTGAGGTAGGCGCGCAGGATCTTGTTGGTGGTGCGGGGGTACACATAGTCGGTGCCCAGCAGCACCCAGCGCTTGGCGGCGCCGCCGTCCTTGCTCATCAGGTAGTCCACCGCGGGGATGGCCTGCTGGTTGGGCGCGGCACCCGTGTAGAACACGTTCTTGGACAGCTCTTCACCCTCGTACTGCACGGGGTAGAACAGCAGGCCGTTCATCTCTTCCACGACCGGCAGCACCGACTTGCGCGAGACGGAGGTCCAGCAGCCGAAGATCACCGAGACCTTGTCCTGGCCCAGCAGCTGTTTGGTCTTCTCGGCAAACAGCGGCCAGTTGGAGGCCGGGTCCACCACCACGGGCTCGAGCTTCTTGCCCAGCACGCCGCCCTTGGCGTTGATCTCTTCGATGGCCATGAGCACGGTGTCTTTCAGAACCGTCTCGGAAATGGCCATGGTGCCCGACAGGCTGTGCAGCACGCCCACCTTGATGGTGTCGGCAGCATGGGCGGCCATGGAGGCCAGGCCCAGGGTGGAGACGGCGGTGGCAGCTGCCAGCGCCTTGAGGGTAAATCGACGTTGCATGTGGGTGACTCCGGGTGGTTGAACAAAACCGTCTCGCTGCGCCCGGCCGGGAAACGGCCCGGGGACGGCGATGAAGTCACTCTAGGGATGGAAGGGGGAAGCGGGAATACGCCGGACGGCGTATGGGGTCAATCGGGCTGGGCGGGTCGGTCAGCGGGCCGTGGTCAACGACTCTTTACGACCCAAAGCGGACTGTCAGTCAGAAATTGCGAACCCACCAAGCTTATTGGATCAGATACTCCCGAGCCATATCCCGCTTTATGAGTTCATGGAATGCGAAGCGTTGTGGCAATATGCCGGCAATAGGAATACGCTGCTCCAGATCGGAGTCTTGGTGTCCTACGCCATCCAACTTTCTTACGGCAAGTCCGAAATCAGTTTCGTCTTTGACTATCTGGAAATAGCTGCAGCTCAGGCCGCCCTGATGCGCTCTCCGAATCACGACCTGAATGTTTCTCTCCGACGTTTTCATTCCGAAGCACACACCGGCAACGAACTTGGGATCAATCGTTAATGGACCTGACGTGCTGCGAATGATGCGTGTTTCCGCTTCGTAGCTCCAGCTCTTGCCCTTGGTCGCCAGCAATCTAGCATTCAGCTTCACGAAGAAGCGCTTGAAATCGTAGGGATTCGTCGACTCGTCAGAAATGTAGCGGTGGGCATCCATCCATAGCCAGCGGCTTAGTCCAGAGTTGTCGTAAGCGACATCCTCTAGTCCAAGAATATCTGGAATCGTGCAAAAGAACTGCTGTGGAAACCGAAAGATGACACAGCATCCCTGCCCGCCAGCCGCGTAGTGCGACCAGAGCAACGGATTTGTCAGACTCGTTGAGAATGCGCATACACCGGAAGCCGCAGCCGCTCGCTCAATCTCTAGAAGCATTTCTTTTTGAACCAACAATGCTTCAAGAAGGTCCGGACGCTGTGCGTCCTTACGAGCGATAGCACGTCGAATAGATCCCAGCAGGTCATGCTGACAGTCAAATGGATCATTCAGCTTGTCTGGCGGGCTGAAGTAGATCCTCTGGTCCAGAAGAACCTGGTCCAGTATTGAGTCAATGTCTCTGAACTTGAACAGCAGTACGTCGGACTGAGGTGGCTCTAGGCCTTTAACAGCTGAGACTATCGAATCAAGGTCCATCGGTATTAGATTAGACATCGAACATGGAACCCAAAGGATAACCCTAGTGGAGGCCTGTTGAATGTCCGCTTCTGGCCGACAACGCCCCCTCAAGCGCCCTTACCTGATCAGAAAGAACTTGCTCAGGAAGGGGGCGCAAGCTCACTTCTGCTGCGCCAGGCGCGCGGCAGCTTCACGTTTGCCCAGCTTGCGTACTTGCGCAATGGCGGCCAGCTGGCCTGCCCGCGGTTTGGATTTGCCGCTTTCCCAGTGGTAGACGGACTGGGCAGAAACGCCCAGCAGCCTGGCCATCTCCGCCGCCGAAAGACCGAGCTTCTTGCGCAGGGTGGCAAAACCATCAACGCGGAAGCGCAAGGGCAACTGCGCCGGCTCCTCGGCGGTCTTCCGCTTGCGTGGGCTGGTTTTGTCCAGCTTCTTGAGCGTTGACTCCAAGCCGGCGATTCGCCTCTTGAGTGCCGCGATGTCAGAACGGTACTGGGCCGAGGCCTTCTTGAAAGCCTGGGTCTCTGCGCGAACCTCTTTGCGCGCGATGCGCGAGATTTCCGATTTCAGCAGCGTTGCCAGATTGGGCATGGGGGTCCTTATGGAACGAGATGGTCTTCATGTTACGTCGAACGCGCACGGGGCAGGAATGCAACTCTTTTCCAAATGTGCAAATTTCGAGACATCTTCACGATGTCTTGAGGGCTGTTCGATCAGTGACAATCCCCCCACCACTCCCGGAAACCCCATGATCGAAGGCCTCATCACCGGCACCCTCGTCGGCCTGGCGGAACAACGCCAGGGCAAGAACGACACCTCCTTCGTGCTCGCCAAGGTGAAAGCCACGCCCGGCGAAGGCGAAGCCCTGATCGTCAATGTGATTGCCTTTGCGGCCGAAGCCTGCGCGGCCCTGCTGGCGCTGGACGAGGGCGATGCGCTGGCGCTGTCCGGCGCGCTGACGCCGAAGGTCTGGACCGACAAGCAGGGCAACACCCGGCCCGCGCTGGACCTGGTGGCCAGCCAGGTGCTGACCGCCTACCACGTGGACCGCAAGCGGGCAGCCCTGGGCGGCTCGGCCGCCCCTCTGGCTGCCTGACGGCACATCGAACCCGACAGACACCCCATGAAGCCCCCACAACGCGTCATCCCCACCCCCGGCTGGCTGCGCCCCGTGATCCGCTGGGCCACCCGCCTTGCCATGAACGCGCCGGCCTGGGTGCCGAACTGGCTGAAGAACGCGCCGCTGAAGCTGACGTCACTCGTGCTGCGCGCCTACGTGGCGATCGTGCGTTAGCCGCCGGAGCCCCCGATCGGCGAGGTTGGACTGGACACCTCCGCGGCAAGGTCCTAGCATGGATGGATTCACCGGAGAAATCGACATGCGCAAATTGCTAGGCTTGCTCTTGACCCTGGCCGTGTTCAGCCTCTCGGGCTGCGGCTACAACACCTTCCAGACCACCGACGAGCAGATCAAGGCCAGCTGGGCCGAGGTGCTGAACCAGTACCAGCGGCGGGCCGACCTGATCCCCAATATCGTCAACACCGTCAAGGGCGAGGCCAACTTCGAGCAGGAAACCCTGACCAAGGTGGTAGAAGCCCGCGCCCGGGCCACCAGCATCCAGGCCACGCCGGAGCTGGTCAACAACCCCGAGGCCTTCCAGAAGTTCCAGGCCGCACAGAACTCCCTCTCCGGCGCGCTGAGCCGCCTGCTGGTGGTCAGCGAAAACTACCCGCAGCTCAAGGCCAACCAGGGCTTCCAGGAACTGCGGGCCCAGCTGGAGGGCACCGAGAACCGCATCACGGTGGCCCGTAACCGCTACATCAAGGCCGTGCAGGAGTACAACGTGGCGGTGCGCAGCTTCCCCACCAACCTGACGGCCATGGTCTTCGGCTATTCGGTCAAGCCCAGCTTCACGGTCGCCGACGAAAAAGAACTGGCCACGCCGCCGAAGGTGGATTTTGGTGGCCCGGCCAAGCAGCCCGAGGCCGCACGTTGAACCCTGCCGCGCCCGGCCTGCGGCTACGGCGTTGGGCCGGGGCGCTGCTTGGCCTGCTGTGGCTGATGGCCGTCCCCTGGGGGACGGCGCACGCGACCGATGAGCTGGTTGCCGTGCCCCCGCTGCAGGCCCTGGTGACCGACCTCACCGCGACGCTGACGCCCGAGCAGCGGGCCGGCCTGGAGCGCCGGCTGCGGGCCTTCGACGAGCGCAAGGGCAGCCAGCTGGCGGTGCTGATCGTACCCACGACCCAGCCCGAGGCCATCGAGCCCTATGCCATCCGCGTCGTCGAGCAGTGGAAGCTCGGGCGAAAAAAGGTAGACGACGGCGTGCTCCTGCTCGTGGCCAAAAACGACCGCACGGTGCGCATCGAGGTGGGCTACGGCCTGGAGGGCGTGCTGAGCGACGCCATCACCCAGCGCATCATCAACGAGCTCATCGTGCCCCGCTTCAAGCAGGGCGACTTCTACGGTGGCATCGACGCCAGCGTCGAGCAGATGATCAAGCTGATCGACGGTGAGGCGCTGCCGGCACCCGCCGGGCGCGCGGGCGATGCGTCCTTCAACCTCGGCGGCATGGCCCCGGTGCTGCTGATGATCGCCGTGGTGGCGGGCGGCGTCTTGCGCGCGCTGCTGGGGCGCCTGCCGGGTGCCGCGGTGACGGCGGGCATTCTGGGGCTGATCATCTGGTTCCTGTCCGGCGTCCTCCTCATCGCCCTGGTCGGCGCCGTGATCGGCTTCGTCGTCACCCTGCTGGGTGGGGGCTCCTTCCTGCGCGGCGGCATGGGCAACGGCGGCCACCACGGCGGCGGCTTTGGGGGCGGCTTCGGCGGCGGTGGTTTCAGGGGCGGCGGCGGTGGCGGTTTCGGCGGGGGCGGCTCCTCGGGGCGGTGGTAAGCATGAAGCTGCAACGCTGGACCCGACACCTGCTGAGTTCGCCCTGGAGCGTGCGGCGCGCCTTCCCGCGCGCAACGATGGCGGCCATCGCCGAGGCGATCCGTGTCGCGGAAAGCGGGCACGGCGGCGAGATCCGCTTTGCGGTGGAGGCGGCGCTGGAACCCTGGGAACTGATGCGCGGCATGAGCCCGCGCGAACGCGCCATCGAGGTGTTTTCCGAGCTGCGGGTCTGGGACACCGAGCACAACAACGGTGTGCTGATCTATGTGCTGCTGGCGGACCATGCGGTGGAGATCGTCGCCGACCGCGGCATCCACGCGCACGAGGGCCCGGACACCTGGAAGGCCATCTGCCGGCAGATCGAGGCCGCCTTCGGGCAGGCCGATTACCGCGCGGGCGCGCTGCTGGGTGTGGCAGCGGTGGCGCAGGCCCTGAAGAAGCACTACCCCCAACGCGGCGGACACCCGAACGAATTGCCGGACGAGCCGGCCGTGCTGTCCTGAGATTTCAGCCCGACAGACCGCCTGCCAGATGACAGGGGACGGACCGGGTCCGGACCCGGCCTCTCAGGCGGCGCGCGCCAGATGCACCTGGTGCAGGGTGATCTTGCGCACCTCGGCCTGGCTGGTCTGGATGTGGGCGCGCAGCAGCATCACCGCCGGGTCGCTGCGCTTGCGCTGGATGGCGCGCAGGATCTTGGCGTGTTCCTCGTAGGTCGCGTCGATGCGGGCCTGTTTGGTGAAATCGAGCCGGCGGATGATGCGGATGCGTTCGGTCACGTCGCGGTGCACGCGCGTCATCTCGGCATTGCCGGCGGCAGCCACCAGGCTGCAATGGAAGTCCTCGTCCCACTGCGCGACCTGGCGGATGTCGGTGCTGCGCTCGGCCACGGGCACCAGCCAGATCGCGGTGATCTGCTCCAGCAGGGCGCGGTCGATCTTGGTCTCGTCGGTGCACAGGCGCTGCACGGCCGTGGTCTCCAGCACCATGCGCAGGTCGTAGAGCTGCTCGAAGCGTTCGAAGTCGAAGGGCAGCACGCGCCAGCCGTTGCGGAACAGCACCTCGACATACCCTTCCTGCTGCAGGCGAAACAGCGCCTGGCGCACGGGCGTGCGCGAGACGCCCAGGCGCTCGCTGAGTTCGTTCTCGGTGAAGCGGTCGCCCGGTACGAGCTTGAAGTCGGCCACGTCGCGCTTGAGCTGCTCGTAGACCATCTCGGCGCGCGAATGGAAGACGGGCGCATCCGCCTGGCGGGGGGAGCGGCGGCTGGTGGTGACCATGACCTGACTCTACAGGGCAGCGAGAAACTGGGCGCTGCCGGCCGTCCAGCCCACGATGGCGCCCTGCGCGTGGATCATCTCCACGGCGGCGGCCTTGAAGTGCGGGAAATAACTCTCGGTGCAGTCTCCCAGCAGCAGGCCGTCGTAGCCGCGGTCATTGGCCTCGCGCATGGAGGTCTGCACGCAGACCTCGGTGGTCACGCCCATGAAGATCAGGTGCGTGATGCCACGCGCCTGCAGGGTCTCGTGCAGGCCCGTGGCGTAGAAGGCGCCCTTGCCCGGTTTGTCGATCACGATCTCGCCCGCCACGGGCGCCAGCGCGGGGATGATCTGGTTGCCCGGCTCGCCGGCCACCAGGATGCGGCCCATGGGGCCGACATCGCCGATGCGCAGGCTGGGCTTGCCGCGCTGGAGTTTGGCCGGCGGGCAGTCGGACAGGTCGGGCCGGTGCGCCTCGCGGGTGTGCACCACCAGGCCGCCCGCGGCGCGCCACGCCAACAACACGGACTGGCAGGCCGGCACGATGGCCGCCAGCAGGGACACGTCGTTGCCCAGGGTCTCGCCGAAACCACCGGGTTCGATGAAGTCGCGCTGCATGTCGATGATGACCAGGGCGGTGTGCGCGGGGTCGAAGCTGAACTCGAAGGGCTGGGCGTTGATCTTCTTCACAGCAGAGGCTCCTTGGGTCCGGCCACACCAGCAGCCTGCAAGACAGCGGCAGCGCGCAGCACGAGGTCTTCTTTCCAGGGCGCGGCAATCAGCTGCACGCCCAGGGGCAGGCCCCGGGTGCCCTCGGGCCACATCGGCGCCACCACCACCGGGCAGCCGGCGAAGGAAATGGGCTGCGTGAGCAGGCCCATGGAGGGCCGGGTGGGGTGGCGTTGCCCGTTCACCTCGATGAAGTCCTGGCCGAGCAGCGTCGCGCTGACCGGCGTGGCCGCGCACAGCAGCACATCCCAGTCCGCGAACAGGGCGTTGACGCGATCACGGTAGGCGCGGCGGAAACGCTGCGCGCGCACATACCAGTGCGCGGGCTGCAGCGCGCCGGCGATGAAACGGTCCACCGACACCGGCTCGAAATCTTCCGCACGCTGGCGCAAATCGTCGAGGTGCAGGCTGCCGCCTTCGCTGGCCGTGACGATGAAGGCCGCCGCGCGGCCCAGCGCCGCGTCCGGCCACTCCACCTGCGCACGCGCGCCCAGCAGCTGCGCGGCCTGGGCCACGACCGCGCGGGCCGGCTCACCGGCGTGTTCATGGAAGTAGCCACCGAGCACACCGATACGCAAGCCTTGGACGCCCGCGAGCAGCGTGGGCGCCGCCGGCTGCACACGCAGCGCATGGCAAGCGGGGTCCAGCGGGTCGGGCCCCTGCATGGCGTCGTAGGCCAGGGCCAGGGTCTCCACGCAGTCGGCGACGGGCCCGAGGTGGTCGATGCTGTGCACAAAGGGGTACGTGCCGCGCCGTGTGAGGCGGCCGAAGGTGGGCTTGAGCCCCCAGACCCCGCACAAGGACGCCGGCACACGGATGGACCCATTGGTGTCCGAGCACAGGGCCAGCGGCACCTGCCCGGCGGCCACCGCGGCGCCCGAGCCGCCCGAGGAGCCACCCGCGGTGCGGGCCAGGTCATGGGGATTGCGTGTGGGGCCGTAGTGCGTGTTCTCGGTGGTGAAGCCGTAGGCGTACTCGTCCATATTGAGCCCGCCCAGCAGCACGGCACCGGCACCCTGCAGGCGCTGCACCAGCACCGCGTCGTCGTGCGCGGGCGGCAGGCCGCGGTTGACCTTGGAGCCCGCCAGCGTGGTCAGGCCCTGGATGTCGTAGAGATTCTTCACCGCGTAGGGCAGGCCGGCCAGTGGCGGCAAGACCTCGCCAGCGGCACGGCGCCGATCCACGGCCGCGGCTTCGGTACGGGCGCGGGCCACCGTGCGGTCGGTGAAGGCGTTGACCTTGTCGTCGGTGGCTGCGATCCGCGCGATCGCGTCTTCGCAGGCTTGCGCAGCCGAGATCTCACCCGCCGCGATGGCGTGCAGCAATGCGGCGCTGTTCATGCGTTCTCCTGCGACGGGAAAGGCGCAGGCCGGTAGACCTCGGCCGGCTCGACCTCGGGCGAGAGCACATAGGCTTCCAGCGCCTGGGCCAGCACGGCGGTGCGGCCCAGGTGCAGGGCCACGGCGCGGGCGCGGGCGTCGTCCAGCGGCAGTTCGAGCGCGCGCGCCGTGGCGCGGACGTAGGCGAGTACTTCTTCTTCGTCCATTTCAGTGTCCGGTGTAGGGCCGCGTCAGCGCGGCGGGGGCAACCTGACGACCCACCAGGCCGCCCACGGCCAGCAGCGCCAGCACATAGGGCAGCATGATGAGCAGCGCGCTGGGCACCTGCACGCCCATGGCCGGCAGCTGGAACTGCAGGGCCGTGGCTGCGCCAAAGAGGCCGCAGGCCAGCAGGGTGCGGCCCAGCTTCCAGTTGCCGAAGATCACCGCGGCAATGGCCAGGTAACCCGCGCCGCTGGTCATGCCTTCGGTGAAGGTGTGGATGTCGCCGATGGAAAGGAAACAACCGGCCAGCGCCGACATGAAACCCGTGAAGAGCACCGCGCCGTAGCGGATGCGTGTGACCTTGAGCCCCGAGTTCGCCGCCGCCTGCGGCGCCGTGCCCGCGGCGTGCAGCGCCAGGCCCAGCGAAGTCGAGCGCATGACCCAGGTCACGGCGATCACCAGCAGCACGGCCGCGTAGAGCAGCCAGGTCTGGTGGAACACATGCTCGCCCAGTATCGGGATGTCAGCCAGGCCCGGCGGGGCCCACTTGTCCAGGCCCGGGATCTCGGCGCGCGAGCGGCTGCCGAAGAGCGCGCGGTAACCCAGGGTGGTGGCGCCCAGCACCAGGATGTTGATGCCGATGCCGGTGACGATCTGGTTGGCGCGCAGCGTGATGCTCAGGAAAGCCTGCAGCCAGGCTACGGGCAACACACACAACACGCCCAGGGCCAGGCCGATGACGGGCGAGCCCGTGGCCCATGAGCCCACGGCGCCCGCGAAAGCGCCGGTGAGCATCATGCCCTCGACGCTCATATTGAGCACACCCGCGCGTTCGCTCACGAGCTCGCCCGTGGCAGCCAGCAGCAGGGGCGCGGCCAGGCGGATGCTGGAGCCGACGAAAACGGCGGCGAGTTCGGGTTCGATCATCGGCGGGCCTCCATGCGCTGGATGGCGAGCGCCGCGCCGGCCAGGATCACGATGATCAGGCCCTGGATCACCACCACCAGCGCGGTGGGCACCTGCGCCACCATTTCCATATTGATGCCGCCCGAGCGCAGGAAACCGAAGAGCAGCGAACCCGCGATCACACCGGGTACCGAGCCGCGTGCCAGCAGGCCCACGACCAGGCCGTCGAAACCGTAACCCGAGGAGAAGCCGGCCTTCAGCGTGTACTGCTCACCCTGCAGCATGCAGGCCCCCGCCAGGCCGCCCAGCGCGCCGGCGGCACAGAGCACACCCACCGTGAGCCGGTCCACGGCCATGCCGGCACGGCGTGCGGCCCTCGCGTTCAAACCCGTGGCGCGCAGGCGCAGGCCCAGCACCGTGAAACCCAGCACCACCGCCACGACCACCGCGAACACCAGGCCGATGGGCAGGCCCGCGTGCAGCGGTACCGAGGCATCACCCAGCAGCAGCGGCAACTGGGTGGCCAGCGGAATCTCCAGCGACTCGGGCAGCGTGGCCGAGGTCGTCATGGGCCGGCGCAGCAGCTGTTCGCTCTGCACACTGCCGTAGACCATCCACACCGCGATGAAGGACAGCAGCAGCGTGGCGATCACCTCGTTGGTGCCGGCCTTGACCTTGAGCACGCCGGCGATGCCGCCCCACAAGGCGCCCGCCACACAGGCGCCGAGCATGGGCACGATGAAGGCCAGGCCGAAAGGCAGGCCGGCCACCGGCGGCCAGAGCGCGAAGGCGGTGGCGGCGATGCCGCCCACGGCGATCTGCCCTTCACCGCCCACATTGGTGAGGTTGGCGCGTTCGGCCAGCACAAAACCCAGGCCGACCAGCATGAAAACGAGTGCGCGGTTGATCGAGGCCGCCAGAGCATAGGGCGAGCCCCAGGCCCCGTCGGCGAAAGCGCCCACGGCCTCGCCCACGGGCACCCCCATGAGCGCCACCATCAGCGTGCCGATCAGCAGGGCCAGGGCCACGGCGGCCACCGACATGCCCAGCGCGGGGCCGGGCCGCAGGCTGCGCCACAGAACAAGTGCGCTGCTCATGCCGGGGCCTCCTCTGCTTCGGTCGACGGTGTTTCCTGCCCGGCCATCCAGGCGCCGATGCGCGGGCGCTCGGCCGGGTCGGCCTTGCAGCTGCCCATGAGGCGGCCGCGGTAGAGCACGACGATGCGGTCGGCCACGGCCAGCAACTCTTCCAGTTCCGACGAAATCAGCAGCACACCGACACCACGCGACGCCACCGCACGGATGTGGCCGTAGACGGCTTCCACCGCACCCACGTCCAGGCCGCGGGTGGGCTGGGCGGCCAGCAGGAAACGCAGGGGGTCGAGCGTGAGCTCGCGCGCCAGCACGGCCTTCTGCTGGTTGCCCCCGGACAGGCCGCCGAAGGCCACCTCGGGGCCGGCGGCGCGCACGTCGAAACGCTGCATCAGCTCGCGCGCCGCGCGGTTCAAGGCCTCGCGGTCCAGCAGCCCGTATTTGCGAAAGCGGCCCAGCCGGTCCAGCATCATGTTCTCGGCCACGTTCATGCCCGTGACGCAGGCCAGGGCGTGGCGGTCTTCGGGCACCACGCCGCAGCCGGCGGCCGTCAGCGTCTTGGGGCTCTGGCCCGTCATCTCCTCGCCGAAGATATGGAAACGCCCTTCGCTGGGCTTGAGCATGCCCGAGAGCACGGCGCCGAGTTCACTCTGGCCATTGCCCTCCACCCCCGCGACGGCGACGATCTCACCCGGCGCCACCATCAGCGTGAAATTGTCCAGGCGCAACACGCCGTCGGCGTCGCGCACGGTCAGGCCATCGGCCAGCAGCGCCATCTCGCGCGGCGGCAGGGTCTCGTGGACCACCTGCTTCACGGCGCGCTCAGGCGTCAGGGGGCTCGCGGACGCCTGCAGGTCGCGCTGGATCATGGCGCGCACCAGCAGGTCAATCTCCTGGGCCGGCGCATCGGAACGCGCCACCACCCTGCCCCCGCGCAGCACGGTGGCACGGCGGGCCACCAGGCGGATCTCGGCCAGCTTGTGCGTGACCAGCACCACACCACAACCCTGGGCGGCCACGCGCTCACACACGGCGAGCAGGGCCTCGATCTCGGCGGGCAGCAGCACGGCGGTGGGTTCGTCGAGCACCAGCAGGCGGGGCTCGCGCACCAGGCACTTGACGATCTCCACGCGCTGGCGCTCGCCCACGGACAGATCCTGGATGCGGGCATAGGGGTCCAGCGCGAGGCCGTAGCGCTCGCGCAGGGTCTCCAGCCTGGCGGCGCAGGCCTTACGGTCCAGCACGCCGCGCGACTGGCCCAGCAGCATGTTGTCGACCACCGTCAGGTCCGGCACCAGGCTGAAGTGCTGGTGGACCATGGCAATGCCGTGGTTCAGCGCGTCGGCCGGCGAGCGCGGCGTGTAGGGCGCACCGTCCAGCACCATCTGCCCGGCATCGGGGCTGTGCACGCCGAAGACGAGGTTGCACAGCGTGGACTTGCCCGCGCCGTTCTCGCCCAGCAGGCAATGCACCTCACCCGGCATCAGCGCCAGCGACACATCAGCCAGCGCCTGCAGCGAGCCGAAGCGCTTGGCCAGGCCGTCGATGCGCAGCAGGGGCGCGACGTCTTGCGACGTCGCGCCTGCAGCCTCGCCGGTGACAGCCTCGGTGCGCACGGTGCTCAGCCTTCCAGCACCTTGATCTTGCCGCTCTGGATGTCTTTCTTGATCGCCTCAAGCTTGGACTTCATCTCCGGCGTGGCGCCGCAGACCACCATGTCGGAGGCCTTGGGACCCATGGCCAGGCCGAAGGGTTTGTAGCCGGCCTTCCACGTGCCCTTGACGGCCTCACCGATGGCGTACTGCACCTGGTAACCCACGCCCGTGATGCTGTAGGCCGGGTACAGCGGGTCGCTGCCGCAGCGGTCGGTGTAGCTGCCGACGATCTTGGTGCCCTTCTCCTTGGCCGCCTGCTCCATACCGCGCAGGCCGAGGTTCAGGATGTGATAGTGGACGTCGGCGCCCTGGGCGATGGCAGCCAGCGTGGCTTCCTTGGACTTGGCCACGTTGTCGAAGTCACCCGTGTAGTTCTCGAAGTACTTGATCTTGGGGTTGATGTACTTGGCGCCGTTGCCGAACTCCTTGCCGGCGTTGACGATAGACGGGATCTCCATGCCGCCCACATAACTCACCGCGCCGTTCTTGGACAACATGGCGGCGGCAGCGCCGGCGACGAAGGCGATCTCGGCCTGCTTCACGTCGTAACCCGCCACATTGGCCAGGTCCTCACCCTTGTTGCCGCCGACGATGGAGAACTTGGTGTTGGGGAAGCGCTTGGAGACTTTCAGCACGGCCGCCTGCGTCTGGCCGCCCACGCCGATCACCAGCTTGTTCTTGCCGGCCAGGTTGGTCAGGGCCTGTTCCATGTCGGCGTAGTTGATGTTCTCGATCATCTGCACCTTGACCTTGTCGCCGTACTCCTTCTGCGCGGCCACCAGGCCGTCGTAGCCGGACTCCATCCAGCCCTTGTCGGACTTGGAACCGGGGATCAGGATGCCGACCGTCACCGGGTCAGCGGCGGGCGCGGGCCCGGCCAGCGTGAACGCAGCCGCGGCAAGGGCGGCCAGGGTGAACATACGGCGGGAGGGAAATGAAACCTTCATGGCATGCCTTTCGCTTAGTGGTGGAGGGAAGTAAATAACTGATTACTTACGACCATGTCCTGCAATAAAGATGCCAGTGCCACAGCCGTTTTTTGCCGCCTGCGCGCGCGCAAACGGTGCGTGCGCACCAGCATGCAGCAGCGCATGCCCTTGGAACGCACACCACAGGAGTCCTCATGAAACGTCACCCTTACCTGCCCGACGCCCGGCCCCCAGGGGCGCTCGGACTCGGACACCAGTACTACTGGGTTGCCAACGCGCATGAAGTGGACATGTCGATCGCGCCGCCCGCACCGGTGCCCGCGCGCATCGCGGCGCAGCCGCAGAACGTGGTGCTGGACCTGCGGCGCACGGCCATCGTCATCATCGATCTGCAGAACGACTTCTGCGCCAAAGGTGGTTGGGTCGACTCCCTGGGCCTGGACTACACGGCCGACCGCACGCCCATCGAACCGCTGCAAAAACTGCTGCCCGCGCTGCGCACGGCCGGTGTGCCGGTGATCTGGGTCAACTGGGGCAACCGGCCCGACCTGGCCAATATGCCGCCCAACCAGATCCACCTCTACGACAACGGCGGCGCCGGCGTGGGCCTGGGTTACCCGCTGCCCGGTGGCGGCGGCAACGTGCTGGAGAAGGATTCCTGGGCCGCGGCGGTGATCGACGAACTCAAACCCGTCGAGGGTGACTACTGCGTGGACAAGCACCGCATCAGCGGCTTCTGGGACACGCCGCTGGACAGCATGCTCAAGAACCTGGGCATCAAGAGCATCCTGTTCGCGGGCTGCAACACCGACCAGTGCGTGCTGCACACGCTGACCGATGCGAACTTTCTCGGTTATGGCTGCGTCATGCTGGAAGACTGCTGCGCCACCAGCTCGCCCGCCTTCTGCGCCGAGGCCACGGTCTGGAACGTGAAGAAGTGCTTCGGCTTCGTGACCGACTCCACGCAGGTGCTGCAGGCGCTGCCCAGGTGATGAGCACATCGTCATCCCCCTCGGGCGCCTTCGTGCCCGGGCCGCGCGCGCTGCGCGAGCCCACCGGCGCGGGGGTGCTGGACGGGCAAGATGTCGCCGTCAAGGACCTGATCGACGTGGGTGGCGCGCCCAGCACCTGCGGCAACCCGGACTGGGCGGCCAGCCATGCGGTACCGACGCAAGACGCGCCCTGTGTGGCGGCCTTGTGTGCGGCGGGCGCGCGTGTCGTCGGCAAGACCGTCACCGACGAACTCGCTTTCAGCCTGGAAGGCGAGAACGCCTTCCACGGCACACCGCGCAACCCCGCCGCGTCCGACCGCCTGCCTGGCGGTTCCTCCAGCGGTTCCGCCGTGGCCGTGGCCGCAGGTGAGGCCGATCTCGCCCTGGGTACCGACACCGGCGGCTCGGTGCGGGTGCCCGCTTCCTTCTGCGGTGTGCATGCCATGCGGCCGACCCATGGCCGCATCTCCCTGGCGGGCGTGCTGCCCTTCGCCGAGAGCTACGACACCGTGGGCTGGTTCGCGCGCGATGCGACCCTGCTGCGCGCCGCCGGCCGGGTGCTGCTCGGCTTGCGACGCGATGACCATGCCCGCCCCCTGCGCCTGTGCATCGCCGACGACGCGCTGGCCCTGGCCGAGCCCGCGGTGGCGCAGGCCCTGCGGGCCTGGGCACAGGCGAACGGCATCACTGAAAAGCGCCAGGCCTTTGTGCGGCCCTGGCGCGAAGTGCAAGAGGCCTACTCGGTCTTGCAGGGGCTCGAAATCCGTGCGGCCCTGGGCCCCTGGATCCGCGAACAACGGCCGACTTTCGGCCCCGCGATTGCGCCGCGCTTCGCGGGCGCGCTGGCGCTGGACCCCGCTTTGGAAGCGCCTTGGCGCCGTTGGCGTGAAAACATGCGGCGCGAACTCCTGGCGAACCTGGGGCCCGACGAAGCCTGGCTGCTGCCCGCCGCGCCCGGTGTAGCCCTGCCGCTGAACGCCAGCGGTGAGCAGCGCGGTGACTTTTATGAACGGGCCCTGGCCCTGGGCGCCCTGGCCAGCCACGCGGGCCTGCCGCAGACCGTGCTGCCGCTGCTGCAGGTGCATGGCCTGCCCGTGGGCATCTCCTTCATCGCCGGCCCCGGGCAGGACGAACGCCTGCTGGACCTGGCCCTGGCGCTCTCGCCCACAAAGGAGTGATGGCTGTGACATCGCGTTCACCTGGCCGGGCCACGGCCCGCAAGGAAACACCCGCCAGGCGGGACCCGGTGGCCGCACGTGCGCGCCTGCTGCAGGCCGCGGTGGACGAGTTTGCGGCGCACGGCTACAGCGGCGCGCGCACCGAGCGCATTGCGCAGAGCGCCGGCACCAACATCCGCATGCTCTACCACTACTTCGGCGGCAAGGACGATCTCTACGTCGTGGTGCTGGAGACGGTGCTGGCCGATCTGCGGCACGACGAACTGCAGCTCGACACCACGGCCCTGCCCCCCATGGAAGGGCTCTTGCGCATCTTCGATTTCGTGGCCGGCCACTTCGCCGCCCACCCGCAGTTGCGCAAGCTGCTGGCTTTCGAGAACCTCAACGAGGCCCGGCACCTGGCGCGCTCGGAGCGGATCCCGGAGATGGCCACACCGGTGCTGAACCTGATCCGCAAGCTGCTGGCGCGCGGCGCGGCCACGGGCGAGGTGCGAACGGGCGTGGACGCCCTGCACCTCTACGTGGCCATGGTCAGCCTGTCCTACTACGGCCGGGCCCATGCCTGGACACTCACCCGCATCTTCAACAAGGACCTGCAGAAGCCGGCCTGGCAGCGCGCGCACCTCAAACTCACCCGCGCCATGGTCGAGGCTTACCTCAGGCCCGACGACTGAGCGGGTGGTGGACATCAGCGCCTCACTTCACGCTGGAAGATTTCCAGGCTCAACTTCTTGGTGCGGATGAAGCTGGCCTCGGAGAGCGTTTCCACCGTGCGCGGCCGCGCATCGTTGTAGGGCAGGATCTCGGCCACCTTGGTGGGCCGCTTGGTCAGCAGCAGCACCTGGTCGGCCAGGTACACCGCCTCTTCCAGATCGTGCGAGACCAGCAACATGGTGGTGCCGGTCTGCATGAACACTTCCTGCAGCTTCTCGCGGATGAACAGGGTCATCTCGAAGTCCAGCGCCGAGAAGGGCTCGTCCAGGAACAGCACCTCGGGCTTGGGCGCGAGCGCGCGCATGATGGACGCCGTCTGCTGCTGGCCGCCCGAGAGTTCATAGGGGTAGCGGTTCAGGTCGAACTTGACGTCGAAGCTGGCCACCAGCTCGGCCATGCGGCGGTCCACCTCGGCCTTGCTCCTGCCTTCGAGCTTGAGCGGGTAGGCGATGTTGTCGATGGTGCGCATCCAGGGGAACATGGCCTCGCGGTAGTTCTGGAAGACGTAGCCGATCTTGGTGTCCTTGAGCGACTTGCCGTCGAACAGGATCTCGCCGCTGTCGATGGGCACCAGCCCGGCGATCATGTTGATCAGCGTGGACTTGCCGCAGCCATTGGGCCCGAAGACCGAGACGATCTTGCCCTTGGGAATGTCGAGGTCGAAGTTCTCGTACAGCGGCCAGCCCGCGAAATACTTGGTCAGGCCACGGATGGTGATGTGCGTGCCGGCCGGGCCGGGCTTGAAGGGCGGCACCGGTACATCGGCCACCACGGGGGCGTTCAGGACTGCGTTCATGATGTTTGCCCCCACGCTCGGCATTGCATGTCCTCACTGCCCCCCGAGGGGGCCTTCGCTTGCTTGAAGCGGTTCTGCGCTGCGCTCATCTTCCACTCCAGTGAACAATTCGACGCTCGGCTACAAGAAACAGAATATTCAGCGCGTAACCCAGCACACCCGCAGCCAGGATGGACGCGTACATGTCGCGCACATTCATGACCTGTTGCGAATTGATGATGCGGTTGCCCAGGCCGCTGTCCGAGCCGATGAACATCTCGGCCACGATCACGATCACCAGCGCCATGGACACGGCCGAGCGCAGGCCCACGAAGCTGGGCTGCAGGCTTTCCCACACCAGCACGTCCTTGAAGATCTGCCAGCGCGAAGCCCCCATGACCTTGGCCGCCATCACGCGCTGCTTGCGTGCATTGATGACGCCGTAGGCGCTGTTGAAGACCACGATGAGCAGCGCGCCGAAGGCTGCGATGGCCACCTTGTTGATGTCGGACACGCCGAAGATCATCAGGAACAGGGGAATCAGCGCCGAGGACGGCGTGGAGCGGAAGAAGTCGATCAGGAACTCCACGCTGCGGTAGGCACGCTCGGCGCTGCCCAGCACCACGCCCAGGGGCACCCCCACCACGGCCGCGATCAGAAAGGCCTGGGTTGTGCGCCACAACGTGACGACGAAATCCTTGAGCAGCGGGCCACCGGCCAGGCCGTTGATCAGCGTGGTCACGGTCTCGGCCGGGGGCGGCAGCAGGATGGCCTTGATCGCGCCGAAGCGCACCGTGAAGTCCCAGACGATGAAGAGCAGGACCGGCCCGATGAAGGGCAGCGCCCGGCCCCAGTTGACCTTGCGCGGTGCAGCCGCCACCGGCACCGCCGGTGCGGACCAGGGCGCAGCCGCAACGGGCGCGTTGACAGAGGAAGAGTCCGCCATAGTGTTCAGCCCTTGTAGAGCATGGAGTCGACCATGAGGCGCGAGGAGAAGATACCCTTCTCGGCGAACAGGTCGAAGAACTTCTGGAAGTAGGCCACGTCGGCCGGCTTGAATTCGTTGTACATGGTGTAGGCCGCCAGCGGCACCTCGGCCGTCAGCGCGCCTTCGATGGCGGTGTAGCCCTTGAGGTACTGGCGTGCCTCGACGTTCTGGGCGCGCACATAGGCCACGCCCTTGCCGTAGGCGGCGATGAACTTCTTCGCCTCTTCGGGGTGCTTCTTGATGAAGGCCGAGGACAGCGAGGCGGAGCCGCCGAACCAGGGCGCCATGGCATCGCCCAGCACGTACCTGGAGATCACGCCGGCTTCGAGCACGCGCGTGGTGCCGTTCATGCGCCCGATGGTGCCCGTGGGCTCCAGGGTGTAGCAGCCGTCGAGCTGGCCCGCGGCGAGGGCGGCCACGTGCTGGCCGATGGGCAGCTCCACCACCGTGGCGCCGGTGGCGCCGCCGCGCTCGAGCACGGTCTTGGCCAGGGTCACGTTCTGGATGCCGGGGCCGGAGCCGATGCGCTTGCCCTTGAGGTCGGCCAGGGTCTTGGCCGGGCTGGCGGCCGGCACGATGATCTCGTCCAGCACGTTCTTCACATTGCTGGGGTTGGAGCAGAAGATCTTGAAGGTGCCCGGCGCCGCCAGTTCACCGATGGCGATGTTGGCCGAGCCCGTGCCGTTGGCGGTGCCGTCGGCGCGGTCGGACAGCACGGCCTCCATCACCTGCTGGGCACCGGCGAAACGCAGGGCCTCCACGTCGAGGCCGGCTTCCTTGAAGTAACCCTTCTCGATGGCCGCGTAGAACGGCAGGCCCGCGGCGATGGGCCAGTAGCCGATGCGGATCTTGGGGCCGCTCTGCGCGCGCACCAGGGCCGGTGCACCCAGCGCGGCCAGCGCCAGGCCGGCGCCGCCCGCCTGCATGAGCTTGCGGCGCGTGGTGGTGGCGGACAGGGAAGTGAGGGACTGGTCTTTCATGGAGCGCTCCTGCTAGGGGTTAAGGGAAGGGATGGGTATGGGGGGCCTGCGCCACCTGGAGCGAAGCCAGGTAGGCGCGCCAGCCGCCGAAAAGCGTGATGTCCAGCGCGCCCTGCAGGGCCTGCGCCTCGCACAGGAAACCCTGCACGCTGCTGCCGTCGGCCAGCGCCAGCGTGCCGATGCCCAGCGGCGCGGGCACCAGGGCGACGAAGGAACCGTAGTGCTCGACGGGCATCTCCCAGAGTTCGAGCTGGATGCGCGCGCCCTGCCCCGGCGCCACCCGCAGCAGGCCGGGTTTGGGCGGGACGGTGCCGGCCAGGGCATAAAAGCGGTAGTCGGGCGCGGTCTCGGTGGCCGCGAGCAGGCGCGCACCGCGCTCGGTGAGCTGGCTGTTGAGCGGCATGCCCGAGAGGTGGGCGCCCACCACGGCCACTTTCACCGTGGCGCGCGGGCGGATGCCGGGAATGGCGACGGGTGCCGGCAGCCGCTCGCCGATGGCGCCCAGCGTGAGACCGGTGGCCTGGTGGAAACGCTGGCCCAGCTCGGCCAGTTGCCAGTCGCTGGCGCAGGGGCCGATCAGCGTGATGCCGAAGGGCAACCCGTCCTTGCGGATGCAGCTGGGCACCGACAGCGCGGCGTAGTCCAGCAGGTTGACGAAGTTGGTATAGGCACCGAGCTTGCGGTTGAGCACCACGGGGTCGGCCTGCATCTGCGCGATGGTGTAGTGCGTGGGTGCGGTGGGCACGCACATCAGGTCCATGCCCTTCCAGACCTCGGCCGCGCGCTGGCCCAGGGCACGCAATTGCGTCTGTGCTTCGTACAGATCAGCGGCGCTGTAAGCCTTGCCCTTGCCGATGATGCTGCGCACCGGCTCGATGACCTCGCCCTCGTGCGCATCGAAGAACGTACGAATGGCCGCGTAACGCTCGGCCACCAGCGCACTTTCATAGAGCAAGGTGGCGGCCTGTGCGAACGGCGAGAAGTCGATGCGTACTTCCACGCCGCCCAGCGCGCGCAACTGCGCCAACGCTTCCTTGTACGCCGCCTCGGCCAGCGCATCGCCGTAGAACTCCAGCTGGTCCGGCACACCAAAACGGAAGGCCGCCGGGAAAGGCTGCGACACCATGTCGAGTTCGCGCGCGTACGGGTCCAGCGGGTCGTAGCCGCGCGCGGCCGCCAGCACCTGCGCCGCCAGGCCCACGCTGCGCGCGAAGATGGAGACACAGTCCACACTCTGCGCCGCGGGCAGCACACCGCGTGTGCTGATGAGCCCCCTGGACGGCTTGAGGCCGACGATGTTGTTCAGGCCCGCGGGCACCCGGCCCGAACCGGCCGTGTCCGTGCCCAGCGAGAAATCGGCCTGCCCCGTGGCCACCACATAGGCCGAGCCGGAACTGGAGCCGCCGGACACATAGGCAGCGTTGAACGCATTGGGCACCGGCCCCCAGGGCGAACGCGTGCCGTTCAGGCCGCAGGCGAACTGGTCCAGGTTGGTCTTGCCCAGCAGCGATGCACCAGCGCTGAGCAAGCGCTGCACCACGGCCGCATGCGCGGCGGGCTGGAACGCAAAGGCCTGGCAGGCCGCCGTGGTGGGCAGGCCGGCCGCGTCGATGTTGTCCTTGACCGCAAAACGCAAACCGCTCAGCGGCCCGCTTCCACCCGGCAGCGCCGTCTCATAACGGGAGATCCAGGCTTGCGGCGACGCCGTGGACTGAGCCTGGTCTTGGGCACCGGAAACTGGGGTTGTGGGCTGCACCATCTTGTTGCATTCGATCTTGTATACATGTAGACATGCAACATGTATGCCAATGAACGCAGATGGTTTTGCCGTTCGTCTTGTATGGAAACAAGAACAAGACAGACTGATGCGATCAGGAAGGCAGAGGAAGGCGCTCACGCGCGCATGCGGAAAGCCTTGTCAATTCAGGAAGAAAGCGATCAGCAAGGCAAGGGCGCCCATGGCCTCTGTCTTTCGCGCCTGCGATACCAGCTCAGGCGACAGCGTCTCCAGCCGGGCCCGGTGCCAGTGCCAAATGTAGAAGACCATCGCCGCAACGATGCCGCACAGCAGAGGCCAAAGTGCCTGCGCCGCCGAGGCCGCAAAACCACTGGCCGTGATTCCGAATGCGGCAACGACCAAGCCGACACCGCCAGAGGAACGGTGCGCATAGGAGTAGCGTCCACACGACGAACAACAGGCGGGAAGCGTGGGGGAGGACAACCACTTGCGGAAGAAGCTGATGCTCATTGCCTGGCAGGACGGGCACGCGTACATATGAGACCAAGGTAATGCGGGTCGCCACATCCTAGCGACCATCATGGCGCCCGCCTATCCCCCAAAAGAGTCACGTCGATCTTCGACAGATGGTCTGTCATGGCGGCAGCTTCATCCAGGCAAACCCGGATCCAACTCGGCTCTAAGACTTCTTTGTGCCCGCGCGCAGGTTCTCCGCCACCGCAGCCCGGACCAAGGCCTTGAAGGGCTCGGCCTCGGGAAGCTCGCCTTCCCGGATATCGATGGCGCGGCGTGCGTTGCCTTCGAGGCTGGCGTTGAAGAGCCGCTGCGGATCGGCCAGGGCCGCACCACGCATGAAGGTCAGCTTGACCGTCTGCTTGTAGGACTCGCCCGTGCAGACCATGCCACCGTGTGACCACACGGGCACGCCCATGGGGTTGGTGGGTTTGGACCACTTGCAGTCCTCGGTGATCTGCGGATCAGCCTCGTGGATCAGGCGGCGCATGTGCGCCAGGGTTTCGGCGCGCCAGCCGCCGATGGACTGGATGCGGGCGTCGACGAAAGGGGACGTTGCCATGGTTCAACTCCCGTCTGTGCGATGTTCGAGTTGAGCCGGTTTCTGGAACAACCACGTCTTCCACGATGATGCATAGAAGCTCAGGGCTCCGGCAAGACCCAGACCTCCCGCGCACAGGCTCGTGACCCAAACATGCCAGCCCATCTGACTATCCGTGTCGGATAAACACTCCGGGTTTGCCTGACACGGGGTAGACACTTCTGGCGCTGTTGCCCACATGATCAGAAAAACACATGCCGTAGGCAAAGCCCCAACGGTAAAACCTGTCGCAAGCAATGAACGGAAGTTGAGTCGACCGAGTCGTTGCAGTACGAAGACAGCAGGCAGCCCCAAGAACAAGAGGTGGCCAGCCGATACGATCACCCCGGAGAAAAAAAGCGTCCTGGAATGGCCGATTGCATTGCGACCGGCAACCAGCAGAATTAGTAGAACAAAAATAAGCACAGGCACCACCGCAGCCAGCACGACTGAACGCGTGAAAATCCAAGCGCTCTTCAGTCGCCCGTACCTCAGCTCGCGATTCACTGAAACGCCACTTCCGCAAAACTCCGCAGCTTGCGGCTGTGCAGCTGGTTCATGCCGGCCAGTCTGAGCAGCTCCAGCGCGCGGATGCCGATGCGCAGGTGCTGGTCCACGCGCTCGCGGTAGAAATGGTTGGCCATGCCGGGCAGCTTGATCTCGCCGTGCAGGGGCTTGTCGCTCACGCACAGCAGGGTGCCATAAGGCACGCGGAAGCGGAAGCCGTTGGCGGCGATGGTGGCGGACTCCATGTCCAGCGCCACGGCGCGGCTCTGGCTGAAGCGGCGCTGCGGCTGGTTGTCGGGCAGCAGCTCCCAGTTGCGGTTGTCGGTGGTGGCCACGGTGCCGGTGCGCATGATCTGCTTGAGCTCGGCGCCGTGCAAGCCGGTGACCTCGGCCACCGCCTGCTCCAGCGCCACCTGCACCTCGGCCAGCGCGGGGATGGGCACCCACAGCGGCAGCTCTTCGTCCAGCACGTGGTCTTCGCGCACATAGGCGTGGGCCAGCACGTAGTCGCCCAGCTGCTGGCCGTTGCGCAGGCCGGCGCAGTGGCCCAGCATGAGCCAGGCGTGCGGGCGCAGCACGGCGATGTGGTCGGTGATGTTCTTGGCGTTGGCCGGGCCCACGCCGATGTTGACCATGGTGATGCCGTTGCCATCCGGGCGCACCAGGTGGTAGGCCGGCATCTGCGGCAGCCTGGGCGGCGCCTTGCCCAGCGCATCCCCGGCCTGCGCGGCCTCGCCCACGCGGCGGGTCACCACGTTACCGGGCTCGATGAAAGCGGCGTAGTCGCTCCCGGCGTCCTGCATGAGCTCGTGGCCCAGGCGGATGAACTCGTCGATGTAGAACTGGTAGTTGGTGAAGAGTACGAAGTTCTGGAAGTGCTCGGGCACCGTGCCGGTGTAGTGGCGCAGCCGGTGCAGGGAATAGTCCATGCGTTGCGCGGTGAACAGCGACAGCGGGAAGGGCCGGCCGGGCTGGGGCTCGTAGGTGCCGTTGGCAATGCCGTCGTCCATGGCGCCCAGGTCGGGCAGGTCGAACCAGTCGCGCATCATCTGGCGGCGCTCGGTGGCCAGGTTGCCTTCGATGTGCTCGTTCTCGGCAAAGGAGAAATGCACGGGGATGGGCTGCTTGCTGGTGGTCACCTCCAGCGTCACGCCGTGGTTGAGCAGCAGCAGGCGGAACTGCTCCAGGTAATAGTTGTGGAACAGGTCGGGCCGCGTGAGCGTGGTTTCGAACACGCCCGGCCCCGCCACGAAACCGTAGCTCAGCCGCTCCTGCGCACCGGCCGCCTGGCGCAGCACGGTCTCGGTCCGGATGCGCACCAGAGGGTAGAAGGCGCGCACCGGGCCGGCACTGTCGTCCCCCGCCACGAAACGCTGCATGCCCGCGCGCAGGTGGGCGATGCTGCTGTCATAGATGCGGCGCACATGGGCCAGGGCGGCGGCCGCGTCGGTGAACTCTTGCGGGGCGATCAGGGGTGGTAGGTGGTGCATACGGAAACATTGTGCCTCGGCTAAAAGACACTGTATCCGGCACGGCCCGGCTCAAACCGCAGGGTTAGCTAGAAATGATCATGACGTGTCAGTTGAACCTTACTTATCCGGCTTCACCATTGCGATTGGATAGGCCTAATGGCAGCAGTCTGCAAACATGAATTCGCTCACTAATTTCCATTCCAGTAGATGCCCCGGATGGTCTCGACGACTTGTCCCTGCCTCACTATCACGAATGCCTCGTACTCCACAAACCCAGCGTTAGGGTCGACACCTTTACGGATAAGTCGACCACCTTTAACAGATACTTGAAGGCCATCACCTTCATATTCACCTGCAAAGAAGACGTTAGTTGTCCCGAAAAATCGCTTCTTACGAATTGCGTATTCCTGACCATTGATGGAAATGAAAGCGTATCCAGCGCGAACATCGCAACGATCCGTAAAAAATCGCACTGACTTTTCCTCACTGGTATTTTTCAAGCAAGCCTGAATTTTTTCAGGGCGCCCTTGGTTGTGTTCGACGCAGTAGTCTCGATCAAGTCGTTCGTGACGTAGAGATTTAGGAGCCTTGATGTGCGCAGAGACACATTCTGAACCGCCAACTTCCGTTGGTAAGAGACGCACTTGAGCATACGTTTCTACGGCCATTGCGATTAGAAAAACCATCGCAGCTGATTTAAAAAAACTATCTCAAAATGCTTCACTGGACGCTCTCCATTTTTGTCACCAAGAGTCAGATGCGCACGTCCATCTTAAATTCAAATCCGACGACTCCATATCCCCCAAAAGGGTCACCCCGCCACAGTCCTCAACCTTCGAACTGCGGATGCAGTTGCCGTATCCGCCCCAGCGCCAGCGCCGCCGCCGCCGTGCGTGTCTCTACCCCCAGCTTGGCGTAGACACGCTCCAGGTGTTTCTTCACCGTCATGGGGCTGCTGCCCAGGATGTCGCCGATGTCGCGGTTGATCTTGCCCTTGATGACCCAGTAGAGCACCTCGGCCTCCTTGGCCGTGAGGCGGAAGCTCAGGGAGATGGCTTCGATCACGCTTTCGTCCGAGGCCTCCTGCATGATGAGCAGCCAGTCGCCGCCGGTTTCTGGCGCGCCCGTATCGTCGTTGCGCTGGTGCAGGCGAAACGTCAGGCGCTTGGGGCCGTGCTCCAGCGACAGGCGCGGCGGTTCGGCCAGGGTGTCGCCGCGGGCCTGCACCTCGGTCAGGTGGGCTACGCCGCGGTGCAGCCAGGCCAGCACGGGCTCGGGCACGTTCGGGCCGCTGGCGCCGTAATAGCGCTGCAGCAGCTCACGCGCCAGCGGGGTCTGCCACATGAGGCGGCCGTCACCCAGGCGCACGGTGATGCTGGCGTAACCGAAGGCGTCGAGCGCGTTGCGCGCCTGGCGCCGCTCGCGCGCGCCCTGCAGGTGCACCTGCATGCGGGCCAGCACTTCCTTGGGCCGGATGGGTTTGGTCACGTAGTCGGTGCCGCCGGCCTCCAGCGCGGCCACCAGGTGCTCGGTCTCGGTCAGGCCCGTCATGAAGATGATGGGGATGTGGGCGGTGGCAGCATTGGCCTTCAGACGCCGAGCCACCTCGAAACCGTCCATGCCGGGCATCATGGCGTCGAGCAGCACGATGTCGGGGCGGGCCTGCGCGGCGCGCTGCAGCGCGGAGGCGCCGTCCAGCGCCACCAGCACGGTGCAACCCGATTCGTCCAGTGCGTCGTGCAGCAGCGAGAGGTTGTCGGGCACGTCGTCGACGATGAGCACCACGTCGCTGTGCGCGCGGTTCAGGGCCTGGTCCAGCGTCTCGTTCAGGGCGTTCATGGGGTCTCCGTGGCGCTTTCCAGCAAAGGCAGGATGGCTTCAAAGCGGTACTCGCGTGTGAGCACCCGCACCTGCTCCACCCAGCTGTGGTGTGCCGGGTTCTGCGCCTCGATCTCGTCGAGCAGGCGCACGATGCCGCGGTAGTAGCCCAGCACCACCAGTTCGCGCAATTCGGCCTGGCGCTCGTTGCCCGGCGCCAGCAAGGGTGTGGACGGTGGCGTGGGCGCGGCCACCGGCTCGGGCCGCACGGTCCACTGCAGTTGAAGGCGGCGCTCGAGCCAGTCGAGCAGCTCGCTGTGGCGTATGGGTTTGGTGATGAAGTCGGCCACTGCGATGCCCACGTCGTTCTCCAGGCCCTGGTCGAACGCGTTGGCCGAGACCACGGCCACGGGCAGTTTGGCCCCGCCGTTCAGACGGCGCAGGCGACGTATGGTTTCCCAGCCGTCGATGCCGGGCATGGCCAGGTCCATGAAAACCACGTCGGGGCGGTAACCCGCGGCCAGCAGGTCCAGCGCGTCGTGCCCGCTGGCGGCGGTGCGCAGCACGAAACCCAGGGGCACGAGCAGCTGGGTGAGCATCTCGCGGTCGGGTTCCTCGTTGTCCACCACCAGCACGTGGCGGCGCGCGCCGGCATAACCGCGGCGCGGCGGCCTGGCAGCCACAGGCTTGGCGGAGGACAGCGCGGCATGCACCTCGGGCAGGAAGAGCTTGACGTGGAAGACCGAGCCCAGGCCCTGCGTGCTCTGCACGGTGAGCTCGCCGCCCATGAGGTCGGTGAGCATCTTGGCAATGGTCAGGCCCAGGCCGGCGCCGGGAGTGCCCTGCGAGGACGCGGCGCGTGTGAAGGGCTCGAACAGGCGTTCGGTTTCCTGCAACGTCATGCCGGGGCCGGTGTCGCGGATGTCGATGTGCGCCATCTCGCGCGCGTAACGCACGCCGAAGGTCACCTCGCCCTGGGCCGTGAACTTGATGGCATTGCCCAGCAGGTTGATGAGGATCTGGCGCACGCGCTTCTCGTCGGCGCGCACGCGCTCGGGCAGCACCGAGAGCGGCGTGTAGTTGAAGGCCAGGCCCTTGGCCGCGGCCTGCAGCTCGAACATGGCGGCCAGCTCGTGCACGCAGGCGGCGAAGTCCATGGGCTTGAGCTCCAGCGTGAGCTTGCCCGATTCGATGCGCGCCAGATCCAGCGTGCCTTCGATCAGCGTCAACAAATGCTCGCCGCCACGGCGGATCACCTGCACCGCATGCTTGCGGTGGGCTGGCACCTGCGGGTCTTCGCCCATCAGCTGCGCGTAACCCAGGATGCTGTTGAGCGGGGTGCGCAGCTCATGGCTGATGGCGCTGATGTAACGACTCTTGGCCTGGTTGGCCTGCTCGGCCTGGTGCTGGGCCTGCTCGGCCGTGCGGCGTGCGTCCTGCAGGGCGGCGTCGGTCTGCTGGTGCAGCTCGATCTCGCGCATGAGCAGGGCCGTCTGGCGGTTGGATTCTTCCTGCGCCACCTGGCGGCTCTTGTGCGCCAGCACCACCCACCAGGCCACCATGCCCGCGATGAGCAGCAGGGCCATATAGGTTTTCAGGAAACCACCGCGCAGCGCGGCCTGCACAAAGACGGGCAACTCGCTGTCGGTGTAGACCTGGGCCAGGGCCTGCAGCTCCTGCTGGTAAAACAGGCCGAAGACACCGGCCAGCAGCGGCACGATGATGAGCATGAGCAGCAGGAAATGCGCGAGGCCCGTGTCCAGGTAAGGCCGCAGGCCCTTGGGCAGCAGGCGCTGCAGCACGCCCGACCACTGGGCCGAGAGGCTGGCGTGCGGCTTGCACAGATCGCCGCAACGCGCATCCAGCGTGCAGCACAGGGAGCAGATGGGCCCCTGGTAGGCCGGGCAATGCGCCATGTCCGGCCCTTCGTACTCGCCCTCGCAGATCACGCAGCGGCGCACGCCGTAACGTGCGTAAGGGCCTTCGTTCGCCTTGGGCTCGGCCACCAGCTCACTCTGTCGCGCGATGTAATAACGCCCGCGTGTGGCCCAGGCGATCAGCGGCGCGGCGATGAAGGCCGTGCCCAAGGCGATCAGCGCCGAGAAGGCCTGGGCCAGCGGACCGAAGAGACCCAGGTGCGCCGTGACCGAAAGGACGGAGGCCAGCACCATGGCGCCCACACCCACGGGGTTGATGTCATACAGATGGGCGCGCTTGAACTCGATGCCCTTGGGTGACAGGCCCAGGGGTTTGTTGATCACCAGGTCGGCCACCACGGCCATCATCCAGGCGATGGCAATGTTGCTGTACAGGCCCAGCACGTCGCCCAGGGCCTGGAAGACGTTCATCTCCATGAGCATGAAGGCGATCAGCGTGTTGAACACCACCCAGACCACGCGCCCCGGGTGGCTGTGCGTGAGGCGCGAGAAGAAGTTGCTCCAGGCCAGCGAGCCGGCGTAGGCGTTGGTGACGTTGATCTTGAGCTGCGAGATCACCACGAAGAGCGCCGTGGCCGCCACCGCCCAGCCGTAGTTCGGGAACACGTATTCGTAGGCGGCCAGGTACATCTGGTTCGGGTCCACCGCGCGTTCGATGGGCACGGCATGCGTGATGGCCAGGTAGGCCAGCAAGGCGCCGCCCAGCATCTTGACCACGCCCAGCAGCACCCAGCCCGGCCCGCCGGCCATGACGCCGAACCACCAGCGCTTGCGGTTGGCCGCGGTCTGGGCCGGCATGAAACGCAGGTAGTCGGCCTGCTCGCCCATCTGCGTGATGAGGGCGATGCCCACCGTGAGGGCGGCACCAAAGAGGGGCAGGACAAAGTCCGAACTCTGCCCCTTCTCCCCCTTGTAGTGCACGATGCCCGAAAACGCAGCAGGGTCCAGCGCCAGCACAAAGGCAAAGGGCACGACCAGCATGAGCAGCCACAGCGGCTGCGTCCAGACCTGCAGCCGGCTGATGGCCGAGACCCCGTGGGTGACCAGGGGGATGACCACCAGCGCGCAGATCAGGTAACCCCAGCTCGGCGGGATGCCCAGCGCCAGCTCCAACGCATAGGCCATGACGGCCGCCTCCAGCGCGAAGAAGATGAAGGTGAAGCTCGCGTAGATCAGCGAGGTGATGGTGGAGCCGATGTAGCCGAAGCCCGCGCCGCGCGTCAGCAGGTCCATGTCCACGCCGTAACGGGCCGCGTAGACGCTGATGGGCCAGCCCGCCAGGAAGATGATGAGCCCCGTGGCCAGGATGGCCCAGAAGGCATTGGCCCAGCCGTACTGCACCAGCAGCGTGGCGCCCACGGCCTCCAATATGAGGAAGGAGGCCGCGCCAAACGCCGTGTTGGCCACCCGCCATTCGCTCCACTTGCGAAAGCGCTGCGGCGTGTAGCGCAGCGCGTAGTCTTCCATGGTCTCGCGCCCCACCCAGCTGTTGTAGTCGCGCCGGACCTTGACGATGGACTGCACCGGCACACCGGCCTGCAGCGGCGCAGCAGGGTCAGCAATAGGGCGGGCCGGGGTGTCCATGCCCCGGGAGAGTGCAGATTCCGTGCCATGCCCCGGGGTGGGGCGGCAACGGCCTGGCGTCAAAGCCGAGGGCGCGGGGCCTCACGGACGCCAGCCTGCAGCGACTGTCTGGCCGGCTCTCAGCCGCGTAGCGCCGCCTCGATGGCACTGACGTCGATTTTTGTCATTTCCATCATCGCATCGAAGGCGCGTTTGGCGGCAGCCGGGTCGGGGTCGGCGATGGCACGGGTCAGAACCACCGGCGTGATCTGCCACGACACCCCCCATTTGTCCTTGCACCAGCCGCAAGCGCTTTCCTGGCCGCCATGGCCGACGATCGCGTTCCAGTAGCGATCCGTTTCGGCCTGATCCGTGGTGGCCACCTGGAAAGAAAACGCCTCGCTCTGCGTGAAGGCAGGCCCGCCGTTGAGCCCGAGACAGGGAATCCCCATGACCGTGAACTCCACGGTCAGCACATCGCCTTGCTTCCCCGACGGAAAGTCTCCCGGCGCGCGGTACACGGCGCCGACGAAGGTGTCGGGGAATGTACGGGCGTAGAACCGCGCCGCTTCTTCGGCACCGCCGTTGTACCAAAGGCAAATCCTGTTCTTTGCTGGTGTAAGCATGTCACTACTCCTTCGAGACAGAAATCCCCGCTTTTCCACACCGACGCTACGGTGCTTCGCCTAGGCGGCCGACGTTCCGATTCGGCAACAGCGCCCTCAGCCGCTGCAAGCCTTGGTCAGGCGCCTGCGTTCCCCTGGCGCCGCAGGACCACATGGGTGGCTTGCTGCGACGCGACGAACTGCACGCATTCGTATCCCTGAGCGCGCATGTCCAGCCCTTCGAACAGTCGCTCTCCCCGCCCGAGCAGGACCGGCGAGATGGCGATGTGCAGCTCGTTGATGAGGCCCGCACGCAGATACTGCCGGATGGTGTGGGCCCCGCCGCCTATGCGCACATCCTTGCCATTGGCGGCCTCGCGCGCCCGGTCCAGCGCCTCGTGGATGCCGCCCGTGACGAAGTGGAAGGTCGTGCCGCCTTCCATCTCGATGGGCTCGCGCGCGTGATGCGTCAGGATGAAGGTGGGAACGTGATAGGGCGGGCTGTCGCCCCACCAGCCCTTCCAGTTGTTGTCGGGCCAGGGACCGCGTATGGGCCCGAACATGTTTCTTCCGAGAATCCAGGCCCCGACGTTCTGAAAGCCACGCGCGGCGAAATCATCGTCGACGCCAGTCGTACCGTCCTTGCCGAACAAGGCCCGCTGGAGCGTGCGTGTCGGGAACAACCACTGGTGCAGCTCCGTCCCACCCACGCCGAGCGGGTGGTCGAGGTCCTGATCCGGACCTGCGCCGTAGCCATCGAGCGAGAGGGTGAAGCCTTCAACGCGGACGCGTGTCATGTTTGCCTCCGTTTAGGCGTTGAACGTTGGAGGTAACAGGCGCGCTTTAGCGCGTCCGGGTTGACTGAGATGTTATGAGTCACCATGCAAAACCTTCATGTCTAGCTTCAGACCCTCGGCAGTTCTTTGGGCGACATAATTCGCCATGCCCAACGCGCTGACGAATTCTTTATCACTCTCATCCATTTCTCTAGCGGCGTAGTGGCCGAACGTTAACTTGAAGAGCTTCTGACGCTCACTGTTCTTGCCCTCGAAGTAGGCAACCAGCCATTCGAGCTGAATTCTTGTTGAGTCCAGTATTTGAGGGAGCGCTACGGGTACCTTGTCTCGAATCCGCTGATTACATAGATCAAGAGCTTTTCGAGCTATCTCTGCTTTTATTTCTTCTTGGCTCATAGCTTTCGTGACTCATAACTTGATATAGGCCGCAATTCTGTCGGCATAACAAAGTTCATGGTGCCTCCCGTGACGTGTTCTAAGTGCCTGATTTATATCAGCCTTTCGCTCAAATGCCATGCAAGCCGGCCCATGAACAAAACCGCAAAACCCCGCAAAGCTGTCTGATGAACAAGACAGGCTGCCGGATAACACCGCCCGCGCTGCCTGCACATAACGCTGCAGGATCAAGGACTTGACGCCGAATCCTGCGAAATCTGCCGTGTTATCCGGACCGGCTTAACCCGGGCACCGGGGGCATCACGGGGCGGCCCACGGCCCTAGCCCTCCTGCAACAAACTGCTCGCAATCGCCGCCGCCGCGGTGCGCGTCTCCACCCCAGCTTTTCGAAGATGTTCTCCAGGTGCTTGTTCACCGTGCGCGGGCTCATGCCGAGGATGTCGCCGATGTCGCGGTTGGTCTTGCCTCCACCCGGACCGGGAGCGTGAATTCAGCGCCCGCCCTTGAGCAGGGGGGTCAATAGCGCCTGCGCCTGTTGCAAGCACTCATCAAACGTCCGTCGAAAGTCCAGTGCGTCGATCGCCTCGAATTCTGCCCGGGCCAGCTCCGCCCGCTCCTGCAGGCGGCGCAGAAAGGTCGCCCCATACCGGGCGAAGAAGGGGCTGGCCTCGGTGATCGCTGCCGGCTCCAGAGAGGCGACGGCGCAGAGGTCGAACAGATCCCGGGCCTTGGCCTGATCACCCCGAAACCACATCTTCTTGGCGATGATCTCCGCGCTGCGCTCGACCTTGATCTCCCGCCCGGCATGTCTCACCACCTCGTAGGGATGGGCGGTCAACGCCATACCCGCCACGATGTCGATCTCGCCCTGCGGCAGATAGAGCTTGATGAACTCGGCGTTCTCTTCGTAGTCGGCGCTCACCGCCTCGGCCACATCGCTGAGGCGTGGGTTCACATAACCCAGATACTGGGGGTCCGGTACAAACAGGTCGATGTCCTTGCTGAGGCGATGCCCATGGCGCAGCATGAGCACGGTGCCGCCGCCGAAGGTCCACAGCGGCTGGTTCACCATGCCCTCCAGGTGCGTCATCAAGCCGAGCGCCTGGGGCCACAGCTCACGCCAGACACCGGGGCGGTTCAGATCCGGACTGCTCACGACCACAAACCTCGCGCGCTCTTGAAACCACGCGCCAGCTCACGCATCCGGGCCCAGACTTCTGCACGCGGCACGCCGTCCTGCGCATGCAACTGCTCCACCACGGCGGCCAGCAGGGCGGGCGTGGCCTCGTCCAGCAGGGTGGCCACGTGCGGCTGGAAGGCGGCCGGCACCTGCCCCTGCAGCAGGGCTGCGCGCAGAGCAACGGCCTTGAGCGGCTGGCGGTAGCTCACGCTGGCGCTGCGCGCCGCGAGTTCCAGCGCCGGGGTCTTGCCTGCTGCTGGCTGCGGCGCCACCGTGACAGACAGGCCCAGCACCCCCAGCAGACGGCTCACGCGCAACAGGCTCAGGTCCTGCAGGCTGGCGGCTTCCAGCTGGTTGACCGTGGCGCGCGACAGGCCGCTCAGGCGCGCCAGCGCGGCCTGCGTGAGGCCCATGTCGGCGCGACGGGTGCGGACGACGGTGCTGAGTTCTGCCAGGGTGGACATGGCAGAACTCTAGAACGATCCGCTAAATATGTCAAATATATTTGACATATTTAGCCTATCCTCAATCCGCATAACGCTAACCTTCCTGCAACAAACTGCTCGCAATCGCCGCCGCCGCGGTGCGCGTCTCCACCCCCAGCTTCTCGAAGATGTGCTCCAGGTGCTTGTTCACCGTGCGCGGGCTCATGCCCAGGATGTCGCCGATGTCGCGGTTGGTCTTGCCCTTGGCCAGCCAGGAGAGAACCTCGGTCTCGCGCGGGGTGAGCGAAGCGCCCGAGAGGCGCTTGTGCGCGGCGTCCTGCACGGGCGCGGTCTGGCGCAGCAGCACCATGACTTCCCCGGGGCCGCCCTGCCCCAGGTAGCGCGCCTGCAGCTGGCTGCCGTCGGGCAGCGCGGCCAGGGTCTCGCCCTCGCTGACCACGCGCTGCAGCCACTGCCGCAGCGCCGCTTCGTCCTGCTCGGGGCCCAGGGCCTGCTGCAGCCAGCGCATGGCCTGCGGCGAGCGCCAGGCCATGCGGCCCTGCGTGTCCAGCAGCACCACGCCCAGGCCGGCCACGTCCACGGCCTCGCGCGCCAGCCGGCTCACATGGGCGTTGCGCAGGTGCGTGGCCAGGCGGGCCAGCACCTCGGGGATCTTGAGCGGCTTGACGACGTAGTCCACCCCGCCGCTGGCGAAGCCCTCGACGATCTGCTCGGTCTCGGCCAGGCCGGTCATGAAGATCACGGGCACGTGGGCCCAGGAGGGCACGCCCTTGAGGCGACGGCAGAGGGTGAAGCCGTCATCGCCGGGCATGATGGCGTCGAGCAGCACGGCGTCGGGCACGGCCATCTCGAAGCGCTCCAGCGCCTCGATGGCGTCGCGCGCCACCAGCACGGTGTAGCCCTCGATGGCGAGCGCGTCGCAGAGCATGCGCAGGGTCTCGGGCGCGTCGTCCACCACCAGCACCACGCTGGAGACGGTGGACGCGGGCGGGGGTTCAGGCGGATTCATCTTCGGTCTCTTTCAGGCGGGCGATCAGGGCGGTGAAGTCAAAACGGTCCACATGCACCACCAGGGCCTGCAGCACGTCGGCAATGGCGGGCGCCTCCTGGGCACTGTTGCGCAGCAGGTTGCGCAGGCCGCTGGCGTTGCCCAGCCGCGCCATGGCGATGAGGCTCTGGCGCAGCTCGGCGGGCAGCGGCAGCGCGGTGGCGCCGTCGGGCGCAGTGGGGGACGCGGCCAGGCGCTGGGTTTCGTGCACCCACTCCAGCTGCAGCACGCGGGCCAGCAGGTCCAGCAGCTCGGACTCGATCACGGGCTTGCTCACGAAGCCTTGCGCGCCCACGGCGGCCAGCAGCTCGGGGCGGTTCTCGAAAGGGTCGGCCGAGACGAAGATGATGGGCAGCTGCGCAGGGCCGCTTGCGCGTATGAGCTGCGCGGTCTGCCAGCCGTTGAGGTCGTCCATATTGATGTCGAGCAACACCGCGTCGGGTCGGTACTGCTGCAGGATCTCCAGCGCCTCGCGGCCGCTGGCGGCTTCGCGCACGATGAAACCCAGGGGCAGCAGCAGGCTGGCCAGCAGCTGGCGCTGGATGGGCTGGTCGTCCACCACCAGCAGGGTGCGGCGCGGCGCGAGGTAACCCACGATGGGGCGCAGGTGGCGCACCGCGGGCACGGCCGGCGGATCGATCTCACGCAAATAGAGGCGCACGCTGAAGGTGCTGCCCTGCCCCACGGCGCTGCGTAGGCTCAGGTCGCCACCCATGAGCTCGGTGAGCAGGTGGGTGATGGTCAGGCCCAGGCCGGTGCCCGACTCGCTGGTGCGCCGGCCCGCGCTGCCGCGCTCGAAGGGTTGGAAGATGCGCTCCTGGTCCTGCGGGGCGATGCCGATGCCGGTGTCTTCCACTTCGAAGCGCAGCACCTCGTGCCGGCAGTCCACTCGGAAGACGATGCCGCCGCGGTCGGTGAAGCGCACGGCATTGGCCAGCAGGTTGATGAGGATCTGGCGCAGGCGCTTGGCGTCGGCCTGCACCCAGGCCGGCACGCGGCCCTGCGTTTCCAGTCGGAAGCTCAGGCCCTTGCCCTCGGCCTGCGGCTGCACCATGCGTGCGAGTTCGGACAAAAACTCGGGGAAGGGCAGCGGCGCCGGGTCAAGGCGCAGGCGGCCGGCCTCGATGCGGGCCAGGTCCAGCAGGCCGTCGATCAGCGCGTGCATGTGCTGGCCGCTTTGCTGGACGGTGGTGACCATCTCGCGCGCGCTGCCCTGCAACTCGTTGCCGCGCAGCAGGATCTGCGCGTAACCCAGGATGCTGTTGAGCGGGGTGCGCAGCTCGTGCGTCATGCCGGCCACATAGCGTGTCTTGGCCTGGCTGGCGGACTCGGCCACTTCCTTGGCGCCCTGCAGGGCCTCGTCGGTGCGCTGGTGCGCGTCGATCTCCTTCTGCAGCAGCTGGGTCTGGCGCTCGGATTCGTCGTGCGCCATGCGCCGACTCTCGTTGGCCAGCACCACCCACCAGGCGCACACGGCGGCCAGCACGGCCAGCAGCGAGAAGGCCTTGATGAAGGGCATGCGCAAGGCCTCGGCCGGGGCGTGCAGGCTTTCCTGCATATAGACCACGCCCAGCAGAAAGGCCAGCAGCGCGGACAGGCCCAGGAAGACCGTGAAGTACTGCGCCACGCGGAAGTTGAAGCGGTTGTTCAGCCCGGCGGGCAGGAAGGCGGCCAGGGCGTCGCGCACCTGGTCGGCCGCGCGCGACTGGGTCTTGCAGCGGTCGTGGCAGCGCGATTCGAGCGAGCAGCACAGCGAGCAGATGGGCGCGCCATAGGCCGGGCAGCTGGCCATGTCGGCGCTCTCGAACTGGTTTTCGCAGACGCTGCAGCGCACCACCTCGCCGGGTTTCCAGGGCGAGGGGTCGTGGCGCGCCAGGTAATAGCGCCCCCGGGTGGCCCAGGCCAGCAGCGGTGCGGCCAGCATGGCGGTGAAAAGCGCGATGAAGGGCGAGAAGGCGGCCGCGTAGTCGCCCAGCGCGCCGGTGTAGGCCACGCCGGCCAGCACCACGGCCAGCAGCATGGCGCCCAGGCCCACGGGGTTGAGGTCGTACAGATAGGCGCGGCGGAACTCCACGCCCTTCGGGCTCAGGCCCAGCGGCTTGCTGATGACCAGGTCGGCCACCAGCGCACCGACCCAGGCGATGGCCACGTTGCCGTACAGGCCCAGCACCTTCTCCAGCGCGCCGAAGACGCCCAGGGTCATGAGCAGCATGGCGATGATGACGTTGAAGACCAGCCAGACCACGCGCCCGGGGTGGCTGCGCGTGAGCCGCGCAAAGAAGTTGCTCCAGGCCAGCGAGCCGGCGTAGGCGTTGGTGACGTTGATCTTGACCTGCGAGATCACCACGAAGAGCACGGTGAGCCACAGCGCCAGCGCCGGGTTGCCCAGCGAGAGGTTGAAGCCCACCAGGTACATCTGCGTGGGCTCGGCCGCGTGACCGGGCAGCGCGCCGTACTGCAGCGCGACGAAGGCCAGGAAGGCACCGCCCAGCATCTTGAGCATGCCCAGCACGATCCAGCCCGGCCCGGCGCTGAGCACGCAGGCCCACCAGCGCCAGCGGTTGGCGGCGGTGCGCGCGGGCATGAAGCGCAGGTAGTCCACCTGCTCGCCGATCTGCACCACCAGCGAGAAGGCCACCGCCGCCGCCGCACCGAACATCAGCGGCTCGAAACCGCTGCTGCCCGAGGTGAGGCCCGAGAGGCCGGTGAACTCACGGTACAGCTCGGGCTGGGCCACGGCGAACCAGAAGAAGGGCCACAGCAGCAGCAGCGCCCAGACGGGTTGCGTCCAGGTCTGCAGGCGCGAGATGAAGGTGATGCCGTAGAGCACCAGCGGGATGATGACCAGCGAGGACAGCACGTAGCACCACACCAGCGGCCAGTCCAGCACCAGCTGCAGGCCCAGCGCCATGATGGCCGCCTCCAGCGCAAAGAAGATGAAGGTGAAGCTCGCGTAGATCAGCGAGGTGACGGTGGAGCCCAGGTAGCCGAAACCCGCGCCGCGCGTGAGCAGGTCCATGTCCAGGCCGTAGCGCGCGGCGTAGACGGCGATGGGCAGGCCGGTCAGGAAGGTGATGAGCCCCATGACCAGGATGGCCCACAAGGCGTTGTCGAAACCGTAGTTGAGCGCGATGGCCCCGCCAATGGCCTCCAGCGCCAGGAAGGACATGCCGCCGAAGGCAGTGTTGGCCACGCGCCATTCGCTCCACTTGCGCGCGCTGTGGGGCGTGTAGCGCAGCGCGTAGTCCTCCAGGGTCTCGTTGGCCACCCAGGAGTTGTAGTCGCGGCGGATGCGGAAGATCTTTTGCGGTGCGTTCGTCATATCGGTGCGTGCGGGTCCCGGCGCCTCTTTCTGGTGAGTCCGGATCCCATGCAGGTGCACACGCAAGAACCGTACTCACTCGCTTCGCCGGCTTCACTACGTTGATTGACGTATGGGCCATACGCACGCCCCTCCCTAATCTCAAGGCCGTGGTGACAAGGTGTTGCCCGCACCTCCCGCAGGTGTTTCCTGGTTCCCTCTTCCTCTAACTGGAGTGCCTCATGAAGAAACCGTCCGCCCCCTCCCACCCGCTAGCCACCGGTCTGCAGCGCCGCCAGGTTCTGCAGGCCATGGGCGCCCTGTCCGTGGCCGGTGTGCCCGGCCTGGCCCTGGCCCAGCAGTTCCCGACCGCCAAGGTCAACACGACCAAGCTGGCCGTGACCGACACCGAAGTGATCGTGGGCCAGCTGCACTCCTCTTCCGGCACCATGGCCATCTCCGAGACCGGCTCGATCCAGGCCGAGCAGCTGGCGATTGACCAGATCAATGCCATGGGCGGCATCCTGGGCCGCAAGATCAAGGTGATCAAGGAAGACGGCGCCTCCGACTGGCCGACCTTCGCCGAGAAGTCCAAGAAGCTGCTGGTCAACGACCACGTGGCCGCCGTCTTCGGCTGCTGGACCAGCGCCTCGCGCAAGGCCGTGCTGCCGGTGTTCGAGAAGGAAAACGGCCTGCTCTACTACCCCACCTTCTACGAAGGCCTGGAGCAGAGCAAGAACGTGATCTACACGGGCCAGGAAGCCACGCAGCAGATCATCTACGGCCTGGACTGGGGCTCGAAGGAGAAGAAGGCCAAGACCTTCTTCCTGGTCGGTTCGGACTACATCTGGCCGCGCACCTCGATGAAGATCGCGCGCAAGCACATCGAGTCCGTGGGCAAGCTGGGCAAGGTGGTGGGTGAAGAGTACTACCCGCTGGGCAACACCAACTTCAACTCCCTGATCAACAAGATCAAGGTCGCCAAGCCGGACTGCATCTTCGCGGCCGTGGTGGGCGGCTCCAACGTGGCCTTCTACAAGCAGCTCAAGGCTGCCGGCATCACCGGTGACAAGCAGTTCCTGCTGACCCTGTCGGTGACCGAGGACGAGATGACCGGCGTGGGCGGCGAGAACTTCACGGGTTTCTACAGCTCGATGAAGTATTTCCAGTCGCTGGACAACGAGAACAACAAGAAGTTCGTCGCGGCCTTCAAGGCCAAGTACGGCAAGGACGCCGTGATCGGCGACGTGACGCAGGCCGGTTACCTGGGCCCCTGGCTGTGGAAGGCCGCCGTCGAGAAGGCCGGCAGCTTCGACGTGGACAAGGTCGTGGCCGCCTCGCCCGGCATCGAACTCAAGACCGCGCCCGAAGGCTACGTGAAGCTGCACGAGAACCACCACTTGTGGAGCAAGTCGCGCATCGCCATCGGCAACAAGGATGGCACCTTCAAGGTGGTGGCCGAGTCGCCCAAGCTGATCGAACCCGATCCCTTCCCGAAGGGTTACCAGTAATCCCTTAGATCGCTCGGGGAGCAGGGCCTGTTCACACTAATTTCTCAAGATGCGTTACGGAACAAAAAGGTCATGCGGTAGGCGCGAGGACGCCGCCGGGGTAGCCCCCCGGCAAGTCCGCGCAACACCCCGCATGGCCTTTTTGGCCGTAACCCGAAGGGAACGAGGTGAAAACGACGCCACTCGTTGTTGCACTCCTAGCCCAGGCGGCCAGCCTGGGCGTCGTCGCGCGCCTAGATTGGCGCCGTTTTCACCTCGTTCGCACTTGAGAAATTAGTGTGAACAGGCCCTCGGTGGCGGCTGCCCGGGTGTCCGGGGCCGCCACCCGCGATATGCACACAGACAGATAGACAGGTAGGTGACGCCATGGAATTTTCTGAAATACGCGATATCGCCCTCATGCAGGGCTTCGCCGGACTGAGCCTGTTCTCGGTCCTTCTGCTCATGGGCCTGGGCCTGGCCATCATCTTCGGCCAGATGGGCGTGATCAACATGGCGCATGGCGAGTTCATGACCATCGGGGCCTACACGGTCTTTCTCTTCTCCACGCTGGTGGAGAAGTTCGCCCCCAACCTCATGCCCTATTACTTCCTGGTCGCCATCGCGGTGGCCTTCTGCCTGGCCTTCGTCGCCGGCTGGCTGGTGGAATGGGGACTGATCCGTTTTCTCTACAAGCGTCCGCTGGACACGCTGCTGGCCACCTGGGGCCTGAGCCTGGCGATCCAGCAGGTCTTCCGCACCGCCATCGGTCCCAAGGAGGTCAGCCCCACGCTGCCCGACTGGCTCATGGGTTCCTGGTCGCCGCATGAAGGCCTGGACATCCCGATCAACGGCCTCTTCGTGCTGGGCCTGACCACCTTCGTGACCTGCGGCGTGCTGCTGGCCCTGTACAAAAGTCGCTGGGGCCTGCGGGTGCGCGCCACGGTGAGCAACCGCACCATGGCCAATGCCATCGGCATCAACACCAGCAAGACCGATCGGCTGACCTTCGCCATCGGCTGCGGCATCGCCGGTGTGGCGGGCGCGGCCTTCACCACCATCGGCTCCACGGGCCCGACCAGCGGCTCGCTCTACATCGTCGATTCCTTCCTGGTCGTGACCTTCGGCGGCGCGGCCAGCCTGCTGGGCACGGTGGCCTCGGCCTTCGGCATCGCGCAGACGCAGTCCATCAGCGAATTCTTCATCACCGGCTCCATGGCCAAGGTGCTGACGCTCTCGCTCATCGTCGTGATCCTGATGATCCGCCCGCAAGGCCTGTTCGCCAGCAAGGTGCGCCGCTGAACCCGCTTCATTACTCCGGAGTCCAACCATGAACAAATTCACCGCATGGATAGGCAGCAAGAAGCTGGGCAGCGTGCTAACACTCGCCGTCGTGCTGCTGGTCGCCTTTCCGCTGATCTTCGACATCTTCCGCCTCAACCTGGTGGGCAAGTACCTGACCTACGGTTTCGTGGCGCTGGGCCTGGTCATGCTCTGGGGTTACGGCGGCGTGCTCAGCCTGGGCCAGGGCGTGTTCTTCGGCCTGGGCGGCTACGCCATGGCCATGTTCCTCAAGCTCGAAGCCTCGGACCCGATCACCACCAAGATCCAGTCCACCCCCGGCATCCCTGACTTCATGGACTGGAACCAGCTCACGGCCCTGCCCCTCTGGTGGCAGCCCTTCGAGCACCTGTCCTTCGCGCTGTTCGCGGTAGTGGCGGTGCCCATGCTGCTGGCCTTCATCATCGGCTACGCCATGTTCAAGCGGCGCGTGGGCGGCGTGTACTTCGCCATCATCACGCAGGCGGTGGCGCTGATCCTCACGGTGCTCATCATCGGCCAGCAGGGTTACACCGGCGGCGTCAACGGCATGACCGACCTCAAGACCGTGCTGGGCTGGGACACCCGCACCGACAGCGCCAAGTACCTCCTCTACTACCTCTGCACCTTCCTGCTGCTGGGCAGCATCGCCCTGTGCCTGTGGGTGCAGAAGAGCAAGCTGGGCACCCTGCTGCTGGCCATGCGCGACAAGGAAGACCGCGTGCGCTTCTCGGGCTACGACGTGGCCATGTTCAAGGTCTTCGTGTTCTGCCTGGCGGCGGCACTGTCGGGCATCGGCGGCGCGCTGTTCACGCTGCAGGTGGGTTTCATGTCGCCGTCCTTCGTGGGCATCGTGCCCTCGATCGAGATGGTGATCTACGCCGCGGTGGGCGGACGCATGAGCCTGGTGGGCGCGGTCTACGGCACCCTGCTGGTGAACTTCGGCAAGACCTACTTCTCCGAAAGCCTGCCCGACCTCTGGCTCTTCCTGATGGCCGCGCTCTTCATCGGCGTGACCATGGCCTTCCCCGACGGCCTGGCCGGCGTCTGGGAAACCAAGGTCAAGCCCTGGTGGCAGCGCAAGCAGGCCGAGCGCCTGGCCATCCGCAAGGCGGTGGAAGCCGACGCGGCTTCCGATGCCCCGGTCACGCAGACCGGCAACCCGGGCCGCAAGCCTCCCCTGACGGGCTCTGTCAGCGGCCAGAGCGCCTGACCTACCCCACCGGAGCACACCATGAGCAATACCGACTTCGCCCTGGCCGTGGAAGACCTCACGGTCTCCTTCGACGGTTTCAAGGCCATCGACAGCCTGACGCTGTACATCGACAAGAACGAGCTGCGCGTGATCATCGGCCCCAACGGCGCGGGCAAGACCACCTTGCTGGACCTGATCTGCGGCAAGACCAAGGCCAGCGCCGGCAGCATCAAGTTCAAGAACGAGGAGCTGACGCAGCTGGACGAGCACATCCGTGTGCGCCGCGGCATCGGCCGCAAGTTCCAGACGCCGTCCATCTACGAGAACCTCAGCGTCTTCCAGAACCTGGAAGTCTCCTACCCCACGGGCCGCTCGGTCTTCGGCGCGCTGGGCTTCAAGTGCACCGACGAGGTGAAGGCCCGCGTGCAGGTGGTGGCCGAGGAGATCGGCCTGGCCGACACGCTGGAGAAAGAGGCCGGCCTGCTCTCGCACGGGCAGAAGCAGTGGCTGGAAATCGGCATGCTGCTGATGCAGGACCCGGAACTGCTGATGCTGGACGAACCCATCGCCGGCATGAGCGCACGCGAGCGCGAGCTCACCGCGGACCTGCTCAAGCGCATCTGCAAGAACCGCTCGGTGATCGTGATCGAGCACGACATGGAGTTCGTCAAGCAGATCGCGCACAAGGTCACCGTGATGCACCAGGGAAAGATCCTGGCCGAGGGCTCGATGGCCACGGTGCAGGCCGACCCCAAGGTGATTGACGTCTATCTGGGGCATTGACATGCCACACCCCCTGAGTCGCTGCGCGCCTTCCCCCTCTCTCGCCTTCGGCGGGAGGGGGACCGCACCGACGGCCCGGCAAAGCCGGTTCCGTGGTGCGCCTGGGTTTTGCACCCCATCGCTTCAAGCGGAGCTGGCGGTGCTTGGTATCACGGATCACTGACCACTAAGGAGTCACAGAAATGCTCAAAGTCACTGACATGTACACGGCCTACGGCCAGAGCGAGGCCCTGCACGGCATCTCTTTCGACAGCAACAAGAACGAGACGGTTGCCATCATGGGCCGCAACGGCATGGGCAAGACCACGCTGTTCAAAAGCCTCATGGGCGTGCTGCCGCTCAAGTCCGGGCAGATCCTGGTCGACGGGCAGGACGTCTCGAAGGACCAAAGCTACCGCCGCGTGGCCAAGGGCATCGCCTACGTGCCGCAGGGCCGCATGATCTTCCCGACGCTGACCGTCGAGGAGAACATCCAGACCGGCCTGGAAAACTCCAGAACGAAGCAGATCCCGGAAGAGATCTACGCGCTCTTCCCCGTGCTGTGGGACATGCGCCGGCGCAAGGGCGGCAACCTCTCGGGCGGACAGCAACAGCAGCTGGCGATTGCCCGCGCGCTGGTGACCGACCCCAAGGTGCTGCTGCTGGACGAGCCGACCGAAGGCATCCAGCCTTCGATCATCAAGGACATCGCCAAGGCGCTCAACGAAATCCGCAAGCTGCGCGAGATCACCATCATCGTCTCCGAGCAGGTGTTGTCGTTTGCCATGGACGTGGCCGACCGCCTGTTCGTCATCGAAGGCGGCCGCCTGGTACACGAGACCGCGCGCGACCAGACCGACGTGAAGCGCATCAAGTCCTACCTTTCCGTTTGACCCCTCCCCACCCATTTTTTTCACCCTGACCTTTAGGAGAAGCACCATGGCTGAAGCCCTCATCAAAGTCGACCTCAAGCAATCCGCCTACAGCAACCCCCAGGTGCACAACCGCTGGCACCCGGACATTCCCATGGCGGCCTGGGTCAACCCCGGCGAGGACTTCATCCTCGAAACCTACGACTGGACCGGCGGGTTCATCAAGAACAACGACAGCGCCGACGACGTGCGTGACATCGACCTGTCCATCGTCCACTTCCTGACCGGCCCGGTGGGCGTCAAGGGCGCCGAACCCGGCGACCTGCTCGTGGTGGACCTGCTGGACATCGGCGCCAAGGACGAGAGCCCCTGGGGCTTCAACGGCTTCTTCAGCAAGAAGAACGGTGGCGGTTTCCTGACCGACCACTTCCCGCTGGCGCAGAAGTCGATCTGGGACTTCAACGGCATGTTCACCAAGAGCCGCCACGTGCCGGGTGTCGAATACGCGGGCCTGATCCACCCCGGCCTGATCGGCTGCCTGCCCGACAAGAAGATGCTCGACGCCTGGAATGCGCGCGAGCAGGAGCTGATCGACACCGACCCCACCCGCGTGCCCGGCCTGGCCAACCCGCCCTTCGCCGCCACCGCCCACCTGGGCAAGCTCTCGGGCGAAGCCGCCAAGAAGGTGGCCGCCGAAGGCGCGCGCACCGTGCCCCCGCGTGAGCACGGCGGCAACTGCGACATCAAGGACCTGTCACGCGGCTCCAAGGTGTTTTTCCCGGTCTACGTGGACGGTGCCGGTCTGAGCGTGGGCGACCTGCACTTCAGCCAGGGTGACGGCGAGATCACCTTCTGCGGCGCCATCGAAATGGCCGGCTGGGTGCACATGCGCGTGAACCTGATCAAGGGCGGCATGGCCAAGTACGGCATCAGGAACCCGATCTTCAAGCCCAGCCCGATCACGCCCAACTACAAGGACTACCTGATCTTCGAGGGCATCTCCGTGGACGAGGCCGGCAAACAGCACTACCTGGACGTCAACGTGGCCTACCGCCAGGCCTGCCTGAACGCCATCGAGTACCTCAAGAAGTTCGGCTACAGCGGCGCGCAGGCTTACTCCATCCTGGGCACGGCCCCGGTGCAGGGCCACATCAGCGGCGTGGTGGACGTGCCCAACGCCTGCGCAACCCTGTGGCTGCCGACCGAGATCTTCGACTTCGACATCAACCCCACGGCCGCCGGCCCGGTGAAGATGATCGACGGCAGCATCCAGATGCCGATCTCGCAAGACGTGAAGTAAGCAGGAGCCCCGCATGCCCACCTACGACTACGACTGCCCGGACTGCGGGGGCTTCGAGGCCCTGCGCAGCCTGGCGCAGCGCAACGAACCCTGTGCCTGTCCGGATTGCGGCAGCGTCAGCACCCGTGTGTTCGTGGCCGGGCCACGCCTGGCCTGCCTGAGCGGCGAGACGCGCAAGGCTTACGAGACCAACGAACGTGCCTCTCATGCACCGCGGTCGTCGCGGGATGGGTCGTATGGGCGGCTCAAGCATCCGGCGGGGTGTGGGTGCTGTTCTACCAGTGGCAAGCGTGGGTCTACCGTGACGGCGGCGGATGGGAGCAAGTCGTTTGCTGGCAAGCGGCCTTGGATGATTAGTCACTGACTCTCTTACTGCTGGCGTCATTTGTATGGATGCTTTTGTAACCACCCCCTATCCCCCCCCGCCCCTGAGCACGCGCGGTCGCGCGTGCGGGGCTGTTCCCCACCTATGGGTGCGCAACGGCTACGCCGTTGCTCAGCACCCTCGCCAGGGCGGGAAGGGGGAGCCGGATTTTGTTTCTTCGCGCCGACTACGCTTCTACGACGCCAACGTCGCGACCTGCACTTTCTCACTGAGATTCCGGAGCTACGGTCGTAGTCAATGGCTCGGTCGCTGGCGCGCAGCTGCCAGCCGGGCGAGCGCACATTCCTTCGCGGTCTCTACGACCGCTGGCCTGAAATGTTGGCGCCCTACATACGGTGGCGCCCTCACCCCCGTAGAAGCGCATCCATCCGCCAACCACCAAATCGGCTCCCCCTTCCCGCCCTGGCGAGGGTGGGAAGGGGGCGGGGGGGGATAGGGGGTGGAAGGAAAAACTTCCACAACCAACTATTCAAGCAACACACCAAGTCATCAGGAGTAAGCAAATGATCCACGGCGATATATCCAGCAGCAACGACACCGTCGGCGTAGCCGTCGTCAACTACAAGATGCCCCGCCTTCACACCAAAGCCGAAGTGCTGGCCAACGCCCGCAAGATCGCCGACATGGTGACGGGCATGAAACAGGGCCTGCCCGGCATGGACCTGGTGATCTTTCCTGAGTACAGCACCCACGGCATCATGTACGACGCCAAGGAGATGTACGAGACCGCCGCCACCGTTCCCGGCGACGAGACGGCCATCTTTGCCGAGGCCTGCCGCAAGGCCAAGGTGTGGGGCGTGTTCTCGCTCACCGGCGAGCGACATGAGGAGCACCCGAACAAGGCGCCCTACAACACGCTGATCCTGATGAACGACCGGGGTGAGATCGTGCAGAAGTACCGCAAGATCATGCCCTGGGTGCCGATCGAAGGCTGGTACCCGGGCAACTGCACCTATGTGAGTGATGGCCCCAAAGGCCTGAAGGTCAGCCTCATCATCTGCGACGACGGCAACTACCCCGAGATCTGGCGTGACTGCGCCATGAAGGGCGCCGAGCTCATCGTGCGTTGCCAGGGGTATATGTACCCGGCCAAGGACCAGCAAGTAATGATGGCGAAGGCCATGGCCTGGGCCAACAACACCTATGTCGCCGTGGCCAACGCAGCGGGCTGGGACGGTGTCTACAGCTATTTCGGCCATTCGGCCATCGTCGGCTTCGACGGCCGCACCCTGGGCGAATGTGGCGAGGAGGAATACGGTGTGCAGTACGCGGCGCTGTCCAAGAGCCTGATCCGCGACTTCCGCAAGAACGGGCAGAGCGAGAACCACCTGTTCAAGCTGGTGCACCGCGGCTACACCGGCAAGATCAACTCGGGAGAAGGCGATACCGGCGTGGCCGCCTGCCCCTACGAGTTCTACGGCGAGTGGATCCGTGACCCCGAGGGCACGCGCAAAAAGGTGGAAGCCTTCACGCGCTCCACCGTGGGCACGCCGGAGTGTCCGATCGAAGGCATCCCCCACGCGCCGGCCACGCACCGCTGAGGCCGCCCACCGTGCAGCGCGACCTGGACGCCGCCGATCCGCTGGCCGACTACCGCGTGCGCACGCCGCCGTATTACCGGCCGGCGGCGCGCGAGGTGGCGCTCTACGAGCATGCCTACGCGCACCGCCTGCCCCTGATGCTCAAGGGGCCGACAGGCTGCGGCAAGACGCGCTTCGTCGAGTACATGGCCTGGAAGCTCGGGCGCCCGCTCGTCACGCTGGCCTGCAACGAGGACATGAGCGCCTCCGATCTCGTGGGGCGCTGGCTGCTGGACGAGCGCGGCACCACCTGGCACGACGGCCCGCTGACGCTGGCCGTGCGCCATGGCGGCATCTGTTACCTGGACGAGGTGGTGGAGGCGCGCCAGGACACCACGGTGGTGATCCACCCGCTGACGGATGCGCGGCGCATGCTGCCGCTGGACCGCAAGGGCGAGCTCGTGCATGCCCACCCGGACTTCCAGCTCGTGGTGTCCTACAACCCCGGTTACCAGAGCCGCGCCAAGGACATGAAACCCTCCACGCGCCAGCGTTTCGCGGCGCTGGCGTTCGATTACCCGCCGGAAGACACCGAGACCGAGATCGTCGCGCACGAGGCCGGCATCGCGCCCGAGCTGGCCGCGCGCCTGGTGGGCATTGCCCGGCGCACCCGCGCGCTGCGCGAACGCGGCCTGGACGAAGGCGCGTCCACCCGCATGCTCATCTACGCCGGCACGCTGATCCGCGACGGCGTGGACCCGCGCGACAGCTGCGAGATGACGATGATGCGCGCGCTGACCGACGACCCCGACATGACCGCGGCCCTGCGCGACCTGGTCGATGCCAGCTTCGCCTGAAGCGCCGCTGCCGGCGCTCGCCCTCCTGCTACAGGCGTTCAGCGGCCGTGCACTGCAGCTGCAGACTTTGCCTGCAACACCGCCCGATGCCCCGTCGGCGCGCGCCATCCTGGCGCCCTCCCACTTGCTGCTGCCTGCAGGCGTCTGGACAGATCAGCGCGCCGCCGTAGCCCATGCCGCCGCCCACCTGCTGTACTCGCGCCCGGCCCAGCCCTCGGCCACGCTCAAGCCCCTGGGCTTGGCCGTGGTTGGCGCCGTGGAGGACGCACGCGTGGAGCTGCTGCTGGCAGACACGCTGCCCGGCGTGCGAACCTGGTTCGACGCGCCGCTGCGCCAGGTGCTGGAAGCCGAGGGCCTGAGCGTGAACGCCCTGTTCTCACGCCTGGCACTCGCACTGCACGACGAGCACTACGCCGACGGCAACCACTGGGTGGACAAGGCACGCACGCTCTTTGCCGCTGCGCGCCGCGAACACGGGCTGGAGGACGACACCGCCTTTCGCCGCCTGGCCTCGGTGCTGGCCAACGACCTGGGCCAGATGCGCGTGCGCTTCGACCCGCGCCTGTACGCTGTGCCCGCGCCCTACCGCGACGACAACAGCTACCTCTGGGACCATGGTGTCGCCAGCGCCGGGCAGGCCCAGCCCCTGCAGGCGCCGCTGCAGGAACAGCAGCCCGCAAGCGGCGCAGCGGCACCAGCCGCCGAGTCGGTGCTCGCCGTCTTTCACTATCCCGAATGGGACGCGCGCAGCGCGGTGCTGCGGCCCGACTGGTGCACCCTGTACGAGCTGCGCCCCCTGCTCAAGGCCCAGGCAAGCACCGCACGCAGGCAAGGACCGCTGCCCGCGCCGCAACGGCACCGCGTCCAGCACGGCCGGCGCCTGCGCCGCCAGTGGGAGGGCGAGACCCTGGACCTGGATGCCGCCATCGAGGCGGCTGTCGAACGCCGCGTGCAAGGTACGCCCATGGGCCGCATCTTCCAGCGCCCGGGCCCGCAGATCCAGCCGCTGAGCCTCTTGGTGCTGCTGGACTGCTCCCAGTCCACTGGCACGCGCGTCCATGAACAGGCCGCCAGTCTGCTGGAGGTAGAGCAGGAAGCGGCCCTGCTGCTGGCGCGCGATGCGCAGGACAGCGGCCAGCGCATCGCCCTGCATGCCTTTTGTTCCGACACCCGTGCCCAGGTGCGTTACCACCGCCTGCTGGATTTCGGCCAGCCGCTGGACGCGCAGGCCGAGGCGAGGCTGCGCGCCGTGCAAGCCGCGTGGTCCACCCGCCTGGGCGCGGCCCTGCGCCACGCCACCGCCCTGCTGGCCGCCGAGCCGGCGGCGCAGCGTGCGCTGCTCGTGCTCACCGACGGTGAGCCCTCGGACGTGGACGTGCACGACCGGCGTTACCTGATCGACGACGCCCGGGCCGCCGTTCAGGAGGCCGCGCGCCGGGGCGTACCGGTCTGCGGCCTGGCGGTGGACGCGGGCGCAGCCGACTATGCGCGCCGGATCTTCGGTTCGGGCAATTTCCGCGTCGCCGAAGCGGCGGCGCAACTGCCGCGCCAGCTGGCTGCCTTGCATGCACGCTTTACATGCGCCTAGATCGCTTCAATCGCCCTGACTTGGTGCTGTTTAGGTTCGCGTTGCACCACAAGCAGGCATCCCTCTGGCCGCATGCACGGATCAGGGCAGACGGCGGGAACAAGGAAGCGGCACGGCTATTGCATGGTGATGCTCAGTAAAAAACACAAGACAGCACGACCATGGAACTGACACCCCGTGTTCGACCGGCCTTTGCGGCCGCGCGGGCTGACATTTGAGCGAAGCGATATGGAACTGACTCCCCGCGTTCGGCCGGCCTGAACGGCCGCGCGGTCTGATTTGAAGCGAAGCGTTATGGAACTAACTCCCCGCGAAAAAGACAAGCTGCTGATCTTCACCGCCGCCCTGTTGGCCGAACGGCGTATGGCGCGCGGGCTCAAGCTCAACTACCCTGAAGCCATGGCCTACATCAGCGCCGCGGTGATGGAAGGCGCGCGCGACGGCAAGACCGTGGCCCAGCTCATGAGCGAAGGCCGCACCCTGCTCAAGCGCGGCGACGTGATGGAAGGCATCGCCGAGATGATTCCCGACATCCAGGTCGAGGCCACCTTTCCCGACGGCACCAAGCTCGTCACCGTGCACCAACCCATCGTCTGAAAGCCGCACTGTCATGCGCAAGCTCATCATCTGCCTTTCTGCCCTGCTCATGACCAGCGCGACGCTGGCTGGTGAAAACGCGGCCCTGCCGACGCTGCACTTGCGCGACATCTTCGGCCTGCTCGTCTTCGCTGTGCTGGCCGGCATGGTGATCTGGCACCTGCGCCGCTGAGACGCTCATCGCATCACAAACCGCATCAAGGAGAGCCCACACATGACACCCTTCCTGCTCCGGCTGGCCTCTTGCGCCGCCCTGCTGCTGCCCGGCCTGGCCCTGGCCCACACCGGTGGGGGCGACGCCCATGCCCACGACGCGCTGGCCAGCGGCCTGTTGCACCCCTTCACCGGGCTCGACCATCTGGCCGCCATGCTGGCGCTGGGCGTGTGGAGTGCCCTGGCCGTGCGCCCCCTGTGGCTGGCCCCGGCCGCTTTTGTGCTGATGCTGGCCGTGGGCGCTCTGCTCGGATTTGCCGGCCTGGCCATCCCCGCGGTCGAACCCATGATTGCCAGTTCGCTGCTGGTGCTGGGCCTGCTGGTGGCCACACGCCGCGGACTGCCGGTGGCGGTGGCGGTCCTGCTGGCCGGGCTCTTCGCCTTTTTCCACGGCGCCGCACATGGCAGCGACCTGGCCGCCGACTGGGTGGGTACGGGTCGATGGCTGGCACTGGCCGGCATGGTGATGGCCACGGCCGCGCTGCACGGCCTGGGCATCGTGCTCGGCAACACCGTTTTCACACGCCTGCGCTGGCTCGGCGCTGCGGCCGGCGGTGGCGTGGCCCTGCTGGGTTCGGCCCTGCTGCTGCGCATGGCCTGAGGACCTCGTCATGATGATCCCCGGTGAACTGCTGATCGACGACGGCGCGCACACGCTCAACCCGGACCGGCGCACGCTGACCCTGGTGGTGAAAAACACCGCCGACCGGCCCATCCAGGTCGGCTCGCACTACCACTTTGCCGAGACCAACGGCGCGCTGGATTTCGACCGCACGGCCGCACGCGGCATGCGCCTGAACATCGCCAGCGGCACGGCCGTGCGCTTCGAGCCCGGCCAGCAGCGCACGGTGGAGCTGGTGGACTACGCGGGCGACCGCAAGGTCTACGGCTTTCGCGGCCTTGTCCAGGGGAAGCTATGAAGCCCCCACGTTCATCACTTCGTGTATTCACTGCCCCCCGAGGGGGCCGTAGCCTCCCTTGGGGCGGCCCGGCGGGAGTCCAGTTATGAACATGATCACCAAACGCGCCTACGCCGAGATGTTCGGCCCCACGGCGGGCGATCGCGTGCGCCTGGCCGACACCGACCTCATCATCGAAGTCGAGCAGGACTACACCCTGCGAGCCGGCGGCTACGGCGAGGAAGTGAAGTTCGGCGGCGGCAAGACCATCCGCGACGGCATGGCGCAAAGCCAACGCACCCGCGCCGAGGGAGCGATGGACACGGTGCTGACCAATGCGCTCATCATCGACCACTGGGGCATCGTCAAGGCCGACATCGGCCTGAAAGACGGGCGCATTGCCGTGATCGGCAAGGCCGGCAACCCCGACACCCAGCCCGGCGTGGACGTCATCATCGGCCCGGGCACCGAGATCATCAGCTGCGAAGGCAATATCGTCACGGCCGGGGGCATCGACAGCCACATCCACTTCATCGCGCCGCAGCAGATCGAAGAGGCGCTGTGCAGCGGAGTGACCACCATGCTGGGCGGCGGCACAGGTCCGGCCACGGGCACCCTGGCCACCACCTGCACGCCCGGCCCCTGGAACATCGAGCGCATGCTGCAGGCGGCCGACGCCTTCCCCATGAACCTGGGTTTCCTGGGCAAAGGCAATGCCAGCCTGCCGGCCGCGCTGCACGAACAGATCGACGCCGGCGTGATCGGCCTGAAGCTGCACGAGGACTGGGGCACCACGCCCTCGGCCATCGACAACTGCCTCAACGTGGCCGAGGCCACCGACACGCAGGTGGCCATCCACTCCGACACGCTCAATGAATCGGGTTTCGTCGAGAACACGATTGCGGCCGTGAACGGCCGCGGCATCTGTGCCTTCCACACCGAAGGCGCGGGCGGCGGCCACGCACCCGACATCCTCAAGGTGGTGGGCCAGGCCAACTTCCTGCCCAGCTCGACCAACCCCACCATGCCCTACACCGTGAACACGCTGGACGAGCACGTGGACATGCTCATGGTCTGCCACCACCTGGACCCGGCCATTGCCGAAGACCTGGCCTTCGCCGAAAGCCGCATCCGCAAGGAGACCATCGCGGCCGAGGACATCCTGCACGACCTGGGCGCCATCAGCATGATGAGCAGCGACAGCCAGGCCATGGGCCGCGTGGGCGAGGTCATCATCCGCACCTGGCAGACCGCGCACAAGATGAAGGCGCAGCGCGGCCGCCTGGAAGAGGACGGCGTGCGCAACGACAACTTCCGCGTCAAGCGCTACATCGCCAAATACACCATCAACCCGGCCATCGCCCACGGCATCAGCCACGAGGTGGGCAGCATCGCCCCGGGCAAGTGGGCCGACCTGGTGATCTGGAAACCGGCCTTCTTCGGCGTCAAGCCCGCGCTCATCCTCAAGGGGGGTTTCATCGCCTTTGCCGCCATGGGCGACCCCAATGCCAGCATCCCCACGCCCCAGCCGGTGCACTACCGGCCCATGTTCGGCGCCTATGGTGGCGCGCTACGCCAGACCTCGCTGACCTTCGTCTCGCAGGCGGCCCTGGCCGCCGACGTGGGCAAGCGCTACGGCCTGGGCAAGCAGCTGGCGGCGGTGAAGAACATCCGTGGTGTGAGCAAGCGCCACATGATCCACAACCACTACGTGCCGGCCATGGAAGTGGACGCCCAGACCTACCAGGTGCGCGCCGACGGCCAGCTGCTGACCTGCGGGCCGGCCACCAGCCTGCCCATGGCGCAGCGCTACTTCCTGTTCTGAAGCCGTAGCGCGGAAAAAGAGGCTTCAGATGTGCGAGCGTATCCAGTCCGCGAAGGCACTCTCCGCCATTTCGCCGGGAGCCACGGACAACATGGTCAGCACGCTATCGGCGTCGCTGGCCTCCAGCTCATGCCCGTTGAGCATCAGGAACAGTTCCACCGCCACAAAAGCCGTGCGTTTGTTGCCGTCGATGAAGGGGTGGTTACGTGCGAGCCCGTAACCATAGGCTGCCGCCAGATCGGCCACGTCAGGCTGACCATAGGCCGCCAGTTGCTGCGGCCTGGCCAGCGCCGAGGCCAGACCATTCTGGTCCCGGACACCGGACATGCCGCCATGTTCGGCCAGTTGCTCTGCGTGCACCGCATCCAGAGCAACTGGGTCTAGCCAGACCCAGGCCGGCCCAGTGCTGCGCGTCATTTGGCCAGCTCGCGCAGCACCTCACGGCGTTTTTTCATGATGCGCCGCGCGGCTTCCATCTGTGTCTCGAATTCCGGGCTGTAGGCCGTGAGCGTCACCCCGTTGGCCGCATCGGTGACAAACAGCGTGTCGCCCTTTTCCACCTTCAGGCGCGCCAGCACCTCCTTGGGCAGGATGACACCCACGGAGTTGCCGATCTGGGTCAGTTTGAGTGCGGTCATGGCGCTTCCCATGCGTTATAACAATTGTTATATTAACGATATCCCACCCATCCTGCAAGCCACACGTGATTACCGTCTCCAAACTGCTCCCCCAGGGCCAGGGCTTGGCCCCTGTGCTGCTCAACCGCGCCTCGTCCGTCGAACTCGACTGGGATGTGCGCCAGAAAAGCCGCTTCGCCGCCACCGACAGCCTGGGCCGTGAACTCGGCGTCTTCCTGCCGCGCGGCACCCTGGTGCGCGGCGGCGACGTGCTGGTGGCCGAAGACGGCTCGCTGGTCCGCGTGATCGCCGCGCCGCAGGCGGTGCTGCGCATCACGGCCTGCGCCGAGCACGGTTCGCCCTTCGACCTCACGCGTGCGGCCTACCACCTGGGCAACCGCCACGTGCCCATCGAACTCAAGCCCGACCACCTGAAGATCGAACCCGACCACGTGCTGGCCGACATGCTGCGCGCCATGCACCTGACCGTGGTCGAGGCGCAGGAGGCCTTCGAACCCGAGGGCGGCGCCTACAGCGCGGGCGGGCACGGGCACGATCATGGCCACGCGCATGAGCATGGTCATGACCCTGCGCACGAGCACGCACACGGTCATGCACACCCGCAAGACCCTGGCCATGAACACGGGCCCAGCCGCGGCCACGACCATGGAGATGCCCATGGACATGCGCACAAACACGCTCACTGAGCCCCTCGCGCCCTCCAGCCTGCTGCAGCTGATCTGGCTGGCCTCGCCGGCCCTGCCCGTGGGCGGCTTCTCCTATTCGGAAGGGCTGGAAGCCGCGGTCGACGCCGGCCACGTGCGCGACGAGACCACGGCCGCCGAATGGCTGGTGCAGCAGCTGCACCTGACGCTGGCGCGCGCCGACCTGCCCGTGATCGCCCAGGCCCTGGTCGCCTGGCGCAAGGACGACCACGCGCGTGTGCGCGCGCTCAACGCCTGGCTGCTGCAGACCCGCGAGACCGCCGAATTGAGATTGCAGACCGAGCAGATGGGCCGCTCCCTGCGTGAATGGCTGCGCAACCTGCCGCTGGCCAGCCCTGGCACCCTGGACTTCGCCGCCGCGCTGGAGCCGAGTTACCCCGTGCTGTTCGCGCTCACCGCAGCCGGCAGCGGCGCCGGTGAACGCGACGTGCTGCTCAGTTACGCCTTCGGCTGGGCCGAGAACCTGATGCAGGCCGCGCTGAAAGCCGTGCCCCTGGGCCAGAGCTCGGGCCAGCGCATCCTCGCGCGCCTGGCCACCGAAATCCCCACCGCCGTCGAGCACGCACTGGCCCAACACGACGAAGACCGCCAGGCCTTCAGCCCCATGCTGGCCATCCTCTCCAGCCGGCACGAGACCCAATACTCACGCCTCTTCCGCTCCTGAACACCATGAACGCACCCTCCCTGCACCACATCAAGAACCGCAGCAAACCCCTGCCCCCCCTGCGCGTGGGCATCGGCGGCCCGGTCGGCTCGGGCAAGACCACGCTGCTGGAGATGCTCTGCAAGGCCATGCGCGACCAATACGACCTGGTCGCCATCACCAACGACATCTACACCAAGGAAGACCAGCGCCTGCTGACCGTGAGCGGCGCGCTGCCGGCCGAACGCATCATGGGCGTGGAAACAGGCGGCTGCCCGCACACCGCCATCCGGGAGGACGCCTCGATCAACCTGGAAGCCATCGACCGCATGCTGGTGGACTTCCCCAATGCCGACGTCGTCTTCATCGAGAGCGGCGGCGACAACCTGGCCGCCACCTTCAGCCCCGAACTCAGCGACCTCACGATCTACGTGATCGACGTGGCCGCCGGCGAAAAGATCCCGCGCAAGGGCGGCCCCGGCATCACCAAGAGCGACCTCTTCGTGATCAACAAGACCGACCTCGCGCCTCATGTGGGCGCCAACCTCGATGTGATGAAGGCCGACACCGAGCGCATGCGCACCAACGCGCAGGGCCTCAAACCCTATGTGATGACCAACCTCAAGACGCTAGCAGGCGTGGACGAGGTGGTGAAGTTCATCGAGAGGCGCGGGCTGCTGAAGGCCTGAGCGCGGCGTAGTCGCTGTGCTGTAATCCGTTCCCATGAGCAGTACGGAATGGAGTCGGTCAGAAGTTGAGGCCATCGTCGAAGATTACCTTTCGATGCTGGCCTCGGAACTTGCCGGTACTCCTTACAACAAGTCGGCGCATCGAAAAGCGCTGAGGTCCAAGCTGAAGAGTCGCTCAGATGCTTCTATCGAGTTCAAGCACGCAAATATCAGCGCGGCTTTGCTGGATGCGGGCTTCCCCTATATCAGCGGATACAAGCGTCGCTCCAATTACCAGGCGCTTCTCGCCGAAGTACTGACCGAACGACTTGAGAAATCGACCGACTTGTTCTCGCTTGCGGCCACGGATGCAGACCGCCCCATGGTTGTGCCCGAAGTTGAGGATATTCTCGCAGCCTTGACCGAGCGCCCCAGGCCACGCGCGGAAACACCCAAGGTCTCAGAGCCATCGCCTCCAGCAATCCGTTTGACCACCAACTACATCGAACGCGAAGCGCGGAATCGTTCCCTGGGAAATGCAGGCGAGCTATTCACGCTCAATTTCGAGCGTGCGCGTTTGATTCACGCCGGCAAAGAGCCACTGGCAGCGAAGATCGAGCACACGGCGAAAGTGCGTGGCGACCACGAAGGCTATGACATCCTCTCGTTCGAGACCACAGGCGAAGAGCGTTTGATCGAAGTGAAAACAACGAAATATGGCGTCGACACACCGTTCTTCGTCACACGCAACGAGGTCGCGGTGTCTGAGAAGAACGCCGCCAGATACCAGCTCTATCGCTTGTTCGCTTTCACGCAAACACCCCGGCTCTATACCTTGCCGGGGGCGATTCCTCACACTTGCAGCCTGTCGGCGGCAACGTTTCTGGCAGCACCCAGATAGACTCGCCGCGTTACCGACCCATGACCAGCTGTGGCAGACCAGTCGCAAGCATGGGCAGCCAAGAAATGGCCAGCGAGCCCAGGAAGATGGCCAGCACGGCCGGCAGCACCGAGACCGCCACATAACGCACCGACTTGCCGAACATGGCGGAGGCGAAGTAGATGTTCAGCCCGGCGGGCGGACAGAGGAAGCCCATCTCGATATTGGCCAGGAAGATGATGCCGAAGTGCACGGGATCGATGCCATAGCTCAGGGCCACCGGCAGCAGCAAGGGCACCAGCACCACGATGGCGGCGTAGATCTCCATCAGCGCACCCGCAGCGAAGAGGAAGACGTTGAGCGCCAGCAGAAAGACGAACTTGTTGGGAATGATGCCCTGCACCCACTCGATGGCCGCGTCCGGGATGCCCGCGTCGATCAGGAAGTTGGTCAGGCCCAGCGCCATGCCCAGGATCAGCATCACACCGCCGATGATCTGGGCGCAGTCGCTCAAGCTCTGCCCCAGCACACGCGGGCCCAGCTCGCGGTGCGCCAGGGCCTGGGTCAGGACGGCATAGGCGGCGGTCAGGGCCGCGCTTTCGGTCGGGGTGGCCAGGCCGCTGAGCAGCGAGCCCAGGGCCACCACAGGCGCCAGGATCTCCCACTTCGCAGCCCAGGCCGCGGCCAGGGCCTGGGCTGCGTCCGGGCGTACGGCGGCGGCCGCTGCAGACCCCGTGGCCTGGCGGCCGGCCCGCAGATACCCGCCGAAGACCAGCAGAAAGACCACCATGACAAGGGCCGGCACCACCCCTGCGAGGAACATGGTGCCGATCGGCACCCGGGCAATGATGGCGTACATGATCAGCGGCACCGAAGGCGCCAACAGCACCCCCAGCGCGCTGGCACTGGTGACCAGGCTGATACCACGCTGCTCAGGGAAACCGGCGTTGCGCAGCAGGGGCAGCAATAACCCACCCAGCGCCAGGATGGTCACACCACTGCCCCCGGTGAAGGCGGTGAACAGCGAGCACAGCACAGCTGCGGCCAAAACCGTGCCGGTGACGCCCCCGCCGAAGAGCGCAATGAACAGCGTCCCCAAGCGCCGCGCCGCGCCGGTGCGCGCAAACACCAGGCCCGCCAGGGTGTAGAGCGGCAGAGCGGGCAGTGAGGGGTTGACGGTGATCTGGTAGTGGGACAGCGCCAGCGAGGCCAGGGGCAGACCGTCCTGCCAGAACAGGGTCAGCGCCAGGCCGCCCAGCACCGCAAAAACGGGCGCACCGGCCAGCAGCACGGCCAGCAGCCAGAACACAGCCGGCCAGGCCGGCAGGGCGCGGTCTTCAAACAGGCCACCCAGCAGCAGGCCGGCCAGCGGCATCACCACGGCCCCGCAGAGCTTGAACCAGCCGGTAGTGGCACAACGCGCGCCGAGTTTCATGCCGAGCAGCAGGAACCCCAGCGGCATGGCGGCCTGCACCCACCAGGTGGGGAGCCCGTAGGCCAGGGTCTGCGCGGCCTCCATCTCGCTGGCCACCAGGCGCCAGCTGGCGAGCGCCAGCAGACCACAGACCAGGGCGGCGCTGGCCTGGGCAAAAACATGCACGCTCGCCTGGAAACGCTCGCCGCCGAGTTGCGCCAGGCCGCTGCCCAGCGTGGTGAGATGGCCATGGCGTTCGGCCGCCACGGCGCCGAACATGGCCAGCAACAGGCCCAGATGCTGGACCAGCACCGGCGCGTTCTCGACCCCACGCCCCATCAGCGGGCGCATGGCGATCTCGACCAGGGGGATCAGCATCATCAGCAGCAGCGCCGCGGATGAGATCAATTCATCGAAACGCCAGAGCGGGTGCAGGCGACCGGCGGGTGTTGCCGCCGCGCTCATTTGCCCCGACCGGCGCGGTAGGCCTTGAGATGGGCGAAGACTTCGTCGAAGGTCTCGGCCGGGACCATGGTGCCGCGGATGCGCGGGTAGAGTTTCTCGGCCAGTTCATGCCACTCGCGCATCTGCTCCGGGCTGGGCCGGTTGACAACCAGCCCGCGTTTCTTCATGGCGTCGACCGCTTCATCGACTTCCTGCCGCGCCTTGGCCCGTATCTGCACACCGGCTTTGTCGCTCGCCGCACGCAGCGCCGCCTGAGCTTCGGGCGACATGTCGTCCCAGGCTTTGCGGGTGATCACGAAGGCACCGACGATAGGCGCCCAGTTGATGTCCAGCATGTTGGGTGCGCTGTTGTAGATCTGGCTGGCCAGCGCGAAATACGGCGTGGAGGGCACCACGCTGATCATGCCCGTCTGCATGGCCGGCAGGATGTCGGCCGTCTCCAGCGGCACCGGCGTGTAGCCCAGGCTTTTCATGATGGCCTGCTGCTCCGCCTCGCCGCCCCAGGCGAAGAACTTCATGCGGCGGTAGTCGTCGGGGCGCAGCGCGGCCTCCCTGGAGAAGAAGCGCACCCAGCCGGCGTCGCCCCAGGCCAGCACGACAAAACCCTTGTCGAGGAATTTCTTCTCCATGGCCGGTCGCATCTTCTCGCGCACGTAGTCCAGCTCTTCCCAGCTGCGGAAGAGCAGCGGCAGACTTTGCAGCGCGCTGATGGTGGGCTCGATCTCCCGCAGGCCCACCACCGAGAGCAGCGCGCCCTGCAGCTGGCCGATGCGCATGCGCCGCGCCATCTCGGCCTCACCGCCCTGGCTGCCATCGGGATAGACCAGGTACTTGCCGCTACCGCCCTGGGCCGCGCGCCAGGCTTCGCCCACCGCCATCAGCTCACGGTGGTAGAGCGAGTTCTTGGGCACCAGGGTGCCGATGCGAAGGGACTTCTCGGCCGCGCCGGCGGCGGGGGCGGCCAGTAGGGCCAGACCCAGCAGGACCGCGCCTGCAAGCCTGCGTGTGCAGAAAATATGGATGTTCATCAGGGATTCCGTCGTCAGAAAAGGTCGTCCGTTGCTTCCAGCAGCCACAGGGCACGCTCACGTATCACGCCATTGGGAAGATCGCGCCGCGCTGCGCTGGCCGCCAGGGCCTGGCGCAGCAGCGCCTCGAAGGCGGGGCGATCGTGGGCCGGCAGGGCCCAGCCCTCGGCCTTGGCCAGCAAGGCGCCGGCGTTGCGGCCGCCGCTGACGGCAATCGCCTGGTCGAAATAGGTCAAGGCCAGCTGCATGGAACCACCCGGCCGCGCGGCTTCGAAACTGCCCATCAGGCTGGCCAGGGCGCCGTCGGCGTGGTCCGGGCTGAGCCGCCAGGCCAGCGTGGCCAGGCGCACGGCCAGCGGCAGGTCGGCCACGATGTCGGGGTCATCCTTGGACAAGGCGATGTAGCTACCCCAGGAGGCTGCCGCCCAATAGGCCAGACCCACGTGTTCGGCGCGCAGCCGGGGCCAGCGCGCGGCATCGGCGCTAGCCAGGGCCTGCGCAAAACCCGGCAACTGCAGCTCCAGCGCGGCCATGGCATGGCGGTGCGCCCGCAGATACAGCCGGGCCGCGCGCTCGCGCAGCTTCTGCGCTGCCTTCACGTCCCGCGCTTCCAGGCGATCCGCCTCGAAGGCCACAAAAGCGTAGCTGTACTGGGTGAAACCACCCGCCACGGCCTCGGCCAGGCGCAGATGATCGGGCGTCTCGCGCAGGATCGATTCAGAAAGCTTGAGATAGAAGGCGCCGGCGTCGCGTGCAAGTTGCAGGTCTTCCTCCTGCGCCTGGCCCTGGGTTGCCAGTTCGTCGGCCATACCCTGCACGATGAGCTGGCGTGGCGTGCAGGCAGCCAGCGAGAGCCACAAGGACAGCAATAGCAGGTAACCGGGGACCCGGATGTACTCGCGCTTCGTTTTGTGTATCACTCTTGCCCCATCGCCGGGATATGACTGGATAAGTGGACCTGCCGATATCCCCCTGGGGGAACCGCCCGGGCGACAGACGTCCGGATTCATGGATGTGCCAACGCGGGGTCCGCCAGGTGCCCCGCAACTCAAGGCAGACTCTAAGCACTGCGTGTGAAAATTCGGTGACAGACACGGTGTGCAAGGCCGATGTCACGGCCTGCCGTGAAACGCCACGCCCGCAGTGGCATGAGTGTAGACAGGCCCTAATCCGGTGACCGGCTGTACCGCGCCACGATGGCCTCACGCCGCGCCGGATCGATGTTCACCTTGGCCAGATCCCCACGCACATGCGGCAGCGCCAGCAGGCGAGGGTCCATCACCCGGAACCACAGCGGCGGAATGTAGGCCAGCGGGAACATGCCGAAGTAGCCGCTGGGCAACTGCGGCAGATCCGGAAAATCACGCAGGGACTGGTATCGCCGTGAGGGATAGGCGTGGTGGTCGGAATGGCGCTGCAGGTGGAACAGCGCCAGGTTGGTGACCAGGTGGTTGGCGTTCCAGGAATGGTGCGGTTGCGGGGTTTCGTAGGCCCCGCTGGGCAGGCGACCGCGCAGCAGGCCGTAATGCTCCACATAGTTGGCCGAGGTCAGCTGCCACCAGGCCACCACGTTGTGCACGGCGAGGAAGGGCAACATGATCCAGCCCCAGGCAGCAATGAGCCCGAGCTGCAGCACGGCCGTGATGGCATAGGACTGCAGCATGGTGTTGTGCAGGCTCCAGGCGCTGCGGCCCTCCTTCTGCAGGCGTTCCTTTTCCAGCAACCAGGCACGGCGGATACCGCCGGGCAGTTCGCGCAGGGCGAAGCGGTAGATGTTCTCGCCCATGCGCGCGCTGGCGTGGTCCTCGGGCGTGGAGACCCAGCGGTGGTGGCCGCGGCCGTGTTCGACGGTGAAGTGGCCGTAGGCCGGCACGGCCAGCACCAGGCGCGCCAGCCACTGCTCGGTGCGCGTGTACTTGTGGCCCAGCTCGTGGCCGGTGTTGATGCCCAGGCCCGAGTCGGTGCCGGCGATGTAGGCCAGCATCAGCACGGCCCACCATGAAAGATCGTGCGTGCCCACCCACCCCGCGCAGCCGATCAGGGCCACGAAGTGCAGGGGCACGGTGGCCCAGGTCAGCCATCGGTAATAACGGTCCTGCTCCAGCTGGGGCACCACGGCCTCAGGCGGGTTGTTTTCGTCCTCGCCCAGGAAATAGTCCAGCAGCGGCATGAGGCCGTAGCTGATGAGCAGGGGCAGCCCAAGGGCGATCTGCGCGCCGGTGTAGGCGTGCAGCGCCATGCCGGTGAAGGGCAGCAGGGGATAAACCACCGACAGCAGCCACCAGGCGCGTTTGCGATCGCGGTATTCCACGCGGCCGAGCTGCGGATCGTCTGCAACATACACCTGCGTCATGCGCCTGCTCCCCGGTTGTCCTTGGTGATAACCATTATGGGACAGGGTGGGCGCCTGGGCTAGCATGGCCCGCAGGCGCTGGCACCAGCCGTCGCCGCAACGCGAAAGGACTTCTCGTGGAACAGCAACGCATCGCCATCATCGGACTGGGCCGCATCGGCTCTGCCTTCCTGAGCCAGATGCTGCAAAAGCGCAGCCAGGGCATCGAGCTGGTCTGCGCTGCCGAAGCGGCCGACACGCCGGGCCGCCAGCTGGCAGCCAAGGCCGGCGTGGCACTCAAGACACTGGACGAGGTCGTGGCGCTGGGCAGCGGGGTCGACGTGATCTTCGATCTGACCGGCCTGCCCCAGGTGCGCCGCGAGCTGCGCGACAAGCTGGTGGCGACCAGGAACGCGCACACCGTGATCGCCTCGGAATCCATCGTGCGCGTGATCTGGGCCCTGATCAGCCAGGACGCCCTGCCCGTCATCCAGGGCCGCAAGACCGGCTACTGAGGCAAAACGAGCGCCTTTGAAACTTGCCAAGAAATCGTAGCGAGCGGGTCGAGCGCAAGACGGACGGAGCGCAGGAACCGGAACGTACTCAAGGTACGTGAGGATTCCGAGCACCGCCCAACGCGGCGATCGGGTCGCGCAGTAGATTTATTGGCAAGTTTTAGTGGTGGTGGCCGTGTGCTCCATGCACGTGGCCATGGGCGATCTCTTCCGCGCTCGCGGCGCGCACCTCCACCACCGTGACGTTCAGGCGCAGGGCCTTGCCGGCCAGGGGGTGGTTGCCGTCCAGGTGCACTTCGGGGCCCTTGATCTTGACCACCGTGAAGACATGGGTGTGCCCGTCCTCGCCCCGGCCTTCGAGCTGGCCGCCAACCTTGACCCCGGGCGGGAACTGGGTCTTGGGAATGACCTGCACCAGGGCTTCGTTGCGCTCGCCAAAGGCGTCGGCCGGCTGCAGCTCCAGGCTGGCCTGGTAACCGGCTTCACGGCCCTCCAGCGCCTCTTCCACCTTGGGAAAGGTGTTGCCATAGCCGCCGTGCAGGTAGGAATTGGGCTCCTTGCCGTCTTCCAGCAGTTTGCCCGAGGCGTCGCTGATGCGGTAGCGGATGGTGACGGCGGTGTCTTTGGTGATCTTCATGATGCGTAGGGGTTCTGCGGCCGGGGGCCAAAAATGAAATAATTGGGATATTCGACTTCAAGGATACCGAAATATGAGCGACGCCCAGCAACGCATCGACGATCTCGTCAAACAGAGCGACGTGCTCCTTTTCATGAAAGGCAACGCCAGCTTCCCCCAGTGCGGTTTTTCCGGCCGCGCCATCCAGATCCTCAAGGCCTGTGGCGTGGACCCCAAGACCGTGAAGACGGTCAACGTGCTGGAAGACGACGGCATCCGCCAGGGCATCAAGGAATACAGCAACTGGCCCACCATTCCCCAGCTCTACGTGAAGGGCGAGTTCATCGGCGGCTCCGACATCATGATGGAGATGTACGAAAGCGGCGAACTGCAGAAGGTGCTGGGCACCCAGGCCTGAGCCCCGCCCGGCCTGACCACCGCCAGCCTTGCGCTGCCGGTGGTTTTTTCATGCCCGGACCAGGCCCGCAAAGAGGGCCGACCGCTACACTCACCCTCCAGCCCTGCACCGGGACGCGATCCACGCCACCATGAGCCTCACACAAAGCCTCATCGTCATTGCCCTGCTGATCGCCGTCAGCGCCTTCTTCTCGATGGCCGAGATGTCGCTGGCCGCATCGCGCCGCCTGCGCCTGCGCCAGTTGGCCAACGAGGGGAATGTGCGCGCCGAGCGGGTACTGCACATCCAGGAGCAGCCGGGGCATTACTTCACCGTGGTGCAGATCGGCCAGAACGCGGTGGCCATCCTGGGCGGCATTGTGGGCGAAGGGGCTTTCAGCCCGCTGCTGGGCCGCCTGCTGCAGGCCTGGCTGCCGCCCGCGGCGGCCGAGACCACGGGTTTCGTGCTGTCTTTTGCGCTGGTGACTTCGCTGTTCATCGTCTTCTCCGACCTGTTTCCCAAGCGCCTGGCCATGGCTGAACCCGAACGGCTGGCCCTGGTGCTCAACGGACCCATGCGTCTGTGCATGCGCACCTTCAAGCCCGTGGTCTGGGCCTACAGCCGAACCACCGACGCCCTGTTCCGCCTGCTGGGGCTGTCCAGCCAGCGCGACGACCGGGTGACATCCGACGACATCCTGGCGCTGACGGAGGCCGGCGCGCTCGCCGGTGTACTGGCGCGCGACGAGCAGCGGGTGATTGCCAACGTCTTCGAACTGGACACGCGCACGGTCAGCAGCGCCATGACGGTGCGCGACCGCATTGCTTGGTTCGACAGGAAGGACAGCGACGCCATCGTGCGGGCCCGCATCACCGCCGAACCGTTTTCCACCTACCCGGTGTGCGATGGTGGCATCGACCAGGTGATCGGCTACGTGGACGCCAAGGACCTGTTCCAGCGCATCCTGAAGAACCAGCCCATCCGTCTGGATGACCCGGCCCTGCTGCACAAGGCGGTGGTGGTGCCCGACCGGCTGACGCTGACCGAGGTGCTGGCGCACTTCCGCCAGGCGCACGAGGACTTCGCCCTCATCGTCAACGAGTACAGCCTGGTGGTCGGGGTGGTGACACTCAACGACGTGATGAGCACGGTCATGGGCGACCTGGTGGCACCGGCCGATGAAGACCTGATCGTGCAGCGCGAGGAAGGCTCCTGGCTGATCGACGGCATCACGCCCATGACCGACGTGCAGCGGGTACTAGGCCTGGGAACGCTGCCGCACGCGGCCGACTACGAAACCCTGGCCGGCTTCCTGATGGTGATGCTGCGGCGTGTACCACGCCGCACCGACCGCGTGCTGTGGGAAGGCTACAGCTTCGAGGTGCTGGACGTGGACAGCTACCGCATCGACCAGGTGATGGTCACGCGCAACGGGGCCGCGGGCGCGCCGCTCAGCGCGCCGCCGGGGCCGTAGGCTCGTCGCGGTACTGCCAGGCCCGCTGCGCGGCGAGCACCGCGTTCGGGTAAGGGGACTTGCCGCGCGAGCCGTTGTAACGCCCCAGGGCCATGAAAAGATCGCCGCGCTCGCGGTCCAGGTAATGGCGCAGGATCACGCAGCCGAAACGCAGGTTGGTCTGCATGTGGAACAGCTTGCCCGCGTCACCGTCGCCGATCAGGCGTGACCAGAAGGGCATGACCTGCATGTAACCCCGTGCGCCCACGCTGGAGACGGCGAACTTGCGGAAGTTGCTTTCGACCTGGATGAGCCCGAGCACCAGGGCCGTGTCCAGGCCGGCGCGCTTGCTTTCATACCAGACGGTCTGCAGGAAATCACGGCGCGCGGGCCACTCCGCCTTCTTCTTGCGCAGGCGCTCGCTCATGGCGCCGAGCCAGCGCAGGTAGGCCAGGCGCGCCTCGGTGTCGCTGAACTCAGGCACTGGCGGCGCCCTGTTGGCGATGGCCGCGCCCAGGGCCGTGCGCACTGAATCGGCCAGCGGCTCTTCGATCTGGCCGCCAGCGCGCGCCGGCAAGGGCAGGACCAGGCCCGCGGTGATAGCCAGCAGCGCCTGCAGCCCCGTGCGCCGCTGCATGGCCGGACCCGTCATCGTCAGGCGCCGAGCCTGGACTTCAGCACAGCAGCCATGTCCGCCAGCGGCACCTGCGTAGCAGCCGCGTCGCGGCGGTGCTGGTACTCGACCTTGCCCTCCTTGAGCGTGCGGTCGCCGATGGTGACGCGGTGGGGCACGCCGATCAGTTCCCAGTCGGCGAACATGGCGCCGGGGCGTTCGCCGCGATCGTCCAGGAGCACGTCGATACCGGCGGCCAAGCACTCGGCATAGAGTTGCTCGGAAGCGGCTTTCACCTCGGGGCTGCGGTCCGGGTTGATGGGGCAGATCACCACCGTGAAGGGGGCGATGCTGTCGGGCCAGATGATGCCCTTCTCGTCGTGGTTCTGCTCGATGGCCGCGGCCGGCAGGCGCGTGATGCCGATGCCGTAGCAACCCATCTCCATGAACTGCGGCTTGCCGTTCTCGTCGAGGAAGGTGGCGTTCATGGCACGGCTGTACTTGGTGCCGAGGTAGAACACATGGCCCACCTCGATGCCGCGTTCGATGGCCAGCACGCCCTTGCCGTCGGGCGAGAGGTCACCGGCCACCACGTTGCGGATGTCGGCCACGAGGTCGGGTTCGGGCAGGTTGCGGCCCCAGTTGACGCCGGTGAAGTGATAGCCAGCCTCGTTGGCACCGCAGACCCAGTCGGCCATCACGGCCACTTCGCGGTCCGCAATAACTGTCACCATCCATGTAGGGCTTTGCTGTGCCTGAGCGATGATCCCCTTCACCTGAGGAATCTCCCTTTTGACACCTTCGGTTGGCACAGGTCCCAAGTACCCAGGGCGGCTACCGAAACACTCTTTAATCTCGGCCTCGGTGGCAAAGCGGAAACCGCCTTCCATGCCCGGCAGCTTGCCGACCTTGACTTCGTTCATGTCGTGGTCACCGCGCAGCAGCAGCAGCCAGACGGTGGTCTTGCCGATTTCTTCCTTGTCGGTGATCTCGTCGGTGGCCAGCACGATGGACTTGACGGTGCGCGCCAGCGGCAAGCCCAGCAGCTCGGCCACTTCGGGGCAGGTACTCTTGCCCGGCGTGGCCACCTTCTGCATGGCCTGGCTGGCGGCCGGACGCGGCTGTTGCGGCGCCAGGGCCTCGGCCTTCTCGATATTGGCCGCGTACTCGCTGCCCGGGCAGTAGACGATGGCGTCTTCGCCGGTGGCGGCAATCACCTGGAACTCCTCGCTCAGGTCACCACCGATGGCGCCGCTGTCGGCCGCCACGGCGCGGTAGGTGAGGCCGAAGCGGTCGAAGATCTTGCGGTAGGCCTGGGCCATGACCTGGTAGCTGGCCTTGGCCGCGACCTGGTCGCGGTCGAAGCTGTAGGCGTCCTTCATGATGAACTCGCGCCCGCGCATCAGGCCGAAACGCGGCCGGCGCTCGTCGCGGAACTTGGTCTGGATCTGGTACAGGTTCTTGGGCAGCTGCTTGTAGCTCTTGATCTCCTGGCGCGCGATGTCGGTCACCACCTCTTCGCTGGTGGGCTGGATGACGAAGTCGCGGTCGTGCCGGTCCTTGATGCGCAGCAGCTCGGGGCCCATCTTGGCAAAGCGTCCCGTCTCCTGCCACAGCTCGGCGGGCTGCACCACGGGCATGGTGAGTTCCACGGCGCCGGCGCGATTCATCTCCTCGCGCACGATCGCCTCCACCTTGCGGATCACACGCAGGCCCATGGGCATGTAGTTGTAGATGCCGGCGCCCAGCTTCTTGATCATGCCGGCGCGCATCATGAGCTTGTGGCTCACCACCTCGGCGTCGGCCGGTGCTTCCTTGAGGGTGGAGATGAGAAATTGGGAGGCTTTCATGGCGTGCTTTTTCTGACAGATGCAGGCTGGTCCCCTTGATGCGCGGCAAGTGCCGTGCATAATGGAAACAGTTCAAAATTTGGGGTTTGATTATGCTTGACCGGGACGGCTTTCGGCCCAATGTCGGCATCATCCTGCTCAACCAGAAGAATCAGGTTTTCTGGGGCAAACGCATACGCACCCACTCGTGGCAGTTTCCGCAGGGTGGCATAGACCGGGGCGAAACCCCGGAACAGGCCATGTTCCGCGAGCTGCATGAAGAAGTCGGGCTTCAGCCCGAGCACGTGCGCATCGTGGCCCGGACCCGCGACTGGTTGCGCTATGAGGTGCCGGATCGCTACATCCGAAGGGAAGCGCGCGGCCATTACAAAGGCCAGAAGCAGATCTGGTTCCTGCTGCAGCTGATGGGCCAGGACTGGCACCTGAACCTGCGTGCCACCGACCACCCCGAGTTCGACGCCTGGCGCTGGAACGAGTACTGGGTGCCGCTGGACATGGTGGTGGAGTTCAAACGCGGGGTCTACGAGATGGCATTGACCGAACTGGCGCGCTTCCTGCCCCGCAACGACCAGCGCAACCGTTTCCTGCGCCAGGGCCATCGCCCGCGCGAGGGCGATCATCTGCACCACGTTTCGATGGCCGACGGCCATGGCATGGAACTGCCCCCTGGCGCCAGCTTTGACCCCGACCCGCAATCGGATCAAGCCAGCAAGGATCGCACGGAACCGCAGGGGCAGTAAGGCGCCCCTGGCGGTGTGCCCTTAGCGCATCAGGACCAGGTTGTCCCGGTGCACCATCTCGGGCTCGGCCGTGTAGCCCAGCAGCTTTTCGAACTCGCCGGAGGGCTTGCGGCACAGCAGGCGCGCCTCGGAACTGGCGTAGTTGGCCAGGCCACGCGCAATCTCGACACCCTGCTCGTCACGCACGGCAATCACCTCGCCGCGGGAAAACTCGCCGTCCACGGCCGTCATGCCGATGGGCAGCAGGCTCTTGCCCTCTTCCACCAGCTTGCGCGCCGCGCCGGCGTCCACCACGACGGCACCGCGCAGTTGCAGATGGTCGGCCATCCACTGCTTGCGTGCCTGGGTCTTGGCGGTCTGCGCCACCAGCAGGGTACCGATGGACTCGCCCTGTACCAGGCGCACCAGCGCATCGGGCTCGCGCCCCCAGGCGATCACGGTCGATGCCCCGGAGCCGGCGGCACGTTTGGCCGCCAGGATCTTGGTGATCATGCCGCCCTTGCCCAGGCTGGAGCCAGCCCCACCCGCCATGGCCTCCAGGGCCGGGTCGCCGGCCTGGGCCTCATGCACAAACTGCGCGGACGGGTCCTTGCGCGGGTCGGCCGTGTACAGGCCCTTCTGGTCGGTCAGGATGATGAGGGCATCGGCCTCGACCAGGTTGGCCACCAGGGCGCCCAGGGTGTCGTTGTCGCCGAACTTGATTTCGTCCGTGACCACGGTGTCGTTTTCGTTGATGACCGGCACCACGCCCAGCTGGATCAGGGTCAGCAGCGTAGAGCGGGCATTGAGGTAGCGCTCGCGGTCGGCTAGGTCGGCGTGCGTGAGCAGCACCTGGGCGCTGCCCAGGCCGTGCGCGCGCAGGCGTGTCTCGTACATCTGGGCCAGGCCCATCTGGCCCACGGCGGCAGCGGCCTGCAATTCGTGGATTTCCTTGGGACGGATGGTCCAGCCCAGACGTTTCATGCCTTCGGCGATGGCGCCGCTGGACACCATGATGACCTCGCGCCCCTCACGGATGAGGACGGAAATCTGGCGGCTCCACTCCTCAATGGCGGCTTCGTCCAGCCCGCGCCCTTCGTTGGTGACGAGGCTGGAGCCGACCTTGACCACGATGCGCCGGGCGGCGCGCATGACAGCTGTCGCGGATTTCTGATTCATGTTGAGGTGATGGCAGCCGCTGCGCGACGGGCGCCAGCAGCGATAGAGGCAATCAGGAGATTCTAGTTCGCCCCACGACGGACTCCCCCTCTCACGGGGCCGCGCAGCCCGCGCCGTGACAGGCGCGGACGATCACGCTTCGTCCGGCAGGTCCTTGAAGCGCGGGTCGACCTCGGCCACAGGGGGCTGCTCGGCCACCTGCTGGATCTTGACCTGCTTGTAGACCGCCTTGACCAGGTGGTCGCAGCCTTCATGCGTGAGCGCCGAGATCTGGAAGACCGGGCCTTTGTATTTCATGCGCTTGATGAAATCGTTGACGCGGGCCTCGCGCTCGTCCAGCGGGATCATGTCCAGCTTGTTGAGCACCAGCCAGCGCGGCTTCTCGTACAGCCCTGCGTCGTACTTCTTGAGCTCGGCCACGATGCCCTTGGCCTGGGCCACGGGGTCGGCGTTGTCGTCGAAGGGAGCGAGGTCCACCACATGCAGCAGCAGGCGGGTGCGCTGCAGATGGCGCAGGAAGAGGTGGCCCAGGCCCGCCCCTTCGGAAGCGCCCTCGATCAGGCCCGGCAGGTCGGCCACCACGAAACTCTGCTCGGGGCCGACGCGCACCACGCCCAGATTCGGGTGCAGGGTCGTGAAGGGGTAGTCGGCAATGCGCGGACGGGCGTTGGAGATGGCCGTGATCAGGGTGGACTTGCCGGCATTGGGCAGGCCCAGCAGGCCGACGTCGGCCAGCACCTTGAGCTCGAGCTTGAGGTTCTTCTTCTCACCCGGCCAGCCCGGCGTCTTCTGGCGCGGGGCCCGGTTGATGGCACTCTTGAAGCGCATATTGCCGAAGCCGCCGTCGCCGCCCTTGGCAATGGTGATGACCTCGCCCGGTGTCAGCAATTCATACAGCACCTCACCGGTCTCGGCGTCGGTGATGATGGTGCCCACGGGCATCTTGAGCGTGATGTCCTCGCCGGCGGCGCCGAACATGTCCGAACCCATGCCGTGCTGGCCGCGCTTGGCGTCGAAGCGGCGGGTGAATCGAAAATCGACCAGGGTGTTGAGGTTGGGGTCGGCCACGGCAAAGACGTGGCCGCCACGGCCACCGTCGCCGCCGTTGGGGCCGCCAAACTCCTTGTATTTCTCATGCCGGAACGAGACGCAGCCGTTCCCCCCATCGCCGGCGGCGATGTCGATAAAGGCTTCGTCAACGAACTTCATAAGAGCGATTTCCCCGGATGACAAGCCGCTGGCGGCTTGCGTTGCAGGCTAGCTTCGAACAGCGAAGTTAAACACAGCGGGCTGAAAACAAAAACCCCGCGCTTGAGGCGCAGGGTTTCGTGCGGGAGCCGGTAGGGCCTCAAGCAGCGGTGATGTTCACCGTGTGCTTGTTGAGTTCGCCCTTGACGGCGAACGACACCTGGCCGTCGACCAGTGCAAACAGGGTGTGGTCCTTGCCGATGCCGACATTGGTGCCGGGATGGAACTTGGTGCCACGCTGGCGCACGATGATGGAACCGGCGCTGACCTGCTGGCCACCGAAGGCCTTCACGCCGAGCATCTTGGGCTGCGAATCGCGCCCGTTTCGCGTAGAGCCGCCGCCTTTTTTCTGTGCCATGACTCGTGCTCCTTATGCGGAGATGGCGCCGATTTGCAGTTCGGTGAACTGCTGGCGGTGCCCTTGACGTTTCTGATAGTGCTTGCGACGGCGCATCTTGAAGATGCGAACCTTGTCGTGCTTGCCGTGAGCCACGACCGTGGCTTTGACAGTCGCGCCGGACACCAGGGGTGTACCGACCTTGAGTTCAGCGCCGTTGCCGACTGCCAGAACCTGGTCGATGACGATCTCCTGGCCTACGTCCGCAGCAATCTGTTCTACTTTAATTTTTTCGCCAGCAGCAACACGATACTGTTTGCCACCGGTTTTTATGACCGCGTACATGAATGACCTCTTGAATTGAGCCTCCGCAGACGGATTTCCGCAGAGCCGAATATTGTAGCACGGTTTGCACTCACTGACATGCCCCTCCCGGGAGCCGCCTGGGGCGGGGGGCCACCTTCCTATAATCGGGCCATCCCGCACCGATTTACCCCCCCGTGAACGCCCCCCACCCCGCCTCCCCGCTTGCCCTGATAACCGACGACATGCGGGAGGTGGACCGTGTCATTGCCGAGAAGCTGGACTCCGGGGTCCCGCTGGTCGGCCAGGTGGCTCGCTACATCATCAGCGCCGGCGGCAAGCGCCTGCGCCCGGCCCTGCTGCTGCTGGCCTGTGGCGCCCTGGGCTACCGTGGTGAGCAGCGCCACAACCTGGCGGCCGTGGTCGAGTTCATCCACACAGCCACCCTGCTGCACGACGACGTGGTGGACGATTCCACCCTGCGCCGCGGCAACGCCACGGCCAACGAGACCTTCGGCAACCCGGCCAGCGTGCTGGTGGGTGACTTCCTCTATTCGCGCGCCTTCCAGATGATGGTGGACGCACAAAGCATGCGCATCATGCAGGTGCTGGCCGACGCCACCAACGTCATCGCCGAAGGCGAGGTGCAACAGCTCATGAACATGCACAACGCCGACCTGGACGAAGCCGGCTACCTGCAGGTCATCCGCTCCAAGACGGCCAAGCTGTTCGAGGCCAGCGCCCGCTGCGGCGCCATCCTGGCGGGTGCAGAGCCCCCGCTGGAAGAGGCCTGCGCCGAATACGGCCAGGCCCTGGGTACGGCCTTCCAGGTCATCGACGATGTGCTGGACTATGCCGGCGATGCCACGGTGATGGGCAAGAGCCTGGGGGACGATCTGCGCGAAGGCAAGGCAACCTTGCCGTTGATCGCCGCCATGCAGCGCGGCACGGACCCCGAACGCAAGCTGATCCGCAACGCCATCGAACACGGCTCCGTGGATGAGCTGGACCAGGTGATCGCCATCGTGCGGCGCACCGGGGCGCTGGACGTGTCGCGTCAGGCCGCGGCCCGCGAGGCAGAGCGCGCCGTTGCGGCAGCACAGCGTCTGCCCGCCGGACCCCATGCCGCCAGTTTGATACAATTGGCGTCTCAGTTGCTGGCGCGTCAGTCTTGACGCCCTCCCGGCAGCTCGGGACATCGGAATGTAGCGCAGCCTGGTAGCGCACTTCGTTCGGGACGAAGGGGTCGGAGGTTCGAATCCTCTCATTCCGACCACACATTTTCAGAGGCAACGCCCTCTGAGCCGCGCAGATAAACGGCTTTCTCCCTTTGACTTTCCCACAATCCTCCCACATAGACGCCTCTCAAGCGCCCGTGCGGGAGACCCAGGATGTGTCAAAGATGCCACGGCGGACCCCGTACCTCGCGCCCAAAAACGGACGCTTCTATTTCCGTATTCGCATTCCTGATGACCTACGGGAGACCTTCGGGAAGAAGGAACACAGTGAGGCCCTTGGAGACCTGAACAGGGCTCAAGCAGGGATCAGAGCGGCGCAGCTGGGTGCCCACTGGCAAGAACAGTTCCTGAAGGAGCGCCACCGCCTTGGCCGTGCGCCCAGCCCCCCAGCCCCCGCCCCGGAGCACATCCGGCAATCCCGCACAGCGACCCTTGAGGAAGTCTCGGCAGTGGCCGCTATTGCTGCCCGTGACCTCTTGCACAACGATGAGGAGATGCGCATAGACGGCTGGGCGTGGGCGGAACTTGATAGCTCGGACTTCGGGACCGGCCTGCCGCTTGATGACGCTGTGCGTGAAGCCGTGGCGGGACGCAACCTAGCGGGCCTCAAGGACCGGGCCGAGGACTGGCTGAACGCCCACGGACTGACCCTTCCCAATAATGAGCGGGAGCAACGTCGTGCCCTGTACCAATGGGCAACAACCATTGCCAAGGCCACCGCAGGGCGCAGGCAGAGGGACCAAGGTGAGGCCGTAGAGACGCCCCCAGCCCCTGCCCTACCCCGCTCCCTCAGTCATGCCGCAGGGACCACTATGAGCCCATCAGAGAAGCCTGCCGAGTTGCTGATGCTTCGGGATGTCCTGACCCTCTGGAGCAACAAGGGCAAACGCCCGAGCTTGAAGACCATTGAGACAGCCACGCGGGTGGTCGGGCAGTTTGAGGAGGTATGTGGAAACCCACCCCTACAGCAGTTGACCCGACAGCACGGGCTCCAGTTCCGTGACTGGTTGCTGGCACAGGGGCAGTCCCCCCGCACGGCGGCTGATCGTCTGGGTTATGTGTCGCGCCTCATCCGCTTTGAGATGGCCGAGCAACAGCGGATCATGTCCAACCCCTGGGCCAGCATCCGCATTGAGGGTTCAAACGAACGGGTCACGGTGCGCAAGCCGATCAAACCTGAGCCGATGAAAGACCTGTTCTCCCTGCCGCTGTTCCAGTCTTACGATCTGCCCCCGATGAAAGCGGCGGGGCGGGATGCGGCCTACTGGATTCCCGTCCTCGGTGCCCACACCGGTGCCCGAGTCACCGAACTTGCGCAGCTGCTGACCAGCGACATCCGCAAGGAAGATGGCTTGTGGTGCATCTCGATCATGGTTGAGCAGGATTGGCAGCGGGTCAAGAACACCCCGTCCAAGCGGGCCATCCCGATGCACCCCGAGTTGATCCGCTTGGGGCTCCCGGAGTACGCCGAGGCGATGCGCAGTGCTGGGCATGAGCGGCTGTTCCCGATGGCCCCTGTGTCGGCCTTGAACAATGCCGGGGGACCGTTCTCTACGTGGTTCTCAAGGCTCAAGACGGGCATAGGCTGGGGCAGCGAAAACACCTTCCACTCCTTCCGGCACACCATAGAGACAATGCTCAAGCGGGCGAAGGTCTACCCGTTCGACATCAACGCCTACACCGGGCACATGCAACCCGGTGGAGATGCGGACAAGACCTACAGCCACCCGGAGCCGCCCGACCTGCTACACGTCACTGCCGCCATCCGGCACCCGTCCGTGAGCCTGCCTGTGGTCTTCCCGCCTTCAGGGTGGGCACCTCCACCGCTACAGGCGAGGGTTCTCATGACCAAGCCCCGAGGGCTGTAAAGGGGTCCGGGCCTTGTCAGCGGTGCGCCCCTGGCGAAACCCTTTAGTGCAGTGTTTGCCTTCTCGTCGTCCGCCAACCCACGCAGGGCGTTGTCGGTGCGAAGCGTCAGGACATCGCACACGTCCTTAGCGATGAACCAGGGCTGGCCTGCGTGGTCGATCACGCGGAGGAGACCACTTTTGGTAGTCGGGACTTGGAACGCGGAGGCGCTGGCTTTGGCCTCCAGTTCCTGCCAGCGGCGCACGACCTTGTGACGCAGGGGGACCGAGTAGCCCAGAACCAGGGTCATCGTCAGGTCTTTGGGGAGGGAAAACATCGGGAGGGTGCGCCCGGTGCTGTCCCGGTAGCTCGACTCAAAACTGAGTTCAGTGATTTCCAGTTGTTCCAACATGGCGCGGATGTCGCGTATCACATTGGTGTGGAGCTTCCCCGTCAAATCCGCTATCTCCCTGGAGGTCATCAGGGGCTCGGTGGTGGGGGCGTTCAGGGTCAGGGCGTTGGTCACGGGGAAGCCTTTAGTAGTTGCTGAGGGGGCCCGGAGGTTCTACCTAAAGGAGTCCTGCGGTGCACCTGCGTGAGCCGTAAATACAGATATCGACACCCAGAGGGGTTCACATCCTGAGGTATCAGTATGAGGAAGACACCAAGGGCTATGCCCTGTGATGGGAAGCACCTGAAGGGCACCTACTGGCCTTCCCGAAGATGGACTTAGGGGGACTCAGTAGGGCACCTTCAGGCTCAACGTTCAAAGGGTGGTACTTGATAGCTCCCCCTGTTGAAGATGAACCCGGCGAAACACAGCAGGACTAGCCCATCCTCAAGGCGCACCTTTTGGCCCTCTCTAATACTGTGACGTTAAGGAGCGATCAGAACGGCACATCCGCCTCCGTGATGCACGCAGGGATGTGGGCGGCTGTTTCAGGGCCTCCAGGCTGCGGGGCCTCATTCATCCGTAGCAGGGCTTCGAGGTCTGGCCGGGGGGTGCATGGGAAGAATCCTTGAACCACTTGCGCCTTCCCTTCCCCAAGTTCAACGCGTACGCCCCGGGTGATGCCTGCGCCCGTCATCTGGTCAATGATGGTCCGCATGGTGCGTTCTGTGACGCTGGGGGCATGAGGCGTTTTGATGTTCAGTTCAAGTGGGACGCGATACCTCTCTGCGTGGGCCTGATTGCCGAGGGTGAGCCGCAAGGCGTCAAGGTAAGTCGCGCTCATGCGCTGCGCTCCGAGAACCTCGCGGGCAAACTCGCGCAGATCATCTTCCGGCAAGGTCGCCCGCATGTGCTCTTGAAGCCTCTTCCCGATACAGCCGTACAGCGGTGGTCTGGGTACAGGGAAAGACGGCGGGGGAAGGGCCTGGATGAAGACCTCCAACTCCCCGGGGGCCCAATCGATACGAGCAGGTGTGGGCGTCAACAAGTGCTGGACGATGGCGCTCACCGTGTTGAGGCCAAGGGTGTCCGGCGTCCTGCCGGGAGGTTCACATCGATGCTGTGGGCACGCAGCGACGGGCTGGCGACGGGGGCCGCTTGGCCTTCTTTCTGGGCTGTGGCGGGAAGAACGAAGGATCGGGGGATTCTCTCGACCTCAATGACCAGCCACGCCAGCAGAGCACGGGAGGCATCAACTCGGCTGACACCAAGCATGGCACCCAGGCCGGGGACGTTCAACGCCTGCACATCACGAAACCCGCTGTCTTTTGGGTTGACCCTGTTGGGAACCCAAACGTGCATCAGGGAGACCATGCTGGGGTCTTTGATGCGTTTACGGATCGTGCTGGTGTGGCGAAGCTGAAGGGGGCGGATCACGTCTGCCAGGACAAACCAAGCGACGCCTTGCGGACACCTCATGGATCGGATGGGATAGCCCTGGTAATTCAGGGTGAACACGCGAGAAGCGCCCGGGAGGGTGTTCAACGCGGGAGATGGGGTGTTCATGGGTTTCACCTTGGGAAAAGAGAAACCCCCGCTGGCGTCTTGAGGGACACCAAACGGGGGCCGTTGGGGTGGTGGGGGGCCGGGGGCCCTTCCTATTGAGGGGGTTTTATCGCCGGGTTGCGGCTCTCCCTAATGTGGGCCCTAATTGGCCGCTATGTGCCAACAAAAATCCACAGGGTTGGGTGTTCCCCTATTGAGCAGGTTTTATCGAAAGCCGCGTTTACAGGTGGTCGCAGACAGGGATCGAAGTCATGCCGGGAGGGCTTCCACGGCTTCCCTGCAATACCTTTTGACCGTCGCCAGGGACAGTTCCCAATGGTCCGCCGTCTCGGAGAGGCTGGACCCGGTGGAGAGCCGCCATGCCGCCACATCCTTGGCCGACGCCTTGACGGGTCTGCCCAGGCTGGCCTTACCCTTGTGGGTGAGCCCGGTACGGGCCAGTGACTCCCGCGCCGCCTGCCGCCCTGCCGCCGTCCTCTCGGTGATCTTCTGGCGCTCCATGTCGGCCACCTGAGCCAGGACCGCCAGGATCAACTCCCCGACACCCTTAGCGATCAACCCAAGGCCATGGACGTGAACCGAGACCCCACGGGCCAGCAAGTCCCGCACGGTGGCCTGTACGTCGATTGCATCCCTCCCCAGCCGGTCCACCGCGTAGACGTACACCGTGGCCCCCTTGGTGAGCCCTCGCAGCATCGCAGAGAACCCGGGGCGCTTGGCCGCAGGGATGGCACCACTCACGCCCTCGTCCTCAAACTCCATGGCGAAGCCCCCACCCATGGCCGACCTCTGGGCCTCGATGGACTGGTCGATGGTGGACACGCGGTAGTAGGCGATGCGCTTGTCGGTCACGGGATGTCTCCTTGGCTCAAATGTTGATGGTTAATTATGAGCCTGGATCAAAAAGAAAGTCAATAACTTATGACCCTAGATTTGTGGGGGTGTTGGGCTGGGGTCAAAAGGTACAACTTCTGAGCCCGCTCTGGCTCAGGTAGGATGTCCGGGAGGCGTCCGCTGGCATCAGCCGAGTGGTCGTACCAAAAGCGTAGGGGGATGAAATGAAGACATCAGTAAACACGGTTGGCCTGATCCTGGCGTCGCTTGGTTCGTTCGTGGTGTGGAAGTACCTTGGCGACTTGAATATGGCCGACCCCACTGAACTCAAGAAGGGCAACATTGTCCTTGTCGTTCCAACTAGTACCCCCGAACTCTGCGCACGTCTGCTCCGTGAAAAGAAGCTCTCCCACTTCGGGCTGGGGCTCATTCTTTTTGGTGGCATCTTGCAGGTCATCAGCAACTACTTGCCGGACTAGACACCTGATGCTCGTTGAGGTCTTCAGCCCTGCCGCCGCCTTGGCCGCTGCCCACTGTCCCCGCTGTTGTGTGGTGGGGCTGGTGGAGATTGATTGGGACACCTACAGGGATGCCCCCGAACAGGACAGGCATCAGGCCCAGGTCATCATTTCCCCTAGCGTCTACTGCCTGTGCCCCTCATGCGGCCTTGTGGCGGAGTGGCCGGGGTGTCGTGAGGATGCACCGGAGGATTCCTGAGGGGGTGGGGGAGGCACCGGGGCAGGGGGGAAACTCGCCGTGAATCTGGATCGAGGGGGCTCAGACATTTTTGCAACAAAACCTCCTTGGCTGAGTTGTTTGTTTGGCCCATACCCGTACTGTTTTATCGGGTGTGCGGTTTACACTTGTTACCGAAAACCTATCAAACAACCCTCAGGGAGAACACCATGGATTTCATTGATCAGCTTCGCGTCTTGGCATCGCGCATCACGGCCACCAAGGACATGATCCAGACCGAGGAGGCAACGAAGAACTCAATGATCATGCCCCTCATCCAAATTCTCGGCTACAACGTCTTCGACCCCCTGGAAGTCACGCCGGAGCTTGTCGCGGATGTCGGTATGAAGAAGGGGGAAAAAGTCGATTACGCCATTCTGAAAGATGGCAAGCCCATCATCTTGTTTGAGTGCAAGAAGGCGGGGGCCGAGCTGAACATCAATCATGCGGGGCAACTGTTTCGATACTTCCATGTGACTGCCGCACGCTTCGGTGTCTTGACAAATGGACTTGTCTACAAGTTCTTTACTGACCTCGAACAGCCAAACAAGATGGACGAAAAGCCGTTCTTCGAGTTCAACATCCTTGACTTCAAAGACAGGGATGTAGATGAGTTGAAGAAGTTCGCTAAGGCGGCGTTCGATCTGGAGACAATTCTCACTACCGCGAACGAGTTGAAGTACACCCGTGCGATCCAGAACCGGCTTGCGGAATGGATGGTCACTCCGCCTGAGGACTTCGTTCGACTGGTTGCCGCCGATCTGATCGGGAGTCGCCGCTTCACCCCGGCACTTAAAGAACAGTTCACACCCATCACTAAAAGGGCGTTCGAGCAATTGATCGGAGAAAGAATCAATGCCCGGCTGAAGGGTGCCATGACGCCCGAGCCCGCTCCGGTAGCGGCACCCGTCCCCATCGAAACCCCCGCCGATACATCGGCTGACGAGCAAGTCAGCACTTCACTGGAAGAACTTGAAGCGTTTCACACAATCCGAGCCATCCTCCGGGGCATGGTGAACCCCCGCCGCATATTCATCCGGGACGCTCAGAGCTACTGCGCGATTTTGCTGGATGACAACAACCGGAAGCCGCTTTGCCGTCTCAGGTTCAACAACCCGAAGAAGCTTCGGCTAGGTCTTTTCAATGACAAGCGGGAAGAAGTGCAAGAGGCGCTTGAGAGCGTAGATGACATCTACAACTTCACCGACCGCTTGAAGGCAACGCTGACCCTCCAATTGTCAGGGCAAGAGACGCCAGCCAAGGAATGAGGTCATTGGCGGGGAGACCGGGGATGGCCCCCCGCGCCACTCTCTCAAGCCTTGCTAAAGACCGCGTAGAGGCCCAACCCCCAGACCTCAAGGGAGCCCGTTTGGCGCTCTTTTGAGATGAACCCAAGGGGTAGCCCTGAGCCGAGCTTAATGAGCCCCTCACGGCCTCCTAGGCGGGCGTATGCGTGGGTTCGAGTGACTTCGATGATGGTCCGAGAAAAGGTCAGGGTCATGCTTGATCCGGTTGAGGTTGATACGCAGTGCCAAGGGCACGGCACGGGACCGGATCATCAGGCCATGTCACCACATCTCAGGCGATACCCCTACACCTTGCCGCACGCTCTTGACACTCTCGCTGTCGAGAGCAACTCGGCTGTCAAAGCGATTGACACCGCCCCCTGTCTTTCCCATAATTTGGGCCTCAGGGCTTCCCATATTGAGGAGCCCCGCAAGCTAGTCAAATCGAGCAAAGCCCTTTATCCATGCGGGTTCCGGCAGGTTTGAGGTTTTCGAGGGCACAAGTCGAATCCTCTCATTCCGACCAATCACTTACCTTGCTCCAGCCCCTACGGGCTCGGGTATCCCCCCGGGTAAGCCGGTCAGGGCTTACCCCCTGCATCTTTTCCATGTTGCGCCGCTACGTCTGCTTGCAAAATGGCGCCGTGCTTTCGTTTACATCAGCCGGGCAATCGGCGATGATCCGTGGGTTCCCTCACCCCCGGAATTTCGAAAAAACCACAGTCCATGGCCGCCGTAGATACCGCCATCCACCGCGAAAATGCTCCCGTTGCCCTGCCCGGACTGGGGCGCGCCCTGATTCTGGCTGGCAAGCTGGAGCAGAAGTCGGCCGAGGAACTGTTCCGCAAGGCGTCCAGCAACCGCACCAGTTTCATCGCCGAACTCACGGGCTCGGGAGCCGTTTCTGCTGCGGATCTGGCCCACACCATGTCGGCGGCATTCGCCGCCCCGCTGATCGACCTGGACGCCGTCGACTCGCAACGCCTGCCCAAGGAGCTGCTGGACCCCAAGATCTGTCATGACTACCGCGTGGTGGTCCTGGGCAAGCGCACCAACCGGCTGGTGGTCGCCACGGCTGACCCTTCCGATCAGGCCGCCGCAGAAAAGATCAAGTTCGCCAGCCAGATGGGCGTGGACTGGGTCATTGCGGAATACGACAAGCTGCTCAAGCTGGTGGAAGTCCACGCCACCTCGGCCTCGGAAGCCATCGACAATATCGTCGGCGGTGATATCGAGTTCGACGAGTTCACGACCGAGGCCGTCAGCGACAACGCAGAGTCCGCCACGTCCGAGGTGGACGACGCGCCGGTCGTCAAGTTCCTGCACAAGATGCTGATCGATGCCATCGGCATGCGCGCATCGGACCTGCATTTCGAGCCCTACGAGCACAACTACCGGGTGCGTTTTCGCATCGACGGCGAACTGCGCGAGATCGCCTCGCCGCCCGTGGCCATCAAGGATAAGCTGGCCTCGCGCATCAAGGTCATCTCGAAGATGGACATCTCCGAGAAACGGGTGCCGCAAGACGGCAAGATGAAGCTCAAGGTTGGCCCCGAACGCGTCATCGATTTCCGGGTCAGCACGCTGCCCACGCTGTTCGGTGAAAAGATCGTGATCCGTATCCTGGACCCGAACAGCGCCAAGCTGGGCATCGATGCGTTGGGCTACGAACCGGAAGAAAAAGAGCGGCTGCTCAAGGCCATCAGCCGTCCCTACGGGATGATCCTGGTCACCGGCCCCACCGGCTCGGGCAAGACCGTGTCGCTGTACACCTGCCTGAATTTGCTGAACAAGCCCGGCGTCAACATTGCCACGGCCGAAGACCCGTCCGAAATCAACCTGCCGGGCGTCAACCAGGTCAATGTCAACGACAAGGCCGGCCTGACCTTCGCTGCCGCGCTCAAGTCTTTCCTGCGCCAGGATCCCGACATCATCATGGTCGGCGAAATCCGCGACCTGGAGACCGCCGACATCGCCATCAAGGCGGCGCAGACCGGTCATCTGGTGATGTCCACGCTGCACACCAATGACGCGCCCACCACCCTCACGCGCATGCGCAACATGGGCATCGCCCCGTTCAACATTGCCTCCAGCGTGATCCTGATCACGGCGCAGCGTCTGGCGCGCCGCCTGTGCCCGAACTGCAAGGCACCGGCCGAAATCCCCAAGAAGACGATGCTCGATGCCGGCTTCCAGCCGGACGAGCTGGACGGCTCCTGGATCAACTACCGCCCGGTCGGCTGTTCCGCCTGCAACAACGGCTACAAGGGACGTGTGGGCATCTACCAGGTCATGCCGATCACCGAGGAGCTGCAGCGCATCATCCTGCGAGATGGTTCCGCCCTGGAAATCGCCAAGCAGGCGCAGGCCGAGGGGGTGCGCTCGCTGCGCCTGTCCGGCCTGCACAAGGTCAAGCAGGGCCTGACTTCGCTCGAAGAAGTCCTGGCCGTCACCAACGAATAACCAGCGGGAGCTTCAGGGGACAGCATGGCAACAGCACAATCCAAGAACGCCAAGGAAGTGGTCTTCGAGTGGGAAGGCAAGGATCGCAACGGCAAGATGGTGCGCGGGGAGATGCGCGCCGCCGGCGAAAACCAGGTGCTCGCCTCGCTGCGCCGCCAGGGCATCATGCCCGGCAAGGTCAAGAAACGCCGGATGAGATCCGGCAAGAAGATCACTGCCAAGGACCTGACCTTGTTCACGCGCCAGCTGGCCACCATGATGAAGGCCGGCGTGCCCCTGCTGCAGGCCTTTGACATCGTGGGTCGCGGCAACGCCAACCCGAGCGTGACACGGCTGCTCAATGACATCCGCAACGACGTCGAGACCGGCACCTCGTTGAGCACCGCTTTCCGCAAGTACCCGATCTACTTCGACAACCTCTATTGCAACCTGGTCGAAGCAGGCGAGCAGGCCGGTATCCTGGACCAGCTGCTGGACCGCCTGGCGGTCTACATGGAAAAGACCCAGGCCATCAAGTCCAAGATCAAGTCGGCCCTCATGTACCCGATCTCGGTGGTCGTGGTGGCCTTCGTCGTGGTCGCCGTGATCATGATCTTCGTCGTCCCGGCCTTCAAGCAGGTCTTCTCTTCGTTCGGCGCCGACCTGCCAGCCCCGACGCTGATGGTCATCGCCATGAGTGAATTCTTCGTCGCCTGGTGGTGGCTGATTTTCGGCGGCATCGGCGGCGGCCTCTACTTCTTTTTCCAGGCCTGGCAGCGCAACCGCAAGATGCAGCAGGCCATGGATCGACTGATGCTGAAGATCCCCGTCTTCGGTGCCTTGATCGACAAATCGTGCATCGCGCGCTGGACCCGAACGCTCTCCACCATGTTCGCCGCTGGTGTGCCGCTGGTGGAAGCCCTGGACTCCGTGGGCGGTGCCGCGGGTAACTGGCTGTATGAAGAAGCCACCCTCAAGATCCAGCACGAAGTCTCCACCGGCACCAGCCTGACCGCGGCCATGGCCAATGCGCACCTGTTCCCGAGCATGGTCCTGCAGATGTGTGCCATCGGCGAGGAGTCCGGCTCGATCGACCACATGCTGGGCAAGGCGGCCGATTTCTATGAGGCCGAGGTGGATGACATGGTCGCCGGCCTCTCCAGCCTGATGGAGCCCATCATCATCGTGTTCCTGGGCACCATCGTCGGTGGCATCGTGGTCGCGATGTACCTCCCCATCTTCAAGCTGGGCCAGGTGGTCTGATGCTGGTCTCGCAGGTGTTCGATGCCGGCCTGGCCGGCGTGCTGGGGCTGATGATCGGTAGTTTCCTCAATGTGGTGATCTACCGCCTGCCAAAAATCATGGAACGGCAGTGGGCTGAGGAGTGCGCCGAACTCGCCGGCAAGGACTTGCCTCCGGCAGAAACCTTCAACCTGGTGCTGCCGCGTTCACGTTGCCAGAAGTGCGGCCACCAGATCCGCTGGTACGAAAACATCCCCGTGCTGAGCTATCTGTTTCTGCGTGGCAAATGCTCGGCCTGCGGCACACCGATCAGCCTGCGCTATCCCTTGGTCGAATTGACCACCGGCGCCCTGTTTTTCTACTGTGTCTGGAACTGGGGTGCCACCCCGATGGGTCTGGTCTGGTGTGGCTTCTCGGCGGCCATCGTCGCCCTGGCCTTGATCGACTGGGACACCACGCTGTTACCCGACAGCATCACCCAGCCCCTGCTCTGGGCCGGCCTCATCGCGGCGGCACTGAAGTGGAACAACGTGCCCCTGGCAGACGCCCTCTGGGGTGGCGTCGCCGGCTATCTGGCCTTGTGGCTGGTCTACTGGAGTTTCAAGCTGGTCACCGGCAAGGAAGGCATGGGGTTTGGCGATTTCAAGCTCTATGCCGCCCTGGGGGCCTGGTTCGGCTGGACCGCGCTGGTGCCCATCATCCTGATGGCTTCGGTGATCGGCGCCATCATTGGCATTGCCCTCAAATTCAGCACGGGTTTGCGTGAAGGCGGCTATGTGCCTTTCGGCCCCTTTCTGGCCGCCGCCGGGCTGACCGCCATGATCTTCGGGCCGCAAAGCATCCTGCGTTTTGTCGGGTTGTGAACGATGCGGGGCGTGACACGTCTCGGCCTCACCGGCGGCATAGGCAGCGGCAAGAGCACGGTGTCCGGCATGCTGGCCGAGCGCGGGGCCGCCATCATCGATGCCGATGCGATTTCACGCCAGACCACGGCAGCAGGTGGCCCTGCCATCGATGCCATCCGGCAGGCCTTCGGTCCGACCTTCATCACCACCGAAGGCGCCCTTGATCGGGACAGCATGCGCGCCCTGGCCTTCAGCGACCCCACGGCACGCCGACGGCTGGAACAGATCGTGCACCCGCTGGTCGGCCTGGAAACCCGGCGCCAGGCCGAGGCGGCCATCACGTCTGGCTACTGCTGCATCGTCTTCGACATCCCCCTGCTGGTCGAATCCGCCCACTGGCGTGCCCGGCTCGACCAGGTGCTCGTGCTGGACTGCCGACCCGAGACCCAGATCGAACGTGTGATGCGGCGCAGCGGGCTCAGCCGCGACGAGGTCGAGCGCATCCTCGCACAGCAGGTGAGCCGTCGCCTGCGCCTGCAGGCGGCCGACCACGTGATCTGCAACGAAGGCCTGGACCTGCCTGAACTGGCACGTCTGGTCGGGCTCCTGGCACGTCGCTTCGGGCTATGATTCGCCGTCCGGAAGTACCAGCGTGATCACCTACGAATATCCCTTCAACGAGCGCATCAGGACCTATCTACGTCTGGAGAACCTGTTCCGCCGACTGCTCGAGCTGGTCGCGCGCGACGAGGCACTGGACCACCACTACGCCCTGGCCAGCCTCTTCGAAGTCATGGACGTGGGCGCCCGTGCCGACCTCAAGGCCGACGTGCTGCGCGACCTGGACCGCCAGAAACAGATCCTCAACGGCTACCGTGGCAATCCGAGCATTGCCCAGTCCGTGCTCGACGAAGTCCTGCAACAGGTCGAGCAATGCTACAGCCAGCTCAACAATCTTTCGGGCAAGGCCGGTCACCACCTGACCGAGAACGACTGGCTCATGAGCATCCGCAGCCGCATCGGCATTCCGGGTGGCACCTGCGCTTTTGATCTGCCGGCTTACTTCGCCTGGCAACACCAAACAGGCGACCAGCGCCGTACCGACCTGCAACGCTGGATCGCCACCCTGACCCCCATCGCCGACGCCATCGGCCTGCTGCTGACGCTGCTGCGGGACTCTGGGGTTCCACAAAAAGTCATGGCACCGGGGGGGCAGTACCAGCAGCCCCTGCCCCAGGGACGCACATTCCAGTTGCTGCGCCTGACCATCGATCCGGCCTTGGGGCTGATTCCGGAAATCAGTGGCAACCGCCTGATCGTCTCGATCCGTCTGATGCGCCTTGAGGCCGACGACCGTCTGCATGCCAGCAACCAGGACGCGTCGTTCGACCTGACCTTGTGCTCCTGAGGCTTCGATTCCTGTAACACCATCGCGCCATGCAACGTCCCACTGACATATCAGCAGACCTGGCAAGACGGGTGACCTGCCCGACCTGTGGCGGCGACAGCGTCTACGCCCCCAGCAACCCTTACCGGCCCTTTTGCAGCGAACGCTGCAAGAAGAGGGATTTCGGCGCCTGGGCCAGTGAAGACTTCCGCATGCCAGCCGACGCACCACCGGATGACCAGGAATTCGGCGACCCCAAGCTGCAATAGCCTGCGCGCCGAAGTTCAGACCGAGGCGCGGGTCGCGCCGGAGTAAGCGCGCTCCTCGGCCAACCACTCCAGCACCGGAACGGCACCAGGCAGCACCGGGGTCATCTGGACCGGCAGCTGCTGCCACGCAAAGGACTGTCCTTCGCGCATCTGCAGCTCGCCATGCCAGGACGTCACCTTGCAGAAATTCAAGCGCACCAGCGCATGCGGATAGTCGACCAGCTCGCTCTTCCAGGGCTGGATCGCCAGTGCTTCAATCCCCAGCTCTTCATGCAACTCGCGCGTCAGGGCCTGGACCACGCTTTCACCCGCCTCCAGCTTGCCGCCCGGGAACTCCCAGTAGCCGGCATAGACCTTGCCATCCGGACGGGAGGTGAGCAGGAAACTCCCATCCGGCTGGACCAGCACACCCACTGCGACCTCGGTCACCGGCCGGTCGCCCCCCCCCTCGCGTGGACGGTGGCCATCGGCGACCAGGGTGGGCTTCATGCCTGGCTGCCGTGTTTGCCGGCGTAGTCCTTGGCGAACTGATAGGCCACGCGGCCACTGCGGGAGCCACGCTCCAGTGCCCAGACCAGCGCTTCGGGCTGCGCGGCTGCGATGGCGGATTGAGAGACACCGAAGGACGACAGCCATTGCGTCACGATGTTCAGGTACTCGTCCTGGCTGAAGGGGTAGAAACTGACCCACAGGCCGAACCGCTCGGACAAGGAGATCTTCTCCTCGACCACCTCACCGGGATGGATCTCGCCGTCCTCGGTGTGGCTGTAACTGAGGTTGTCCTTCATGTACTCGGGCAGCAGGTGCCGGCGGTTGCTGGTCACGTAGATCAGCACATTGGGCGTCGTGGCCGATACCGAGCCATCGAGGATGGACTTCAATGCCTTGTAACCTGGCTCGCCGTCTTCGAAACTCAAGTCGTCGCAGAAGACGATGAACTTTTCGGGACGCTGCGACACGGCCTCCACGATATCGGGCAAATCCACCATGTCGGACTTATCGACTTCGATCAGACGCAAACCCTGCCCGGCATAGGTGTGCAGGCAGGCCCGGATCAGCGAGGACTTGCCCGTTCCGCGCGCCCCGGTCAACAGCACGTTGTTGGCCGGCAGGCCACTCACGAACTGCTCTGTGTTGCGCTGGATCTTCTCTTTCTGCTGATCGATTTCCTTGAGATGTTCCAGCTTCATCGCACCCACGTGGCGCACCGGCTCGATGACGCCATGGCCCGAGCTGCGCTTGCGGTAGCGAAAGGCAATCGATGCCTCCCAGTCCGGCTGGCTCAGGGGCTGGGGCAGGATGGATTCGATGCGTGCCATCAGATGCTCGGCACGGAGCAGCAGGCGTTCAAGTTGGGACTGCATGAAGATCAGGAACGGTAGTCGGCGTTGATGCTCACGTACTCGTGGCTGAAGTCACAGGTCCAGACCGTATCCTCGGCTTGGCCACGCCCCAGCACCACACGCACCGTGATCTCGCTTTGTTTCATCACACGCTGGCCGTCCTCCTCGCGATAGGACGGGTTGCGTCCACCCTGCACGGCCACGTGCACCTCATCCAGGAAAAGATCAATGCGGCTCTGGTCCAGGTCGTTGATGCCGGCATAACCCACTGCCGCCAGGATGCGGCCCAGGTTCGGGTCGCTGGCGTAGAAGGCCGTCTTCACCAGGGGGGAGTGGGCGATGGCATAGGCCACCAGGCGACACTCCTCTGCATTCTTGCCACCCTGCACGCGGATGGTCATGAATTTGGTGGCGCCTTCGCCATCGCGCACGATCGCCTGGGCCAGCTTGCGTGCCACCTCGAGCATGGCCGCCTTGAGCTGCCGGCCCTCCGGGCTGTCCAGCGATTCGATCACCGGATGGGCCGCCTTGTTGCTGGCAATGACAACGAAGGAGTCGTTGGTGGACGTGTCACCGTCGACCGTGACACGGTTGAACGATCCATCGGCCAACTCGCGCGCCAGCTGCTGCATCACGGCGGGGCTGACACAGGCGTCGGTTGCCATATACCCCAGCATGGTGGCCATATTCGGGCGGATCATGCCGGCGCCCTTGCTGATGCCGGTGATACTGACCTTGGTGCCGGCGATAGTGACTTGTGCACCAAAGGCCTTGGGCACGGTGTCAGTGGTCATGATCCCCTCGGCCGCGCGCATCCAGTTGTCCTGGCGCGCATCGGCCAGTGCCGCCGGCAAGCCGGCCTCGATACGCTCGTGGGGCAAGGGCTCCATGATCACGCCCGTCGAGAACGGCAACACCTGCTCGGGCGCAATCTTCAGCTGTTTGGCCAGCGCCGCACAGGTGCTTCGCGCACGTGCCAGACCTTCCAGCCCGGTGCCCGCGTTGGCATTCCCCGTGTTGATCACCATCGCGCGGATACCGCGTCCCGCGGCAAGGTGCTCGCGACAGACTTGCACCGGTGCGGCACAGAAACGGTTTTGCGTAAAGACGCCGGCCACCGAAGCGCCCTCATCGAGCATGACAACCGTGAGGTCTTTTCGATTGGCCTTGCGTATACCGGCTTCAGTAACGCCGATGCGCACCCCTGCGATGGGAAAGAGTTCAGCCGGATTGGGAGCAGACAGGTTGACGGGCATGGTGCGACTCGTGAACGATGCGTGATACGAGGAAGGCGTCAGCTCAGCTTGCCGTGGCAATGCTTGTACTTCTTGCCGCTGCCGCAGGGACAGGGTTCGTTGCGGCCCACACGCGCCACGGCAGCCACCTGGGTTGCAGCGTCGACAGTGGTCACCACTTCGCCGGTTTCAGACGGCGCGGTATAGGTCACGTTGGCGATGTGTTCAGCCTTGCTCTCCATCGCCTCGGCCGCCTGCTCGATCTGCTCGCTGGACTGCACGCGCACCGTCATGAGCACACGCGTCACTTCATTCTTGACGGAATCCAGCAACTGGCCAAACAACTCGAAAGCCTCGCGCTTGTACTCCTGCTTGGGCTGCTTCTGCGCGTAACCACGCAAATGGATGCCCTGGCGCAGGTAGTCCAATGCGCTCAGATGCTCGCGCCATTGTGTGTCGATGCTCTGCAGCAGCACCATGCGCTCGAATTGGGTGAAATTGCTGGCGCCAACCTGCGTCACCTTGGCTTCGTACGCCGCATGCGCCGCTGCGATCACCTTTTCAAGGATGTCTTCATCGCTGATCGCGCTGGCATCCTGCACCAGGCTTTGCAGGGACAAGTCGAGCTGCCATTCGTCATGCAGCACCTTTTCAAGCGCTGGAAGATCCCATTGCTCTTCCACCGACTCTTCCGGCACGAATTGACGCACCAGATCGGTGAAACAGCCTTCGCGCAGCGAGGCAATCTGAGTCGCCAGGGCTTCCGCGTCGAGGATGGCATTTCGCTGCTGGTAGATCACCTTGCGCTGGTCATTCGCCACATCGTCGTATTCAAGCAGCTGCTTGCGGACATCGAAATTGCGCGCCTCGACCTTGCGCTGGGCACTTTCAATACTGCGTGTAACGATGCCGGCCTCGATGGCCTCCCCATCAGGCATCTTCAGCCTGTCCATGATGGCGCGCACGCGGTCGCCCGCAAAGATGCGCATCAGCGCATCGTCCAGGCTCAGGTAGAAACGCGAAGAGCCGGGGTCACCCTGGCGGCCGGAACGACCACGCAGCTGGTTGTCGATGCGACGTGATTCATGGCGCTCGGTGGCGATGATGCGCAGGCCGCCCAGAGCCACCACTTTCTCGTGCTCCTGGTTCCACTGCACGCGCAGCGCGTCGATCTTGTGCTGCTTGCTGCTCGGATCCAGCGATGCATCGGCTTCGATCCCCTCGATGGCCTTCTCCACATTGCCGCCCAGCACGATGTCGGTCCCGCGGCCCGCCATATTGGTGGCGATGGTGATCATCCTGGGACGCCCGGCCTGGGCGATGATGTCCGCCTCGCGTGCGTGCTGCTTGGCATTGAGCACCTGGTGCGGCAGCTTGGCCTTCTCCAGCAACTGCGCGATGATCTCCGAATTTTCGATCGAGGTCGTCCCCACCAGCACTGGCTGGCCCCGTTCGTAGCATTCGCGGATATCGGTGATGGCCGCCTCGTACTTCTCGCGCGTCGTCTTGTACACGCGATCGAGCTGATCGTCGCGGCTGCTCGGTCGGTTGGGCGGAATCACCACCGTCTCCAGGCCGTAGATCTCCTGGAACTCGTAAGCCTCGGTATCCGCCGTACCGGTCATGCCCGCCAGCTTGCCGTAGAGACGGAAATAGTTCTGGAAAGTGATGGAAGCCAGGGTCTGGTTCTCGGCCTGGATCGCCACGCCTTCCTTGGCCTCGACGGCCTGGTGCAGGCCGTCGCTCCAGCGACGACCGGTCATCAGACGGCCCGTGAACTCGTCGACGATCACCACCTCGCCGTTCTGGACCACATAGTGCTGGTCCCGGTGGTACAAGTGCCGTGCCCGCAGGCCGGCATAAAGATGGTGCACCAGGGTGATGTTGGCTGGGTCGTAAAGACTGGCACCTTCGGGCAGCAGGCCGGCCTGGGCCAGCAGGGCCTCGGCCTTCTCATGGCCCATCTCGGTGAGGAAGACCTGATGGCTCTTCTCATCCACCGTGAAATCGCCGGGCTTGATCACTCCCTCGCCGGTGCGAGGATCGGCTTCGCCCTCCTGGCGGGTCAGGCCCGGCACCAGCTTGTTGATGGCCAGGTACAGCGCCGTATGGTCTTCCGCCTGGCCACTGATGATGAGCGGCGTGCGCGCCTCGTCGATCAGGATCGAGTCGACCTCGTCGACGATGGCGTAGTTCAGGCCGCGCTGCACCCGGTCCACCACCTCGTAGACCATGTTGTCACGCAGGTAGTCGAAACCATATTCGTTGTTGGTACCGTAGGTGATGTCGGCGGCGTAGGCGGCCTGTTTTTCCTGGCGCGACATCTGCGGCAGATTCACACCGACCGTCAAGCCCAGGAAGTTGTACAGGCGCCCCATCCACTGGGCATCGCGATTGGCCAGGTAATCATTGACCGTCACCACGTGCACGCCCTTGCCTGTCAGGGCGTTCAGATAGACCGGCAGCGTAGCCGTCAGTGTCTTGCCTTCGCCGGTGCGCATTTCCGATATCTTGCCCTGGTGCAGCGACATGCCGCCCATGAGCTGCACATCGAAGTGACGCATCTTCATCACCCGCTTGGAGGCTTCCCTGACCGTAGCAAAAGCTTCCGGCAGCAGCGCTTCCAGGCTCTCGCCTTGGGCAACGCGTTCACGGAATTCGACGGTCTTGGCCTGCAAGGCACTGTCGTCCAGCTTTTCGAATTCCGGCTCCAGCGCATTGATGCGGGCTGCCACGCCGCGGTATTGTTTGAGCAGCCGGTCGTTGCGGCTGCCAAAAATTTTGGTGAGGATGTTGATGCCCATGAACGCCGCACCGCCCTGCCGGTCACAAAACCCGGCAGCGCCGTGCAATCCTTATCTGTCTAGTGGTGAGTGTCGCCAGTTAAAGCGACAGCAGTCCCCGGCGCCTTGCGGCATCGGGAGCGCGAAGCGCTTGATTCTACCTTTGTGCCGCTGGCGCGGCGGGTGCGGCAGCCACGGCCGGAGCGGCCGCAGGGGCGGCTGCGGCCGGCTTGGCGGAGGAGCCCGCCGGGACCGAGGCAGGTGTCGTACTCACAGGGGCTGGGGCCGTCAACGGAGCCGCCGGCCTGACGGTTGCCGGCAAGGTCGTCACGGGCGGTTTGGGCGCCGCGGCAGCCGGTGGTGGTGCGACCGGTGCCGGCGCCCTTGGGACCGGGGCAGCAGGGGCCAGTGCCAGCTGCTGCGCAGGCTGGCTGCGGCTGGCGTTCATGAACTTGTGCGGATCCTGAGGCACACCTCGCACCAAGACCTCAAAGTGCAGGTGCGGGCCGGTTGAACGCCCCGTGGTACCCACTTCGCCGATCTTCTGACCCCGCTTGATCAGATCACCCTTTTTCACGATGAGTTTGGACGCATGGGCATAACGGGTGACCAGGTCCTTGCCATGGTCGATTTCGACCATATTGCCGTAATCGGGGCGAAACTCCTGGGTCACCACCACACCGCCGGCTGCCGCCAGAATCGCCGTACCGGTCGTCGACTGGTAGTCAATGCCGGTGTGCAGGGCCGAGCGCCCGGTAAATGGGTCAATGCGCCAACCAAAGCCGGAGCCGGCGCCGCCGAATGCCACCGGGTGCTGGGTCGGGATCATCATGGAGCGAACTTTTTGTTCAAACAGGCGCGACTCGACCACCGCCATCAGATCGGTACGCTGCTCCGTCACCCGGTCCAGATCGGCCAGTGTTTTTTCCAGCTCTTCCATCGTCAGGGGGCGGCCCGACACCAGGGCACCACCCTGGCCAGGTTTGGCCCGGATGTCGGCGGGATTGATGCCGGCCAAACCGGAAACACGCTCGCCCAGGGATTCCAGCTGCAGCAGTTTGGCCTGCATTTCGCCAAGCCGACGGGCCATGACGTCGAGGTTTTCGCGCATGAAACGATCCCGCAGGGCGAATTCGTCCTTCACCACCAGCTTGACCAGCGCGCCAATCACGGGCCAGCCTTCACGCGCGCCCTTCAGAAACACCCAGTGGTACAGACCAGCGGCCACCAGCATCAGCGCGAAAGACAGGCTCAGGCCGACCAGCAGCAGCTTGGTACCACTCAGATGTATCGCACGGCTTTTGGCCAGCCATGCATCCGTGATAATCAAATGCATCTCTATTCCTTCTTTGCCCACAATCGAATGACGACCCGCCGCCATCAGTCAGTCACGCTGCTGCAGGCAACACAGGAATCGCCGATGCTGGCCCGCCTGAGCGAACTCAGCAAAGACTCCGTTGCCCGGCTCAAGGCTGTTGAAGCGATGATACCGGCCGTGCTGCGCTCTGCGGTCACGGCCGGGCCGATCGACGGTTCGAATTGGTGTCTGATTGTTAACAGCAATGCTGCTGCTGCCAAAATCCGCCAGCTTCTGCCAGCGATGGAGGCTCATTTGCGCACCAGAGGTTGGCAGGTTAGCGCAATTCGGCTCAAAGTTCAAATCCCGTCAGGGCGTTGAACGCGGCCGAAGCCGTCAAAGATGTGATTTTTGCCGTGAAATGGTGCCGATTGTCGGATTCGAACTGACGACCTACCGCTTACAAGGCGGTTGCTCTACCAACTGAGCTAAATCGGCACGCTGGCAATTTTACTGCACGGCCCAGAAGGCAAGAGAAGAGGCGACCCGCGCACCCCACCCGCAGGCCGTCCTATTTGACACGCTTGAGGGCGGGACGTGTGCCACCCGGCCGCGGTGGTTCAGGCTCGTCGCCCCCCTCATCGCGGACCGGCGCGACGCTGCTCAGGGCGGCTGCCGGGCTGGCAGCCGGCTCGGCTTCAACAGACGGGCCGACCGCACCGACTTCATCGGTCATCGGCGCGGGCTCATCCTCGTCCAAGGGGAAAGCCATGCCCTGCCCGCTTTCGCGCGCATAGATGGCCATGACGCGGTTCAGCGGGACCATGATGTCGCGGGCCACGCCGGCAAAGCGGGCCTTGAACTCGATGTAGTCGTTTCCCAGCTTCAAGGCACTGGTGGCGTCCATGCTGATATTGAGAACGATCTCGCCGTCCTTGACGTATTCACGCGGGACACGCACCGTGTCGTCGACCCGCACCGCCACATAAGGCGTCAGGCCGTTGTCGGTACACCACTCGTAAAGGGCGCGTATCAGATAGGGGCGGGTCGAAGTCGTCCCGCTGGCACTCGTCGTAGACACGGAAGCTGGCCCTACTTGCGCATCACCTTCTCGGAAGGTGTCAGGGCCTCGATATACGCAGGCCGCGAGAAGATGCGCTCTGCATATTTCAGCAGCGGCGCCGCATTCTTGCTCAGCTCGATGTCGTAGTAGTCCAGGCGCCACAGCAGCGGAGCGATCGCCACGTCCAGCATGGAGAAGTTCTCGCCCAGCATGTACTTGTTCTTCAGGAACACCGGGGCAAGCTGGGTCAGGCGGTCACGGATATGCGAACGCGCTTTTTCCAGGGCTTTTTCATTGCTCTTGGCGGCACGCGACTCGAGCGTGGACACATGCACAAACAGCTCCTTCTCGAAATTGAGGAGGAACAGACGCACGCGGGCACGGTCGACGGGATCGCCGGGCATGAGTTGGGGGTGCGGGAAACGCTCGTCGATGTACTCGTTGATGATGTTCGACTCGTACAGGATCAGGTCGCGCTCCACCAGGATCGGCACCTGGCCGTAGGGATTCATGACGCTGATGTCTTCGGGCTTGTTGTAGAGGTCGACGTCACGGATTTCGAAATCCATGCCCTTCTCGAAGAGGACAAAACGGCAGCGGTGGGAGAAGGGGCAAGTCGTGCCCGAGTACAACACCATCATGGGGGAAGCTCCTAAATATCAAAACCTAGCTTCAGGGCAGACTGATCTGTGAGCAGATCAGGTCGAAACTAAAAGAGTGGGTTGCATTGTCGCAAACCCACTCTATAAATAGCAAGTTTTGCACCGTTTTGGTGCAAAACTAATCGAAAAGAGCGCTTACTTGACGTCTTTCCAGTAAGCCGCGTTGAGTCGCCAGGCGATCAGGGTGAAGACCAGCAGAAAAAGCATGACCCAGACACCCACGCGCACACGCGTGTTCTGGGAGGGCTCGCCCATCCACTGCAGGAAGTTCACCAGGTCACCCACCGCCTGGTCGTACTGCAGGGGCGTCATGGTGCCGGGGGCCACCTGCTGCCAGCCCTTGAAGATCTCCACGTCGTGGCCGTGTTCCTTGCGGACCTCGAACAGCGGCCGGCGCTGGCCTTGCAGCTCCCACAGCACGTGCGGCATGCCGACACTGGGGAAAGCCAGGTTGTTCCAGCCCGTGGCCTTGGTCTCGTCGGGATAGAACGTGCGCAGGAAGGTGTAGAGGTAATCAGCACCGGTGCCGCCGTGGCCGGCGCGCGAGCGCGCGATCACGGTCAGGTCTGGCGGATTGGCACCGAACCACTCCTTGGCCTGCTTCGGATCGATGGCCGACTTCATGGTCTCGCCGACCTTGTCGGTCGTGAACAGCAGGTTGTCCTTGATCTGTTCGGTGGTGAAACCAATGTCCTGCAGGCGGTTGTAACGCATGTAGGCTGCCGAGTGGCAGTTCAGGCAGTAGTTGACAAAAAGACGGGCGCCGTTCTGCAACGAGGCATGGTCACTGGTGTTACCGGGCGCCTTGTCCCAGGCAATGCCGCCGCCGGAGGCATGGACGGCTCCGCTGAGAGCGAGGAAAGTGGTCAGGGCAAGAATGAATTTTTTCATTTTTGTAGTCTCCGGCTCAGTGGGCCTCGAAGGTCACGCGGCTGGGCACCGGCTTGGTCTGACCCAGACGACTCCACCAGGGCATCAAGAGGAAAAAGCCGAAGTAGAACAGGGTACCGACCTGCGATACGCGCTCGCCGATCGGCGATGGCGGCTGCACGCCCAGATAAGCAAGGATGACGAAGTTGATCACGAAGATGCCGTACAGGATCTTGTGCCAGTCCGGACGGTAGCGGATCGACTTGACCGGGCAGTTGTCCAGCCAGGGCAGGAAGAACAGGATGATGACGGCGCCGCCCATGACAAGCACACCCCAGAACTTGGCGTCGATGGCCAGCATCAGCGCGATCAGCACCAGCGCAGCACCCAGCACCACGCCCTTGCCCAGTGTCGAAAGCTGGGCACGCAAGGCGCCCAGGGCGGCAGCGAGCACCACACAGGCGATCAGCGCGTACATCATCTCGGTGGTGATGGCACGCAGCATCGAATAGTAGGGCGTGAAGTACCAGACCGGGGCGATATGCGCCGGGGTCTTGAGCGGGTCGGCCGGAATGAAGTTGTTGTACTCCAGGAAATAGCCGCCGAACTCAGGCGCGAAGAACACGATGGCTGAGAACACCATCAGGAATACGCTGACCCCCATGATGTCGTGCACCGTGTAATAGGGGTGGAAGGGGATGCCGTCCAGCGGCTTGCCCTTGGCATCCTTGGGCGCGTTCGGGCCCTTGATCTCGACGCCGTCGGGATTGTTCGAGCCGACATCGTGCAGCGCCAGCAGGTGGGCAACCACCAGGCCCAGCAGGACCAGCGGCACGGCGATCACGTGGAAGCTGAAGAAGCGGTTCAGCGTGGCGTCACCCACCACATAGTCGCCGCGGATCAGCAGGGCCAGGTCCGGACCGATGAAGGGGATGGCAGAGAACAGGTTCACGATCACCTGGGCGCCCCAGTAGGACATCTGACCCCAGGGCAGCAGATAGCCCATGAAGGCCTCGGCCATCAGCACCAGGAAGATGGCGCAGCCGAAGATCCAGACGAGCTCACGCGGCTTGCGGTAGCTGCCATAGATGAGACCGCGGAACATGTGCAGGTAGACCACCACGAAGAAGGCAGAAGCGCCGGTGGAGTGCATGTAGCGCACCAGCCAGCCCCAGGGCACGTCGCGCATGATGTACTCGACCGAACCGAAGGCCAGGGCGGCGTCCGGCTTGTAGTGCATGACCAGGAAGATGCCGGTCACGATCTGGATCACCAGCACCAGCATGGCCAGCGAGCCGAAGAAATACCAGAAGTTGAAGTTCTTCGGAGCGTAGTACTCCGACATGTGCACACGGTAGGCGTCGAACGCGGTCGGGAAGCGATTTTCCAGCCAGTTGGTGACCTTGGCCACCACCGGTGCGTCGGCAGCGATTTCCTTGAATTCAGCCATGTTCTTGTTCCTCAAGCCTTCTTGTCTTCACCGATCAGCAGCTTGCTGTCGGACAGGTACATATGCTGCGGCACTTCCAGATTGTCGGGCGCCGGTTTGTTCTTGAACACGCGGCCGGCCATATCGAAGGTCGAGCCGTGGCAGGGGCAGAGGAAACCGCCTTGCCAGTCGTCCGGCAACGAGGGCTGGGCGCCCGGCTGCAACTTGTCGGAGGGCGAGCAGCCCAGGTGAGAGCAGATGCCAACGCCGACGAAGATCTCGGGCTTGATGGAGCGGTGACGGTTCTTGGCGTACTCGGGGGTCGGGTAGGCCTTGCGATCGGAATTCGGGTCGGCGAGCTGGCTTTCCACCTTTTCCAGCGTGGCCAGCTGCTCGGGCGTGCGGCGCATGATCCAGACCGGTTTGCCGCGCCACTCGACGGTGACCTTCTCACCCGGCTTGAGGGCAGAGATGTCCACCTCGACCGCAGCACCGGCCGCCTTGGCGCGCTCGGAGGGCTGGAAGGTGCTGACAAAGGGAATGGCGGCTGCCACGCCACCTACGGTACCTGCACAACCAGTGGCAATCAGCCACGTCCGTTTGCTCGGGTCCATCTGACTCTTATCGGCAAGCGTGTCGCTCATGGAAATCCTCAATCAAGTCTACCGGGTTCGGAAGTTATATGCTTACTGACTTATATGACCATACAGATCAGCTGATGATTCTAGCCGACCTCCGGGCGCTTACTGCGTGCCCGAGCGAGACCGTGCGCCATGCGCAGCGCCTCGATCAGGCTGCGGGCATCGGCCTGGCCGGTCCCCGCGATGTCGAAGGCCGTCCCGTGGTCGGGGCTGGTGCGCACCAGCGGCAGACCGAGCGTGACATTCACTCCCTTTTCCACCCCCAAGTATTTGACAGGGATCAGTCCCTGGTCGTGATACATCGCGACCACCACATCGAACTCCCCGGGCTGGCCTGGTGCCGCACGCGCACGCATGAAGACCGTATCAGGCGCATAGGGCCCATGCACATCCAGGCCCTCGGCACGCGCCAGCGCCAGCGCCGGCGCAATAACGTCGCCCTCCTCCCGTCCGAAGAGCCCGCCTTCACCTGCGTGCGGATTCAGTCCGGCCACCGCGATGCGTGGCGTGCGGCCCAGCAACTGCGTCAAGGCCGCATGCGTGATGCGCAGCGTCTGAAGCACGTTGCCGAAGGTCACCGCCTCGATGGCCTGGCGCAGCGACACATGAATGCTGACCAGCACGGTTCGCAGTTCGTCATTGGCCAGCATCATCCGAACCGGAAGCTCGCCCACCGGCTTGCCGAGGAAGGTGGCTGCCTCGGCCTGTAACAGCTCGGTGTGGCCAGGGAAGGCATCGAAGGGCGGGCCGGCAGCCGCCAGCGCCTCCTTGTGCAGGGGCGCGGTGACCAGACCGGCAATCTCGCCGCGCAGCGCGGCCTGTGCCGCCCACACCACGCAACGCCCGGCCAGGCGGCCGGCCTCGGCGCTGATGCAGCCAAAAGGCGCGGGGGTCGCGGGGGCCGCGACCTGCAGCACCGGCAGGCAATGCGGCGGCGCTGTCAGCGCTTGCTCTGCGCTGTCCAGCAGCAGGAGCGGCTGGACAACCTCGCCGGCGCGCCGGATCAGCTGCGTGGCGCGACGCAGCGTCGCTGCGTCGCCCACCACGAAGCAGCCACGTGTCAGCTCCGGAGCATCGCGAAAGGCCTTGGCGATGATTTCAGGTCCGATGCCGGCGGCATCGCCCAGGGTGATGGCCAGCGGTCGCGTCATGTCAGGCCGGGTTGTCGATCTCGATGAACTCATGGACCAGCCCCAGTTGTGCCGCAACGTGCCCCGCCACGGCCGGCGCGCCATAGCGCTCGCTGGCGTGATGACCGCAGGCGATGAAAACGACGTCGCACTCGCGTGCGTAATGCGCCTGTGGCTCGGAAATTTCACCGGTGATGTAGGCGTCGGCACCGGCGGCAATGGCCGCCTCGAAATAACCCTGCGCGCCACCCGTGCACCAGGCGATCTTCTGGACGGGCTTGCCGGGATTTCCGACAACCGTGACCGCGCGCTGGAGTACCTGCCGCACCTGAGCGGCCAGTGCGCTTGCATCGGCAAACGCGCCCCCGTCGATGCGCTGCCCCAGGAAGCCGAGGTCCTGCTCACCGAAACGGACCTCGGCCCGCAACCCCAGCCGCGCCGCGAGCTGGGCGTTGTTGCCCAGTTCCGGATGCGCGTCCAGCGGCAGGTGATAGGCGTAGAGGTTGATGTCGTGCGCCAGCAGCAGGGCCAGGCGTTGTTTCATCCAGCCCGTCACACGGCCGTCCTGGCCGCGCCAAAAAAGGCCATGGTGCACGAAGATGGCATCGGCCTGGGCCGCAATCGCCGCCTCGATCAGGGCCCGGCTGGCCGTGACGCCGGAAACCATCTTGCGCACCGGCAGGCGCCCCTCCACCTGCAGGCCGTTGGGGCCGTAGTCGCGAAAGCGCTCGGGTTGCAGCAGGGCATCGAAGGCCTGCAAAAGCTGGATGCGGTCCGTCATGGCGCCGATTGTCGGTCAGTTTGTGCGGCCGCCTGGCCTGGCGACACCTCCAGACTGCAGTCGCAGCCCTGGCCGGCAGCAATCCAGCGGCCTGCCAGGCGCCTCAGCAGCGGCAGCAGGCCGGGCGCCAGCCAGCCCAGGCCCACTGGCAGGGCCGCGCGCAGCACCTCACGTGGCTGCACCATGGCACCACAACGGTACTGGCCCCCCGCCTCGTCCCAGCGCAGCGCCGTACAGGCGCCACGGCGCTGCCCTGACAGCAAAATGCCCAAGGGACAAGGCTCATGCAGACAGCAAACGCCGCAGCCGTTGCAAGGCTGGCCCAGGAACGGTTTGGGCGGGGCAAGCGGCTGAATATGGATGATCCGCGGCAACATGGCAGGAGGCACTCTACAATTTCCCACATGAAACGTTACTGGCTGCTGTTTTCACAGACTGTCACCGTCTTGCTGGCGGTCTATTTTGTCTTGGCCACGCTCAAGCCGGAGTGGATCATCAGCCCGCAGAACGGTTCACCAACGGTTGCACTCTTCCAGGCACCTTCCGACCGCAATGCCGCCCCACCCCCCGGCAGCTTCCGCCTGGCCGCCCAGAAGGCCTCGGCCGCCGTGGTCAGCATCAACACCAGCAAGGCCGCCCGGCGCAATCCGAACAGCAACGACCCCTGGTTCCGCTTCTTTTTCGGCGACCAGGACAACGAGCCCCAGGTTGGCCTGGGCAGCGGCGTCATCGTCAGCCCGAGTGGCTACATCCTGACCAACAACCACGTGATCGACGGGGCCGACGAGATCGAGGTCATCCTCAACGACAGCCGACGCAGCCGAGCCCGCGTGATCGGCAGCGATCCGGACAGCGACCTGGCCGTCCTGAAGATCGAACTCGAGAAGCTGCCCGTCATCGTGCTGGGCAACTCGGATGCCCTGCAGGTCGGCGACCCCGTGCTGGCCATCGGCAACCCCTTCGGCGTGGGCCAGACTGTCACCAGCGGCATCGTCAGCGCCCTGGGGCGCAACCAGCTGGGCATCAACACCTTCGAGAACTTCATCCAGACCGATGCCGCCATCAACCCCGGCAACTCGGGCGGCGCGCTGGTGGATGCCAGCGGCAACCTGCTGGGCATCAACACGGCCATCTACTCACGCTCGGGCGGCAATATGGGCATCGGCTTCGCCATCCCCGTGGCCACGGCCCAGCAGGTGCTGGAAAGCATCGTCAAGGACGGCCAGGTCACACGCGGCTGGATCGGCGTCGAGCCCAGCGACCTGTCGCCGGAACTGGCGGAAACCTTTGGTGTGAAGACGGATGAGGGCGTGATCATCACCGGCGTTCTGCAAAACGGGCCGGCGGCCCTGGCCGGCATCCGTCCGGGGGATGTCATCACGGGCGTGGCCGGCAAGCCGGTGCAGAACGTCTCTGAACTCTTGTCCCGGGTGGCCGCACTCAAGCCGGGCAGTCCGGCCAGCTTCAGTGTGCGCCGTCAGGACCGGACACTGGACATCAGCATCACGCCCGGCGTACGGCCCAAACCACGCCGCGTTCCGCAGCAATAGGATCAGGAATCGGCCGGCTCGGCGTCGGGCGCACGGGTGTGCTTGATGAAGATCTGCGCTGCCCAGATGCCGACCTCGTAGAGCAGACACATCGGGATGGCCAGCGCCAGCTGCGACACCACATCGGGTGGCGTCACGATGGCCGCAATGATGAAGGCCAGCACGACAAAATAGCCGCGGAAGTCTTTGAGCTTCTGGATGCTGACCAGGCCCATGCGTGCCAGAACGATCACCACGATCGGCACCTCGAAGGCCAGGCCGAAAGCGATGAACATGGTCAGTACAAAGCTCAGGTAGGCCTCGATATCCGGCGCGGCCGTGATGCTCTTGGGCGCAAAGCTCTGGATGAAGGCGAAGACCTGCCCGAACACGAAGAAGTAGCAGAAAGCCACGCCGATGAAGAACAGCACCGTGCTGGAAATCACCAGCGGCAGCACCAGCTTCTTCTCATGGGTATACAGGCCGGGCGCGACGAAGGCCCAGACCTGGTAGAGCACCACCGGCAGGGCCAGCAGGAAGGCCGCCATCAGCAGTATCTTGAGCGGCACCATGAAGGGCGAGATGACCGAGGTGGCGATCAGCGTCGTGCCCTTGGGCAGGTGCGCCACCAGCGGTTGGGCCAGGATGTCGTAGAGCGCTGCCGGCCCCGGGTAGAGGGCCAGGATGGCCGCGGCAATGGCCATGGCAATCACCGTCTTGATGAGCCGGTCGCGCAGCTCGATCAGGTGCTGCACGAAGGGCTGCTCGGTACCGGCCAGCTCGTCGTCTTTGCTTAATGGGTCTGCCATGCGTTGTTACCGGTTGCGGGGCCGTGCTGCCCGCACCCTGCCTGTGTGCTGGGCGAGCCGGCGAAGCTCAGTTCAGTTTCTGGGGCCGGTAGCGGGCCACCCGGGCCGCACCGGACAGCGCCCGGGTGCGCACACCCTGGCGCGCCTTGTACCAGTTGGGGGTGGTGCCACGCTTGAGACGCCAGTTCTTGCCCGGGTGCTTGTACTCCGGGACGGACGTCAGGCTCGAGGACAGGTCGGTCGCCGTGTCCAGCCCCGAGGTTGCCGTGGCCCAGTCCTTCTCGAAATCCGAGGTGGTGGTCTGGATCGATTTCTCGACCTCCTGGGCCGCCCCCTCAACCGTGCTTTTCATCTTCTTGAGCTCTTCGAGCTCCATCGAACGGTTGACCTCGGCCTTGACGTCGGACACATAACGCTGGGCCTTGCCCAGGAGCGTGCCGATGGTGCGCGCCACGCGCGGCAGCTTCTCCGGCCCGATGACGATCAACGCCACCGCGCCGATGAGCGCCATCTTGGAAAGGCCGAGATCGATCATGCCTGAGGTCTACGCGGGGCGATCAGGACTTGGTCTTGGCCTCGACGTCGATGGTGTTCTTGTCAGCCGCAGGAGCTGCCGTGCTGGCCACCTGCTGGGGAGCGGGCGCAGCGGCGGGCTTCTCTTCGGTCGAGGAACCATCCTTCATGCCGTCCTTGAAACCCTTGACGGCGCCACCCAGGTCACTGCCCAGGTTCTTCAGCTTCTTGGTGCCGAACACCATGACCACGATCAGCAGCACGATCAGCCAGTGCCAGATGGAAAAGGAACCCATATTTCTCTCCTAAGGAATTCGTGATTTTAAGCGCCATGCCGTGCAATCGGCGCGAACTGGGGAAATCAACCTTTCAACCAGGGGCGCGGACCACCGATCACATGGATATGCAGGTGGTGCACCTCCTGTCCGCCGTCGCCTCCGGTGTTGCAGACCATGCGAAAACCGCCCTCCGGATAGGGCCGGCAGCCCTGTTCCCGGGCCAACCGGGGCGCCAGGGCCATCATGCGCCCGAGCAGGTCCACATGGTCGGGCCCGACCTGGGCCATCGAAGGGATGTGCCGCTTGGGGATCAGCAGGAAATGCACCGGCGCCCAGGGGTTGATGTCGTGAAAGGCAAAGATGTCCTCGTCCTCGTAGACCTTCTTTGCGGGAATCTTGCCGGACACCAGCTTGCAGAAGATGCAGTCCGGATCACTGCGCTTGACCTCACTCATGCGTGAAACTCCGTGAATGATGCAGGGGGTGGCGAGGGCTCACTGTGCCCCGCTCTCGCGGGCCAGCGCCTTGCGCAAGGCCTTTTCCTCGATGCCGCTGGTACCTTCGCGGCGCTCCAGCTCGGCGATCACGTCGGCCGGCTGGAGGCCGTAGTGGGCCAGGGCGATCATGGTGTGGAACCAGAGGTCGGCCACCTCGCCCACGATCTTGCTGCGCTCGCCGCCGTGGTCGGCATCCTTGGCCGCCATCACGACCTCGGTCGCCTCCTCGCCGACTTTCTTCAGGAAGGCGTCCGGGCCCTTGTGCAGCAGTCGGGCCACATAGCTCTTTTCGGGATCGCCACCGCGCGCCGGCAGGCGGCTCTCGATCACGGCCGCCAGGCGGGCCAGGGCATCGACAGAATTCGTGGGCTCGGCCATGGTCTTCACTTGTAAATGGTTTCGGGGTCCTTGAGGACCGGGTCGACGGCACGCCACGCGCCGTCCTTGTAGACACTGAAGAAGCAGCTGTGCCGGCCGGTGTGGCAGGCAATGCCGGGCTCGTGGCCCAGCTGGGTCACCTTGAGCAGGACGACATCGTTGTCGCAGTCCAGTCGGATCTCGTGCACGGTCTGCACGTGGCCCGACTCCTCGCCCTTGAACCAGAGCTTGCCGCGCGAGCGGCTGAAGTAGACCGCGCGCCCGAGTTCGGCCGTTTTCTGCAACGCCTCGCGGTTCATCCAGGCGAACATCAGCACGTCATTGCTGCCCTGCTCCTGGGCAATCACGGGCACCAGGCCTTGCGCGTCCCATTTCACTTCGTCGAGCCAGTTCATGCGCTTATTGTCGTCCGGTTTGGTGTTCAGGCTGCCGCTTCAATACGCACCGGAATACCGGCGCTGGCCATGCGGTCCTTGGCCTGGGCAATGGTGTATTCACCGTAATGGAAGATGCTGGCGGCCAGCACGGCATCGGCGCCGCCGATCTTGACGCCCTCCACCAGATGGTCCAGGTTGCCCACGCCCCCCGAGGCAATGACCGGCACGCTGACGGCATCGCTGACCGCGCGCGTGAGCGCCAGGTCGAAGCCGGACTTGGTACCGTCGCGGTCCATGCTGGTCAGCAGGATCTCGCCGGCGCCGTGTTCGGCCATCTGGCGCGCCCAGGCCACAGCATCCAGCCCGGTGTTCTTGCGCCCGCCATGGCTGTAGACGTCCCAGCCCTCGCCGCGTGCCAGCAGGTCCTCGCCATACCGGCGCTTGGCGTCGATGGCCACCACGATGCACTGGGCACCGTACTTGTGCGAAGCATCTCGGATGACTTGCGGGTTGGCGATGGCGGCGGAATTGAAGCTGGTCTTGTCGGCTCCGGCATTGAGCAGGCGCCGCACGTCCTCGACGGTGCGCACGCCACCACCCACGGTCAAGGGGATGAACACCTGGGAGGCTACGGCCTCGATGATGTGCAGGATCAGGTCGCGCCCGTCGCTGGTCGCGGTGATGTCGAGAAAGGTGAGTTCGTCGGCGCCCTGCTCGTTGTAACGCGCAGCGATTTCCACCGGGTCGCCGGCATCGCGCAGTTCGACGAAATTGACGCCCTTGACGACGCGTCCGCCTGTCACATCCAGGCAGGGAATGATACGTTTGGCCAGCATGCCCGGATTGTAGGGCGGGGCGCGCCCGCGCTCAGGTGAGGCTCAGCCGCTGCCAGCCCTGCCAGGAGCCACCCGCGGGCACGGCGATGGCCTGGATGACCTGGGCCGCCTCCACGCAGAGCATGTGGGCGTAACCATCGGCCGGCAGGTCGGGCAATGTGGCCGCCAGCTCTGCGCCCGGGTTCCAGACCACGGTCTGGGCCCAGCCTGGACTTTGTTCTATCCGCACGCGCTGGGGCCCGTCGTGCAGGACCAGTGCCCGGGACGCGGCGTCATAAACACGGTCGAATCCCCCCTGGAAACGCAAGGGGCCGGTCGCCCGGCCATGGCGGTCGGTCAGCGCATCCCATTCGGGCTGATCCTCCAGGCCCGTGAGCTGCGCCGCCGCGATGTCATCCACTGCCAGATAGGTGTGCAGTGCCCCGGTGAAGTTCAGGGGCACGACATCGCGGTTGTGCACCTCCAGGGTGAGCTGCAGACACCCCGGGCGCAGCTCCAGCGCCAGGGTGAGCTCGAAAGCCTGGGGCCAGAACTGCCGCGTCGCCGCACTGGCGGACAGACGCAGGCGCATTTGCGCTGCCTCCGGCGTGACCACGGGCGAGCCGTCGGCGCGCCAGGGCAAGTTGCGCGCGAAGCCATGCTTGGGCAGCGGCCCACGCTGGTTGAACTGGGGAAAACAGACGGGAACACCGCCGCGTATCGCGGACTGGCCATCAAAAGCGCTGCGGGGGCTGAGATAGAGACGCTCCCGGCCTGCCGCCACCCAGGACACGACATGGGCACCGTGCAGGAGGACCCGCAGGCAATCGCCGTTGGGCAGGCTCAGGGAGCGTACAGGAAGGCCGTGAAACAGCTCGGGGCCGGGTTCAGCCATTCAGCTCGTCGGCACGGATCTGGGCAGCCTCGAAGTCGAGGTCGCCGGTGTAGATGGCGCGACCACAGATCACGCCCTCCACGCCCTCGCTCTCCACCGCGCACAAGGCCTCGATGTCCGCCATATTGCTCAGGCCGCCAGAGGCAATCACCGGGATGGTCAGGGCCTGGGCCAGCTTGACCGTGGCGTCGATATTGATGCCCGAGAGCATGCCGTCGCGGCCGATGTCGGTGTAGATGATGGACTCGACACCGTAGTCCTCGAACTTCTTGCCCAGGTCGACCACCTCATGACGGGTGAGCTTGCTCCAGCCGTCGGTCGCCACCTTGCCGTCCTTGGCGTCCAGGCCGACGATGATGTGGCCGCCGAAGGCCGTGCAGGCGTCCTGCAGGAAGCCGGGGTTCTTGACGGCGGCGGTGCCGATGATGACGTAGCGCAGCCCGGCGTCCAGGTAGCGTTCGATGGTGTCCAGGTCCCGGATGCCGCCGCCGAGCTGCACGTCGATCTCGCTGCCGACCTCCTTGAGGATGCTGCGGATGGCCAGCTCGTTCTTCGGCTGGCCTGCAAAGGCACCGTTCAGGTCCACCAGGTGCAGGCGGCGCGCACCCTTGCTCACCCATTTGCGCGCCATCACCGCCGGGTCTTCGCCGAAGGTGGTGGACTGGTCCATATCGCCCTGCTTGAGGCGCACGCAGTGGCCGTCTTTCAGATCAATCGCAGGAATTAAAAGCATGGTGCAAGAACGAGGGCAGAAGCGCGATCAGGCGAAATCGTGCGGAGACTCAGGGATTCCAGTGGAGGAAGTTGCGATAAAGGGCCAAGCCGTGGGCTGCACTTTTCTCAGGGTGGAATTGTGTCGCAAAAATATTATCGCGTGCAATGGCCGCCGTGAAGCGGCCGCCGTAATCGGCTTCGCCCGCGCTGTGGCGCGCATCCGACGGTCGGGCATAAAAACTGTGCACGAAATAGAAGTAGCTGCCGTCCGGCACGCCAGACCACACCGGATGACGCCCCTGGCCAGGGTCCATCTGCCGAACCTGGTTCCAGCCCATCTGCGGCACCTTGTAGCGGCTGCCGTCGGGCTGCAGGCGACCATCCAGGTCGAATTTGACGACTTCACCGTGGATCAGCCCCAGGCCCGGCGTATTCCCCTCGGCGCTGTGGTCCAGCATCATCTGCATGCCGACGCAGACACCGAACAGGGGCTTGGCGGCAGCGGCCTCCAGCACGGCATCCCGCAAGCCGGAGTCCTGCAATTCGCGCATGCAGTCGGGCATGGCGCCCTGCCCCGGTAGCACCACGCGGGCGGCCGCCCGCACCTCATCGGGGCGCGAGGTGATGAGCACATGCCAGCCGCTGCCCAGGGCCGCGGCCTGCACGGCCTGCGACACCGAGCGCAGGTTACCCATGCCGTAGTCCACCACGGCAACGGTCTTGGCCGGCAGTCCGGAAGTCATACGACTAGAGCGATCCCTTGGTCGAGGGAATGGTACCTACCGAGCGCGGGTCGATTTCCAGCGCAGCGCGCAGGGCGCGGGCAAAGGCCTTGAACACCGTCTCGGCCTGGTGGTGCGCATTTTCACCACGCAGGTTGTCGATGTGCAGCGTGACGAAAGCGTGGTTCACGAAACCCTGGAAGAACTCATAGGCCAGCTGGCTGTCGAAGCTGCCGATCATGCCGCTCTTGAAAGGCACGTGCATCTCCAGGCCGGGGCGGCCGGAGAAATCGATCACCACACGCGACAGCGCCTCGTCCAGCGGCACATAGGCATGGCCGTAACGGCGGATGCCTTTTTTGTCGCCCACGGCCTTGGCCACGGCCTGGCCCAGGGTGATGCCCACGTCTTCCACCGTATGGTGGCCGTCGATGTGCAGGTCGCCCTTGGCCTGGATGTCCAGGTCGATCAGGCCGTGGCGCGCGATCTGGTCCAGCATGTGGTCGAAGAAGCCGATGCCGGTCGACAGGTTCGACTGACCCGTTCCGTCCAGGTTGAGCTTGACGGTGATCTGGGTCTCCGCGGTGTTGCGGGACACTTCGGCGATACGTGGTGTGCTCATAAGGATTCTTTCAGCGCGGCCAGCATCAGCTGGTTTTCCTGCGGCGTGCCCACCGTCAGGCGCAGGCAGTTGGCCAGCAGGGGGTGCAACTTCGACACATTCTTCACGAGGACCTTGCGCGCCTTCATGCCTTCGAAGGTCTTGGCCGCATCGGGCACACGCAGCAGGATCATGTTGGCGTCGCTGTTCCAGGCCCGCACCCCGGGCAGGGCCTTCAACGCTTCCAAAATCATAGCACGCTGAGCCTTGATCTCCTGTGCCTGGGCCGCGAACACCTCGGCGTGCTCAAGCGCAAACAGGGCACATTCGTAGTTCAGCACACTGACGTTGTAGGGCGGGCGCACCTTGTCGACCTCGGCAATCAGGGCCGCCGGGCCCATCATGTAACCCAGCCGCACGCCGGCCAGGCCGAATTTGGAGAGCGTGCGCATCAGCAGCACGTGGCTGTTGGCTGCCGGCTTGGCGCGGATGCGTTCGATCCAGCTGCGCGAGGCAAAGGGCTGGTAGGCCTCATCCATCACCACCAAGCCGCCCTGCTCACCCACGGCGGCAATGATCTTTTCGATCGCCGTGTCGCTCCACAGATTGGCCGTGGGGTTGTTCGGATAGGCGATGTAGGTGATCGTGGGCTTGTGTTTGGCGATGGCGCCCAGCATGGCCGTCACATCGAGCTCGAACTCAGCCGTCAGCGGCACACCATGGAAGGTCAGGCCCTGCAGCTGCGCGCTCATGGCGTACATCACGAAGCCGGGCACCGGCGCCAGGATGGAGGCACCCGGCACGTCGCAAGCCATGGCCAGCAGGGAGATCAGTTCGTCCGAGCCGTTGCCCAGCATGAGTTCGTAGCCCTCGGGCATGCCGGCGTAACGGGCCAGCGCGGCCCGCAGGTCGTTGACGCGGCCGTCCGGGTAGCGGTTCAGCGCCAGCTGACCCAGACGCTGGCCCAACTCGGCCTGCAAGGCCGGCGGCAGGCCGTAGGGGTTCTCCATGGCGTCGAGCTTGACCAGGCCAGCCGACTCCTGGACGGCATAAGCATGCATACCCTGGATGTCCTGGCGGATCAGGCGCTGCAGCTTGGGATCGAGGGCTGTCATTTCTTGCTGTCTTTCAGGCGCATCTCAGCCGCGCGCGCATGGGCCTGCAGGCCTTCGCCATGCGCGAGCACGGAGGCGATCTGCCCCAGGGTCTGGGCACCGGCTTCGCTGACCTCGATCAGGCTCGAACGCTTCTGGAAGTCGTAAACCCCCAGCGGCGAGGAAAAACGGGCGGTACCGCTGGTGGGCAACACGTGGTTGGGGCCGGCGCAGTAGTCACCCAGTGATTCGCTGGTGTAAGCCCCCAGGAAGATGGCACCGGCGTGCCTCAGCAGCGGCTCCCAGCGATGCGGCTCGCTGCTGGAGACTTCCAGGTGCTCAGGCGCGATGCGGTTGCTGATGGCGCAGGCCTCTTCCATGCTGCGCGTATGAATCAAGGCGCCACGGCCGTTGAGGGACTTGGCGATGATCTCGGCGCGCGGCATCTGGGGCAGCAGGCGGTCGATCTCGCGCTGCACGGCCTCGATATACGCCGCATCCGGGCAGAGCAGGATGCTCTGCGCCAGCTCATCGTGCTCGGCCTGGCTGAACAGGTCCATGGCCACCCAGTCGGCCGGTGTGCTGCCATCGGCCAGCACCAGGATCTCGCTGGGGCCGGCGATCATGTCGATGCCGACCTGGCCGAAAACACGGCGCTTGGCACTGGCCACATAGGCATTGCCCGGGCCGGTGATCTTGTCCACGCCGGGCACGGTGGCCGTGCCGTAGGCCAGTGCCGCCACGGCCTGGGCGCCGCCGATGGTGAAGGCGCGGGTGACCCCGGCCACGTAGGCCGCGGCCAGCACCAGCGGGTTTTTCTCGCCACGCGGTGTGGGCACGACCATGATGATTTCGCCCACTCCGGCCACATGGGCGGGAATGGCGTTCATCAGCACGGAGGAAGGATACGCGGCCTTGCCACCAGGCACGTAGATGCCCACGCGGTCCAGGGGCGTGACCTTCTGGCCCAGCAGGGTGCCGTCGGTGTCGCGGTAGCTCCAGCTCTCGCCGCTGGCGCGCTTCTGCGCTTCGTGGTAACTGCGCACGCGTTGGGCGGCTGACTGCAGCGCATCGCGCTGGGCAGTCGGCAGAGCGTCAAAGGCCGACTTGAGTTCAGCCTGGCTAAGTTCCAGTTCCTTGAGCGAGCCGGCCTGCAGGCCGTCGAAACGCGCCGTGTACTCGAGCACCGCGGCGTCACCGCGTTGACGCACGTCGGCCAGGATCTCGGCCACGCGCAACTCGATGGCCGCGTCGGTCTCGCCCGACCAGTGCTGGCGCTCCTTGAAGCGCTGCTCAAAGTCAGCTTGCACTGTGGACAGGCGCAGGGGCCGGGCGACCAGGCTCATGGCTGCCCCAGTGCCTGGCCGAAGGCGTCAATGATCTTGCGCATGGGCTCGCGCTTGAGTTTGAGCGCTGCTTGGTTGACCACCAGGCGCGAGGAGATATCCATGATGCGTTCGACCTCGACCAGGTGATTGGCCTTGAGCGTGTTGCCCGTGGACACCAGGTCCACGATGGCGTCGGCCAGGCCGGTCAGCGGGGCCAGTTCCATGCTGCCGTAGAGCTTGATCAGGTCCACATGCACGCCCTTGGCGGCAAAGAATTCGCGTGCGATGGCCACATACTTGGTCGCCACGCGAAGGCGCGCGCCCTGGCGTACGGCGGCGGCGTAGTCGTAGCCTTCGCGCACGGCCACGCTCACGCGGCACTTCGCGATCTGCAGGTCCAGCGGCTGATAAAGCCCGTCGCTGCCATGCTCGATCAGCGTGTCCAGGCCGGTGATGCCCAGATCAGCGCCGCCATACTGCACATAGGTCGGTACGTCGGTGGCGCGCACCAAGACCACCCGCACCTCGGGCTGGTTGGTGGCCAGGATGAGCTTGCGGGTTTTTTCGGGATCGTCCAGCACCTCGATGCCGGCCGCCTTGAGCAGGGGCAGGGTCTCGTCGAAGATGCGACCTTTGGAGAGGGCGAGCGTGATCATGGGTTCATTTTCTCACTTGAGACGCTCGATGTCCGCGCCGATGGCCGCCAGCTTGGCTTCCATGCGGTCATAGCCCCGATCCAGATGGTAGATGCGGTCGACCACAGTCTCGCCTTCCGCCACCAGGCCGGCAATCACCAGGCTGGCCGAGGCCCGCAGATCGGTGGCCATGATGGTGGCGCCCGAGAGCTGTTCCACGCCTTCGATCACAGCCACTTTGCCGTCGATCTGGATCTTCGCCCCCAGGCGCACCAGCTCGTTGACGTGCATGAACCGGTTTTCGAAGATAGTCTCGGTCACCTTGGCCGTGCCCTGGGCAACGCAGTTGAGTGCCATGAACTGGGCCTGCATGTCGGTGGGGAACCCCGGGTACTCGGTGGTGCGGAAACTCTGCGCCTGCAGGCGGCCCTGCGACTGCACGCGGATGCCATCCGGCAGGGCGGTCACCGTGGCACCGGCAGCCACCAGTTTCTCGATCACAGCGTCCAGATGGTCGGCGCGGCCATGCTTGAGCACCACGTCACCGCCGGTGGCGGCCACGGCGCAGAGGAAGGTGCCAGCCTCGATGCGGTCAGCCACCACCCGGTGCTCACCACCGTGCAGGGCTTTCACCCCCTCGATGCGAATACGGCTGCTGCCGTGCCCCTCGATCTTCGCGCCCATCTTGATGAGCATTTCGGCCAGATCCGGAATCTCAGGCTCCTGCGCGGCGTTTTCCAGGAGGGTCTCGCCTTCGGCCAGGGTGGCGGCCATCAGCAGGTTCTCGGTGCCCGTGACAGTGACCATGTCGGTCGTGATGCGCGCACCCTTGAGCCGCGTCGCACCTTTGGGCAGCTTGGCCAGGATGTAGCCGTGTTCGACCGTGATCTCGGCCCCCATGGCCGTCAGGCCCTTGATATGCTGGTCCACCGGGCGCGAACCAATGGCGCAGCCGCCAGGCAGCGAGACCGTGGCTTCGCCAAAGCGGGCCAGCAGCGGGCCCAGGGCCAGCACCGAGGCACGCATGGTCTTGACCAGCTCGTAGGGCGCTTCCGGACTGCTCAGGGTCGACGCATCAATGCGCACGGTGCCGTCGTCGCCCTGCTGGACCTGCACGCCCATGTTGCGGATCAGCTTGAGCATGGTGGCCACGTCCTGCAGGCGCGGCACATTGAGCAGCGTCACCGGCTGCGCCGTCAGGAGGGCAGCGCAGAGTTCGGGCAGGGCCGCGTTCTTGGCGCCGGAAATCGACACTTCACCGCGCAGCTCGCGCCCGCCACGTATCAGCAATTTATCCATGGGTGTTCACTTCGCTTGCGCAGCCCATTCGGCCGGCGTATAGGTTTTCATGGACAGGGCGTGCACCTCGTCGGTGTGCATCTTCCGGCCCAGCGTGGCATAGACGCGCTGGTGACGCTGGATGGGGCGCTTGCCCTCGAACTCGGGCGAGACGATGGTGGCGTACCAATGGCGCCCATCACCCGTGAGCTCGATATGCTCACACTTCAGTCCGGCGGCGATAAGGGTCTGGAGTTCGTCTGCAGTCATATTCTTTATCCGCGTATCTTGTAGCCGGTGCGCAGCAGATGCACGGCCAGGCTTCCAACCGCCAGCAGCGCGATACCTACGATGGCCAGGCTCAACCAGGGCGAGACATCGCTCACGCCAAAGAATCCGTGGCGGAAACCGTCGATCATGTAGAAGAAGGGGTTGAGGTGGCTCACGCCCTGCCAGAAGGCCGGCAGGGAATGGATGGAATAGAACACGCCGCTGAGGAAGGTCATGGGCATGATGACGAAGTTCTGGAAGGCCGCCAGCTGGTCGAACTTCTCGGCCCACAGGCCGGCGATCAGGCCCAGCGAGCCCAGCAAGGCCGCCCCCAGCACCGCAAAGACAAGGATCCACAACGGCGCCTGGATCGTGAGGTCGGTGAACCAGAAGGTCACCAGGAACACGCCCGTGCCTACCACCAGGCCACGCAGCACCGAAGAGCCGACGTAGGCCAGGTACCAGGCCCAGTGCGAGAGGGGCGTGAGCAGCAGGAAGACCAGGTTGCCCATGATCTTGCTCTGGATCAGCGAGGACGAACTGTTGGCAAAGGCGTTCTGCAGCACGCTCATCATCACCAGTCCGGGAATCAGGAAGGCGGTGTAGCCGATGCGGTCATAGACCTTGACGTGGTCTTCCAGCACATGCCCGAAGATCAGCAGGTAGAGCACGGCCGTCAGCACCGGTGCGGCGATGGTCTGGAAGCTGACCTTCCAGAAACGCAGCACTTCCTTGTACAGCAGGGTCTGCCAGCCGCTCATTTTTGATCTCCCATCACCTGGAGGAAGACGTCCTCCAGATCGGCCTTGGTGATCTCGACGTCGTCCACGATCACCCCGGCCTCGCGCACGGCGGCCAGGTAGGTCTCGACCTCGCGCGCGTCATGCGCGGGAAACTGCACGATGCGTCCAGTCACTCGCGCCTGTACAGCCAGGTCGGCCGGCAACTGGCCCTCGATTTTCATGCGCAGCACATGGCTGGACGCGGTCTTGAGCAATTCGCTGGTGCGTTCCAGCGCCACCACGCGGCCCGACTTGAGCATGGCAATGCGGCCACACAGGGCCTCGGCCTCTTCGAGGTAATGGGTGGTCAGCAGCACCGTGTGCCCTTCGCGGTTGAGCCGGGCCACAAACTGCCACAGCGTCTGGCGCAACTCCACGTCCACGCCGGCGGTGGGCTCGTCCAGCACGATGACCGGCGGCTTGTGGACCAGGGCCTGGGCCACCAGCACGCGCCGCTTCATGCCACCGGAGAGCTGCCGCATATTGGCGTTGGCCTTGTCGGCCAGGCCCAGGCTTTCCAGCAGCTCGTCGATCCAGGCGTCGTTGTTCTTCACGCCGAAATAGCCGGACTGGATGCGCAGCGTCTCGCGCACATTGAAGAAGGGGTCGAACACCAATTCCTGGGGCACCACGCCGAGCAGCTTGCGCGCCTGGGCATAGTTGGCCTGCACGTCGTGGCCCAGCACGGAGACTTTGCCTCGGCTGGCACGCACCAGGCCGGCCAGGATGCTGATCAGGGTGGTCTTGCCCGCGCCATTGGGACCGAGCAGGCCGAAGAACTCGCCCTCCTCGATGTCCAGGCTGACATCATCCAGAGCGGCGAAGGTGGCGCCCTTGGGACCGCGGGCGAGCGGGTAGAACCGGGAGACGGACTGAAAGGAGATAGCGGGCATGGGAACCCGCTATTTTAGGCGCTCGCAAGAGCCCCCACGCTCAGGCGGTCGGCAGCAGCAGCTCAGACACCCCATAGAGGCGGGCCAGATCGACCAGGCGGGAGGAAAGGTTGTGGATTTCGAAGCCCTTGCCGCGCTTCAGGCTGGCACGGCGGAACTCCAGCAGCACGGACAGGGCAGAAGAATCGAAGCGTTGAAGCGAAGCCGCGTCCACCACCACCGCGGCCCCCGTTTGCGAGGGCATGCCCTGCACCAGCATGCGCAGGCAGGCCGTGGCCTGCTTGTGGGTCAGTTCAGAAGGCAGGACCAGCATGATCAGGCCTTCTTGGCATTGGCCTTGTTGCGCTCGACCAGCGAGGCAATCAGGCCGTCGATGCCATTGGCATGGACCTCCTGGGCGAACTGGCTGCGATAGGTTTCCACCAGCCAGACGCCCATGACGTTGAGGTTGTAGATCTTCCAGCCCTTGCCCTCGCCCGGGGTTTTCTCCAGGCGATAGTCCAGTTGCACGGGCTCAGGATTGCCCTTGCCCTTGACTTCCGTACGGACCACGACTTCCTTGTCCTCAGGCGCCGCACGCATGGGCTTGAGCGATACCGTCATGTCGTTGACCTGGGAGAGCGCTCCGGCGTAGGTGCGCACCAGCAGGATCTTGTACTCCTCCTGCAGGCGCTTCTTCTGCTCCGGTGTGGCCTGGCGCCAGCCGGGGCCGACCGAGGCCGCCGTCATGCGCTGGAAATTGACGTTGGGCATGATCTTGGTATCGACCAGGACGATCAGGCGATTGATGTCGCCAGCCTTGATGGCTGCATCAGCCTTGATGCTGTCGAGCACCTCGTTCGACAGCTTCAGGATCACGGCATCAGCGCCTTCGTCGGCCGCCCAGGCAGGCGTCCAGGCCGGTGCCAGAAGGGCGCCCATAGCGGCACAGGCAGCCAGCAGGTGATGGAAAACGCGTCGTTGCATGGTGTAACACTCCAGAACTCAGGCAATGCGCCGGCCGGATGCCGACTTCACTGTAACGTCCGCCGGCGCATACCGGCCGACAGGGCAGACTTCACTTGGCAGTTTCATTCCCGTCCGTCTCGACATCTTCGATCATCGGCTCTTCGGGCGGGTTCCCGTCATAGACGAGATTGCGCCGATGCTGCAGGTAGGCATCGCGCAGGAAAGTATATTTGTCCAGGGCAGCGCCTTCAAGCAGGTCTTCCTGCTTGAGCAGGCGACCCCGCTTGTGAATCACGCGCACACCGATCAGCGTGTTGCGCGTGGGCACGTCCTCGATATGGGTCACGAGGTCCCCCCGCCAATCCGCGGGCAGGGCAGCGGTATCGCGCACCGTCGAAGGCCCCAGCAAGGGCAGCATGACATACGGCCCCGCCCCTACCCCCCAATAACCAAGGGTCTGGCCAAAATCCTCGTTGTGGCGTGGGATCTGCATCTCGCTGGCCACGTCCAGCACGCCGGCCAGCCCGAAGAAGGAATTCACCCAGAAGCGGGTGAAACTCTCGCCGGCAGCCTGCCCCTTGAGTTGCAACACGCTGTTGACCGTGGTCCAGGCGTCTTCGAGATTGGCGAAGAAGTTGCCGATGCCCCGGCGCACCAGCTCAGGCGTGGACTCCTGATAAACCGTGGCCACCGGCTTGAGCACGGCGCGGTCGAGCGCATCGTTGAACTTGTAGACCCCCCGGTTCCAGGGCTCCATAGGGTCAGCGGGATTGGCCTGTGGACCGGTCGCGCAGCCGGTCATGAGCAGGCCCAAAGCCAGCGCCAACAGGCGCAACAGCCAGGACTGCAGCGCTGGCCGGCCCGGGTGGGAACAACCCGCCAACGTCATTTCTTGGCCGCGTTCGGCCCAGCGCCTTCAGCCGACTTGTTGTAGATGAACTGGCCGATCAGGTTTTCCAGCACGATGGCCGACTGGGTGGAAGAAATGACGTCGCCTGCGCCCAGGTTCTTCTCCTCGGCGCCAGCTTCGATGCCAACGTACTGGTCACCCAGCAGACCGCTGGTGAGAATCTTGAGCGAACTGTCCTTGGGGAATTTGTAGCGGCTCTCCATGGCCAGTATCACGCGGGCCTGGAAGGTCTTGTCATCGAAGGTGATGCCCTCGACACGGCCGACCACCACGCCACCACTTTTGACGGCTGCCTTGGGCTTGAGCCCCCCGATGTTGTCGAAGCGGGCCTCGACGCGGTAGGTGGACTGGAAGCTCAGATTCAGCAGATTGGCGGCCTGCAGCGCCAGGAACAGGATGGCCCCCGCGCCAATCAGGACAAACAGACCGACCCACACATCATTTTTTGAGCGTTGCACCACACTCTCCTCAAATCGTAAACATCATTGCCGTCAAGATGAAATCCAGACCCAAAACCGCCAGCGAGGCCATCACCACGGTTCGCGTGGTGGCACTCGACACCCCTTCAGGCGTCGCCTGCGCCTCATACCCTTGCAACAGAGCCACGAAGCTCACCGTGAAGCCGAACACGATGCTTTTCACGACCCCATTGCCCACGTCATTCCAGACATCGACGCCGCCCTGCATCTGGCTCCAGAACGCCCCCGGATCAACCCCGATCATGACCACACCGACCAGCCAGCCCCCCATCACGCCCACCGCGCTGAACACCGCAGCCAGTAGCGGCATGGCGATCACACCACCCCAGAAGCGCGGCGCCAGGATGCGGCGGACCGGGTCGACCGCCATCATCTCCATGGCGCTGAGTTGCTCGCCCGCCTTCATCAGGCCGATCTCGGCGGTCAGCGAGGTACCGGCACGGCCGGCAAACAGCAAGGCCGCCACCACCGGGCCGAGTTCGCGCACGAGGCTCAACGCCACCATCTGGCCCAGCGCCTCGGTCGAGCCGTAGTCCACCAGGATGTAGTAGCCCTGCAGGCCGAGCACGAAACCCACGAACAGGCCGGAGACCACGATGATCGCCAGTGAGTGGTTGCCCAGGAAATGCACCTGGTCGCGCACCAGCCCCAGGCGCTTGAAGGTGGGGCCGGCCAGCTGCACCAGCCGGAAGAACAGCCGCGTCGCGTAGCCCATGTCGTCGAGCTTGCGCCGCACGGCAAAGCCGACATCGGAAGGTCGCCACCAGCTCATGCCTGGACCTCCCCGAAATCCTGCTCGACACTGGGGCCTGGGTAATGGAAATGCACCGGCCCTTCGGCCTGGGCCTGCACGAACTGCTGCACCAGGGGATCCGTCGAGCGCTTCACTTCATCCGGCGTGCCTTGGGCTGCAATGCCGCCGTTGGCGAGGATCACCACCTGGTCGGCAATCTGGAAGGTTTCCTCCAGGTCGTGCGACACGACGATGCTGGTCAGCCCCATGGCGTCATTCAAACGACGGATCAGCTGGGCGGCCGTACCCAGGGAAATCGGGTCCAGCCCGGCAAACGGCTCGTCATACATCACCAGCTCGGGGTCGAGCACGATGGCACGCGCCAGCGCCACACGCCGCGCCATGCCGCCCGAGACCTCGCTGGGCATCAGATCGCGCGCGCCGCGCAAGCCGACCGCGTTAAGCTTCATCAGCACGAGGTGGCGAACCAGTTCTTCGGTGAGATCGGTATGCTCGCGCAGGGGAAACGCCACGTTCTCGAACACGCTGAGATCGGCAAACAGGGCGCCGAACTGGAACAGCATGCCCATGCGGCGTCGCGCCAGATAGAGCTGCTGCTGGTCCATGCGGGTCACATCCTCGCCATCGAACAGCACTTCGCCCTGCTGGGCCAGGTTCTGCCCGCCGATCAGGCGCAGCACGGTGGTCTTGCCGCCGCCGGACGCCCCCATCAGCGCAGTGACCTTGCCACGCGGAATGCTCAGGCTGACGTTGTCAAGAATGACGCGGTCACTGTAGCCAAAGGTGACGTTGCGCAGCTCGACCAAGGGAGTGTCTGATGATGCAGCCATAAAAAAGCAAAAGCCGGCGTGTTCCGGCTTTTGCATCATACGGCAAAGCGCCTGGTCAGCGCGGCAGCATATGGGCACCCATGAAGAACTCATCGACGGCCCGCGCCGCCCGGCAGCCCTCGCGCATGGCGGGCCATCTGCCCGCCATTCCTTGTACGCCCCCAGGGCGATTTGTGAGGGACGCCTTAGCGAGGCAGGGTGCTGGAACCCATGAGGAACTCGTCGACGGCCCGCGCCGCCTGGCGGCCCTCGCGAATCGCCCAGACCACCAGACTCTGGCCACGGCGGATATCACCGGCGGCGAACACCTTGGGGGCGCTGGTGACATAACCACCCTGGAAGTCTGTGCCGGCCTTGGCGTTGCCACGACCGTCCTTGGCCACGCCGAAAGCGTCCAGGATGGTTGCCACCGGGCTGACAAAGCCCATGGCCAACAGCACCAGATCCGCCTTGTATTCCTTCTCGGTCCCCGGAATCTCGACGAACTTGCCGTCCTTGAACTCGACGTGTACGGTCTTGAGGCCCGTGACCTTGCCGTTCTTGCCGATGAATTCCTTGGTCGAGACGGCGAACTCGCGCGCGCAACCCTCTTCGTGGCTGGAGCTGGTGCGCAGCTTGAGCGGCCAGTAGGGCCAGACCAGCGGCTTGTTCTCCTGCTCGGGCGGCTGGGGCATCACTTCGAACTGGGTCACGCTGGCCGCGCCATGGCGGTTGCTGGTGCCCACGCAATCCGAGCCGGTGTCGCCACCACCGATCACGATGACGTGCTTGCCGGTCGCCATGATCTGGTCCTTGATCTTGCCACCCGCATTGACACGGTTCTGCATGGGCAGGAATTCCATGGCGAAATGGACGCCATCGAGGTCACGTCCCGGCACCGGCAGGTCGCGCGACTGCTCGGCCCCACCGGCCAGCACGACCGCGTCAAACTCCTTCTGCAGTTGCGCGGGGCTGATCGTTTCCTTGGCCCAGTTGGTGACCTTGGAGTCCTTGGGCAATTCGCCGACCATGACGTTGGTCTTGAACACCACGCCCTCGGCTTCCATCTGCTTGACCCGGCGATCGATGTGCGACTTGTCGAACTTGAAGTCAGGAATCCCGAAGCGCAGCAGGCCGCCGATGGTGTCGTTCTTCTCGAACACCGTCACGGCGTGGCCGACACGTGCCAGCTGCTGGGCGGCCGCCATGCCGGCCGGGCCCGAGCCGACGACGGCGATCTTCTTGCCGGTCTTGACAGCGGCCGGCTGCGGCTTGACCCAACCCTGCTCCCAGGCCTTGTCGATGATGGCGTGTTCAATGGACTTGATACCCACCGCGTCGTCGTTGATGTTCAGCGTGCAGGCCGCCTCGCAAGGCGCGGGACAGACGCGACCCGTGAAATCCGGGAAGTTGTTGGTCGAGTGCAGCACCTCGATCGCATTCTTCCAGTCGCCCTGGTAGACCAGGTCGTTGAAGTCCGGAATGATGTTGTTGACCGGGCACCCGCTGTTGCAGAAAGGTGTGCCGCAATCCATGCAGCGTGCGCCCTGCACCTTGGCCTGCTCATCGCTCAGGCCGATCACGAATTCCTTGTAGGTCTTGACGCGCTTCGCCACGGGCTCGTAGCCCTCCTCGATGCGCTCGTACTCCATGAAGCCGGTGACTTTACCCATGATGTATTCCTTCGTCCTTCTTCTTACTTCGCCGCAGCGGCTTCTTTCTTGGCCGCGGCCTTGGCGGGCGCGGGCGCAGCCTTCTTGGCGTTGATCTCGCCCAGGGCGCGCTTGTACTCGTTCGGGAACACCTTGACGAACTTGGCGCGGGCCTCGGTCCAATGGTCCAGCAACTCGCGTGCGCGCTTGCTGCCGGTCCAGCGGTGGTGGTCTTCCAGCAGTTTCTTGAGCTGGGCCTCGTCGGTCTGGTCACGGTGCCAGATCGCGCGCGGGATGTTCTTTTCCTGCTCAGACGCCGGCAGCACCTTGTCCAGCGAGACCATGGCGGTGTTGCAACGCGCTGCAAACTGACCGTCCTCGTCGTAGACGTAGGCCAGGCCGCCGCTCATGCCGGCCGCGAAGTTACGACCGGTCTTGCCCAGCACTGCCACGGTGCCCCCCGTCATGTACTCGCAGCCGTGGTCACCGGTGCCCTCAACGACGGCATTGGCACCCGAGAGGCGCACGGCAAAACGCTCGCCGGCCACGCCGCTGAAGAAGGCCTCGCCGCTGGTGGCGCCGTACATCACGGTGTTGCCGACAATGATGTTGCGCGTGGATTCGCCACGGAAATCGATGCTCGGTCGCACCACGATGCGGCCGCCCGACAGGCCTTTGCCCGTGTAGTCGTTGGCGTCACCGATCAGGTACAGCGTGATGCCGCGCGCCAGGAACGCGCCGAAGGACTGTCCCCCCGTGCCTTCGAGCTGGATGCGCAAGGTGTCATCGGCCAGGCCTTCCGGGTGCACCTTGGTCAGCGCGCCCGAGAGCATGGCACCCACGGAACGGTTGACGTTGCGCACCACTTCCATGAACTGGACCTTCTCGCCCTTGTCGATGGCGGCCCTGGACTTCTCGATCAACACACGGTCCAGGCTCTTCTCCAGGCCATGTTCCTGCTCGGCCACGTGGAAGCGAGGCACGCCGGTGGGCACGACGGGCATCGCGAACAGGCGGCTGAAGTCCAGGCCACGGGCCTTCCAGTGCTCCAGGCCCTTGCGGACATCGAGCAGGTCGGCGCGGCCGATCATCTCGTCGAACTTGCGGATACCCAGCTGCGCCATGATCTGGCGCACTTCTTCGGCGATGAAGAAGAAGAAGTTCACCACGTGCTCGGGCTTGCCCGAGAACTTCTTGCGCAGCACCGGGTCCTGCGTGGCCACCCCCACCGGGCAGGTGTTCAGATGGCACTTGCGCATCATGATGCAGCCCTCGACCACCAGCGGTGCGGTGGCGAAGCCAAACTCGTCAGCACCCAGCAAGGCGCCGATGGCGACGTCACGGCCGGTTTTCATCTGGCCGTCGGCCTGCACGCGGATGCGGCCGCGCAGGCGGTTGAGCACCAGGGTCTGCTGCGTTTCGGCGAGGCCGATTTCCCAAGGGCTGCCGGCGTGCTTGATGGACGACCAGGGCGAGGCGCCCGTGCCGCCGTCATGGCCGGCGATCACGACGTGGTCGCTCTTGCACTTGGCGACACCGGCGGCAATGGTGCCGACGCCGATCTCGGACACCAGCTTGACGCTGACGCTGGCGTGCGGCGCCACGTTCTTGAGGTCGTGGATCAGCTGGGCCAGATCCTCGATCGAGTAGATGTCATGGTGCGGCGGCGGCGAGATCAGACCCACCCCCGGCACCGAGTAGCGCAGCTTGCCGATGTAATCGGACACCTTGCCGCCCGGCAGCTGGCCGCCTTCGCCCGGCTTGGCGCCCTGGGCCATCTTGATCTGGATCTGATCCGAACTGGACAGGTATTCGGCCGTGACACCGAAGCGACCCGAGGCCACCTGCTTGATCTTGGAGCGCAGCGAGTCACCGGCTTCCAGCGGCAGGTCGACTTCAACCTGTTCGGCGCCGATCACGCTCTTGAGCGTCTCGCCCTTCTTGATCGGGATGCCCTTGAGCTCGTTGCGGTAGCGCGCCGGGTCCTCGCCGCCCTCGCCGGTATTGCTCTTGCCGCCGATGCGGTTCATGGCCACGGCTAGCGTGGCATGCGCCTCGGTGGAGATGGAGCCCAGGGACATGGCGCCGGTAGCGAAGCGCTTGACGATCTCGCTGGCCGGCTCCACTTCCTCGACGGGAATGGCCTTGGCCGGATCGAGCTTGAACTCGAACAGGCCGCGCAGCGTCATGTGGCGCTTGCTCTGGTCGTTGATGATCTGCGCGTATTCCTTGTAGGTGCCGAAGCTGTTGGCACGCGTGCTGTGCTGCAGCTTGGCAATCGCATCAGGCGTCCACATATGCTCTTCGCCGCGGGTGCGCCAGGCGTATTCGCCGCCGGCATCCAGCATGGTGGCCAGCACCGGATCGTTGCCGTAGGCAGCCTTGTGCATGCGGATGGCCTCCTCGGCCATCTCGAACACGCCGATACCGCCCACGCGGCTGGGCGTGCCGGTGAAGTACTTCTCGATGGTGGCGTCGTTGATACCGATGGCTTCAAACAGCTGGGCGCCGCAGTAGCTCATGTAGGTCGACACGCCCATCTTGGACATGATCTTGGACAGGCCCTTGCCGATCGCCTTGATGTAGTTGTAGATGGCCTTGTCGGCGCTCAGGTCGCCCGGCAGGTCCTGGTGCATGGCAGCCAGGGTTTCCATCGCGAGGTAGGGGTGCACCGCTTCGGCACCATAACCGGCCAGCACGCCGAAGTGATGCACTTCGCGCGCGGTGCCGGTTTCGACCACCAGGCCGGCCGAGGTGCGCAGACCTTCACGCACGAGATGCTGGTGGATGGCCGACAGGGCCAGCAGCGCAGGGATGGCCACCTGCGCTGCGCTGACGGCGCGATCGCTGATGATCAGGATGTTCTTGCCGCCCTTGATGGCGTCCACGGCTTCGGCGCACAGCGACGCCAGCTTGGCTTCCACGCCCTCGTGGCCCCAGACCAGCGGATAGGTGATGTCCAGCGTGGCGCTGCGGAACTTGCCCTGCGTGGTGGCCTCGATATTGCGCAGCTTGGCCATGTCCGAGAAGTCCAGGATGGGCTGGCTCACCTCGAGGCGCATGGGCGGGTTGACCTGGTTGATGTCCAGCAGGTTCGGCTTGGGGCCGATGAAGGACACCAGGGACATGACGATGGCTTCGCGGATCGGGTCGATCGGCGGGTTGGTCACCTGGGCGAACAGCTGCTTGAAGTAGTTGTACAGCGGCTTGTTCTTGTCGGACAGCACGGCCAGCGGGCTGTCGTTGCCCATGGAGCCGATGCCCTCTTCCCCGTTGACGGCCATGGGCGCCATCAGGAACTTGATGTCTTCCTGCGTCATGCCGAAAGCCTGCTGGCGGTCCAGCAGCCGGGCGGCATCGGCGGCGGGCGCCTCGGCGGCGCCGGTCTCGACGTCGTCAAGCTTGATGCGCAGGTTCTCGATCCACTGCTTGTAGGGCTTGCTGTTGGCGAGGCTGGCCTTGAGTTCCTCGTCATCGATCATGCGACCCTGCTCCAGGTCGATCAGGAACATCTTGCCGGGCTGCAGGCGCCACTTGCGCACGATCTTGCTCTCCGGCACCGGCAGCACGCCCGACTCGGAGCCCATGATGACCAGGTCGTCATCGGTGATGCAGTAACGGGAGGGACGCAGGCCGTTGCGGTCCAGCGTGGCGCCAATCTGGCGGCCGTCGGTGAACACGATGGAGGCCGGGCCGTCCCAGGGCTCGAGCATGGCGGCGTGGTATTCGTAGAAGGCCTTGCGGCGCTCGTCCATGGTGGTGTGCTGCTCCCACGGCTCGGGGATCATCATCATCACGGCCTGGCTGATCGGGTAGCCAGCCATGGTGAGCAGCTCCAGGCAGTTGTCGAAGGTGGCGGTATCGGACTGGCCGGCAAAGCTGATCGGATAAAGCTTCTGCAGGTCTTCACCCAGCACCGGCGAGGACATCACACCTTCGCGTGCCTTCATCCAGTTGTAGTTGCCCTTGACGGTATTGATCTCGCCGTTGTGCGCCACATAACGATAGGGGTGGGCCAACGGCCACTCCGGGAAGGTATTGGTCGAGAAACGCTGGTGCACCAGACCCAAGGCCGAGACGCAGCGCTTGTCCTGCAGGTCCAGGAAGTAGGTGCCCACCTGGTCGGCCAACAGCAGGCCCTTGTAGACCACGGTACGGCTGGACATGCTGGGAACGTAGTATTCCTTGCTGTGCTTGAGCTGCAGGGCCTGGATGGCGGCACTCGCGGTCTTGCGGATCACGTAAAGCTTGCGCTCCAGTGCGTCCTGCACGATGACGTTGCTGCCGCGACCGATGAAGACCTGGCGCAGCACCGGCTCCTTCTCGCGCACGGTGGGCGACATCGGCATGTCGCGGTTGACCGGCACATCACGCCAGCCCAGCAGAACCTGGCCTTCGGCCTTGATGGCACGCTCCATCTCCTGCTCGCAGGCCAGGCGGGAAGCATGTTCCTTGGGCAGGAAGATCATGCCCACGCCATACTCGCCGGGCGGCGGCAGGGTGACGCCTTGCTTGGCCATCTCCTCGCGGTACAGGGTATCCGGCAGCTGGATCAGGATGCCGGCGCCGTCGCCCATGAGCTTGTCAGCGCCCACTGCGCCCCGATGATCGAGGTTTTCAAGGATCTTGAGCGCGCCCTGCACGATGTCATGGGTCTTGTGGCCCTTGATGTGCGCGACGAAACCCACGCCGCAGGCGTCGTGCTCGTTGGCGCTCGAATACAAACCGTTTTCTTGGAGATGCTTAATCTCGGCAGCCGTGGTCATGGCGCGCTCCTAAATATTTCGCAGGGGTCGTTAGCATAGTGCACCGCAACAATATTTCCAAGGGAAATAATCAGGGTCAGATTCCTATTATTTTTTTACTTTTTCGCTGTCAAATTAATTGGGGCCAGATTAAATGCATTCTGGCCATGGCCCGGGAATGAAGCAGCGGGTCCATCAGACCGGGGGCGCCCTGGAACTGGGACGACCTGGATGCGATTTGCTGAGGCGACGTTCGGTTTTCGTCTGCAGTGCCGCCATGAAATCGGGGCTTCCAAGCGCCCATCCTTTCATGGCCGACTCGGTCAAGGCCAGTTGTTGTTGCTGGCTCAGCCCCTCCTGCACCAGCTGGGCATAGGCGGCCTCACGGGCAAAAGGCGTGTTGCCCAGCCCCCAATAGAGCGGATGAGGCGTCACCATGCGGTCTACCCGCAAGCCGGCGTAATGCGCATGGCTGGACCAGGGATAGTCGCGCGCCATGGCGACCAGACCGGCACGCACCGGGTTCAGGTCGATGTAGGCCATGCAGGCCAACAGATGGCTCTCAGCCTCGATCAGGGTGGACTTGTAGCGCCCCTCCCACAAGGTCCCGCTGCGACCGTGGCCGTCATTGAAATAGCGCACATAGCGACGACCGACCGCCTGCATCAAACGCGACAGACCATCGCCCGTCTGGGGTGTCAGCAGCAGATGGAAGTGGTTGTCCATGAGCACATAGGCATGGACGGCCACTTCATGCTGACGCGCATGGTCCTCAAGCAGTTCCAGCATGCGCAGGCGATCGGCATCGGCCAGGAAAATGGCCTGCCGGTTATTGCCACGCTGGATGACGTGGTGCGGATAACCTGGAACACTGAGACGGGGAAGACGGGCCATGATGGTGCGGGGCGGGTGGCCGCACCATCATAAGTTGTTCTGGCCCTGTTTATTGTTTGGGCGCCTTGGCCACACGTACCTTGCCACTGGTGGTGATCAGGATGACCGCCTCACCCGGCTGGAACACTTCCTCGCCCTTGGCCTGCACGAGGGCTCGCCGTTCGCCATTCTTGAGCTGGACGAGAATTTCGTAAGCCTCTTCGCGGGTTCCCGCACGCTCGATCACGTTGCCGGCCACGGCGCCAGCGGCCGCGCCCAGGATCCCGATGATCTGCGCTTCGCGTTGCCCGCTGCCGGCGCCGTAACCCGCCAAACCACCGACCACACCACCGGTCGTGGCGCCCACGCCCGACTGGCTGCCTTCAACCGTCACCGTGCGTACCGAGAGCACCACCGCATCAACCACGGTTGACAGGCGCTGGGCGTCGCCGCGCTGGATCACATCCGGGCTGCTGCTCGCACAACCGGCCAGCGCCAGAACGACCCCCCACATCCAAAGCTTCTTCATGATTCGATCCTCTATAAAAATTTCATGCCTGCACGATCAGGCCACATCCTCAAACAACGTCAGACGGCACCGGCGGTTGACCCTCCGGCAAACGGAAGCGGGTTGACAGCAGGCCCGTCAGTCCGAACTCTTCAAGTATCGCCTGCAGGCGCTGGGCCGCCGCTCGCTTGCGCTGGCCGGTGTACCGCGCAATGATGAGTTCATTCTTGAGACTGTGCTCCCAGCCCACGAGTTCCGTCACTGTCACCTGGTACCCCATGGCTTCCAGGTACAGACACCGCAGTACGTTGGTGATCTGGCTGCCCATTTCGCGGGTATGCAGGGGATGGCGCCACAACTCTGCCAGCGGCGTACGCGACAAGGACAGTGCCTTGCCAGAATTCAGGGTTCGCGCCACCTCGGCCTGGCAGCAGGGCACCAGCACCATGTAAAGCGCCTGCTTCTGCAAGCCAAAGGCCATGGCGTCGTCGGTGGCCGTGTCACAGGCATGCAGCGCCGTCACGATATCGATGCGCGCAGGTAACTCACTGGCCTGCATGGATTCGGCCACGCTGAGGTTGAGAAAAGACATGCGCCCAAAACCCAGACGGGCCGCCAAGTCGCGCGACTTCTGCACGAGGTCTGGCCGGGTCTCGATGCCGTAGACATGCCCGCTCGGGTTTTGCTTGAAAAAGAGGTCGTATACGATAAAACCCAGATAAGACTTACCGGCACCGTGGTCCGCCAAGGTGATCCCGCGCTCATCCGACGCACGGTCTTTCCTCTGCGCTTGCAAGTCCAGCAAGATCTCTTCAATGAAGCGGAAGAGGTGGTAAACCTGCTTGAGCTTGCGCCGCGAATCCTGGTTGAGCTTGCCCTCGCGCGTGAGGATGTGCAGCTCCTTGAGCAGCTCGATCGATTGCCCTGGGCGGATTTCGGAGGCCAGTGGCTGCGCTGGCACCAGCTCACCCTTCGCCTGGCCGGACTTGCGGTCTTTGACTTGTCCTTGTTTCATGCGTCACCTCCGGCTCCGCCTTCGGGCTTGACGTCCCGGGCATGGCGAGCGATCCCCAGGGCGTTCCAACCGACATGTCCCAGCTGTTCCAGGACCTGCATGTTCCTTTCATAGATGGCCCCCGCCTCCGGGAAAGCCTCGACGGCCCGGTCGATGCTCGCCTCGCGCAATAGATGCAAGGCGGGATAGGGTGCACGATTGGTGTAGTTGCTGATGTCGTCGGCGTCAGTACCGGCGAACTGGAACTGCGGATGGAAACTGGCGATCTGCAGCTCACCCTGCAGCCCCAGTTTTGTCAGAACCGCATCGGCCTGCGCCAGGACATCATTGAAATCCAGAAAATCCGCGAGACACAAAGGCAGCACCAACACGGTCGTATCTCTTTGTGCCGGATCGCTGGCCTGCAGTTCCCGCAACTCGCGCGCGAGATCGTCTAGGACGCCCTGCACATCGCGGGCGGGACTCACGACCCATTGAATCTGGCCCTTGACGTGCACGCTCTTGGCAAACGGGCAGAGGTTGAGCCCGATCACGGCACGCTCCAGCCAGATCTGCATGTCCTGCCGGACAGCTTCTGCAAACGCGGCGGGGAGAATATCCTGTGATGGTGTCATGCCCTGATCCTAAGGCCCAGGCGCCAGGCCAGCAGCAATCCCACGCCTGAACAGGCGCCCGTCACCGCCCAGGTCCAGTGCCAACCAGCCGCGCCGCTGGCGACCCAGGCGACCAGAGGCGGCCCGACGAATTGACCCAGCGAGGACCACTGCTGCATCCAGCCGACCGTGGTGGACACTGTTCCATCCCCTGGCGCCAAGCGCACCGCCAGCGAAAACAAGGTCCCGGGAATCATGCCCCCCACCATGGAGAAGACCAGCACCGCAACAAAACGCACCGTGACCGGCAACCCCACGCCCTCAGCCGCCAGCGGCCACACAAAGAAGGCCAGCAGTGTCCCCAGGCCCATGACCGCAAAGCCGGTGTGAAGCAGCACTTGCGGTCGCACACCGCGCCCCAGCAGACGCCCGGACGCGATATTCCCCACCATGTTCACCGCCGCAACCAGTGCGGTCAGCACCGCACTGACACCACCGGCAACACCAGCCTGCGCGTAGATGGTGGGCAAAAAGCCGATCACCGCCAGCCACTGCCCCGAGTACACCGCAAAGCTGAGCGCCACCAGCCACGGGCCTGGCGCACTGAGGGTCTGACTCAGGCGCAGGATCCAGGCGCGCTGTGGTGAGGCAAGGGCTGAAACCGGGGACGGAGCGCGCAGCTGGTCCGAGGGAACGACGCGCCACACCCACCCGGCCATTCCCAGCGTGAGCACGGCCAGACTCCACCACCAGAACTCCCACCCGCTCAGCGAAATGACCAAAGGGCCACACAGCAATGCAAGCGCTGTACCCAGGGGCATATAAGTGCCCCACAGTCCAAGCATGACACTCATGCGCTGCGGCTCCACCAGATGGCGGATCAGGCTGGGCGCCGGCATGGACACCAGCAGGAAGCCCAAGCCCTCCACGGCACGCAATGCCAGCAGTGTGTCGGCATCCTGGACCCAGCCGCCCAGCAGGGATGCCAGAGACAGCAACAGCAGACCGCTGAGCATGCTGCGCCGCAGCCCCATGCCATCCGCCGCAAGGCCCACCGCCAGCCCCAGGACCATGCCGGCCAGCTGTACGAGGGACAGCAGGAAACCGGCCTGCAGCAAGGTCACCCCCAGCGCCCGCTCCAGCACAGGCAGGGCGGGCGAAAGCTTGCCCACGTGCAGTGCAGCGGCCACGCCGGCGGCAATCACTACATAGGCCGGTTGAACTCCCTGGCGCGTCATCCCCACAACCTCTTGCCGGTGAGCCTTTCATGCTCACGACCCGCAAACCGGTCGGTCATGCCGGCAATGTAGTCAGCCACCACGCGCAACAGGGCACTCTCGGAGTCCTCCGTCCCCTGGGCGGCACGTGCTCGGGCAGCATGTCCAGACTGCATTTCGCCAGGCAGCTGGCGGTAGCAGTCGAAGAGCTCCTGGATGACCTGCCGTGCCAGGCCAGTGGTCTGCATCACAGTCGGGTGGCGGTACAGGTTCTGGAACAGGAATTTTTTGAGCACGATCGAACGCTCGCGCATTTCGGCGCTGAAAGACATCAAGGCCGGCAGATGTCGAATGTCAGCAGCACTTTGCGGCCGCAGGCGTGCCAACTCGTTTTGCGTGGTCTCGATCACGTCGTAGACCTGAGCACTGAGCATGCGCCGTATGGTCTCGTAGAGTAGCCTGCGCCCTGCATCAGCCTCAGCAAGCTGCGGATACTCCCTCAGCGCTTGCAGGCGATAACCCTCGAAAAGAGGGACGGACTCCAGCTGTTCCAGCGTGATCAGGCCCGAGCGCACGCCATCGTCGATATCGTGGGCGTTGTAGGCAATTTCATCGGCCATATTGCACAACTGCGCTTCCAGGCTGGGTTGTGTGCGATTCAGAAAACGCGCCCCCACCCCTCCCGGCTCGACGGCCTCAATCTGCTCGGCATGGGCGCGCGAGCAATGCTTGAGGATGCCCTCGCGCGTCTCGAAGGTCAGATTGAGCCCGTCGAAAGCTGGATAACGCTCCTCCAGCCGATCCACCACACGCAGGCTCTGCAGGTTGTGCTCGAAACCGCCGTGACCGGCCATGCATTCATTGAGCGCATCCTGCCCGACGTGCCCGAAGGGTGTATGCCCTAGGTCATGCGCCAGCGCGATCGCTTCGACCAGGTCCTCATTCAGACCCAGAGAACGGGCAATCGACCGTCCCAGCTGCGCGACCTCCAGCGAGTGCGTGAGACGGGTGCGAAACAGGTCGCCTTCGTGGTTCAGAAAGACCTGGGTTTTGTAGACCAGGCGACGAAAGGCGGTGGAATGGACGATGCGGTCGCGATCGCGCTGGTAATCGGTACGTGTGGGGGCAATTGCCTCCGGATACCGACGGCCACGCGTGCAGGCCGGGTCACTGGCGTAAGCAGCAAGCATCGATGACCTCACACACCAGTGCATCAGACGCGCCACGCACGCCAGCCCGGCCCGGAGCCTCGATCACGACAAAGCGGATTTCCCCGGCTTCGGCTTTCTTGTCCACGCGCATCAGCTCCAGGTAGCGCCCCGCGTTGTCCTTGCCGTCCAGCTGCGGGCCCGTCACGGGCAAGCCGGCCCGTGCGATCAGTACCTTGAGGCGCTGCACCAGGGCGTGGTTGATCAGACCGAGCCGCTCTGACAGCGTGGCCGCCATCACCATGCCACAGCCCACAGCTTCCCCGTGCAGCCAGGCACCGTAACCCATGCCCGCCTCGATGGCATGCCCAAAGGTGTGACCGAAATTGAGGATGGCCCGCAGCCCGGCCTCGCGTTCATCCTGGCCCACCACCGCGGCCTTGATTTCACAACTGCGCCGCACAGCATGTGCCAGAGCAGACGGATCACGCGCCCGCAGGGCGTCCATGTTCAACTCCAGCCAATCCAGCAGTTCCATATCGGCGATCGGTCCGTATTTGATGACCTCGGCAAGTCCGGCGCTGAGCTCTCGTTCTGGCAGGGTCTTGAGGGTATCCAGATCGCAGATCACACGCTGTGGCTGGTAGAAGGCGCCGATCATGTTCTTGCCCTGAGGGTGGTTGATGGCCGTCTTCCCACCGACCGAGGAATCCACCTGTGCCAGCAAGGTGGTCGGCACCTGGACAAAGGGCACACCACGCATATAACTTGCCGCCGCGAAGCCGGTCATATCGCCCACCACGCCTCCGCCCAGGGCGTACAGCACGGTCTTGCGATCACAGGCGTGGGCCAGCAAGGCATCAAAGATCAGGTTCAGGGTCTGCCAGTCCTTGTGTGCTTCGCCATCCGGCAACTCAACGACCCGCACGTGGCCGTAATGCGCTTGCAGCGCCTGCTTGAGCTTGGCCACGTAAAGAGGCGCCACTGTGGTGTTGCTGACGATCAGCGCCTGTGCTGCGCGTGGCACACCGGCATAGCTCTCGGACTGCACCAAGAGTCCGCTGCCGATAAGGATCGGATAGCTACGTTCGCCCAACTCAATGCGCACCTGCAGGGGCGCTGGCCGGTTCAGATCGGTACTTTGAGACATCCCCCGAGTTTAGGGCACTGGCCGAGGCACAAACAGCCGGTGGGGCATTGACGATCAATTCTGGGGAACGACGCCCGCCAGCTCCAACTGCATCACGATCATGTTGACCAGCGTGGCGACGGAGGGGCGGCCGGTATCGATGACAAAGTGCGCCGTTTCCCGGTAAAGGGGGTCGCGCACGGCATACAGCTCCCGGAGTCGCTGCAAGGGATCGCCGACCTGCAAGAGTGGACGCTGGGTATCGTGCCGCAGCCTGCGGATCAACTCTTCAGGTGTCGACTTCAAGTACACCACCTTGCCACGCGTATGCAGGCGCTGTCTGTTGGCGTCCCGGAGCACGGCACCCCCGCCGGTCGACAGGACACCCGACTGCTGCGTCAACTCGTCGAGCACCTGTTCCTCGATGTCACGAAAGGAGGCCTCCCCTTCCCGCTCGAAGTACTCGCGAATCGGGCAGCCGATACGTTGCTCGATGAGCTGGTCGGAATCGCTGAAATGCAGCTGAAGCCGGCGGGCAAGCTGCCGCCCGACCGTAGACTTGCCGGAACCCGGCAAGCCGACCAGACTGATGATCAAGACAGGACCCGCGAGTGTGGCCGGTCAGCGCAGGGACGCGCGGTCCGTCAGTGTCTTGGGCGTGATGAAGACCAGCATCTCCTGCTTGTTGGACACCCTCGACTTGTTACGGAACAAGGCGCCGATCCCGGGCAAGTCGCCGAAGAAGGGGACCTTGGTCGTATCTTCGCGCTCAAGCTGGGTGAAGATGCCGCCGATCACCACGGTACCGCCGTTTTCGACCAGTACCTGGGTCTTCACGTGTTTGGTGTCAATGGCAAAGCCGGCTGGCGTGGACTGCCCCACCGTGTCCTTGTTGATATCCAGCTCCAGGATCACATTGCCTTCGGGCGTGATCTGCGGAGTCACCTCAAGCATCAGGTTGGCTTTCTTGAAAGCAATCGAGGTCGCACCACTGGCCGAAGCCACCTGATACGGAAGCTCGGTACCTTGCTCGATAATCGCCTTCACCTTGTCCGCTGTGACCACACGCGGACTGGACACCACCTTGCCCTTGCCATCAGCCTCCAGTGCGGAAATCTCAAGGTTCAGGAATCGGGCCGCGTTCTCTCCGAAGATCGAAACGGCGAAAGTTGCCGCATTAAAGCCACCCTGGCCACCGCCCGGCAGATTGACAAACGTACCGGAGGTCGTACCGGCTGACGCAGCGTTGTAAGTCGGCCCGAACTGGGCTCCAGCCCCCGTCGAATCGGTGCTCGCGTTCATGCCCCCACCCAGCCTGACACCCAGCGACTTACCGAAGGTATCGGAGGCCTCGACGATGCGCGCCTCGATCAGAACCTGGCGCACGGGTACGTCCAGCTTGGCGATCAGATCTTGTACCTGCTCCAGCTTGCTGCCAATGTCGGTCACGAAGAGCTGGTTGGTACGGGGCTCGGCGATGGCACTGCCCCTGGGGCTCAAGATACGTGAACTGGAACCTGCGGCTCCACCAGCTGCCCCAGGCGCGCCAACAGCACCCACAGCGCCAACACCCATGAGCTGTCGGGCGACGTCGATGGACTTGGCATAGTTGAGCTGGAAAGACTGAGTGCGCACGGGCTCCAGCGTCTCGAGTGCAGCGTTGGCCTCACGCTCCAGCTTTTCCTTGGCCACGATCTCGTCCTTGGGCGCGATCCACAGCACATTTCCATTCTTGCGCAAGCCCAGGCCCTTGGACTGCAAAATGATGTCCAAGGCTTGGTCCCAGGGCACGTCCTGCAAGCGCAAAGTGACGTTTCCAGCCACCGAATCGGAGGTCACTACGTTGAAGTTGGTGAAATCGGCAATCACCTGCAACAGGGCACGGATTTCGATGTTCTGGAAATTCAGCGATAGCTTCTGCCCGTTATAGCCCGGCCCCTGCGTCAATTTGGCAGTGTCAACACGCTGGGGCTTGATTTCAACCACGAACTGGTCATCGCTCTGATAGGCGCTGTGCTCCCAGGCACCCTTGGGTTCAATCACCATGCGCACACGGTCACCTACCTGGAAGGCGGTCACGGTCTGCACAGGCGTCCCGAAATCGGTCACGTCAAGCTTGCGGCGCAAACCCTCGGGCAAACTGGATTTCATGAACTCGACCACCAGGGTCTGCCCGCTCTGGCGTATGTCAACACCCACCTGGCTATTGGGCAAGGCGACCACCACGCGACCCGAGCCGCTGACGCCACGACGGAAGTCGAGGTCCTTGATCGGCAGGGTTTCACGACTCTTGCTTTCGGCAAAGGTGGATGCCGTTGCAGCGGGTGCAGCGGTCGCCGCGACGGGATCCAGCGTGACCAGCAACGACTTGCCTTGCAATTCAGCCTTGTAATTGGTCGCCTGCTTCAAATTCAGCACCACCCGGGTACGGTCTCCGGCGGGGATAAGATTGACCGAGCGTAAATTGCCCTGATTGACCTCAACCGTGGAGCGACCCATGGCGTTGCCCACACCGGGAATATCCAGCGCAATCTTGGCCGGCGATTTGATGGAAAAACCATTGGGCACGACCGTCAAAGGCTGTGACAGATCGATCTTGACAACCTCTGCCCCACTCTGCAGGGAGCCGGTCACGGCTTCGATAATGGGCTGCGCGGGCATCGCAGGAACCGCCTCTGACGCTTGCGTACCAGCGGTCTGTGCCAGTGCAGAAACACCGAGCATGGCCACGACCATGGCGCCAGCCCAGCGCGTCCACATAATCTGATTTTTCATTTGACTTTCTCCTGCAACTGCAGTGTGGCGGGACGCTCGATCCACTCGCCCACAGCGTCTTGCACAATTTCGCGCAAGATGACTTCGGTTTCGGTGATTTTGGTCACGCGTCCATAGTTCATGCCCAGATAGCTGCCCAGCCTGACCTGGTAAAGCAAGCGGTCGACCCGGACCAGGGCGGCCGGCTGCCCTTCCTGAATCAGACTGCCCACCATGGACATGGTGTCAAGCGGGAAAGCCTCCAGGACTTCCTTGCGCCGAGCCAGTTCCGGCGCGATCAGGGCACTGGTGATCGTGGAGGGCTGGACAACGTCCCGCTTGAGGGCGGACGACAATTTATCCTTGCTGAAAGGATCAACGGTCGCCATGTCGACGTAATCTTCCGGCTTGTAGGGCTTGGGTTCTGAAAGGGGGGCGACCCGCGGGCGCATCTGGTTGCGCTGCTCCAGCATCCAGGCGCGCAACTCATCCTCGCTGGACGCTCCACAGCCCGCCAACACCAAAGCCGTCATCAGCAGGATAAAAGATCGGATCAGACTCATTTCTTACCCCCCGCGGGCTTGCGCTGCGCGGCGATTTCGTCTTTGTCGAGATAGCGAAACGTCTTGGCTGTTGCATCCATGACCAGTGTCGAACTGTCCCGGCCGGCCCCCGGCACCATCGTGAGGTTGTTCAGTGTCACGATGCGCGACAGATGCGCAATATCGGCGGTGAAGGAAGCCATGTCATGGAAACGACCGGTCACCTTGATGGCAATCGGCAACTCGGCGTAGTAGTCCCGAATCACCACCGAACCCGGGCGGAACAGGTCGAACTGCAGGCTACGCCCCAGCCCCGCCTGGTTGATGTCAGACAGCAAGGCATCCATTTCCGCCTTGCTGGGCAACTGCTTTTCCAGCTGTGTCACGTACTGCAGAACCTGCTCGCGCTGCTTGCGCAATGCATCGAGGTTGATGGCCTTCGCCAGCTTGGTCTTGTATTCCTCGCGCAGCTTGACTTCCTGCTCGCGCGCCTGGGTGAGGATTTCATCCTCGCCGCTGAGCCAGACAAACCAGAGCGCCACGACCACCGCAGCTGCAATGGCTAGGAACAAGCCGAAACGCGGTAGCGGTGGCCAGGCGACGGGATTGCGCGGGTCAAGATTGCTGAACTGGGACTGCAGCGCTGTCTTCCACTGCGCAAACTTCAGATTCAAGGATGATGTGCTTGCCATATCGGTGTCCCCTTATGGCTTGGCGGGCTGGGAAGCCACCGCCATAGGCGCTGAGGCGGCAGCTGCAGGGGGGCGCTGCACCTCGCTGGCACGCAGCATGCGCACCCGCACGGTGAAATTGGCCACCCGCCGCTGGTCTTTGCCAAACGTGACATTACCCGCCACGATCTCTACCAGTTCCGGCTTGGAGAACCAGGGAGAGTTGTAGGCCAGGTTGCGCAGCAGTTCGGAGACCCGCTCATTCGACTGCGCCGTACCCTGCAAGGTGATCAGCTGGTTGTCCTGCCGCATATTGGTGATGTACACGCCTTCCGGGAACTGGCGAGTCAGTTCGGTCAGCAGCTGCACCGGCATGTTGCGGTCAGCCTGCAGGTTTTCCACGGCCTGCTGACGGGCACGCAAAGCGGCAATCTCCGCCTCAAGTGCGGCAATATCCTTGATCTGGTTGTCCAGCTTCCGGATCTCCTGGGTCAGCATCGTGTTCAAGCCCTCTTGCGAGGAAATCTGGCCCTGAAGCCAGAGAAACACGATACCGGCAAGCAGACCGCCGACCAGTGCAGACGCGCCCAACGAAATGTTGAAAACATCCTGCCTCTTTTTGCGTGCAGCCTCGCGATGAGGCAGCAGGTTGATCAGTATCACTGCAGAAACCTCCGCATCGCCAGGCCACAGGACGTCAGATAAGACGGTGCCTCTCGGGTCATCTTCTTGAGGCGGACGCCGTCACCGATCTCCATGCCGTCAAAGGGATTGACCAGGCTGCACGGAAAGCTCAACTGTTGCGTCACGGCACCGGTCAGCCCGGACAGGGCGGCCGCCCCGCCCGCGAGCATGATGTAGTCCACCTTGTGATGTGGCGTACTGGTGAAGAAGAACTGCAAGGCACGTCCGATTTCCTGGACCATGCTTTCGATGAAGGGGCGCAGCACGCTGCTTTCATAGTCCTCAGGCAACTCACCACTGCGCTTCTTGGACTCGGCCTCCTCCAGCGAGAAGCCATACTGGCGCACGATCAGCTGGGTGAGCTGGGCGCCCCCAAAGGCTTGGTCGCGTTCGTACAGCACCTCGTCATCCCGGATCACCTGCATGCTGGTAGTCAGCGCCCCTACCTCGAACAAGGCCACAATCGCCCCCACCCCCTCTTCCGGCAGATTGGCGATCAGGCGCTTGGCCGCCAGGCGGGAAGCATAAGACTCCACATCGACGATGACGGGCTTGAGACCGGCCGACTCGGCCAGCCCCTGAATATCCTGGACCTTTTCGCGGCGTGACGCGGCAATCAGCACATCAATATCGCCTGCCGTTGTGGCACTGGGGCCGATCACACAGAAGTCCAGACTCACTTCTTCCAGCGGGAAGGGAATGTACTGGTTGGCCTCGGCCTCCACCTGCATCTCCAACTCCACCTCGCTCATCCCACCGGGCAAGACGATCTTCTTGGTGATCACCGCCGAAGGTGGCAAGGCCATGGCCACATTCCTCGTCTTGGTGCCGCTTTTCTTGATCAGGCGACGCACGGCCTCGGCCACCTCATCGAACTTTTCGATGTTGCCGTCCGTGATCCAGCCACGCTCCAGCGGCTCGATCGCGCAACGATCGAGCACATACTGACCAGCTTTGTTCTGGCTCAACTCGACCAGCTTGACACTGGACGAACTGACATCCAAACCCAGCATGGGCTCAGGCTGGCGACTGAACAAGGATCCCAATGAGATCAAGAGCATCCCCTGAAAGAAACCGGCGAGAGGCCGGCAAACCTATGAATTCACTTGAATGCTAGCAGTTAGGTCCTTGTCCTGCAAAGGATTTTTCCCAACTCGACACAACGGAGCGTTGTCAAAAGCAGACGATTTGTATGCGATTGCAACAAGCTGGGAGCAGGCGTTTCACTCCGGCAGAGAAACCGGGCAGGAATAAAAGAACCTTGGTGCTCCTCTTGGGGAGTCCAGATTTTTATAATGCTGACGCGACCTTACAAAGATTTTATGCCCCCTGATTCCCATCCCGAGCCCGCATCCTCCTCCAGCCCGACCGGCATGAAATCCCCTCGTTCTGCCGCCCTGCGCCGGCTCCTGCGCATCGGCCTTTGGACCGGTGGTGTTGCCTTGGCCGGACTGGCCTCGGTTTTTATCGTGGTCTCCATCGCCATGGCATTGGCCTACCCGAATCTGCCGGACATCTCCGACCTTTCGGAATACCGCCCCAAACTGCCCTTGCGCATTTTTTCAGCAGAAGGAGAACTGATAGGCGAATTCGGCGAGGAACGCCGTAATTTCACCTCGATCAAGAACATCCCCCAAGTCCTGACCGATGCGGTCCTGGCCATTGAGGATGCGCGCTTCTTCCAGCACGGCGGCGTGGATTACTTAGGGGTCGTGCGCGCCGGCCTGGCCAACGTCGGCAAGGCCAAGAGCCAGGGAGCGTCCACCATCACCATGCAGGTGGCGCGCAACGTCTACCTGTCTTCCGAGAAGACATTCACACGCAAGATCTACGAGATCCTGCTGACCTTCAAGCTGGAACACCTGCTCACGAAGGACCAGATCCTCGAGATCTACATGAACCAGATCTATCTGGGTAACCGCGCCTATGGCTTCGCCGCCGCAGCCGAGACCTATTTCGGCAAGGCGCTCAAGGACATCACCATCGCCGAAGCCGCCATGCTGGCCGGCTTGCCCAAGGCGCCCTCCGCCTACAACCCGATCAGCAACCCCAAGCGCGCACGCAGCCGCCAGCTTTACATCATCGACCGCATGCTGGACAACGGCTTCATCACGGCCGAAGAGGCAGAGACGGCCAGAAAACAGGATCTGCGGGTCAAGTCAGCGGGCAACAACGCTGGCGGGACCGGCCCCACGCGCAGCCACGCCGAATTTGTGGCGGAGATGGTGCGCCAGTTGATCTTTGCCCAGTATGGCGAGGAGACCTATACGCGGGGCCTCAACGTTTACACCACGATACGTTCCAACGATCAGGAGGTCGCCTACCAGGCCCTGCGCCAGGGCATCATGGAATTCGAACGTCGCCAAGCCTACCGGGGCCCCGAGAAATTCATCACCCTGCCCGAAAAGGTCGCCGAGCTTGAGGACGCTGTCGATGATGCGCTGGACGAGCATCCCGACAACGGCGATCTGCTGGCCGCTGTCGTACTCGAAGCGACCCCGCGCAAGGTCGTGGTCATGCGACGCGGCGGAGAAATGCTGGAAATCACGGGCGAAGGGCTGCGCATCGCCCAGCCCGGCCTGCAACCCAGGGCCGGCCCCAAACTCAAGATCCGTCGTGGCGCGATCATCCGGGTGATGAAAACGGCAAAAAACACCTGGGAGATCCTGCAATTACCGGAAGTCGAAGGGGCCTTCGTTTCACTGGACCCGCGCAACGGCTCGATCAAGGCCCTGGTCGGTGGTTTCGACTTCGAGAAGAACAAGTTCAACCACGTCACCCAAGCCTGGCGCCAACCGGGCTCGAGCTTCAAGCCCTTCATCTACTCGGCAGCACTGGAAAAAGGCTTCACCCCGGCGACCGTGGTCAACGACGCCCCGCTGTTCTTCGAGCCCGAACTCACCGGCGGCCAACCCTGGGAACCGAAAAACTACGATGGCACCTTTGAAGGGCCGATGCCCCTGCGGCGCGGCATGGCGAAGTCCAAGAACATGATCTCCATCCGCGTGCTGGACGCCATCGGCGCGCGCTACGCTCAGAGTTGGATCACCCAATTCGGTTTCGATGCCGAAAAACACCCGCCCTACTTGACCATGGCGCTGGGCGCGGGCTCGGTCACCCCCATGCAGCTGGCAACCGGCTACTCGGTCTTCGCCAACGGCGGCTACAGGATCAACCCCTGGATGATCAGCAAGATCACCGAGCAAAAAGGCAAGGTCCTGGCCCAAGCCAAGCCGGTCGTGCCCGATGAATCCATGCGTGCCATCGATGCGCGTAACGCCTTCGTCATCTCCACCCTGTTGCAGGAGGTCACGCGCTCGGGTACCGCCGCGCGCGCGCAGGCCACACTGAAGCGCCCGGACATCTATGGAAAGACGGGCACCACGAACGATTCGATGGATGCCTGGTTCGCCGGCTATCACCCCACCCTGACCGCCATCACCTGGATCGGCTACGACACACCGCGCAAGCTGGGCGATCGTGAAACCGGCGGCGGCCTGAGCCTGCCGGTCTGGATCAGCTACATGGAGCATGCTCTACGCGACGTTCCGATTCTGGAACTCGCTCCGCCCGAAGGCGTCGTTCATGCAGGCATTGACTGGCTTTATGCCGAGCATGCCAAAGATGGCGGCGTGCTGTCACTGGGGCTGGATGAGATGCCAGCCGTCATGCCCCCGCCCGGAGGCATCGTGCCGGCCCCTACCCCTGCAGCGTCGGCCCCTGCACCAGCGCCGGCGGCGACGCTCACGCCGGCTGCTGCATCCAATCCTCCCACGGAGGAAAAACTGCGCATCCTCGATCTGTTCAAGAACAACTGATCAGGCGGAGAACTCGAGCGCCGTGGCGGCCTGCTCGCTCGCATAACGCGACAGGCTGGCGAAGAACTCCCCCTGCCCCTTGGTGTCGAGCCACTGGCGGCCGTCGAATTTATAGTGGTACCCGCCCGAACGGGCCGCCAGCCAGATTTCGTGCAGAGGTTTCTGCAGGTTCACCACGATCTGGCTGCGATTGCGAAACACCAGGGTCACCATGCCGCCGACGCGCTGGTTATCGATATCCACATCGCTGTCATCGTTGATACGGTCGCAACTGGTTTCGATGGCGCGCAGGACACTCTCTGCGCGGTCCATGAATTCGGTGTCGGTCATTACAGTTCTCTGATTCGTCCCGCTGCGTGCATCCAGTCTCTGTAGGCTGCTTGTAACCTCTCCCGGCGTGGTCCTGTCGATTTTTCGATCATTGCCATTAGCCCGGCTATCAGTGGGTTTTGCCCTGCTATCTGTGCCATCTCTGCTTGTGCTTCCGGCGACGGTGTCTTAACCCCGTTCCTCCAGTTGCTGATTAGCTGAGGGTGCGCGTCCATCTTGTCGGCTAGTTGCTTGAACCCTCCGCATCTCTCTGCGGCGGCCTCGACCAGGCTCTTTATTCTCAGCCTATCCCCACTGATTTTGTCGGCTATTGCTTGCATAGTAATCCTCCAAGGTTTACATTCCAAGTAATCCGCCATGGTTTACCTTATCCACGGCGGGTTACTCAATCTTACTTCATGGAGCTACCTATGCAAGTTCTCGGTCCGCACCTCTACCAGTGCCCCAGTCCTTATCGACTCCTCGGCTCTGACGGCGCTCCCGATGGTTTTTGGGTCCACATCTGCCGTCGTGTCACTCCTGACGGCATGCCTTTCTCCTCTACGTGCGGTCTCTTCGCGTTCTCCTTCCGTCGTGAGAGGAGCGCGTAATGCAAGCTACAAAGTTACGCGGTCCCCAGGGTGCAAACGATGCTTCCCCGTTGGTAGCTCAACCGGTGGCGTCCGGCCCTGGGGTCTGCACCTCTAACCTCGATTGCACCGGCCTCCGTGTCGTCAAGCGCGGTTCTGTCGTTGAGTGGCCCGGTGGCGCTACCGCTCGTGTCTGTCGCGTTCGTCTCGGCTCCTTTTGGGCCGATGGTTACACCTCTCCCTCGTTCACTCCGTGCAACCGCGTTCGGGTCGTCTCATGAGCTTCGCCTCAGCGGTCACGTGTGGTCGCTCGGGCGGCGCTCCTGCCGTTTCACCAAGGTAATCATCATGAATTTTTCCAGCACGATTCAAGTCCTCAAGGTCGATACCCCGGAGGAAAAGACCGGCAAGGATGGCTCGAAATACACCATCCGCACTGCTCAGACGGCGCTTTTGACTGACGAGGGCAAGCTCGACAAGGTTGGTCGTCTGCGTATCCCTGATCGTCTCGCAGAGGTCGTCAAGGAGGGCGTTTTCCGGGCCTCCTTCGCGCTCGAAGTCGCTCAGTGGGGTCAGAACAAGGGTGACGTCATCGCGACGCTTACGGGCCTCATCCCCGTTCCCCGTGCTGCTGCTCCTCAAGGCGCTGCAAAGCCTGCTTGATTCCAGCCTGTACCTCTCCAGCGTTGTGAAACGTCGAGAGGTATGGGGTGCAATCCCGCACCGTTTCAAGGAAATGTGAAATGAAAAAAGCTCTCGTTCTGGCTGCTCTGTCGGCCCTGTCCTTCTCGTCCTTCGCCGTGATCGACGTTGCCGCTGCCACCACCGGCATCAGCGACGCTCAGACGGCGGTCCTGGCCGTCCTCGCGGCCATGATCACCATGGCGGCCGCCATCTTCGGCGTGCGCAAGGTCCTGCGTCTGCTGGGTCGCTAATCGTGGACACGGTGATCACTTGCGGTGGTGGGGGGACCTGCACCCTCGTGATCACCCCTTACAAGGCCACGGCTGATGACTATCAGGCCGTCTCTCTTATCTTCGCTGCTGTCCTCACGGCTGCCTGCGTCATCTGGGGTGTCAAGCGCCTCTATATCCTTCTCACTTCTCGCCCGGAGTCCTGATGCTGTACTGCAACTCCTGCGGCTTCGTTGGTCAGGAACATAACGCCTCCGAAGTCTCGCCCTCTGACGCTATGGACATGCTCGAAGCCGGTGAAATCGAGTGGTCTGAGTACGAGGAAATCCTCGAAGGTGACAAGTTCACCTGCCCTAACTGTTCGTCACGTGATACCGAAGTCTCGGGGGGGCTATGAGCCATGTTCGACATTCAACTTTTGGCCTACTGCTGGGGCTGTTGTTTCTTACTCTGGCTCCTGTTCAAGTAGCTCACGCCCAATTCCGTAACGCTCAGTCCTCCAGCGGCTGGAATATTGACTGGAATGGCGGATACGTTCAGCCCTCCGCGCAGTGGGTTCCCGCCTATCCCGCTAGCCACGGAAATGCAGGCTACGGAATCGATAACGGCTCCCTCGTCGGCAAGTCAACCGGGCGTCTTCCCATCGGCGGTGCTGGTGCTGTTGTTGACGTCACTGCAAAGGTGGTCCCCACTGGTCGCGCTATTGGTGATGCGCTTGGCCGTTATGCCCTTCGCGCAAATCTCGCTCTTGCCACTATCCAGCTTGCTAGCGAGCTGAACTACATCCTCACCAAGAATCCTGACGGCTCTACCACTTTTCAAAAGCAAGACTCTAACGTCTGCTCCGTCGCGCCCTGCTACCTTTACAAGATCACGAATAACAACAACCCCGCGCCTTACCTATCAACTAAGGATGCGGCCTGCTCTGCGTTTGCTACCAATATGCAAACGCTGATCCCGGGTGCCAATTGGTCCGGCGCTTACAACAATGGCACTGTCTGTGTCACTCCGAATGCCGGATCGTCTTGGGCGTACACGCAGCAATCAACCGCTCCCTCACCTGTCTCTTATCTGCCTTCCACTCAGCAGGAGTTTGCTGATGCGATCGCGTTGAAGTCTGGATGGCCGACCTCCTCTGCTCTCCCCTCCGCTGTCGTTGAGGCTCTCAAGGGTGGTGAGTCCATCGGCTCCGCTACTCCTACAGTTACCGGGCCTGCGTCAGTAACCGGGCCTTCTAAGACTGAGACAAGCCCTGGCGGCACTGTCACGACCTCCACGGTCCATAACATCACGTACAACAACAATAACGTCAACTACAACACCGTCACCACCGTTAACAATAACGGCGTTGTCACGACAACAACCAGCACTCCAGATCAGCAGCCCGACCAATGCGCGAAGTACCCCGACTCTGTGGGCTGCTCAAAGCTCGACACACCGACAAGCGACACTCTCCAAAAGAAAACCCATGTCGTCACCGTCACGGCTGTGGCCTTCTCCTCCTCCAGCGTCTGCCCTGGTCCCCTGTCCTTCACTGTTCGGGGTGCCTCCTACGGCGTCAGCTATCAGCCTCTGTGTGATCGGCTGGCTCTTCTCAAGACTCTCTTTCTCGCCCTAGCGGCTGTCCTGGCTGCGTTCATCGTGGCCGATTCATTCAGGGTGACGTAAATGGGTGGTCTTGGCTCTTGGCTCCTCACTCTTGCCGGTCCGCTCGTTCTCCGTGCGCTGACGATCTTGGGTATCGGAACGATCACCTTTACCGGTGTCAGTGCCTCGCTTCAATCGTTGATCGATATGGCTACGTCGAATTGGGCTAGCGTGGCGGCTGACGTTCTCGCGCTGGCCTCTATCGCTGGCATCCCTCAATGCATCGGCATCGTCTGCGGCGCAATGGTCGCCCGTGTCGGCATGTGGGCCGCTGTCTCTGCGACTAAGTTCTTCATGGGTGCGGCATGATCTACCTCATCACCGGTGTCCCTGGCTCCGGCAAGACTCTGTACGCTGTCTCGACACTCGTTCAAAAGCTTCTCGCGCAAAAGCTCCGCCACCGCGGTAAGGATATTCAGCGGCGACTCGTTGTCGATGGCGTCCCTGATCTGGTCTTGCCTCATGACCTCATGGCTCCCCTGGTCGAGGATGAAAAGGGCAATCTCTCCTGCGAGGGCCAGGGCCTGCTGAACTGGTATTCATGGGTCAAGCCCGGTGACGTCATCCTTGTGGACGAGGTGCAGCGCTACTGGCGTCCTCGTGGCCTCGGCACAAAGCCACCGGACATGATCAAGCATCTGGAGACGCACCGGCATCTAGGCGTGGACTTCATTGTCATCACGCAGAATCCGATGCTGATCGATCAGAACGTGCGCCGCCTCGTCGGTCGTCATCAGCATGTCCGTCGCCTCTTCGGCCTCGCTCGTGCGGCTATCTATGACTGGGATGGCTGCTCTGTTGACGTTCATCGCACGAAGTCGGCCACCATGTCGCTGTGGTCCTATCCGAAGTCCTCATACAGCCTGTATAAAAGCTCGGAGCTACACACAAAGCAGTCGCAGAAAATTCCGCCCTGGTTGATCGTGCCCGTTCTCGCCCTGGTCGGTGGTTTGGTCGTCGCGCCCACGGCTTTCAGCACCATGAGCGGCGCCATGAGCGGCAAGGGCATCGCTCAGACCCCCCCGGCGTACAGTGTTGCTGCCGCTTCTACCCCCCCGGCATCCAGTAGTGGCCCAGGCGAGACCGCCCCGGCATCCAGTACCGACGATGAGGAGACCGCCCCGGCATCCAGTATCCCCCTTGAACTCTCCGGGTGCGTCTACCGCCCTGATGCCGGTTGTCGCTGCTACACCGACAAGGGCAAGCGTGTCGATGCTGACCCGGACCTCTGCGAGGATCTCCAGGCTCGCCCCAAGCCTCTCGCCTCGGGCTGGCTCCCTGCGGACAACCTTCCGGAGCGCGACGTCCTGGCCTATCTCGACACTGCTAAGCAATGGGGCCCCATTCATGGGGTGGGTATGGGTGAAACCCATGCTGAGCCTGCCGCCTCAACCCTGGTTTATCCGGTGGTGGGGGCCGCGCCTCGCGCCGGCGCAGCCGGCGCAGGCAGGCCCTAAATTTATTCCTAAGAAACTTTGACGCATCAAGGCTAAACGGCCAAAAAAAAGACCCGGCAGGCTGGCAGGCCCCCGGGTCTGGTTCTGAAATTAGGAGTTTCAAAACGTGATTCGAATTATTGACGGTTTGGGCCGGTCTTGCAATGACCCCGGGTTCGATATAACGACCGCTACGGCGTTTTTAGGTCGTGGGGCGGATACCTACAAGGTCAAGGCCTACGACCTCGGTAACGGCCAATTAGAGGCCACGGCAAGCCGTTGTATCGAGTGGGTCGAATGCGATTGGTCGCAGTCGGTGATTCGTGACCATCTCGACATGATGGCCCGGTACCGTGAGGAAAACGCTTCTGAGATTGCCCAGCGTCACGCTGAGAGGGCCGCCCAGGGTGCTAGGAAGCGTGTCAGGCATCTTTGCAAGGCCATGGGTACTAACTCCATGATCACCCTCACGTATCGCGCTCTAATGACCGATTTGGGCCTTTGCAAGCGGCATCTAAATGAATTCAATCGTCGCTTGAAGCGCTTTCTCCCCGGTTTCCAGTGCGTGGCCGGTTTCGAGAAACAGAAACGGGGTGCATGGCATGTCCACCTTGCTACCGCTGGCATCCCTCACTTTTTCATGGAAAAAAACAGCCTCGGCGTACCTTGCAAGGTCAAGTCTTATGACCTTCTGCGCCGTATCTGGCTGGCTGTCGTTGGCGATCTCGGTGGTGCTGCCAATCTCTCTCGGGCAAAGGGCAAGCGCTCTACTTGCGCCAAGATTGCCGCCTACATTGCGAAGTACATAACTAAGGAATTCGCAGAGGGCGAAAAGTGGTCTAACAGGTGGGCGAAGTTCGGCAAGTGCGAGGTCCCCCTCCCTGTAGACCTTGGCGTCTTCGGCAATCTCCTCGATGCCCTCCAGGCCGTTTACTCTGTCCTCATGCCTGGGCAGGTCGTTGGTCAGTCCTTCCTGCCTCGCTTTCAGGACTTCTACTTCCTCTCCGCTGAGAATGGTTTACTATCAAGTCCATAGCAAGAAAACAGGGCGGAGGATTCACCATGGGCATTTACGATCGTGATTGGTATAAGGATCATGCCAACAAGCGAGACAAGATGGATTCAACCTCGTCACAATCGAGGAAGTCCACTCCCACTCGCAAGCAAGTTGGCTTCGATCTTTTCGGTGATTGGCATTGGAGCCTCATCGCAATCTTCTGGGTCGTTCTCGCCTTAGTCCTTGCGCTCGGGCTTAGATATTTCCGCTGATGCTCGTCGGTTACGCTCGTGTCTCGACAACCGATCAAGATACAGCCCTTCAACTCGACGCGCTAAAAAAAGCAGGTGTCCGCCTCGTTTTTAAAGAGGCCGGTTCTGGCGTTGGCCCACGTCCTGAGCTACAGCGTGCGCTTGATCGCCTTTGCGCGGGTGACACGTTGGTCGTTTGGAAGCTCGATCGAGTAGCTCGTGGCCTTGGTGATCTGCTGACGATCCTCGCACGCCTCAAGGCTGCCGGTGCCTCGATACGCTCCCTCACTGAGCCTATAGATACCTCAAGCCCGATCGGTGAGTTCACATTTCAGATCCTCGGCGCTGTGGCTCAGCTAGAACGCTCGATGATTCGTGAGCGTGTCATGGCTGGTCAAGCTGCTGCCAGGGCAAGGGGAAAGAAGTGGGGTCCGCCTCGTACCCTGTCCGAAGATCAGGAAGCGGAATTGGTGCAGTTGTGGCTCTCTGACGACTACACCCAGCAGGAATTAGCTGACCTTTTTGGCGTCTCTCTTGGCGTTGCCAAGTTGGCGATTTATCGGGTCGTGCGGCCTGATGCGCCTTACCTTGTGAGCCGTCCTCGCTCGAATGGGAGACGGGTTCGGTAAGTACAATTCCGTGATGTTGCAAACCCCTCGGATTCTAGTCAGGGCCCTTAGCCATGCCGTTCCTGCTGTCATTGCGACAGGGGTACTGCTAGCCTTGACCGGCTGTGGCCAGACCGGCAATCTGTACCTGCCCAAGGAGCCGGCTGCGGCCGGCCGCGCCACCCTGCCCCAGTCCATGTGGCCCGCCATGCCCGACAAGAAAGCCGGCGACACCCCCACCCCGGGCCAATCTCCTGCCCCGGCATCCACCAACGCTCCTGCCTCCCAATGACCGCCAAACCACTCCCGGGTCAACCTCACATCGCCTACCGGGGCGATGAACTTTTCGTCGAAGATGTGCGCCTGGCCGATCTGGCCCGCCAGCACGGTACGCCGCTGTTCGTCTATTCCAAAGCCGCCATGCTGGCAGCCCTGGGCGCCTACCAGCGCGGCTTTGCCGGCCGCAAGGCGCAGATCTGCTACGCCATGAAGGCCAACTCCTCGCTGGCCGTGCTGCAGCTGTTCGCTCGAGCCGGTTGTGGTTTCGACATTGTTTCCGGCGGCGAACTCGAGCGGGTGCTGGCTGCAGGTGGCGATGCCGCCAGGATCATCTTCTCGGGCGTCGGCAAGACACGCGCCGAAATGCGCCAGGCGCTCGCCGCAGGTATCGGCTGCTTCAACGTCGAAAGCGAAGCTGAAATCGACGTACTCAACGAAGTTGCACTCGCCGCGGGCAAACGCGCGCCTATCAGCATCCGCGTCAATCCCAACGTCGATCCCAAGACCCACCCCTATATTTCGACCGGTCTCAAGGGCAACAAGTTCGGCATCGCGCACGAAAGCACGCTGGTCACCTACCAGCGCGCCGCGTCGCTGCCTGGCCTGCATATCGTGGGCATCGATTGCCACATCGGCTCGCAAATCACGCAGGAAGCGCCCTATCTGGACGCCATGGACCGTGTGCTGGATCTGGTGGCGGCCATCGAGGCAAGCGGCATCCCGCTGCACCATATCGACTTCGGTGGTGGCCTGGGTATCGATTACAACGGCGACACCCCGCCGGCTGCCGATGCCCTGTGGTCCAAGCTGCTCGCCAAGCTGGATACCCGCGGCTACGGCCAGCGCCAACTCATGATCGAGCCCGGCCGCTCGCTGGTGGGCAATGCCGGCGTCTGCCTGACCGAAGTGCTCTACCTGAAACCCGGGGAACAGAAGAACTTCTGCATCGTCGATGCCGCGATGAACGACCTGCCGCGTCCTGCCATGTATGAGGCCTACCACCAGATCGTGCCGCTGGCGCCACGTGCCGGCACCAGCGCGACCTGGGACGTGGTCGGGCCGGTGTGCGAAAGCGGCGACTGGCTCGGCCGTGACCGCAGTCTGAACGTGCAGCCAGGTGATCAACTCGCGGTGCTGTCAGCCGGCGCCTACTGCATGAGCATGGCCAGCAACTACAACACCCGCGGTCGCGCCGCCGAGATCCTGGTTGATGGAAGTCAAGCGGACCTGATACGTCGACGAGAGACGCCTTCGGACACGTTTCAGCACGAACGCTTACTCTGAACACCTCAATCCCGCATGATTTGACTCATATCAAATCATGCGGCTGCGACATTTCCTATAGTCGCGCCTTGTCATTTCATAAAGGCGCCCTCCGTGTCGATTGAACTCTATCGGGACCCCAATCACGTCTGCCTGATGTTCACCGATCTGGTGGAGGAGGACGGTGATGCCGTCCAGGCCAACCAGTTCCTGATCGTCGACCATGACCATGGCGCCATCATCGACCCGGGTGGCAATCTGGCTTTCAACGAACTGCTGCTGACCAGCTCGCGCTTCTTCACGCCGCAGCACCTGTCCTACATCGTCGCCTCGCACGCAGACCCGGACATCATTGCCTCGCTCGATCGCTGGCTGACATCGACGCCTGCGCAGCTTGTCATCTCGCGCATCTGGGAACGGTTTGTTCCCCACTTCACCAAAGCCGGGAAGACCCAGGGCCGGGTCATCGGCGTCGGCGACGCAGGCGGTATCCTGCCCCTGGGCAAAAGCGAACTGCATCTGCTGCCAGCGCATTTCATGCACTCCGAAGGCAACTTCCATTTCTACGATCCGATCAGCAAGATACTGTTCACGGGCGACCTGGGTGTCTCCATGATGTCGGGCCGGCAGGCACAAAAGCCCGTGACCGACTTCAAGGCGCACGTGCCGCTGATGGAGGGCTTCCACCGTCGTTACATGGTCTCCAACAAGATCCTGAGGCTGTGGGCAGCGATGGCACGCAAGCTGGAGATTTCCATGCTCGTGCCGCAGCACGGCGCACCGTTAGCCGGCCCGGCCATCCCCGCCTTCTTCGACTGGATTGAAAACCTGCCGTGCGGTGTCGACCTCTTCGACGAGCGCATGTACCAGTTACCGCGGACTCTGATCGATCCGCGTCTGACCAACAGCCGTCCTGGGGCGCTGGCCTGACCAGAGGCGCCACAGGCGCCAGCCCAGCAACAGGCCGAGCACACCCGCATAGACCTGGACCTCGGCAAAATTGTTCTTCCCGGCGCGCATCCAGAAGAAGTGGAGGACGGCCAGAACAGCCACGGCGTAGACCAGCCGGTGCAGGGCCTGCCAGCGGACCGCCCCGAGCGCGCGAATCGCACGATTCCAAGAGGTCGCAGCCAGCAGCGTCAGCAGCACAAAGGCGGTGAACCCCACCAGGATGAACGGCCGCTTGGCGATATCGCGCGCGATGTCGCCCGGCTCCAGGCCCATGTCGAGCCACCCGTAGCACAGCAGATGCAAGACAGCGTAGGCAAAGACGAAGAGCCCTAACATGCGTCGCAACCGTGCCAGCGCCGAGAGTTTCAGCTGAATGCGCAGGGGCGTGACGGCCAGTACCAGACACAGCATGCGCAAGGTCCAGTCGCCCGTGGATCGGATCAGCGCTTCGGCCGGGTTGGCCCCCAGCTGATCACTCGCGGTTGCATAGACCAGCCAGAATGCAGGCAACAGGCCGGCCAGAAACAGCACAGGCTTGACGGCTGGGCCCAGCAGCCAGCGATTCAGGCGCGCCGTGTCCACTTGGAGCCGTTTGTCAGTAATACTTTTTCAGGTCCATGCCGGCATACAACTGCCCCACCTGGGGTTCGTAGCCATTGAACATCAAGGTCTTGCGCTTCTTGGCAAAGAGTCCATCCTCGCCTATGCGGCGTTCGGCAGCCTGACTCCAGCGCGGGTGGTCCACCAGCGGGTTGACGTTGGAATAGAAACCGTACTCCTGGGGTGCGGCCACGCTCCAGGCCGTGGCCGGCTGCTTGTCGGTGAAGCGGATCTTCACCAGGCTCTTGCCACTCTTGAAGCCATACTTCCAGGGCACCACGAGTCGCAGGGGCGCGCCGTTCTGCTTCGGCAGCACCTCGCCATACATGCCAAAAGTCAACAGGGTCAGGGGATGCATGGCCTCATCCATGCGCAGGCCCTCTACATAGGGCCAATCCAGCACGCGCGAGCCCACATAGGGCATGGTCTTGCTGTCGGCCAGGGTGACGAACTCGACGTACTTGGCGCCGGGCTGCGGCTCGACTTTTTTGATCAGCTCCGCCACCGAATAGCCAACCCACGGGATCACCATGGACCAGCCCTCGACGCAGCGCATGCGGTAGATCCGCTCCTCCATCGCCGACAGCTTGAGGAGGTCTTCCAGCGCGTAGTTGCCGGGTTTTTTGACCAGCCCCTCGATGGACACGGTCCAGGGCACGGTCTTGAGCGTGTGCGCGTTGCGCGCCGGGTCGCTCTTGTCCGTTCCGAACTCGTAGAAGTTGTTGTAGCTGCTGGCGTCCTTGAATTCGGTGAGCTTGTCCATGGTGCTTGCGCCGCTCACCGTCGACTTCCGGCCCGCCAGTTTGGCGCCCTGGCCGGGCATTTGAGCACGCGCATCGCGCGTCGCCCAGCCGGCCAGAACGGCGCCGGCGGCGCCCCCGGCCATCAGGCCGATCAGCTGACGCCGGTCCTGGTAGACAGGCTGCGAGGTGATCTCGCTGGATAGCGGATGGGTGTAACCATCGTCACGGGTCTTGATCAACATGATGCGATCCTCCTAGGAACTCAGTCGCAGAACTGGGCCCCATTCTTACAAAGATCGTGCCCGGCCGTACGGGCCGGCCGCATGACCCTACAGCGCGCCGTAGCTGTGCAGGCCGCTGAGGAACATATTGACGCCGATGAAGGCAAAGGTCGTCACACCCAGGCCGGCCAGCGCCCACCACGAGGCGACCGTGCCGCGCAGGCCCTTCATGAGACGCATGTGCAGCCAGGCCGCGTAATTGAGCCAAACGATCAGGGCCCAGGTTTCCTTGGGGTCCCAGCTCCAGTAACCGCCCCAGGCCTCCGCCGCCCACAGGGCACCGAGCACAGTGGCAATGGTGAAGAAGGCAAAACCGACAGCGATGGATTTGTACATCACGTCGTCCAGCACATCGAGCGCAGGCAGGCGCTCGGCAATGCGACGGCGCCCCAACAGGATACCGCCCACGATCAGCGTGGCGATGATGAAGTAGCCCAGCCAGTAGCTGCCGCCAGCGGCGGCCGAACTCTGGCGGAACGCCAGCGGCACGAAACACAAGACGATGCCGAAGATCCACAGCGGCGCGAGCTTGTGCCAGCGTGTTTCCTGCGACTGGCTCTTGATCAGGTAGGCAAACGCCACCATGGCCGCCAGGGCAAAGGTGCCGTAACCGACGAAGTTGGCCGGCACATGCAGCTTCATCCACCAGCTCTTGAGCGCCGGTACCAGCGGCTGGATCTCATGCGCCTCGCGCACCACGGTGTACCAGAGCAGAAAGCCCACGGCCGCGCTGACCACCAGCATGACGAAGGCGCCCATGCCGCGTGTACCGTACTGCTGCTCGAAGTACAGGTAGAACACCGCCGTCATCCAGCAGAACAGAACGAACACTTCGTACAGATTGCTGACAGGAATGTGGCCGATATCCGGACCCAGCAGGTAGCTTTCGTACCAGCGCACCATGGTGCCGATCAGGGCCATGCCCACGGCCACCCAGGTCAGGCGCGAGCCGATCAATTCCATGGTGGCGCCCTGCGACCGGCTGAACATGCCGATCCAGTAGAACACCGTGCTCATGAAGAACAGCACGCTCATCCACAGGATGGCCGACTGGCTGGACAGAAAGTACTTGAGCCAGAACACGCTCTCGGCCCGTGCCAGTGTTCCGCCATCCGGCCCCTGGTAGGAGGCGATACCCAGCAGCGCAAAGGCGGCCACCAGCAGCATCAACGCCCGCAGCGGCCGCCAGAACCAGCCCAGCGCCACGGCAGCGGGGATGGCCAGCAGCAGGATGCCTTTCTCGTAGGCATCCATGAAGGGATGGTAGTTGGCATAGGCGTAAAGACCGCCCACAGCCACCAGCAGGGCAAACAGCCAGTCGAAGAGACTGCGCTTGGCAAAGTAGCCCTCGTTAAGGGTCAAAGTGGTCGTGGCGGTGTTCATGCAGGACTCCTAGTCAACAACTTGTCGCGCAACTGTTCGAATTCACGATCGGTATCCAGGGTCTGGCGGTTGGATGACAGGGCCATGCTGGCCTGGGCACCCTGCCCCTGCGGCGTCAGCCAGATCCAGAGGCGGCGCTCACGCACGTAGAGCATGGCGAAGACGCCCAGGATCAGCAGGGCGCAGCCCAGGTAGACGATGGTCTTGCCTGGGGCCCGTGCCACCTGGAAGACGCTGGCCTGCAGCTGTTTGAAATCCGTCAGTTGCAGGGCCATGGGCGCCGGATAGAAATAGGCATCGCTGAGCGCCAGCACGGCCTGCATCATGAAGGCCTGGGTGGTTTCGTCCGAGGCCAGGGGCTTGAGCCCGGCACGTTCGCGCGTCACTTGCAGCAATTCGAACAAGGCACCGTTGAGGATGCGCACCAGCATCTCGCCGGCACGCTCGCGTTCAGCTTCAGGCACGTTGTTCTCCATGAAGTCGGCTACGGCCTGCAGGCCGCCCGGCGCACGGCTGCCCGGCACTGGCTCGGCGCCCGAGAACAGACTCAGCGCCCGCAAGGCCGACGCACTGAGCTGGGGCAGCAGATCCTTGCGGGAAGGATCGATCATGCGCGCGGCATACCGGCGCACGGCCTGCGCCCGCAGGGCCGGGTCAGCCAGCGCGGCGCGCAGACGGAAGAATTCATCAGTCGAGCCCTGGGCGTCCGCAGGTACCCGCAGATAGCGATAGGGCTCGGAGGGCGTCTCGCGCATGCCCATCAGGAAGACAGGTACCCCGTCACCCAGATCGACCGGCAGCATGTAGTTGTGGAACTCGCGCGCCTGGCCGGCTTCGTCACGCAGCTTGTAGCTCACGCTGGGGCCCACATTGCGCTGTGTCTTGGGGGCATCCGCCTTGTTGGCTGCGCCGAGTTGCTTGTCCAGGGACGCTCGCAGATCGACCTTGCGCACATCCACGCCCGAGGGGCCGTTGGCCGAAAAATTCTCGACGTTGATCACGCGCAGACCGGTGTACTCCAGGGTGAGTTTCTGGTTGCCGTTGCTCAACTGCGAACTGCCGCCGATCACGCCCTCGATCTCGAAGGGCCTGGTCGCCGCGTTCATGGGCTGGGCCTTGAGACGCACGGTCGAGCCGCCGTCGTCGAAGCTGGACTGGTAGATCTCGATGCCCTTGTAACTGGCCGGGTGGTTGACCTCGACCCGGGCCTCCTTCTTTTCGCCCGTGGCCTTGTCGTGGATCACGATCTCGCTGGCGAAGAGTTTGGGCATGCCGGTCGAGTAATGCTCGACGATGAACTTCTTGAGTTCAATGGCAAAAGGGAGGTCCTGCAGCAGGATGCCATCGGACTGGTTCAGGATGGCGGTGCTCGACTGGGTACCTTCGGCCACCAGCAGGTTGCCGCGGAAGGTCGGGTTGCGCTCGCTCAGGCGGTGCTCGGGTTTGACGTCAGCAATCAGGCCGCCGCCGTTGTAGACCGCCTTGCCGCCCCACCACATCTGGGCCCGCACGATCAGGTCGCCGTCGAGCAACCCGCCCAGGCAGACCAGCACGATGGCACTGTGTGCCGCCAGGTAGCCCAGTTTGTTGGCCGCACCGGCCTTGGCCGCCAGCATCCAGCCGGCGCCGGCGGGCGTTTCGCGCTGCTGCAGCTTCACTTTCCAGCCACCGGTGGCCAGCAGACGGCCCAGGCGCTGGGCGGCGGCTTCGGGCGCTTCACCCAGGCTCGCCTGGGCGCGATGGTGGAAAGCCTGCAGCGATTGCTCGCGCATGTTTTCCTTGTAGGCCTTGAGGTCCGCCAGGATCTTGGGCGTGTTGCGGGCAATGCACAAGGAAGTGCTGGTGACCAGAAAGGCCAGGATCAGCAGGAACCACCAGGCGCTGTAGACCGCGTACAGGTCCAGCTTGCCAAAGACCTCGGCCCAGAACGGGCCGAACTGGTTGATGTAATTGTTCAGCGGCTCGTGCTGCTTGAGCACCGTACCAATGACCGAGGCGATGCAGATCACGGTCAGCAGCGAAATGGAAAAGCGCATGGACGACAGCAATTCCACCGCCGCACGCAGGGTGCGGGAGGATGCGGGCAACTCCAGGCCCTGGGTGGAGACGGTCATGGCGATAGTGACGGTGGACTGTAGAAAACAAAAAGGCGGGTCTTCATGCAAAGACCCGCCTGGGTAAGAGTGCCTGGGGACTGCAGGGTTCCGTCAGCGGGCGTCTAGCCGGCATTGTGAACCAAACATCATCCGCGACTTATTCATATCGGGATAACCGGGCAGCTTGCCGGTGTATTGCTTAACGCAGACCCGCGATGTAGTCGGAAACGGCCTTGATCTCGCGATCGTTCATCTTGGCAGCAACCTGAGTCATCTGCACGCTGTTCTTGCGCACACCGTCGCGGAAGGACAGCAGCTGGGCGCCGGTGTAGTCGGCATGCTGGCCGCTCAGGCGCGGGTACTGAGCAGGAATACCGGCACCGTTGGGGCTGTGGCAGCCGGCACAGGCCGCGATCTGGCGGTCGGGGATGCCGCCGCGGTAGATGCGCTCACCCAGGGCCACCAGGTCCTTGTCCTTGGCGAAACCCGGTTTGGCCTTCTGCGCGGCCAGCCAGCCGCCGATGTTCATCATGTCCTCGTCGCTGAGCACCGAGGCGAAACCCTTCATCACGGCGCTGTTGCGCTTGCCGGATTTGAATTCCTGCAACTGCTTGGCCAGGTACTGGGGATGCTGCTGGGCCAGCTTGGGGTTGGCCGGAATCCCGGAGTTGCCGTCGGCGCCGTGGCAGGCCGCGCAGACTGCGGTGTACTTGGCTTCGCCTTTGGCCAAATCAGGCTTGGCCGGCGCCTTGGCGTCCTCGGCGGCGAAGGCGGGCGCTGCCAGCACGGCAGCCAACATCAGGGGGGCAAGCAACTTCATGGTGGTTCGGGTGTGGTTAGAGCAAAACTGCCCGATTCTACAATGCAGGTCCGGGCACTTCACCACCACTCCATGACTCCCCCCTCCAAAACGGCCGCCCCCCCCCACCTGGGCGGCAAGCCCGCCCCCCCCAATCCACTGGCCGTCCAGGCCCTGGGCTGGCTGCACACGGCCCGTTTCCTGACCACGGCCCCGGAGCTGCACTTCCTGCCTGCCCTGGACGTGCCGGAAATCGCCTTTGTCGGCCGCTCCAACGCTGGTAAATCGACCTGCATCAACACCCTGACCCAGCAGAACCAGCTGGCCTTCGCCTCCAAGAAACCTGGCCGCACCCAGCACATCAACCTGTTCGCCCTGGGCAAACAGGGCGTCACCGACGCCGTGCTGACCGATCTGCCGGGTTATGGTTACGCCGCCGTGCCCAAGCAGGACAAGATCCGCTGGCAACAGGTCATGGCCAATTACCTGGTCACCCGCGAAAACCTCAAGGCCATCGTGCTGATGTGCGACCCGCGCCACGGCCTGACCGAACTGGACCAGGTCCTGCTCGAGGTGATCCGTCCACGCGTCGAGGAAGGCCTGAAATTCCTGGTCATCCTGACCAAGGCCGACAAGCTCACGCGCAGCGAGGGGGCCAAGGCCCTGTCCATCATGAAACTGCAGGCCGGCGGCGGCGAAGTGCGCCTGTTCTCGGCCACCAAACGCACCGGCATCGAGGATGTGGCCCAGTTGCTGTGGGCATGGGCGCACCCGGACAGCCCGCCTGCGACCGCATGATCGAAACCTGGCTGCAGCCGCTGCCGCACGGCATCACCCTGAGCTGCCGCGCCGCCGGGGAGCGCGGCCGACCGGTCCTGCTCTTCCTGCACGGTTTCCCCGAAGCCGCTTTTGTCTGGGATGAGCTGCTGGCCCATTTCGCCCGGCCCGAAAACGGTGGCTACCGTTGCGTGGCCCCCAACTTGCGTGGTTACGAGAAGTCCAGCGCGCCCACCGATGTGGCCGCCTACCGCGCCAAACATCTGGTGCAGGACATCGCTGCACTGGTCGCGATAGAAGCCGGCGCCGCACCCCTGGCCTGCCTCATCGCGCACGACTGGGGCGGCGCCGTGGCCTGGAACCTGGCCAATCAATTGCCAGCGCTGAGTCAAAAGCTGGCCATCGTCAACTCGCCTCACCCAGGCACCTTCCTGCGCGAGTTGAAGCGCAATCCGAAGCAGCAGGCCGCCAGTGCCTACATGAACTTCCTGATCCGGCCCGACGCCGAAAAACTGCTGGCCGAGGACGACTATCGCCGTCTCTGGGACTTCTTCCTGGGCATGGGTGCCGGTACGGGCGGCTTTGGCTGGCTCACCGATGAGGTGAAGGCGCGCTACCGCGCTGTCTGGGACCAGGGCCTGACCGGTGGCTGCAATTACTACCGAGCTTCACCGCTGCGGCCGCCACGCGCCGGGGACCCGGCCGCCGGCGCCATTGAGCTGCCGCGCGAGATGCTCACCATCTCACTGCCGACGCTCGTGCTCTGGGCCTTGGGGGATACCGCGCTGCCGCCCGAATTGATAGCGGGGCTGGACGACTACATCCCGCGACTCACGCTGGAAACCGTGCCGGACGCGACCCACTGGATCGTGCATGAGCAGCCGCAGCGCGTGATCGCCTCGCTGCAGCGCTTCCTGCAGAGCTGAGTTGTCAGTACACGCCCGGCTCACCGGGCGGGCGGGTCTTGAAGCGCTTGTGCACCCAGTAGTACTGCGAGGGCATGGTGTTGATCAGGCCTTCAAGCCAGCGGTTCATATAGGCCGTATCAGCCTGCACATCGGCACTCGGATAGTTTTTCCAGGCCGGGTGCACCTCGATGTCGTAACCCTGGGGCGTCATGCGCGCCGTCACCGGCACGACCTTGGCGCGCCCCAGACGAGCGAAGCGCGGCAAGGAGGGCACGGTGGCCGCCTGCACGCCGTAGAAGGGAACGAAGATCGACTCTTCGGGTCCGAAGTTCATGTCGGAGAGCAGGTACAGCAGCGCACCTTCGCGCAAGGCAGCGACGATGCCCTTGACGCCCTGATCGCGGTAGAAGAGCTGCAGGTTCCCAAAGCGCCGGCGCCCATCGTGCAGCCATTGGTCCACCGCCTGGTTGCGCTGCGGCGTGTAGATGCTGACCATGGGCCGGCGGATCTGGTCGTTGATGGCCGTCCCCGCGGCATCGAGGCCGAAGAAATGCGGCGCGAAGATCACCGTCGGTATGTCGCCCTGCAGCTCCTCGACCGCTCCGATGATGCGCAGGCGCGGCCGCAGCACCTCAAGCTTGCCGTTCCAGAGCCAGGCGCGGTCGAACCAGGCCTGGGCAAAATGCACCACGCATTCGCGTGCCCAGCGCCGCCGCACGGCCAGGGACTCCTGCGGAAAGCACAGGGCCAGGTTCGTCATGATCACCCGCCGACGCGGCACGGCCAGGGCATAGAGCACCCAGCCCATCACCGCGCCCAGGCCCCGGATCCAGCTCAGGGGCAGGGGCGCGATCAGGCGCATGAACAGGACACCCGGGTGCTGCATCAAAGTTTCTCCTGACGCGGTTGCTTGTAGCGGGCGTAACCCCAGAGGTACTGCTGCGGGCAACTGGCGATCACCTGCTCCATGGCCTGGTTGATCACCTTGGCGGCGGCTTGCGGGTCCGACGGCAGCTCCGCGCCCAAGGGCTGCACGTGCACGGTGTACCCGCGCCCCCAGGACAGACGTTCGCCCCAGGCCAGCAGCACGGCGGCGCCCGTTTGCTGTGCCAGTCGGGCCGACAGGGTCATGGTGTAGGCCTCGCGACCGAAAAACGGCGCCCAGACACCCAGTCCCTGCGGTGGCACCTGATCGGGCAGCAAGCCCACCGACTGCCCTCGTCGCAGGGATTTGATCAGTTGCTTGACACCGGCCAGGGTCGTCGGCGCCGTCTGCAGACCGGGTCGGTGGCGAGCGGTGGCCACCAGCGAGCGCAACCGCGGCTGGCGTGAGGGCCGAAACAGAACGGTGATGGGCTGGATGGCGCCAAAGCGGGCCGCATAGGCCTGGGCCGTGACCTCGAAGCTACCCAGATGCGGCGTCAGGAACACGATGCCAAGGCCCTGGGCCAGGGCCTGCTCGATATGCTGATCGCCATCCCAGATCACCTTCGCAGGTCGCCCAAACCACAAGCGCGGCAATTCGGCCACCAGGCGGCCGGCCTGACCGACAGCGCCACGGCAATGCCGCCAATCCTGACCGGCTTGCCGCCCATTCGCAACAAAACGCCGACGATAGGTGGGAGACAGGGCAAACACCAGCCACCCCAAGCCCCAGCCGATGCCGTGCAACAACCACAGGGGCAGCCAGGACAGGATGCGAAAAAGGACCATCATTCGGATAAAATGCGGGCGTCGCCGAGTTACGGAACTACTTGCAGGGCGACAGGCACAGGCCGCTACCCCGAAAGGGAACGATTGTGCCGTCATTCATGACACCTCTGCTAAAGCGTTCGCCGAAGCTCCCAGCCCAGGCAACGCGCCTGACAACCACTTTTGGAGTTTATTCAATGGCGAACGACTATCTCTTCACTTCCGAATCCGTTTCCGAAGGCCATCCCGACAAGGTCTCCGACCAGGTCTCCGATGCCATCCTGGACGCGATCTTCAAGCAGGACCCGCGCAGCCGCGTAGCCGCCGAGACCCTGTGCAACACCGGCCTGGTGGTGCTGGCCGGCGAGATCACGACCAACGCACACGTCGACTACATCCAGGTCGCGCGCGACACCATCAAACGCATCGGCTATGACAACACCGAGTACGGCATCGACTACAAGGGTTGCGCCGTGCTGGTGGCCTACGACAAGCAGTCCAACGACATCGCCCAGGGCGTGGACCACGCCAGCGACGACCACCTGAACATCGGTGCTGGCGACCAAGGCCTCATGTTTGGTTACGCCTGCGACGAAACCCCCGCGCTGATGCCTGCGCCCATCCACTACGCGCACCGCCTGGTCGAACGTCAGGCCCAGCTGCGCAAGGACGGCCGCCTGCCCTTCCTGCGTCCCGACGCCAAGAGCCAGGTGACCATGCGTTATGTGGACGGCAAGCCGCATAGCATCGACACCGTGGTGCTCTCCACCCAGCACAGCCCGGACCAGTCCGAGACCGCCACCAAACTCAAGGCCAGCTTCTACGAAGCCGTGATCGAAGAGATCATCAAGCCTGTTCTGCCCAAGGAATGGCTCAAGGACACCAAGTACCTGGTCAACCCCACCGGCCGTTTCGTCGTCGGCGGCCCCCAGGGTGACTGCGGCCTGACCGGTCGCAAGATCATCGTCGACACCTACGGTGGCGCCTGCCCGCACGGTGGCGGCGCCTTCTCGGGCAAAGACCCCTCCAAGGTAGACCGTTCCGCCGCCTATGCCACGCGCTACGTGGCCAAGAACATCGTCGCTGCCGGCCTGGCCAAGAAGTGCCAGATCCAGGTGGCTTACGCCATCGGCGTGGCCAAGCCCATGAACATCACGGTCAACACCATGGGCACGGGCGTGATCTCCGACGAGAAGATCGCCGCCCTGGTGGCCGAGCACTTCGACCTGCGTCCCAAGGGCATCATCCTGATGCTGGACCTGCTGCGCCCGATCTACGAGAAGTCGGCCGCCTACGGTCACTTCGGCCGTGAAGAGCCCGAGTTCACCTGGGAACGCACCGACAAGGCTCAGGCGCTGCGTGCAGCGGCCGGGCTGTAAACACGGCATGCGCGAAGCGCATCCTGAGCCTTGCGGCGCAGACTCATATCGCGCCAGCGATGTGAAGGCCCGCAGGGCCGGGTCGTAGCCACAAGGTACCGAGTGCAAGGAGAACACGCATGAAACTGCAGACGCAACGCTGGATCGATCGCTGGGTCGGCCAGCTCCTGTGCTCTGCAGTCTCCTTGTGGGCGCGGCTGCTGGGCACGCGAGCGCCGAAGGTCGACCGTCAGCAGGCGCCGCGCCACATCCTGGTCATCCTGTTGTCCGAAATGGGCAGCATCGTGCTGGCCGGCCCCATGTTCAAGGCGTTGCGCGAACAATATCCCGGTGTCACCCTGCATGTACTGCAGCTGAAAAAGAACCAGGAAGTCGCGCGCATGCTGCGCCTGACGGAAGACGCCCATTTCCACGGCATCGACGACAGCTCGCCCTTGAGCCTGGTGCGCGACATCTGGCGCGTGAGCGTGGCCATGCGCCGCCTGCCGCTGGACGCCGTCATCGACTGCGAGCTGTTCTCGCGCGTCAGCAGCCTGCTTGCCTACCTGACCGGCGCGCCACGCCGTGCGGGCTTCACGCCGCACACGCAGGAAGGTCTGTACCGCGGCAGCTACATCAACTGCGCGATTCCCTACAACCCCTACCAGCACATCAGCAAGCAGTTCCTCTCGCTGGTCGACGCCCTGGAAAGCGATGGCGCACCGCGCCACAAGGCTGCGCCCATACGCGAGTTGCCCGCGCAGACCGGCCTGTCCGTGCCCTTCACCCCTGAAGAGCTTGCGGCCTACCGCGAAAAACTGCGACGCGACCACCCTGTGCTGGCCGGCCGCAAGATCGTGCTCATGTACCCGGGCGGCGGCATCCTGCCCGAGCGCGCCTGGCCGGCCGCACATTACGCACGCGTGGCGCGCGGCCTGTGCGAACAAGGTCATGCGGTGGGTTTCATCGGCCTCAAGGAAGACATGGCCCTGGCCCAGGACATCAAACAGCAGGTCGGCAGCGAGCAGTGCATTGCGCTCACGGGCTACACGCGTAGCCTGCGCGAGCTGCTGATGCTTTTCCACGCCAGCGATCTGCTGCTGACCAACGACGGCGGCCCGGGCCACTTCGCCAGCCTCACGCCCATCCGTACGCTGATGTTCTTCGGCCCCGAGACCGGCAAGCTCTACGGTCCCCTGCCCGGCTCCTTCGGGCCGAAGGCCACGGTCTATGAATCAGGCATCGCCTGCTCGCCCTGCCTCTCGGCCTACAACCACCGCCTGACCTTCTGCGACGGCGACAACCAGTGCCTCAAGCGCATCGCCCCCGACCCGGTGCTGGCCGATGCCCTGCAGGCGCTGCGCGAAGAACCCGCTGCCGCATGAACAAACCTTCCCTGCGCGAACGATTCTGGCAACTGATCGACTGGCTGCACGGTTTCCGTTATGTCCGCTTCGGCCTGGTCGGCGCCAGCGGCACGGTGGTCAATCTGGCCGTGCTGTACGTCGCCCATGAGTTCCTCTTCCGCGCCATCGAACCGGTGGGCAGCAAGCCCTACTTCTCGCTGGCCCTGGCCATTGCCGTGGCCACCGTCAACAACTTCACCTGGAACCGGCTGTGGACCTGGTCCGACCGCCTGCACGCCACGGCGGTCGAAGAAGGCCAGCGCCTGAGCAAACGCAGCCTGCTGGCCCAGGTGGGCCAGTACGCCATGGCCTCGTGGCTGGGCATCCTGCTGCAGTACGCGCTCACGCTGTGGCTGACCCACATGGGCATGCACTACCTGCTGGCCAACGTGATCGCCATCGTGATCGCCAGCGTCAGCAACTTCATCGCCAACGACCGCTGGACCTTCCGTCACAAGCGCGAGCCATAATCGCGGGCATGGCCGGTCCCACCCGGCGTCACGCCTGCCATGCGCTCATCACTCCTACATCCTGACCATCGGCCCACGGCTTTCTGGCTGGCCCTGCTGCTGCTGGCCACCTTCGTCTATGCCTTCGGCCTGGACGGGCAATACGTCCCCAGCAACGGCGACGAGATGGTCTACGTGCACATTGCGCGCGAGACCGCCGCCACCGGCCAGTGGTTGCCCCTGGCCTCGGAGCTGGTCGATACCCGCAACACCAAACCCCCCATGCTCTTCTGGCAAGCCATGGTAGCCGGTAACTGGGGCGCGCACTGGAGCATGGCCGCGCTACGCACACCCAGCCTGCTCTACCTGCTGCTGGTCAGCGGCGCCATCGTGCTGTGCCTGCGCGCCGTCACGCAGCGCTGGCGCGAGGGGCTCATGGCGGCCTGCATCTTCCTGGCCTTCCTGAGCACCTTTCGCTATGGCCGCCCTTACCTCACAAGTGCACCCGAGACCTTCTGGTTCAGCCTGCCGCTGTTCGCCCTGCTCTGGCAACGCGCGCGCCTGCCGGCAGCCGGCCCCGGCTGGCTGGCGCACCTCCTTTTCGGCCTGGGCCTGGGCCTGGGCCTGGCCTACAAATCCTTCGCGCTGATCGCCCCGGCTGCCGCCGCCTGGTGGCTGGCCCTGGTGGCCAGCGAATCGCATCTGAGCTGGCGAGCCATCTGGCAGCACACCCTCAAGACCGGCGTCAGCGCGGTACTTGCCCTGGCGGTGTTCGGTCTCTGGTTCGTGCTCGATCCTGATCCGCAGGCTGTCTGGCGCGAGTTCATCGTTGGTGAGAACGCCGCCAAGTTCTCCGATGCGCGCGGCTGGTGGCAGGAAGCCTTCTCGCTCAGCGGCTCCAGCATCTGGTCGCAATTGCTGGCCTATGCGGTCAATGCCGGCCTGCTGTTCTTCGTCATCCCCGGCCTGGCCTGGCTGGGTCTCCAACGCCTGCCGCTGTTGCGCAAGAAATGGCCGCTGTCGCCACACCAGGCCATCCTGCTGGCCTGGGCCGGGGTGTGGTTGCTGGTCTTCCTGTTTCCCAGCCAGCGCTCGGCGCGCTACGTGATCCCGGCCATGCCGGCCGTGGCCATGCTGCTGGCCCTGCACTGGCGTGATATTGCACGCGCCTGGTTCCTGCCCACGCTGCTGATCGCTGGCCTGGCTTTGCTCGTGATCGCGCGCATTGCCTGGATCGGCTATGGCCTCGGCCTGTCTTCCACGCTGGAACTGGTCCTTCCTCTGCTGGCTGTGGCGGCTGGCGCCGTGGTCATCGCAGCCGGTCTCTGGCGCTCCCCCTGGAGTCGCGGTACGGCCGTGCTGTCCAGCCTGCTGGTCTACGCCGCCTTCAACCTGAGCGCTGCGCCCATGGATGGCCCCGTGGGCCGATATGGGGCGCAGGCCATCGCCGCCACACCCCAAGGCAGGATCGCCGTGCCCAATGGCTTCAACAGCCAGTTCGAGCGCTTCCAGTTCCTGCTGCCCGGCCCGCACCACTTCCTGCCTTACGAAACTGGCGCACGCGCCATGGCACGCCGGGCCGAGGGCGTGGCGCCACCGACACCGGCTGAAGAGCTTCGGGCGTTGCTGACCACGCACGAGGCTGTGGTCTGGATCCAGTCCGAGCCGACGCAAACCGCACCGCCCTGTCTGCCGGGTTGCCGTGTGCTGGGCGAGCGCTGGCTGCTGACCAGCCGGCATCTGCCCGGTGAAGTGCGGCTGGACAACCTCTGGTACCCGCAGCAGTGGCTGTACCGGCGCGAATGGCTGCTGGTGCGCGATCAGCCCTGAGCGCGACGCAAGCGGCGTTGCAGCCACTCCGCCTGCAACAGCAGCCACAGCCACGGGTCAAGCAGCGCGTCCCAGACATTGCCGGTGGGCAAGCGCAGCAAGACAAAAAGCGTCAACACTGAAACGAGCAGGATCGAAGGCTGGGCCACGCGATGCCGTACCCAGGGCAGCAGGCACAGCAGCACCAACACCCCGAAGGTGAGCGGCGCAAAACCCAGGCTGTACAGACTGAAGGGCCAGAGCGCGAAAGCGTCCAGCAACAGCACCCACCCCAGCAGCACCGGCGCCCAGGCCCAGCGGCGCAGATCCGTCAGCGGCAAGGGCATCAGCAGTTGGGGGCGGTAGTGCGACACCAGAAACCAGGCCGACAACAACACCAGCAACAGGCTGGGCACACGAAACGCCAGCCCCAGCCAGTAGGCGGGCGACAGCGGTCCGGGCCACAGGCACCAGAGCAGAAGCAGCAGGGGCAGGCCGCGCTGCCATACCGGCCGGCTGCCGCTGCGGCGCAAACACCAGAGAGCGATGCCTGCCAGCACCAGGCCCCAGCCCAGCACGCGATAGACGCCCACCCATCCGACCTGTGGCAGCAGGGGCGTCTGCGTCGAGAGCAGGGTGTTCAGGGCGTCCATCTTGTTATGTTCTCAGCGTGCAGTCGGCAAGGGCATGAAGCGTTGCCAGGCGATGCCGCGACGCTCTTCGGTGTAGCTGATCCACAGGCTGCCATCGACCCAGGCCATGGAGGGATAGGAGAACTCACTGCGCCCATCCCCCTGCGCCAACACTTCCAGTTGGGTCCAGTGCAGCGCATCGCTGGATCGGCTCAGCACCAGCTGGGCGCGCGACTCGGCACGCGGATTGTGGGCCAGGTACATCAGACCGGGCCGCAGGCTCAGTCCGGCCACCGAGGCGTCGGGGTTGGGCATGTCGAGGTCAGGCAGGTCGTCCCAGTTCCGGCCGGCGTCATGACTGATCACCGCGCGCAGTTGCCGTTGCGCACGGTTGTCGCGCAGCAGTCCCACCCATTCCGTTTCACTGCGCGGCAAGAGCGTGGGCTGCAGCAGGTCACCGCGCTGCGACATCCGCATCATGCCGCGGAACTCGCCGGCCGCATCGAAGCGCAAGGCCACGGGGTATTTGATGCCAAGTTCGAAGTAGGCCGGCAACACCATACCCCCATCAGCCAGCGGCAAGGGCATGGCTCGCACGAGGTGGCTCGTGTTCCACAGCCAGGACAGGGGCAGCACGCCCAGGGGATGGAAGGCTTGCTGCGGCGCATCCTGGCGCAGGTGCAGGATACGCCCGGCCGCCCAGCCACCAAGACCGGTGGCGACGACAAATAGATGCGTGCGGCCCTGCCCGTCGCGCCAGGCCACGGGATTGCCCAGGCGGCGCAGGCCGAAGCCCAGGACAGCGGCGGCACGATGACGATTGACCACATAAGTAGCCGGGGTCCACTGCTGGGTTGTCCGATTGAACTCGGAGGCCGCAATCTGCACATCGGGCCCGCTCTCGCGTGAACCGGCAAACCAGTAGGCCTGCAGGGCCGCGGAATGCCCCGTTGGCATGGCCAGCAGAGTGCTGGCATGGGCGGCCGGAGCATCCGCCGGCATCGGTATGCGACCGGCGGCCTGCAGCACCAGCGGGCCGGTGAGCGCCTCCGTCCCGGCCGGCCAAGCGGCCTTGGGCGCCACAGGCTCGGGCGCCCGCAACCAGCACTCCACGGCGGTCAGCAGCAGGCACAGGCACAGGCCGGCCCAGCAGCGCCGGGCAGCGGAACGATGCAGCCAGGAAAACGACAGTCGGGACACGATGAAGCTCGGTGCGTGAAAGATTGCGCGCTCGTTGCGTTGCGGCAGAGTGTAGCGGTCTGGCCTGCAGGCTATCATGGTCCGAGCATCACCACTGCCGGAACACCTCTGCCATGCCCATCCGACACCCCCTGCTCGCCAGCCTCCTGATGATCCTGCTCCTGACCCCGAGCTGGGCGCAGCCCAGCCCCGACGGATCACCGGTCGCGGCAGCGCCGGCGCAGGGTCAGCCCACGATCGATGGCAACCGGCCGCCGCCGCCCACGATTGCCGACCTGGTTCTGTTGCTGCGCAGCTACCAGCCCGACCGGGAGCGCGTGCGCCAGCTGCAGACCGAGATGAACGCAGTTGCGCCTGCCGGCGCCGGGCCGGCGGATCTGGCCCGGCACTGGCATGCGAAAGCGCTGGCGGCCGAGGAGCTCCAGGAGGTGGACAAGAGCACCGAGTACCTGGAAAAAGCCTTGTCCTATGCGCAGCAGAGCCAGCTGTACGAACAGGCCCTGGGCGGCAAAGCGCGGCTGCGCTTCGAATACGCCCGCAGTCTGTGGTTTTCGAGGAGCGTGGCGGCCTCCCAGGACGCCATGCTGGCATTCACCTCCGAGCTGGAACAGCAGCAACGCCTGCCCCCCCTGCTGCTCACGACGTATTTCCACGTCATCACCAACTACGTCCACCTGGGTGACCTGGACAACGCGCGGCTGACGCTGGCCAAGGCCGATGCGCTGTACCGCGAGGTCAGCCGCAATCCCGTGCTTGCCCCGCGGTTGCCGAACTGGGCCAGCCTGATCGAGCACGCGCGCGGCTTCGTGCTGACAAGGGAAGGCAAGCTGGAAGACGCCGAGCGTGTCTACCAGGCGGCGATCCGGCTGGGCGAGCGCACGCTGGAACTCAATGCCATCAGCAACGCACGTCTCCAGTTCGACATCCCCCGGGATCGGATCCAGATGCGGAACAACTCCATCCGCATCTTCCTGGCCCAGACCCTGATCCAGCAGGAGCGGCTGGACGAAGCCGAGCTGCTGCTGCGCGAGGTGCTCAAGAACTCCCTGGTCCTGAATGGTCGCAACTCCTTCATCACCGGACGCGCGCTGTGGACGCTTTCGGCCTTGTTCTCCCATCGCGGCCGCTACGCGGAATCGGTGGTGCTGGCCGAGTGGGGCGATCGGGCCCTGCAGGAGGCCGGCTTTTCCGAGACCAGCCCGGCCCGGCTCAACGGCCGCCTCATCCTGGCCAACACGCTCACCGCGGCCAACCGCGCGCCGGAGGCGGCGGTCTTGTTCGACGCCATCCGCAGCAAGGTTGCGGACGACAGCCGTCTGGAAGAGGGTTTCGGCCAGGGTTCGCTGCTGTCGATCCGGGCCTACATCCTGACCAACCGCATCGCCGACGCGCTGCGCGATGGCGACAACCTGCTGCGCTCGCACACCCGGCACTTTGGTCCCGGCCACTACAACACCGCCGAGGCGCGCGCCTACCGCGCCATGGCCCTGCAACGCCTGGGGCGCGTCGACGAGGCCCGCAAGGAATTCGCCGAGGCCCTGCAGGTGCTGACCAACCCCGACAAGGTCGTGGGCAAACAGAACGCCAGCATTGCACGCACCACCCGGCTGCGCCTCATCCTCAACGAGTACCTCACGGTGCTGGTGGGCAGCAAGGGCACACCCTCGCCGCAGGACGTGGCCGAAGCCTTCCGCATCGCCGACGTGGCGCGCTGGCAGAGCGTGCAAAAGGCCCTGGCCGGCTCGGCCCTGCGCGCGGCCGCCGGCACTCCGGAGTTGGGCGCCAGGATCAAGCAGGTGCAGGATGCCGACGACGAGCTGCAGGCGGTCTACAAGAACCTGATCACCCAGCGCTCGGCTCCGCCGGAGAATCAGCTGCCTGCGGTCATCAAGGCGATGGAGCAACGCATCGCGGATCTGCAGAAGCAGCAACAGCGTGACCTCAGCGGCATCCGCCGCCAGTTCCCCCAGTACGACGAGCTGGTCAACCCCCGCCCGGCCGACCTGGCCACGGCCCGCCGCGCCCTCAAGCCCCAAGAGGCCCTGCTCTCCATCTACGTGACCCCCGGGGGCAGTTATGTCTGGGCCACGGGGCCCCAGGGGGATTTGCAGTTCCACTTCAGCCCGCAGAAGCCCGATTGGGTGGCCGCCCAGGTCAAACGCCTGCGCGATTCGGTGGACCTGACCATGGGCATCTCGCCAGACCGGCTGCGTTTCGATCTGGAGGCGGGCTCGGCCCTGTACCAGGAGCTGCTGGCCCCGGTGGCCTCGGCCTGGGCCCAGGCCGATACCCTGCTGGTGGTGGCCAATGAGTCCCTGGGGCAGATTCCCTTCTCGCTGCTGCCCACGGGAGCGCCCAGCGGCCAGGCCGCGCCGGGCCTGCCCATGTCGCAGTACCGCCAGGTGCCCTGGCTGGCGCGCCAGGTGGCGGTGGCTTACCTGCCTTCGGTCAGTGCGCTGGTGACGCTGCGCGCGCTGCCGGCCTCGCAGGGGCGGCGTACGCCCTTTGTGGGCTTTGGGGACCCGGACTTCGGGGCCCAGACCGATGGGGGCAGTACCCGGGGGGTGGGTTCAGGGACCCGCAACCTGAAGATCAAGCGCACCGCAGCCTGGGATGAGAGCCAGACGAGTGCGGATGCACCGGTGGCAACCCCGCCGGCCACAGAAGCGCCGACGCTGACGGCCTTGCCGGACACACGCGAGGAGATCACGGCGATTGCCACGGCGATGGCCGCGGACTTGCGGCGCGATACCTTCTTCGGGGCGCAGGCGACGCGGCAGAATGTGCTGGCCAGTGAGCTGAAGCAGCGGCGCATCGTAGCGTTTGCGACGCACGGGCTGGTAGCGGGAGATTTGCCGGGGCTGGACCAGCCGGCGCTGGCGCTCTCGCCGGCACCGGGCAAGACGATCACGGACGGGCTGCTCAAGCTGGAGGACATCCTCAAGCTGTCTCTGGATGCGGACCTGGTGGTGCTGTCGGCCTGTAACACGGCAGCAGCGGACGGTACGGGGGCGGAGGCGGTCTCGGGCCTGGGCCGGGGCTTCTTCTACGCGGGGGCCCGCTCGGTGCTGGCCACGCACTGGCCGGTGGAGACGGTGTCGGCCCGCGAGCTGGTGACGCATCTGTTCGAGCGGTATGCCAAGGACCCGCAGTTGACCCGGGCGCAGGCGCTCAACCGCGCGATGCTCGATCTGATCGATAAGGATGTGGCCACCGATGCGCAGGGGCGCGCGGTGATGGCTTATGCGCATCCGGCCTTCTGGGCGCCTTATGCGCTGTATGGGGATCCGGGGCGATAAAAGTACCCCCCCTGAGCCGCTGCGCGGCTTCCCCCCAGAGGGACGACGCCAGCGGACTGGCCGAGCCAGATCCGCGGCGTCCCCGTTTGAACAGCCCTGGCGGCGGGGTCAGCGCTCGTGCCGCAACTTGAGTGACTGTGCAATGACAGGGTAGGTGCCCGGCACCGTTTCCTGCACGAAGCTGGAACCGTTGTTCTCATCCTTGCGGCTGACTTCCGCCTTGGACTCGGCGGCGCCTGAAGCACGAGGATCGCGCAGGGTGATAACCAGCTGCTCGTCGCCCGTCACACCGGCAAACTCGAAGAACTGGTCCGCCCCCAGAGGGGCCAGCACCTCGACACCGGCCTTCAGCGCAACCGCCTCACTGGCACTGGGCGGATAGATCTGCTTGCGCACCCCCTGGGGGTTGATGTTCTCGATGACCATCAGCGCGTCGAAAGTCGGCAGCAGCTTGATCTTGATGCGGTCTCCGCTACGGAACCCCGCGGTCACAGGCCGCAGCCCCATGACGGCGCCAGACTTGTCGAAAGCGACGATGGCCACGTGCGCGCCCTGGTAGTTGGGTTGACCGTTCTCGATCTGTATGGGCTTGGTCGGCAGATCGGCCACGGTGTTTTCCTCGGCACCCACCGACTTGAAACCGAAGAGCCCGGTGATGCCGCCACCGACGGTCGAGACAAAGCCGGACCTGGCCGAATTGAACAGCAACTGCTTGTAGTTGATCGGATTCGACAGATCATTGGTCAGCTTGTTCTGGCGCCACTCTGTGAACGCCGACATGGCGAACTTCACGGCGATGTTCAGCAGCAGACCCCAGATGAAAAACTTGGGCTGCACCTCTTCCGAGTTGCCTGCGTCAGGCGCGGCCGGCGCACTGGGTGCCGCAGAGGGCGTCTGGGCGTGTGCAGGCATCAGCAGTGAGCACATGAGCAGACCGACCAGAAGGCGGCTGGCATTTTTTTTCATCGTGAGGTCTCCTTGATGGACTGATCGGCAAGCTGGACGAGTTCTTTTAATCCGGCCGCTTGCGCCACGGCAAGCGCGCGCTGGTAGGCCATGCGTGCTTCGGAACCGGCCACACGGCGCTGGATGTCGCCGATCAGCAGCCAGTCGCGGGCGATCTTCTCCGGCAGCGCCAGCTGACGGTCGATGCCCAGCGCCGCCTGTGCGGCCAGCAATGCGGCAGCGCCTTCACCCTGTGCCAAGCGCGCGGCGGCCAGCAGCCGCCAGGCATTGGCCACTTCGCGTTCCTCGGATTGCGCACGCAGCAGCGGCAAGGCAGCTTCGGCCTGCGTCGCCGTCTGCGCGGCATGGCCTTGCGCCCAGGCCGTGCGCGCCTGCAGCAGCTGTACCCGACCACGCTCGGCGCAACGCGCCTCGCACAATGCCGTCAGACGCGCCAACCGGGTCTGCGCCGCCTCGCCACGCTCCAGCGCGAGCAAGGCCTGCACCTGCAGGAGCAAGGCCTGCACCTGCAGCGGGGCTTCCGTGACCTGGCTGGCATGGTCCAGCGCCTGCTGTGTCTGTCCCAGCGCCAGCTCGGCCTGGGCTTGCTGCAGCCGGTTGCGCGAAGCGGCAGCGGCATCGTCAAAACTGCTGCGCAGCCGGGCCGCCTCGGCAAAATGCCTGGCGGCCGCGCTGTAGTCTCCTTGTGCGTAGCGTCGCGCACCGCTGCTCTCCAGTTCCTGGGCCTGCACACGCAGCCTCGGCTCGGGCGGCGGCTTGGGGGAAGAACCACAAGCCGCCAACAGTGCAACGGCCAGCAGCGCGGCGTAGTGCCACGGTTCAGCGCGGTGCACGGCTGCCCTCCGCACGCGGATCGCTGTCCGCCTTGAGTGAGGAGGAAGCCGGTGCGTCCACCAGATTCTTGATCGGCCAGGCCGTCTTGGCCCCGGTCAGGATCTCGCGCACGTCGCCCGCTACCGCCCGGCCATCCTGCAGCAGCGGGGGCACTGTGCTCTCGGCCTCCGCGGTGATCTTCTCGATGTGCTCGACGATGCCCTGCGCCTTGTCCAGTAGACCCGGCAGGCGGTTGTTGACGGTGGAAAGCGTCTTGTCCAGTTGCACCAGGCCGGCTTCGGCCTTGACCACAGCGCGTGTGGCGGCCTGCCCCACGTCGCCGAGTTGCTGGTTGCCGGTCTTGAGCAGGGTGTTGAGCGAGGCCGTGGCCTCACGCACCTGACCCAGGGTGGCGGGCAGACCCTGGCGCGAGTCGGCCAGCGTGCCGGTGATGACCTTGATGTCACCCAGGATGGGCAGGATCTTGTCGCGCAGGCTGTTGGCCATGGCGGTCAGACCGTCGGCGCGCGTGAAGGCCAGCTTGGCGCCATTGGCGGCCAGCCGCGTGCGGTCCGCCCCCGGCATGATTTCCAGCACGGCTGAGCCGACCAGGCCTTCCTTGCGCAGTTCGATCACGGCATCACGCGTGACGAAACGCATCGAATCGGCATCGATCTCCAGCTCCACCTCCACCTGCCCGTCGGGCCGTAGTATCACGGTGTCCACCGCGCCGACCTTGAAGCCGGCAATCTTGACCGCCTGGCCCTTGTTGATGTCCTGGGCCGATTCGGTCACGAAGTTGAGCACGGCCGTCTGGCGCAGCAGTCCCTGGCGCACGAAGATGGCCGCGATGATGAGCAGCGTGACCAGCAGGCCGGTCAGCAGGAAACGCCGCGTCCCCCGGTGCAACAGGGCGACTTCGCTGTCCTGTTCAATCAGCATGGACATGTCTGGACCTCGTGGGACTCCGCCCCCAGTTCTACCGTACCGCGGCACTGCGGCAACTCCGGCAGGCCGTGCGCGTCGAGATCGACGAACAGCGTGGGACGGAAGGGATGGAACTCGTGATAGACCGACACCAGTGCCATCACCGTGTCGGCTTGGCGCCGCGAGAGACCGGCAAAGGCGCGGTCGAAGACCAGCAGCTCGGGCGGGCGCATCAGCTGGAGCATGAAACCGGCCAGCCAGCGCTCCTGGCGCTCCATGCGCATGGGCTGCGCACGGGCCAGGGTGCGCTGTCGCTCTTCACTGATGCCGCAGAGCTTGAACGCAAGCCGCAGTGTGTGGTCCCAGTCGCGTCGGGCCTGGGCATCCACCTCCACGCCGTAGCTCAGCGCCAGCGACAGATTGGCCGACACCGTCATGGCCCCGAGCAGACCGCCGTCCGCCGGCAACACCGCCAAGCCGGGCACGGACTCCAGCGCGGCGAGGACGGCATCGATGCCGGGAACATCTGGCGCCACCAGACGGTAACGCCCGCCCTGATCCAGCGGCAGGCTCAGCACGGCCTCGCCCTCATGGCACAGGCGCAGCTGACGCTGCTCGCGTATGGCCTCCCAGCGCACGGTCAGCGCACCTCTTCGATGGTCAGCAGGGCGGCAGCATAGCCGGTGGAACAGCGCTTCTTGATCGACAAATTACGCGTGCTGGCCGGGTTGGCGCATTCCGCATCGGCCGGCCGGGCGGCCCCCACGGTGACCAGCTGGATGTCTTTCGCTGCCACCGCGTCCACCACCGAGAACGGTCCTGCGGGCTTGAGCCCGGCCGAACTGAAATCACGCGGGTTGTCGGTCACGATGGCCAGCAGGGTGTTCTTGCCGGGCGGGCCCTCGGCAGACAGCTGCCAGGCCGGGCGCGGCAGGCGCATGGTGCCGCCTGGCTCGATCATGTTGTTGCGATCGATCTGGTTGGGGAACAGCAGGTCGAAGGTCTCGCCGTCGGAGCCCACCATGACCAGGTAGACGTAACCCCCCTCGCGCGAGGTCAGCGTGAAATCGACGGTGTCGACACCGATCTTCAGGGCCGGCTTGGCCGCTGTCAGCGTCACGAGGCGACGGTCGTCACGACTGTTGTAGATGTCCTGCAACGCGGCCAGCGTCGAGGGCTTGGCCACCGGGGCCGCTGGAGCGGGAACGGGCGCAGCGACCGGGGCAGGCGCCACCGCCCCGACGTTGGCCAGCGGCACCGGCATCGCAGCAGGCGCAGGTGCCGGCGCGGCCACCCCGGTGTCCTTGGCGGCATAACTGAGCACCATCGAGGGGTTGCCGTTCACCGACACATGGTGCGGCAGGAAACCCTGCACATTCTTGAGCTTGTCGTTGATGCGGTCCTGCGCGCAAGCCTGGATCTCGCCGGCCGACAGGCCACCGCTGCCATCCGTGTCCTTTGCGGCGCCAGCCAGGCAGGCCAGCCAGGCCTGGGAGGCCACGCCACCGCGACCGGGCTGGTCCAGCGAGACCTCGCTGTCGCGGGCCGCGGCAATGTGCACGAAGTTGGCGCCACCACTGCCCGCAGGCTTGGGCGCGTTGATGCTGCGTGTCAGCATATTGGTGGGTTTGACGCAACTCTGCCCGGCGGTATAGGACTTGGGGGCGAACGGCGCGTTGCCGACCGAGCGTGTGGTCACGCCGCCGGAATGACAGGCATCGAGGAAAACAATGGTTTTCTGCGACTTGGCCGACAGGCGCTTGAGCCGGTCTTCCATCTCGGCATCAGTGAAGGGCTGCCCCTCGACGGTGATCAGGGATTCAGCGCAGCGCTCGACGCCCTCCTCCTGCACCAGCTGGCGTCCGCCGTGGCCCGAGTAGTAGATGAACACCTGGTCGTCGCCGCCCAGTTTGCTTTCGAGCTCATCGAAGGCCTTGCGCATCCCTTCGAGCGTGAGCTGCCCGTCGCTCAGCGCACGGATATTGGCCTGCGGCACACCCATGCGCCGCGCAATCTCCGTGGCCGTCGCGGTGTCAAAAGGCACGCCCTTGAGTTTGGGAATGTTGCCCTGGTAGTCGCCGATGGTCATGATCAGCGCGTGCGCGGCCACCGCCGGCGGCTTGCTGAAACCGCGGATGCCGGTGGTGGCGATCAGGTTGCCCTTGCCGCTGCGTCCATCGTCAAGCTGCAGCAGCGCAGCGCCGCCGAGCGGCTTGGCCACGGCCTTCTTGTCGGCGGCCGGATCAGCGGCGTGACCCAGTGTAGTGATCGAGGCCATGGCCACTGCAGCCAGCCCCCAGGCAAATTGCTTCGCGAATTTCATCGGTGGTTTTCCTGATCAGTGGGAAGTGAAGCGGCCACGCTGACGGTGTCGTTCATCGCAGCCAGAATAGTGGTAAAGGCAGAAGCTGTCCATCCGTCTGTCGTTTCCCAACGAATCAGCGCATGCCGGCGCGCGAAACGCAAGTGGCCTCCGGCCACATCCTGAGCGCGCGTATGCATCAGGCCTTGCTCGATCATCACGGCATCTTCCTGCCAGTTGTCAGCAGGGTCCTCGAGCAGCCAGTAGACCAGCATCACGTCCGAAAAAACCTTCTGCACGAAACCCGGGTCCTCGATCAGGTCGACGATGCGTCCCGCTTCGTGCCGCGAACGCGCCACCAGATGGTCCAGGTCCCCCTTGAGGCGGCGGCGCTGCGACGCCGTGGCGCCCTCCAGGCGCAAGGCCAGCACCGCCAGCAGGCGCTGGCCCTGGGCCTGGCGCTCCATGTCCTGCACGCGGCTGTTGGCCAGCCACTTCTTCGACACACCGTAGTAGACACGCGAGAGCGCGAAGTATGAAAGCCCCAGTGACAACGGCGCCGACGCATCGAGGTACCAGTCCGTCAGATTGACGACGGCGAAAGCCAGCACCACCAGCCCGCCCTGCAGGGCGCCGAAAACCGTATCGAACACTTCGATGCGGGTCTGGCGGTAGAGGGCGATGGCCATGCCCCAGATCAGCAGCAGGGCCGCGAGCTTCATCACCCACTTGGGCCGCTCGCGCAGGTAGTCCCCGTTCTTGAAGTTGTCGATGGCCGTGGCCATGATCTCCACACCCGGATGGATGTGCGCCATCGGCGTGCCCTTGATGTCGAACAGGCTGGGCGCCGTGGAGCCGATGATGACGATCTTGCCCTTGAACTCGTCAGCCGGCCGTTGCTTCTTCCCAGCCTTCAGATCGCGGTAGGCGTCGACAAACGAGACGTACTGGTAGGTGAAGGGCTTGCCACGCCAGTTCAGCAGCGTTTCGGGCTGATCAGCCCCGGGGTAACCGAACTCCTCGGCAATGCGCTGCGGCATCGAGGGAATGCGCCAGCCCGCATGCTCGATCCAGGTCGGGTAGCGGCGGATGATGCCGTCCGCATCGGGTGTCACCTGGTGCGTGCCCAGGCGCCCGTTGTCCAGTGCCGCCGGCACCTTGGGCAGGATGATGGCGATCGGTGTGTTCGCATCTGCGCCCGGCTGCAAGGCCCGGGCTCCCGGGAGCGCCCCCACCGGGATGCGGCTCAGTCGATCATTCTGCGGGTCCAGCCGCAGCATGGGGAAGAAGGTCGTGGTCGAACGGGCGATGTCGGCGTTGAAGGCCGCGTCGCTCTCGGGCCGCTGCACGTCCGGATCGGAGAACAGGATGTCGAAGACGATGGCGCGCGGCTGCTGCGCTTCCAGCCCCCGAACCATCTCCCCCAGGACGCGATTCGGCCAGGGCCAGCGACCCTGCTCTTTGGCCATGCCGGCCAGGCTGGCCTCGTCGATATCCAGGATGACGATGTCCGCATCAGGCTTGGGCACGAGCAGGCGGTGCGAGATCAGCGTATCGAAGAGCTTGGTGTCGGCAGCCGCCACCATATTGAGCAGGCCCAGGTCGGCCACGATGAGCGTGGTGAACACCAGGGCGAAGGCAAGGTAGGCACGTGCGCCGAGCCGCCGCACCAGGGAGACGACGGCAGCTTGCCGGCCTTTGATCCAGGACATCCACACCCTGCTCATCGTTTGATCCAGTACACCAGCAGGGCCACCATCACGTCCACCAGGAACACGGCCACCATGCCATTGCCCACGGCATGGATCGAAATACCCGACAGATCGCGCGAGGAACGTCCGGCGCTGCTGCCATGGTGGCAGGCGATCACGCCGATCAACAAGCCCATGACCGCGCTCTTGAGCAGACTGAGCAGCGTCAGCCAGGGATCGGCCAGTTCCAGGAAGTGCCCGGCCACCTGCGCCAGGGGCAGCCCCTGCAGCAGGGACACGGCCAGCCAGCCGCTGACCACGGCCACGATCTGGAAGAAGATGGTGACAACGGGCAGCCCCAGCGCCAGCCCCAGGATGCGGGGCAGCAGCAGATAGTCGGCCGGTGGTATGCCCATGCGCCGCAACGCCTGGTATTCGTCGTGCTGGTTCATGACCGCCAGCTCCGAGGCCATGGCTGCGCTGCTGCGCGCCACCAGCACCAGCCCCGACAGGAGCGGCGCCAGTTCAAAGAACAGGCCGTAGAACAGCCAGGACTGTGCGAGATCGCTGTTCTGCCCGGCCAAGGCTGTGAGCTGGGTCACGGCCGCCGCCCCCGTGAGCGCGGCCAGCGCGCCCGTCACCGGCAAGGCGGCGATTCCCGTTGCATGGACCTGCCGGTAGAGCTGGTAGCGCAGTTGCGGTTCGCCCAACCGCGACCAGCGGGTCAGTGCCAGCCAGGTCATGAGGGCATAGCCGTACAGGCGGCCAGTCACCAGCGCATTCATGCGGTAGCCTCCGCCTCCACACGCTGGCTCAGGGACGGATTCCAGCCCCAGACATGCACGTCCGAGTGCCCCTTGATGGCCTGTGCGCCCAGGTCGACCAGGCCACCGGTCTGGCCCACAGCCAGGGCCACCTCGTGCGAACAGATCACGGGGTAGCCCAGCGTCTTGCTCATGTACTCCAGCTGTGAGGCCGTGTTGACCGGGTCACCGATGACCGTGAAATCGCGCCGCCGCCGCGTCCCGACGTAACCCGCCACCACTTCACCCACATGGATGCCGATACCGATCTCCAGAGGCGCATGGCCCTGAGTCTTCAGTTCCCCGTTGAGCCGGCTCAGGCGCACCAGCATGTCCTGGGCGGCCTCCAGCGCATTGCGCTCGGGCGCGTCCAGTGGCTGCGGCACACCGAATGTGGCCATGAGTCCATCACCGATGAATTTATCGATGGCGCCACCACGTCCATGGATGGCCGCGCCCATTTCTGCGTAGTACGCGTTGAGCAGCTCGATCAGATTCTCCGGCGAGCTCTGCTCGCTGCGCGCCGTGAACCCGCGGATATCGGCAAAAAGGATGGTCACCCGGCAACGCTGGCCGGTGGTCTCGGGCTGCAGATTACCGCGCAGAATGGCGCGCATCACCTGCGGACTGACATGGCCGGCAAAGGCCGTGCGCAGCAGCTGCTTTTCGCGGTAATGCCGGGCGGACTCCCAGGCCAGGCGCGCCAGGAAAGCGAGCAGTGCGGCGCCCAACAGGCTGCCCAGGGGCAGGTACCAGCCACGCCACAAGCCCACCACAGAAATTCCCGTGACCACCACGCCCACAGCCAGCAGGGCCAGGGTCTTGGTCCAGCCATTGCGACCGAACCAGAGCAAGGCCATGGCCAGTGCCAAGGGCCAGGACAGCATCGTCTCCACCGGATCGACCCAACCACGCCCCAGCAGTGAACGCAGGGCCTGTACATGCACCAGGGCGGCCGGGCCACTGCGATTTTCTGGATCCCAGGCGGCCAGCGGGACCGGCAACCGATAACGGGTTTCACTGGGCAGCAGACTGGCCACCACCACGACCCGCCCCCGGACCAGCTTTTCCAGTTCTGCCGCCTGCCCCTGGCGCAGCCAGCCGAGCACCGTCTGCAGCGAGGTGTATTCGATCGGTCCCCCGACCGTGTAGTCGATCAGGCCGCGGGCCGAGCTTTCACGCCCCATCACCTTGGCCATCAGATCGGCCAGCGAGGGGTTGCGGTCCTCATCAATACAACGGCGCTGGTTGATGCGGCGCACGATGCCATCGCGGTCTTCGCACAAGACCAGCGAACTCAAGGCCTGGTCACCGGCGGCCTGCAGCAATTCGGGGGCGATGGGGCGCAGATGCCGCTCCAGACCCATGGGCTGGCCCAGCACCAGGGGCGTCGTGGCCCGCAGCTTGCGCACGCCTTCCAGCAAGGGGGCATCGACCCCCTTGATCAGGAAATCGTAGGAACGGACCGGCAGCGGCGCCGCGACCCCCACAACCGCGGGGCGGGCAGCGGCCAAGCCGGTGAAGAGCTCCCCCAGATAGCGATGCCACAGAGCATAGGGTTCGGGGAAGGACTCGTAGGCCAGCTCGTCCAGGCCGATCACCACCACATCCTGTGGCAAGGCCCCTGGCGCCAGCGCACGCAGCCAGCGTGACTGTTCGTCGTAAAGCGCCTGGTCCGCCCGTCGCAAGGCCTGGGTGCCCATCAATCCGAGCACAAGGACACAGAGAAGAAGGAAGCCGACGAAGATCTCGCGTTGTTGCCGGAGCATCGTTTGATTATGGGTCAGGCCCCGGTACACCCCGTTCAGCCAAGGCCGACAGCTCAGATCGGTGTGAACAATTCCCTCTCACCTGTTTCCTGCGCGCAACGCGCACCCCGGTCCGACCCCGGTCTTGAAAAGATCCGAAATTGCCTTATCATTGGCACTCACTGGATTCGAGTGCTAACACTTCGGATTCAATGTCAAGTTAATGAGCGCCAACTTCGGTACTCAAATATTCCAACCCACTGTTTCAAACTCTAGGAGAGCCCTGATGAAACTGCGTCCTCTGGCCGATCGCGTGATTGTCAAGCGCGTTGAAAACGAAACCAAGACTGCCTCCGGCATCGTCATCCCCGACAGCGCCGCCGAGAAGCCCGACCAGGGTGAAGTCCTGGCTGTGGGCCCCGGTCGCAAGAACGACAAGGGCGAGATCGTCGCCATGAACATCAAGGTCGGCGACCGCGTGCTGTTCGGCAAGTACAGCGGCCAGACCGTCAAGGTTGGCGGCGACGAACTCTTGGTCATGAAAGAAGAAGACCTGTTTGCCGTGGTCGAGAAGTAAATCTCGGCTCCTTACCCTTATTGAACTGAATTCGGAGATTTCAAATGGCAGCTAAAGACGTAATTTTCGGCGGTGAAGCCCGCGCCCGCATGGTCGAGGGTGTGAACATCCTGGCCAACGCCGTCAAGGTAACCCTGGGCCCCAAGGGCCGCAACGTGGTGCTCGAGCGCTCCTTCGGCGCCCCCACCGTGACCAAGGACGGCGTGTCCGTGGCCAAGGAAATCGAACTCAAGGACAAGCTGCAGAACATGGGCGCGCAGATGGTCAAGGAAGTTGCTTCCAAGACGTCTGACAACGCCGGTGACGGCACCACCACCGCCACCGTGCTGGCCCAGGCCATCGTGCGCGAAGGCATGAAGTACGTGGCCGCCGGCATGAACCCGATGGACCTGAAGCGCGGCATCGACAAAGCCGTGACGGCCCTGATCGAACAGCTGAAGAAGGCCTCCAAGCCCACCACCACCTCCAAGGAAATCGCCCAGGTCGGCTCCATTTCCGCCAACAGCGACACCAGCATCGGCGAGATCATCGCCAATGCCATGGACAAGGTCGGCAAGGAAGGCGTGATCACCGTGGAAGACGGCAAGAGCCTGCAGAACGAACTCGACGTCGTTGAAGGCATGCAGTTCGACCGTGGTTACCTGTCGCCCTACTTCATCAACAACCCCGAGAAGCAGGCTGCCCTGCTGGACAACCCCTTCGTGCTGCTGTACGACAAGAAGGTGTCCAACATCCGTGACCTGCTGCCCACGCTGGAGCAAGTCGCCAAGGCTGGCCGTCCGCTGCTGATCATTGCCGAAGACGTCGAAGGCGAAGCCCTGGCGACTCTGGTGGTCAACACCATCCGCGGCATTCTGAAGGTTGTGGCTGTCAAGGCGCCGGGCTTTGGCGACCGTCGCAAGGCCATGCTGGAAGACATCGCCATCCTGACCGGCGGCAAGGTCATTGCTGAAGAAGTGGGCCTGACGCTCGAGAAGGTGACCCTGGCCGATCTGGGCCAGGCCAAGCGCATCGAAGTGGGCAAGGAAAACACCATCATCATCGACGGCAACGGCGCTGCTGCGGACATCGAAGCCCGCGTCAAGCAAGTGCGCGTGCAGATCGAAGAAGCCACCAGCGACTACGACCGCGAAAAGCTGCAAGAACGCGTGGCCAAGCTGGCCGGCGGTGTGGCCGTGATCAAGGTTGGCGCGGCCACCGAAGTCGAGATGAAGGAAAAGAAGGCCCGCGTGGAAGACGCCCTGCACGCCACCCGCGCTGCCGTGGAAGAAGGCATCGTGGCCGGTGGTGGCGTGGCCCTGCTGCGCGCCCGTCAGGCTGCTGGCACCATCAAGGGTGACAACGCCGACCAGGACGCCGGCATCAAGCTGGTGCTCAAGGCCATCGAAGCCCCTCTGCGCGAGATCGTCTACAACGCCGGCGGCGAGCCCAGCGTGGTCGTCAACGCCGTGCTGAATGGCAAGGGCAACTACGGCTTCAACGCCGCCAACGACACCTACGGCGACATGATCGAAATGGGTATCCTGGACCCGACCAAGGTGACCCGCACCGCCCTGCAGAACGCTGCATCGGTCGCTTCGCTGATGCTGACCACCGAGTGCATGGTGTCCGAGTCCCCGAAGGACGAAGGCGCGGCCGGCGGTGGCATGCCTGGCGGCATGGGTGGTATGGGCGGCATGGGCGACATGGGCATGTAATTGCTCCTTGCCTGAGGCTCCATGCCGTTGTTGCAAGGGCTGGCCGTACCCTAAGGTACTGTCTGCGCCCTTGCGCCTAGGCCTGAAGCCTCACGCTGCGTCGAGTAGCGTTACGTTACTCGACACAAAGAAAAAACCCGCAGTGCTAGCACGCTGCGGGTTTTTTCCTGGGCGCCTGTTTTCTAGCTGCGCAAGCGTCGGAGCAGGCCGGCCGTTGATGCGTCCAGGCCTGTGGTGTCGCCGCTTTCCAGGCGCGGCTCGATGGCCTTGGCCAGCACCTTGCCAAGCTCCACGCCCCACTGGTCGAAACTGTTGATGCCCCAGAGCGACCCCGCCACGAAGACGCGGTGTTCGTACAGCGCGATGAGCGCGCCCAGGCTGGCCGGTGTCAGCTCGTCCAGGACCAGGAAGGTACTGGGCCGGTTGCCCGGCATGTGACGGTGACCACCCATGTCGTCCTGCCCCAGCATCAGCGCCTGGGCCTGGGCCAGGCCATTGGCCAGCAGCTTGTGGTGATGCGCGGGCAGGTCATGCGCCACCTTCCTGACCGCAATGAACTCGACCGGGATCACGTCGCTGCCCTGGTGCAGCATCTGGAAATAGGCGTGCTGGCCGTTGGCCGCCGGCTCGCCCCAGATCACGGGGGACGTGGCGTAGGGCAGGGCCTGCCCGGCCTCATCGACACGCTTGCCATTGCTTTCCATCTCCAGCTGCTGCAGGTAGGCCTGCATGCGACGCAAGCCGCTGTGATAAGGCGCCACGCTACGGCTGCCGAAGCCGTGGAAATTGCGATACCAGAGGTCGAGCAAGGCCAGCTGCACCGGCAGGTTGCGCTCCAGGGACGCGGTACGGAAATGCTCGTCCATGGCATGCGCCCCGGCCAGCAGTTCGCGGAAGCGCTGCGCGCCAATGGCAATGGCAATCGGCAAACCGATGGCCGACCACATGGAATAGCGCCCCCCCACCCAGTCCCAGAAACCGAACGTGGTGCTGATGCCGAACTCGGCCGCCGCCTGCACATTGCTGGTCAGCGCACAGAAGTGACGCGCCACATCACGCCCGCCCTGCGCTTCGAACCAGGCCTTGGCGGAGCGGGCATTGGTCATGGTCTCCAGTGTCGTAAACGACTTGGACGCCACCAGGAACAAGGTGCTCTCAGGCCTCACCTGGCGTAACACGCTGCTGAGTTCGTGCCCGTCGACGCTGGAAACAAAGTGGTAGCGCTTGCCATGATCGACAAACTCGTCCAGCGCCAGCACCGCCATCTGGGGTCCCAGGTCGGAGCCCCCGATGCCGATGTTCACCACATCGGTGATAGCAGCATCCTCACGCACAGCCTGAACGTAGGTCAGCATGGTATTCAGCACATCATGTACTTCGTGCAGCTCGCCCTGAACGTATGGCGTCAGTTGAGGGGCTGCGGCTCCGCCGGGGTGGCGCAGCAGGAAGTGCATGGCTGCCCGGCCCTCCGTGCTGTTCACAGGCTCGCCGCGAAACATGGCATCACGGTGCTGCGACATGCCGCACTGGCGTGCCAGTTCGGTCAGCTGGGCCTGGATCGCGGTGGTGATCAGGTTCTTGGAGAGATCGGCAAACACATGGGGCGCCTGCAGGCTCAGGCCCTCGAAGCGGCCCGGATCCGTGGCGAAGGCCTGTCGCAGATCCAGAGACCGGCCCTCGGCCTCGTACAAGGTACGCAAGGCCGACCACGCCGGCGTACGGTCACATCGGGTGCGTGTCATCAGGCAGCGCGCACCAGTTGCTCAAGCTTCACCGTGTCGGCGGCAAAGGCACGTATGCCTTCGGCCAGTTTTTCGGTGGCCATGGCGTCTTCGTTGAGTGCATAACGGAAGCCCACCTCGTCATACTGCACGGCCGGCAGGTCCAGTGTGCGTGCCGCTTCGGGAGCCAGGGCCCGCCTGACCGGTGCGTCGCTGCCCGCCAGCTGCGCCAGCAGCTCGGGCGAAATGGTCAGCAGGTCACAGCCCGCGAGCGCCACGATCTGGCCCACGTTGCGAAAACTTGCCCCCATGACCTCGGTGCTGATGCCATGGCACTTGTAGTACTTGTAGATCGCGTGGACGGACTTCACACCCGGGTCGTTTGCGCCGCTGTTGGCCACCTCGTCCCAGGTCGTGCCGGCGGCCTTCTTGTACCAGTCATAGATCCGGCCCACGAAGGGCGAGATCAGCTGCACCTGCGCCTGTCCGCAGGCCACGGCCTGGCAAAACGAAAACAAAAGCGTGAGATTGGTATGGATGCCACGCTTCTCCAGCAACGCGGCCGCCTGGATGCCCTCCCAGGTGGCGGCGATCTTGATCAACACGCGGTCGATATGGATGCCCTCGGCCTGGTACAGCTCGATGATGCGTTCGGCGCGCGCCACCGTGGCCTGCGTATCGAAGCTCAGGCGGGCGTCGACCTCGGTCGAAACCCGCCCCGGGATGAGCGCAAGGATCTCGCACCCGAAGCGCACCAGCAAGCGGTCGATGATTTCATCCAGCGCACGGCCGCGGAACTGGTCCACGGCCTGCTGCAGCAAGGGCTGGTAGTCGGGCTTCTGCACCGCCTTGAGAATGAGCGAAGGGTTGGTCGTCGCGTCCTGCGGTTTGACCGCCGCCAGCTGGTGGAAATCGCCCGTATCGGCCACCACGGTGGTGAACTGGCGCAGCGCATCGAGTTGGTTCATGGGCTTGAATTATGAGTGAAATAAAATTACGCTTTCTCTTCATTTCATGTAACCATGCGCGTCTGACCCGGTGCCTGTTCACAGTGCGCAGGCACCAGACGCCTCACTGGAGACCTCATGCTCGACCGCATCCGCGCTTCGCTTCCCTCGCTGGCTCCGGCCGAACAGCGCGTGGGCCAGCTTGTCCTGGCCGATCCACGCGCCTTTGCCAACCTGCCCGTCAGCGAACTGGCCGACCGCTCGCATGTGAGCAAACCCACCGTGGTGCGGTTTTGCCGCAGCATGGGCTACGACGGCCTGTCCGACTTCAAGCTCAAGCTGGCCGGCACCGTCAGCGAAGGTGTGCCCTTCATCCACCGCAGCGTGGACGTGGACGACAAGACCAGCGACGTGGTGGTCAAGGTGATCGACAACACGGTGTCGGCCTTTCTCAAGTACCGCAACAACGCCAGCACGGCGGCGATCGACAAGGCCGCGGCCGCGCTGGCCGCCACCTACAAGACCGGCAAGCGCATCGAGTTCATCGGCGCGGGCAATTCGGGCATCGTGGCGCTGGACGCGCAGCACAAGTTCTTCCGGCTGGGCGTGAACACCGTGGCCTACAGCGATGGCCACATGCAGGTCATGAGCGCGTCTCTGATGGGCCCGGGGGACTGCATGGTGGTCATCTCCAATTCGGGCCGCACCCGCGACCTGATGGATGCCAGCGACATCGCGCGCAAGAATGGCGCCACCACCATCATCATCACCACCAGCGGCTCGCCGCTGGCCATGGCCGGCCACATCCACCTCGCGGCCGACCATCCCGAGGGCTACGACCGCTACAGCCCCATGGTCTCGCGTTTGATGCACCTGATGATCGTGGACATCCTGGCCACCTGCGTGGCCTTGCGCATCGGCGGCAACCGCCTGCAGCCCATGCTCAAGGAAATGAAGAACAACCTGCGCAACAAGCGCTACGCCTGAGACGCAGCCCCGGCACTGTCATGCCCTAGGGATGGCGCGCCAGCACGGCGCCATCCAGCTCCACCGGGCCGTACCAGGCACGCGCCTGTGATTGCGTGTTGTCGCTGTCGGTCATGATGGCCACGCCGATCAACCGGCCGGGCTCTTCGCCAAACACCTGGCGGTAATCTGCACGTATATCGCGCTCATAATCCAGCCACTGGTTCAACCGTGCCGGGCCGGACTCCACCACCAGCTTGCGGATACGGTCCGTACGCGGGTTGGTGATGACACTGCCGGCTTCGCGCGTCGGGCACCAGACGTACATCAGCGTCGCATAGGGTAACGCTTCGCCCGTCATCAACTGGACCAGTTCTGACAGCATGTGGTCACGGGTGGATAAGCTGGACCGGTCACCATCAAAGCTCAAGACCACTCGGACCACAGAATCCGCACGGTCACGCCGCGCCAGGTCTGCCGTCGGCATCAGTGCCGGCACCTGCCACGAAAAACGGATCTGCCCCAGATCCTCAGGCGCGATGCCCAGCTTGCGCCGCAAGAGACTGGCCGAGGACAGGGCCTGTACTTCCATGGCCTCCCGCCCGGCAACGTGCACGGGCAGATAAGCTGTGGCCGCCTTGCCCGGCAGTGGCATGTGCTGCCAGCCATAAAAGGCCTGTGACTCGCTTGAGGCCCGCTCAAGCGAGGATGTCGTTGAGCTGCAGGCCGTCAAGCCCAGCAGCATCAAGGCTATTGCACCGAGCGCAGGAAATACCCCCAGGGTCACTGCTCCCCGTTTGTATTTCGATTGCATCAAAAGCTGAGTCCTGTCCATTAAAAATCAACCATCCCATAAAAAAACCCTGCCACGTTGCCGCGACAGGGTTCTTGACTCTTACCTTCAGCTGGCTTGCGCCAGCGTCAGATCAGAAGTTGTGGCGCAGGCCGACCAGCAGGCGGCTGGTGTCCTTGACAACAGCGGCGCCGGCGTTGTCGGCCTTCTCGACGATGTAGCGTGCGTAGGTGGTCGAACGCTTGCTCAGAGCGTACTGCACACCCAGGCCCGTCATGGTCGAGTCGACGTTGCCGACGAGCTTGTCGTCCAGCTTCTGGATGTTGGCCGACAGGGTCAGGGCGGGAGACAGCGGCACATCGGCAGCCAGGTTCATGCCGGCGTTATCAGCCGTGTCCGTACCAGTCGCGTCGGTAGCCTTGTAGCTGTGACCACCCAGGGTGAACTTGGCGAACTGGAAGTCGTACGACACATAGTAGCTGGTCAGGTCATTCTTGGAGCCAACAACTGCGGTAGAGGTACCAGCGTTACCACTGCCACCAGCAGTACCACCACTACCGATTTCGCGGGCGAACTTGCTCACGCCAGCAGCGATGGGGCCGTTGGCATAGAACAGGCCGACGTCGGACAGGGCGCCAGCAACGGGGGTGGCGCCGTCGTCAGACTTGGGCGAGTACAACAGAACGAAGCTGAAGCCGGAGAAGTTCGGCGAGGTGTAGGCGATCGAGCTGTCGAAGCGGGTCACGGACAGGCCCATCAGGGTGGAGTAGCCACCAGCACCCAGAGAGACGCGGCCGGCGTCCTTGGTGTTGAAGCTGGCGCCACGAGCACCCTGGACGGTCAGGGTGGGGGAGTTCGGAGCGCCCAGCTTGACGGAACCGAAGGAGCCCGACAGGCCGACGAAGGACTGGCCGGTGCCGTAGGTGCCGCCGCTGCCTTCGGTGGCGGTGTCGGCCGTGTTGAAGTTGGTTTCCAACAGGAAGTCAGCCTTCAGACCGCCGCCCAGATCTTCCAAACCGGACAGGGTGAAACCGGTCGTGCCGATGCCGTCCTTGCTGATACGCGTGCTGTTAACCGTGGTGCCAGCAGTGGTTTCGGTCTTGCTCGAACGATAGGTGGCGTCCAGGGTACCGGAGACGGTCACGTTCTGGGCGAAAGCGCTGGTGGCAGCCAGGGCGGCCACGGCAATCAGGGTCTTTTTCATATTGAAAGTTCTCCAAAGGTTTAACAAGGGGTCCCGAAGGGAGTTTCCGGATCCCCGGGCCAACCTCCTCTAACAAGGAAGTTGGATGTATTGCACCAGAGCCCGATAGCCGGGTCAAAGGAAAACCCCCGAGTCCTCCCGATTCGCCCCAGGTTTCGTTGTGACCCTGCAACATTGCACAAACAACAGGCAATACCGATGGGGCCTAGCCTCTCCCCCATCCATTAAGCTCCAAACTTAGCGCCAATAAAAGAGCCTTTTATGCAAACTTTGCTGGTTGATCGGGCCGTGAGCATGTCCCAATTCAAGAAGAACCCGGCCGCCGTGCTGCGCCAGGCCGAAGGCCGGCCCGTGGCCGTACTGAACCACAACCGGGTCGGGTTCTACCTGCTGGAGCCCCCGCTACTCGAAGCCGTGCTGGAGGAGCTGGGCCGGCTGCGTCACGCCGCTGCCCAAGCCGATGGGCCGCCGCCAGAGGCCACGCCCTACAGGCCGCTGATCGAAGCCTTGTTGAGCCAAGCCAAGGTAGCCCGTGGCTAAATTCGGGACAATTCATCCATGACCATGCCCACCGACGCCCTGCTCCGCGCTGCCGACACGGCCCTGCGCACACTGTTTGCCCCGCCTCGGGCCACACATCCCACACCTCGACCGGCCACCCCGGACGGGGAGTTGACCAGCGAAGACAAGCGCCTTTCGGCCGCATTGATGCGTGTGAACCACGTGGGCGAGGTCTGTGCACAGGCGCTCTACACCGCGCAGGCTCTGACCACACCCAGCCCCGCCCTGCGCGCGCACTTCACGCGCGCCTGCGCCGAAGAGACCGATCACCTGGCCTGGACCAAGCAGCGCCTGGACGAACTGGGGTCACGCGCCTCGCTGCTCAACCCGCTCTGGTACGCCGGCGCCTTCGGCATCGGCCTGCTGGCCGGGCGCCTGGGGAATGCGGTCAGCCTGGGGTTTGTGGTGGAAACCGAGCGCCAGGTGGAAGCCCATCTGATGAGCCATATGAACCGGCTGCCCGCAGGAGACCAGACTTCGCGCGCCATCGTGGCGCAGATGGCTGCCGACGAGGTGAACCACGCCGTGGACGCGCAGAAAGCCGGGGCAGCGGAACTGCCCGGCCCGGTGAAAGAACTCATGCGCACCGCCGCCAAGGTGATGACCACCACCGCCCACTACATCTGAGACAAACCCGGGTCTCCGACGCCGATCAAATCTCCAAGACGTCGAAACTGGTCGTGATCTCGGCCGTCTTGCCCAGCATGATGCTGGCCGAACAGTACTTGTCGTGGCTCATCTTGATGGCACGTTCCACGGCGGCGGCCGGGATGCCTAGTCCGGTGACGGTGAAGTGCATGTGGATCTTGGTGAAGACCTTGGGGTCTTCGGTGGCCCGCTCGCTGCTGAGCTTGACGCTGCAGCCGCGCACCTCGTGGCGGCCGCGCTTGAGAATGAGCACCACGTCGTAGGCTGTGCAGCCGCCAGTGCCGGCCAGCACAGTTTCCATGGGCCGCGGGGCCAGGTTCTGGCCGCCGTTTTCGGGCTTGGCCGCATCGGGCGCGCCGTCCATCACCAGCACGTGGCCGCTGCCGGTTTCGGCTACAAAACCCATGTTGGAGCGTGCGCCGGTGGCGCCGGTCCAGCTGACTGTGCATTCCATGTTCTGTTCCTTGTCAAAATGGGGGTCTGGCGCAAATTATCCCCACACCGCCAGCCCTCATGAAAACAAGACCTCTGCAGCCCGCTGATTACCTGAAAAAAATCCTGACCGCGCGCGTCTACGACGTGGCCGTCGAGTCCCCTTTCGAACCCGCCAAGGCCCTGAGCCGTCGCCTGCACAACAAGGTGCTGCTCAAGCGCGAGGACCAGCAGGCGGTGTTCAGTTTCAAGCTGCGCGGCGCCTACAACAAGATGGCGCATCTGACGCCGGAACAGCTGAAGAAGGGCGTGATCTGTGCCTCGGCCGGCAACCATGCCCAGGGCGTGGCGCTGGGTGCGAATCGACTGGGCACGCGCGCCGTGATCGTGATGCCCACGACCACGCCACAGCTCAAGATCGACGCCGTCAAGGCGCTGGGCGGAGAGGTGGTGCTGCAAGGCGACAGCTATTCCGATGCTTACAACCATTCCCTGACCCTACAGAAGAAGCAGGGGCTGACCTTCGTTCATCCCTTTGATGATCCGGACGTGATCGCTGGCCAGGGCACCATCGCCATGGAGATGCTGCGCCAGCACCAGGGCCCGCTCGATGCCGTATTTGTGGCCATCGGTGGCGGTGGGCTGATCAGCGGTGTGGCGGCCTATATCAAGGCCGTGCGTCCGGAGATCAAGGTCATCGGGGTGCAGATGAACGACTCTAACGCCATGATCCAGTCGGTGCGCGCGGGCAAGCGCGTCACCCTGCAGGACGTGGGCCTGTTCTCCGACGGCACCGCCGTCAAGCTGGTGGGCAAGGAGACCTTCCGCCTGACCCGCAAGCTGGTGGACGATTACATCGAGGTCGACACCGACGCCGTCTGTGCGGCCATCAAGGACGTCTTTGTCGACACCCGCTCCATCGTGGAGCCTGCCGGTGCCCTGGCCGTGGCCGCCATCAAGCAATACGTGGCCAAGCACAAGACCAGGGGCGAGACCTATGCCGCCATCCTGTGCGGCGCCAACATGAACTTCGACCGCCTGCGCTTCGTGGCCGAACGCGCCGAGGTGGGCGAGGAGCGCGAGGCCCTGTTCGCCGTGACCATCCCCGAGGAACGCGGCAGCTTCCGCCGTTTCTGCGAACTGATCGGCACCCTACCCGGTGGGCCCCATAACGTGACCGAGTTCAGCTACCGCATCAGCGACGAGCGCAAGGCTCACGTCTTCGTCGGGCTGTCCACGTCAACCCGCGACGAGAGCACCAAGATCGCGACCAACTTCAAGCGCCACGGATTTCCTGCGCTGGACCTCACGCATGACGATCTGGCCCAGGAGCACATCCGCCACATGGTGGGCGGTCATTCAGCGCTGGCCAGGGATGAGCGCCTGTTGCGCTTCATCTTCCCCGAACGCCCCGGCGCCCTGCTCAAATTCCTGAGCCTGATGCGTCCGGGCTGGAACATCAGCCTCTTCCATTACCGCAACCAGGGCGCCGACTATGGCCGCATCCTGGTGGGCATCCAGGTGCCCAAGGCCGACGACAAGGCCTTTGCCAAATTCCTCGAAACGCTGGGTTACGCCTACGTAGAGGAAACCCGCAACCCGGCCTATCGCATGTTCCTGCAAACTTGAAGCACCCCCGTGGTGGCCCTGGGGCCACCTACCCCCTCAAGGGGGCGCACCCAGTGGCCCGGCCAAGCCGGTTCCACGGGTGCCCGCGAATGAAGCCCTTTCATACGTCGCGCGTTTTGGGCGGCATGATGGAGCAACTGATTTCAACGGAGACCCGCATGACTTACGAAATGATCCAGGTACGCACCGAAGCCGGCAAGGTCGGCATCATCACCCTGAACCGTCCCAAGCAGCTCAACGCGCTGAACGACCAGCTGATGGACGAACTGGGAGCCGCGCTCAAGGCCTTTGATGCCGACACCGCCATCGGCTGCATGGTCATCACCGGCAGCGAAAAGGCCTTTGCCGCCGGTGCCGACATCGGGGCCATGGCCAGCTACAGCTTCGCCGATGTCTACAAAGGCGACTACATCACGCGCAACTGGGAGACCCTGCGCAGCATCCGCAAGCCGGTGATTGCCGCCGTCAGCGGTTTTGCCCTGGGCGGCGGCTGCGAAATGGCCATGATGTGCGACTTCATCATCGCCGCCGACAACGCCCGCTTCGGCCAACCCGAAATCAAGCTGGGCGTGATCCCCGGCGCCGGCGGCACGCAGCGTCTGCCACGTGCCGTGGGCAAGGCCAAGGCCATGGACATGACGCTGACCGGCCGCATGATGGACGCCACCGAGGCCGAACGCGCTGGCCTGGTCAGTCGCGTGGTGGCACTGGACAAGCTGATGGACGAAACCCTGGCCGCCGCCCTGATGATCTGCGACTACTCGCAGGTGGCTGTGATGGCGGCCAAGGAAGCCGTGAACCGGGCCTTCGAGGGCTCGCTCAACGATGGCATCATGTTCGAGCGCCGCCTCTTCCACGCCTTGTTCGCCACGGCCGACCAGAAGGAGGGCATGGACGCCTTTGTCGGCAAGCGCAAGCCCGCCTTCCGCAATTGCTGAGCCGGCAAAAAACGGTATAATTTGCCCCGTTGGTGATATAGCTCAGTTGGTTAGAGCGCAGCATTCATAATGCTGATGTCGGTGGTTCAAATCCACCTATCACCACCAGAATATCCGGAACCCGCACGCGCTCACGCTCTGCGGGTTTTTTGCTGCTTGCTGCCGACCAAACCAGCGCCCCGATCGTCGTTATAGTTGGCAAGCCTCAGTTCAACCCTCAGCCTCTGGATAAACACCATGAACCGCTGTCTACCGTCAGTCTCGCCCCGCTTCCGGGCCATCGGTTTTGCCTTCGCCCTCGGTGCGGCCCTTATCTCCGGCGGCGCTTCGGCCCAGATGGCCGATCCCCAGCGCATCCCGCCCATCTCCGCCAAGGCCCAGCGCGGCGTGCTGCGGGTGATGGCGCCGCCCGATGTCCTGATGGACGGCCAGCCGGCACGGCTCGCACCCGGTGCGCGCATCCGCGACCGCAACAACCTGCTGGTCGTCTCCGGGGCACTGCTGGGACAGGAGCTGGTGGTGCGCTACACGCGCGACCCGCTGGGGCTGGTGCACGAGGTCTGGGTCCTCACGGCCGGCGAGGCTGCTGCTGCCGCAATAGCCCAGCCGGGCGCCACACAGTACTGACCCCTTCTCTCTGCCCGCCGCGGCAAACCCTGGTGGCCGCTGCCAGGCTTTCCATCGGGACAATCGGTTTCAGGAACGCACCATGAGCAAAAAAGTTTTCATCAAGACCTTCGGTTGTCAGATGAACGAGTACGACTCGGACAAGATGGCCGACGTGCTGGGCGCCGCCCAGGGTTATGAACCGACGCAGGACGTGGAAGAGGCCGACCTCATCCTCTTCAACACCTGTTCGGTACGCGAAAAAGCACAGGAAAAGGTGTTCTCCGATCTCGGCCGCGTGCAGCACCTGAAAAAGAAAGGCGTGAAGATCGGCGTGGGCGGCTGCGTGGCCAGCCAGGAAGGTGCCGAGATCATCCGCCGTGCACCGTATGTGGATGTGGTTTTCGGCCCCCAGACCCTGCACCGCCTGCCCGAACTGCTGAACGCACGCGAGTCTCAGAACCGCCCGCAGGTGGACATCAGCTTCCCCGAGATTGAGAAATTCGACCACCTGCCCCCGGCCAAGGTGGAAGGCGTCACCGCCTTTGTCAGCATCATGGAGGGATGCTCCAAGTACTGCAGCTACTGCGTCGTGCCCTATACCCGCGGCGAGGAAGTGAGCCGCCCCTTCGAGGACGTGCTGGTGGAAATCGCCGGCCTGGCCGACCAGGGGGTCAGGGAAGTCAACCTGCTGGGGCAGAACGTCAACGCCTGGCGAGCGCCCATGAGCGGCAAGGTTTCGAACGTCACGAGCGCCGTGGAGATGGCCGACTTCGCCACGCTGATCGAGTACGTGGCCGAAATCCCCGGCATCGAGCGCATCCGCTACACCACCAGCCATCCCAACGAGTTCACGCCCTCACTGATCGCCGCGTACGAGAAATGCCCGAAGCTGGTCAGCCACCTGCACCTGCCGGTGCAGCACGGCAGCGACCGCATCCTGATGGCCATGAAGCGTGGCTACACGGCGATGGAATACAAAAGCACGGTGCGCAAGCTGCGCGCCATCCGCCCCGACATATCCATCAGCAGCGACTTCATCGTCGGCTTTCCGGGTGAGACCGATGACGATTTCAGCAGGATGATGAAGCTGATCGAGGACGTGGGCTTCGACAACTCCTTCAGTTTCATCTTCAGCCCGCGCCCCGGCACTCCCGCGGCCAACCTGCACGACGATACGCCGCACGAGGTCAAGCTCAGGCGCCTGCAGCTGCTCCAGGCAGCGATCGAGGCCAATCTCAAGCGCATCAGCGCCAGCCGCCTGGGCACGGTACAGCGCATCCTCGTGGAAGGGCCGTCCAGACGGGACGCGGAGGAACTGATGGGCCGGACAGAATGCAACCGGGTGGTGAACTTCAAGGCCCCCAGACGACTGATTGGCCAGATGCTCGACGTGAACATCACCGAGGCCTTGCACTACAGCCTGCGCGGTGAGGTGCTGACCGTTGCAGCCTAGAAGGGCTTGGGCATGCCTTTCATGCCCCCCATACGCTTCATGAGTTTCATCATGCCGCCGCCCTTCATCTTCTTCATCATCTCCTGCATCTGCTCGAATTCCTTGAGCATGCGGTTGACATCCTGAACCTGCACACCCGCGCCGGCGGCGATGCGGCGCTTGCGCGTGGCCTTGATGAGTTCGGGCTTGCGGCGCTCCAGCCTGGTCATGCTGTTGATGATGCCTTCCTTGCGTCGCAGGTCCTTCTCGACCCGGTCAGCATCCACCTGGCCGGCCTTGGCCGCCATCTGCGCGGGCAGCTTGTCCATCAGGCTGGAGAGGCCGCCCATCTGCTTCATCTGCTGCAGCTGGGCCAGAAAATCATTGAGATCGAAACCGGCGCCGCTCTTGACCTTGGCGGCCAGTTTCTGCGCGGCCTCCATGTCCACCCCCGCCGTGACCTGCTCGACCAGGGCCACGATGTCGCCCATGCCCAGCACGCGGCCGGCATGGCGCTGGGCGTCGAAGACCTCCAGGCCGTCGAGCTTTTCGCTGGTGCCTGCGAACTTGATGGGCACACCGGTGACGGCGCGCACCGAGAGGGCCGCGCCGCCGCGTGAATCGCCATCGGTCTTGGTCAGGATGATGCCGGTCAGCGGCAGGGCTTCCTTGAAGGCCCGTGCGGTGTTGATCGCGTCCTGGCCCTGCATGGCGTCGACCACGAACAGGGTCTCCACCGGATTGAGCACCGCGTGCAGCTCGCGGATTTCCTTCATCAAGGCTTCGTCAATGGCCAGGCGGCCGGCCGTGTCGACCAGCAGCACGTCGAAGAAGTGCTTCTTCGCGTAGTCCAGCGCGGCACGTGCGATGTCGGCGGGCTTCTGCTCCGGCGTGCTGGGGAACCACTCGGCCCCGGCCTGGGCGGTCACGGTCTTGAGCTGCTCGATGGCGGCCGGGCGGTAGACGTCGCCCGAGACGGTCAGCACCTTCTTCTTGCGCTTCTCGATCAGGTGGCGGGCCAGCTTGGCCGTGGTGGTGGTCTTGCCGGCGCCCTGCAGACCGGCCATCAGGATCACCGCCGGCGGTTGCGCCGCCAGGTTGATGTCGGACACACCCTCGCCCATGGTGGCGGCGAGTTCACGGTTGACAATGCCCACCAGCGCCTGGCCAGGCGTGAGCGAGCCCATGACGGCCTGGCCCAGAGCCTGCTCCTTGACGCGGGCGATGAAGTCGCGCACCACGGGCAAGGCCACGTCGGCCTCCAGCAGGGCCATGCGCACCTCGCGCAGCATGTCGGCCACGTTGGATTCGGTGATGCGGGCCTGACCGCGGATTTCCTTGACCAGGCGGCTGAGTTTGTCGGTGAGGGCGGAGGCCATGGCGGTATTCCGGTGGGCAAGAAGGAACGGGACGCCAACCGGCGATTGGCAAGGGGCTAAACTGTAACCATGATGATTTTACCCAGTGCCTCCCCCACCGGCATGGCCCTGGCCTTACTGGCCGCCGCGGCCTATGCCGCCCCGGCCGCGGCTCGCCTGTCCCCCATGGCAGCACGCCGCGCCGTGCTGCTGGCCTGGCTGGCGCACGGCCTGCTGCTGGGTTGGAGCCTGCTGGGGGACAGTCCCCGCTTCGGTTTCGCGCCGGCGCTCTCGGTCACGGTCTGGCTGGTTGCTGCCGTCTATGCCATCGAAAGCCAGCTTTATCCGCAATTGCAGACCCGCTGGGCGCTCTCCATCCTGGGCGCCGGCGCCGTGCTGCTGGCCCTGCTCTACCCCGGCCAGCCCCTGCAGGCCAGCGCCTCGGCCTGGCTGCCGCTGCACTGGGCGCTGGGCATCGCCTCCTACGGTCTCTTTGCCGTTGCCGTGGTGCACGCCCTGCTGATGCTGCGCGCCGAGACACGCATCCGCCATGCAGCCGAGACCGACAGCGGGCTGCCGTTGCTGACACTGGAGCGCCTGACCTTCCGCTTCGTCGGTGCCGGTTTCGTGCTGCTGTCGGCCACGCTGCTGGCCGGCCTGCTCTTCGACGAACAGCTCTATGGCACGGCCTGGAAATGGAGCCACAAGACGGTGTTCTCCGTGCTGTCCTGGGCGGTCTTTGCCGTGCTGCTGATCGGCCGCGCACGCTTTGGCTGGCGCGGCTGGCGGGCGGCTCGCCTGCTGTTTACGGGTGCCGGCTTGCTGCTACTGGCCTACGTGGGCTCGCGTTTCGTGCTCGAGATCGTCCTGGGGCGCAGCACCGCATGAAGTTCCTGCTCTTCCTGGCCATCGTGTTACTGGTTGTCTGGCTCTGGCGCTCGGGCCGCCGCAGCGAGCAACGCTCCGACCAGGCCGCCCCCCCAGCACCACCCGGCCCGCAGGAGATGGTGCGCTGCGCCCACTGCGGCGTGCACCTGCCCCATGGCGATGCCATCGTGGGACGCATCGGCCTGTACTGCAGCAGCGAACACCGGCAGCTCGCGGAGCCCTGATGACATCGCAGCGCGACAGCGAGCACTCCTGGTTCGGCCCGTCGCTGCTGGACGAGCGGCTGGAAGCGCCCGAAGAACAGCAGGAATTCAAGCGGCTGTGGCTGGGCTTCATGACAGCCCGCGTCATGCTGGGCCTGGTGCTCCTGCTGCTGCAGGCAACCCTGTACACCCTGGGCCAGGCGCCTAACGCCTGGCTGGCACTGCTCTGCGGCGCTTATTTCATGGCCACACTGATGGTGCGTGTGGCACCGCGCCCGCGCCGCATGGGCCATACCTTCGACCAGTCCTGGCTGTCCAGCATCGGCGTGGACGTGCTGGTCTTCACGGCCCTGCATCTGCTGCATGGCAGCAGCATCAACTACACCCCCCTGTACGCCCTGCCGGTGCTGCAGGCCGCCGTGCTGGGCTCCCTGACCCTGGCCATGGGCACGGCCGCCGGCGTGACGCTGCTGCTGCTGCTGCACAGCACCTGGCAGGCACTGCGCGGCCCGGGGGACGCCACGCCTCTTTTCATCCAGGCGGCACTCACCGGCGCGGGCAGCTTCGTGATCGCCTTCCTGGCCCACCAGCTGTCGGCGCGACTGGCCAGCGAACAGCAGCGCGCCCGACGCAGCCAGCACGCCATGCGCATCCAGCAGCAGGTCAACGACCTGGTGATCGAAGCGCTTACCGACGGCATCCTGGTGGTGGACGTGCGCGGCACCGTGCATGCAGCCAACCCCGCGGCACGCCAGATGCTGCAAGCTGATGACCGTCCGATCAGGCACACGCCCTTCAGCCTGGCCGACGAACCCGGCTGGCAGGCGCTGGCCGAACTGGCCTTCCAGGTCTTCACCGGCCGAGGTGACTTTCACCACGCCGACATCGGCATCGAGCATCTCGAACAGGGCAACCGGCGCATGCGCGTGCGCACCCGCATGACCACGGCCCACTGGGGTGAGTCCGAAATCCTGTGTGTCATGTTCCTGCAGGACCTGCGCGAGATGGAAGCGCGCATGCGCACCGAGAAGCTGGCCAGCATGGGCCGCATGTCGGCCGCCGTGGCGCACGAGATCCGCAACCCCCTGGCCGCCATCGCCCAGGCCAATGCCCTGCTCGAAGAGGAAATCCACGACCCCCGGCACATGCGTCTGACCCAGATGATCCGCCAGAACGCCAAGCGCCTGGACCGTATCGTCGACGACGTGCTCAACATCTCGCGTGCCGGCAAGCAGGCCACCGCCTTCGAGTCCCGCGTCCTGGAGCTGACCCCCTCCGTGCAGCGCATCGGCCAGGACTGGGCGCAGCAGACCGGCAACAGCACCATGCTCGCCCTGCACCTGGCGCCGCAACCGTTGCCGGTGCACTTCGATCCCGAGCACCTGCGTCGTGTGCTGGTCAACCTGCTGGACAATGCGAGCCGCTATGCCCGCCAGTTGCCTGATGCGATCCAGGTGCATGCCCGTGCCGACGCCAGCGGGCAAGCCCTGCTGGCCGTCTGGAGTGACGGCCCGCCCATGGAGCCTTCGGTGGAGCAGCATCTGTTCGAACCCTTCTTCTCGTCGGAAAGCCGCTCCAGCGGTCTGGGCCTGTATATTTGCCGTGAATTGTGCGAAGGGCATGGCGCCGCCATCGGCTACCACCGCGCCCGTCGCATCGCCCGGGATACCCTGATGGACGGCAACGAATTCTTCATCACCCTGCGCCTGGCGGCCGTCCCGTCGCCGGCCGCCAGAACGCCAGACACCTCATGAGCAACCACGCCCCCGCTTCCCCGGCGCACATCCTGGTCGTGGATGACGAACCCGACCTGCGCACGCTCTACGAGCTGACCCTGCTGCGCGAGGGTTACCACGTCGACGTGGCGGAAACCCTGGCCGACGCCTGGAAGCATCTCCAGGAGCACCGCTACGAGGTGTTGATCACCGACATGCGCCTGCCCGACGGCCTGGGCATCGAATTGCTCCAGCGCCTGCGCGCCCAACAGCGCGGCGAGCGTTGTGTGGTCATCACGGCCTATGGCTCGGCGGAAAACGCAGTGGAATCGCTCAAGGCCGGTGCCTTCGACTACCTGACCAAGCCGGTTGACCTGAAACAGTTCCGTACCGTCATCGCCTCGGCCGTCCAGGATGCTCTCACCCCCCGGGTCGCGCCCCCGCCCCCTCCCGCCGCGGTGACCGCACCGCGCACCACAGCCCAGCCCCCCGCAGGAGAAGCGGCACTGCAGCGCCTGGTAGGCAGCTCGCCCGCCATCCGCCAGGTACGCGAACGCATCCTCAAAGTGGCACGCAGCATGGCCCCGGTGCTGATCTGCGGTGAGTCCGGCACAGGCAAGGAGCTGACGGCACTGGCCCTGCACGCCAACAGCCATCGGGCCGGCGGCCCGATCGTGGCGGTGAACTGCAGCGCCATCCCGGAAAACCTGCTCGAAACCGAGTTCTTCGGCGTACGCAAGGGCGCCTACACCGGCGCCAACCAGGACCGCGACGGTTATTTCCAGGCCGCGCGCGGCGGTACCCTGTTCCTGGATGAAATCGGCGACCTGCCGCTGTCCATGCAATCCAAGCTGCTGCGCGCCATCCAGGAGCGCTGCGTGCGCCCGGTCGGCGGCACGCAGGAAGAGACCGTGGACGTGCGCGTCGTCAGTGCCACGCACAAGCATCTGGCGCGCGAGGTGCAGGAAGGGCGTTTCCGCCAGGACCTGTACTACCGTCTCAATGTGATCGAGATCGACATCCCCCCGCTGCGCGAGCGCCGCGAGGACCTGCCCGTGCTGTGCGACGCCCTGCTCAGGCGCATCAGCCAGGAGTCAGGCCTGCCCCTGCCCCGCCTGCTGCCCGAGACGCTGGTCCAGCTGGCCAAGCACCCGCTGACCGGCAATGTGCGCGAGCTGGAAAACCTGCTGCACCGCGCCGTGGCGCTGAGCGACGGTGGTGAATTGAGTTTCGACAGCCTTGACACCACACCGGCCATCCTGGACCCGACCGCCTTGGACCTGGCGCCCACCCTTCCGGGGGTGCTGCCGCCCAGCCTGGCCCCGACCACTCTGGAGCGCCCGGAGTTGCCCGCCGACCTGCAAGGCCACCTGGACCGCCAGGAGCGCGAGATCCTGGTCAAGGCCCTGCAGGAAACCGGGTTCAACCGCACGGCAGCAGCAGCCAAGCTGGGCCTGAGCCTGCGCCAGATCCGCTACCGGATCGCGCGCCTGAACATCGACACGCCGCAGGGCAATGACCCCGGCGCATGAGCAAGCATCCCGCCCCGGAACGCAACCGCCTGTGGGATGGCGGCTGGTACCGCTTTGCGCGCCGGCTGGACTCGCCCAACTTCGGGCCGCGTCCCACAGATGCCGCCGTGGACCTGCTGCTGATCCACTCCATCAGCCTGCCGCCGGGCCAGTATGGCGGCGACGAAGTGCAGCGCCTGTTCACCAATGCGCTGGACTGGAACGCCCACCCTTATTTCAAGAGCATCGAGGGCATGCAGGTCTCCTCGCATTTCTACATCCGCCGCAACGGCGAACTCTGGCAGTTCGTCAGCTGCGACGATCGCGCCTGGCATGCCGGCGTCTCCTGCTACCGCGGTCGCGACAACTGCAACGATGACTCGATCGGCATCGAACTCGAAGGCCTGGAAGGCGAGTCTTTCGAGGCCGGGCAATACGAAACCCTGGGCAGCCTGTGCGCCGCCCTGGGCCAGCGCTACCCGGTGCAACACATCGCCGGACACGAACACGTGGCCCCCGGTCGCAAGGCCGACCCCGGCCCCGGCTTCCAGTGGGCCGTGCTGCAGCAGGCCTTGGGCTGGCCGTCTCAGTATTTTCCCGAAGCGACCACCTGAGTCGGACCACCCGGCGACGGCGCACCGACCACGCATCACACCCCCGGAAAATCGGCCGTGCAGACGGCATGCGGGCTGGCACGGAAAATCCGCTGCCGTGCCGCATGCCTGCTGGCCTTCGAACTGGAAATGACGTGACTTCAAGCGGCGCGGCGCGCCAGCGCTGAATGTCCCGCTCACTGTTTCCGCAGCCAGCGACGGCCGCTTTTTTTGCGTCGGATACGCCCTGCGCTGTATGCCCGACGCTACACTACCTGTAGTGGCTTGTATTCACCAGACACACCATATATAGTGCTTTCTGCTCGCAGTGCTTTTCTCCAACAGATCGTATCGCGAGCCAGAATACGGCCCCCAAGAACCAACAACAGATTTGCTGACGACGAGGAAATAATGCAAACCGCTCTGAACCCCGCCACCCCCCCTCTGCACACCGGTGTCCTGACCATGCAAACCCAGGAAAACACGGCCGCCACCCCCCTGAACAACTACCAGATCATCCGCCGCAACGGCGCCGTCGTGCCCTTCGAGCCAAGCAAGATCGCCGTGGCCATGATGAAAGCCTTCCTGGCCGTGCACGGCACCCAGGGCGCCGCTTCGGCCAGCGTGCGCGAGGTGGTGGACGCCCTGACGCAGAACGTCGTGCGCGCACTCATGCGCTCGCGCCCGGGCGGCGGCACCTTCCATATTGAAGACGTGCAGGACCAGGTCGAACTGGGCCTGATGCGCGGCGGCCACCACGAGATTGCCCGCGCCTACGTGCTGTATCGCGAGCGCCGTACCCAGGAACGCGCCCAGCAATCCGCCCAGGCCGCACCGAAAGCGCCCCAGTTGCATGTGATCGATGGCGGCCAGCGCGTCTCGCTGGACTTGGGCAGCCTGCAGCAGCTGATCGAGAACGCCTGCGCCGGCCTGGGTGCCGACATCAAGCCCGATCCCATCGTCGCCGAGACCATGCGCAACCTGTACGACGGCGTGCCGATCGACGAGGTCTTCAAGGCCGCCATCCTGGCCGCCCGCACCCTGATCGAGAAAGATCCGGACTACACCTACGCCACCGCGCGCCTGCTCTTCCACACCATCGCCCGCGAGGTGCTGGGCCGCGACGTGCCGCAAGCCGGCATGGGCCAAGCGTATGCAGAGTACTTCCCCGACTTCATCAAGAAGGGTGTGGACAACGAGCTGCTCAACCCCGACATGCTGCAGTTCGACCTCAAGCGCCTGGGCGCCGCCCTCAAGGCCGACCGCGACCTGCAGTTCGACTACCTGGGCCTGCAGACCCTGTACGACCGTTATTTCCTGCACGTGCGCAAGAGCCGTATCGAACTGCCGCAAGCCTTCTTCATGCGCGTGGCCATGGGCCTCTCGCTGGGCGAGATCGACCGCGAAGCACGTGCCATCGAGTTCTATGAAGTACTGTCCTCCTTCGACTTCATGTCGTCCACGCCCACCCTGTTCAACGCCGGCACGCTGCGTTCGCAGCTCTCCAGCTGCTACCTGACCACCGTACCCGACGACCTGGACGGCATCTACGAGTCCATCAAGGAAAACGCCCTGCTGTCCAAATTCGCCGGCGGCCTGGGCAATGACTGGACGCGCGTGCGCGCCCTGGGCAGCCACATCAAGGGCACCAACGGCGAGTCGCAGGGCGTCGTGCCCTTCCTCAAGGTCGTGAACGACACCGCCGTGGCCGTGAACCAGGGCGGCAAGCGCAAGGGCGCGGTCTGCACCTACCTGGAGACCTGGCACCTGGACATCGAGGAGTTCCTGGAGCTGCGCAAGAACACCGGCGACGACCGCCGCCGCACGCACGACATGAACACGGCCAACTGGATCCCCGACCTGTTCATGCGCCGGGTCATGGAAAAGGGCGAGTGGACCCTGTTCTCGCCTTCCGATGTGCCGGACCTGCACGACCTCTTTGGCGCCGCCTTCGAGCAGGCCTATGTGGTCTACGAAGAAAAGGCCAAGCGCGGCGAAATCAAGCCCAGCAAGACGGTGCCGGCCACCGACCTGTGGCGCAAGATGCTCTCGATGCTGTTCGAGACCGGCCACCCCTGGATCACCTTCAAGGACGCCTGCAATGTGCGCTCGCCGCAGCAGCACGCCGGCGTGGTGCACTCGTCCAACCTGTGCACCGAGATCACGCTCAACACCAGCGACACCGAGACCGCCGTCTGCAACCTGGGCTCGGTCAACCTGCGCCAGCACCTCAAGAACGGCGCCATCGACCAGGAAAAGCTCAAGAAAACCGTGTCCACCGCCATGCGCATGCTGGACAACGTGATCGACATCAACTACTACGCCGTCAAGAAGGCGCGCGACTCCAACCTGCGCCACCGCCCCGTCGGCCTGGGCATCATGGGCTTCCAGGACGCGCTGTACGAACTGCGCATCCCCTATGCCAGCCAGGCCGCCGTGGAATTCGCCGACCAGTCCATGGAGGCCGTCTGCTACCACGCCTACTGGGCTTCGACCGAGCTGGCTCGCGAGCGCGGCCAGTACTCCAGCTACAAGGGCTCGTTGTGGGACCAGGGTGTCCTGCCGCTGGACACGCTGGACCTGCTGGCCAAAGCCCGCGGCGGTTATGTGGAGGTCGACCGCTCGGCCACCCTGGACTGGGACGCCCTGCGCAAGAAGATCGCCCGCGACGGCATGCGCAACTCCAACTGCGTGGCCATTGCACCGACCGCGACCATCTCCAACATCATCGGTGTGGACGCCTCGATCGAACCCTGCTTCGGCAACCTGTCGGTCAAGTCCAACCTGTCGGGCGAGTTCACCGTCATCAACAGCTACCTGGTGCGCGACCTCAAGCGACTGGGCCTGTGGGACGACGTGATGGTCATGGACCTCAAGCATTTCGACGGCTCGCTGGCCCCCATCGACCGCGTGCCGCAGGAGATCAAGTCCCTCTACGCCACGGCCTTCGAAGTCGAAACACTCTGGCTGGTGGAGGCTGCCGCACGCCGCCAGAAGTGGATCGACCAAGCCCAGTCGCTCAACATCTACATGGCCGGTGCCTCGGGCAAGAAGCTGGACGACACCTACAAGCTGGCCTGGCTGCGCGGTCTCAAGACCACCTACTACCTGCGCACGATGTCGGCCACGCACGCCGAGAAATCCACCGTGACGGCCGGCCGACTCAACGCGGTCTCCTCCGGCGGCGCGGCGAGCGGTGGCATGAGCGCCCTCGACGCAGCTGCAGCTGCAGCACAGGCACAGATGGCCACGGCCGCCACCGACATCAAGTTCTGCGCGATCGATGACCCGGGTTGCGAAGCCTGCCAGTGATCGCAGCCCGCATGTTGCAGAGCCTTCATGCCTGCGATGTTATTGAGCAACAGAATCGGGCGGCGATGTGAATGAATACTTTCCATTTCACGTCGTCGCTCCCATAATTCGCTGATTGGAACCTCCTATGTTGTCCTGGGACGAAGAAGTCAAGCCCACATCGTCAATGTCTTATGCCGGCGCTGCTGCGAGCAGTCGCCCGACTGAGCTTCCCTTGCAAACTCCCCAGCTGCGCATGGCGCAGCACCCGGCGGCACCTGTCGCCGCCGCTCCGGTCCCCAGCGCAACGTCCGCTGCGGCACAACGCATCAAGGCGGCCGACAAACGCATCATCAACGGCCAGACCGACGTCAACCAGCTGGTGCCCTTCAAGTACAAGTGGGCCTGGGAAAAATACCTGGCCACCTGCGCCAACCACTGGATGCCGCAGGAAGTGAACATGAACCGCGACATCGCCCTATGGAAGGACCCCAATGGTCTGACCGAGGACGAACGCCGCATCGTCAAGCGCAACCTCGGCTTCTTTACCACCGCCGACTCGCTGGCCGCCAACAACATCGTGCTGGGCACCTACCGCCACATCACGGCGCCCGAGTGCCGCCAGTTCCTGCTGCGCCAGGCTTTTGAAGAAGCCATCCACACCCACGCCTACCAGTACATCGTGGAATCGCTGGGCCTGGACGAATCCGAGATTTTCAGCGCCTACCTGGAAGTCCAGTCCATCCGCGACAAGGACGAGTTCCTGCTCCCGTTCATCAACGCGATCATGGACCCCAACTTCCACACCGGCACGCTGGAAACCGACCAGACCCTGCTCAAGAGCCTGATCGTCTTCGCCTGCCTGATGGAAGGCCTGTTCTTCTACGTCGGCTTCACCCAGATCCTGGCGCTGGGCCGGCAGAACAAGATGACGGGTGCCGCCGAGCAGTACCAGTACATCCTGCGCGACGAGTCCATGCACTGCAACTTCGGCATCGACCTGATCAACACGATCAAGCTGGAGAACCCGCAGCTGTGGACGCCCGAGTTCAAGGCCGAAATCAAGGCCCTGTTCGAGAAGGCTGTCGAGCTCGAATACCGCTACGCCGAGGACACCATGCCGCGCGGCGTGCTGGGCATGAACGCCTCCATGTTCAAGGGCTACCTGCGCTACATCGCCAACCGGCGCGCCACGCAGATCGGCCTGGAAGCGCTGTTCCCCAATGAAGAGAATCCCTTCCCCTGGATGAGCGAGATGATCGACCTGAAGAAGGAACGCAACTTCTTCGAGACCCGTGTCATCGAGTACCAGTCCGGTGGCGCGCTCTCCTGGGACTGAAAAAATCAATCTATGGCTTCCAGAATCACACCGGCTGTTGATCGCTCCTCAGAGAGCGGCGCCAGCCTGTGTCACCCCGTTCATGGCGTTGGGGTCTACCCCAGCCTCATGAATCGCTCCATGCATCCAACACGCATGAAGTGCTCTTTGTAACTTGATCAAGGAGAATTAGTAATGGCAACTGCAAAGAAAGCGGCTAAAAAAGCCCCCGCGAAGAAGAAGGTAGCAGCAAAGAAGGCCCCGGCCCGTAAAGCTGCAGCGAAGAAGGCTCCGGCCAAGAAGGCCGCTGCCAAGAAGGCTCCGGCCAAGAAGGCCGCGGCTAAGAAGCCGGCTGCGAAGAAATCCGCAGCGAAGAAGCCTGCCGCCAAGAAGGCTGCTGCAAAGAAGCCGGCTGCGAAAAAGGCTGCTGCCAAGAAGCCCGCCGCCAAGAAGGCCGCGAAGAAAGTAGCGAAGAAGGCTGCCAAGAAACCGGCTGCCAAAAAGCCCGCTGCGAAAAAGGCCGCCAAAAAGCCGGCGAAGAAAGCTGCGAAAAAGCCTGCTGCCAAACCTGCTGCAGCACCGGCCCCCGCGGCGCCTGCGGCTCAGACGACTCTGAACCCGCAGGCCGCATGGCCCTTCCCCACGGCCAGCCGTCCCTAAGACAGCCTAGGCCTCAAGCCCGTTGCCTGCAAAGGCAGCGGGCTTTTTCTTTGGCAAGCTGAATGAAGCCCCATCTGCCTCCACAGTCTTTCCTCCATCTGCAGAAGGATGGCGCCGTCCACGTGGATGTGCACGTCATGCCCAATGCGGCCCGCACGCAGATCCAGGGCCTGCACGATGGCGCATTGCGTGTACGTCTGCACGCACTGCCGGTGGACGGCAAGGCCAATCTGGCGCTGCAGGCCTGGCTGGCCGAGACGCTGGGGGTCCCGAAATCAGCAGTGGAGCTGCTGCGCGGCGCCACAGCACGGCGCAAGCAGTTGCGGGTGGCCGCCGCTTACGCCGGACAGGCCCGGTGGCAAGCGCTGTTGCCCACCCCGGAGGCCTGAGACCTCAGGCGCCGAAAGCCTTCGGCTCGACGGTGTAGTTCTGCGGACCGCGGTGCGCGATCTTGTGCGAACCCATGCGGTTGCCGAGCTCGGCCGCCTTGGCCAGCGTCCAGCCACGTTCCAGGCCATAGAGCAGGCCGCCGCGGTAGGCATCGCCACAACCCGTGGGGTCCACCACGGCAGCCGCCTGCACCGGAGGCACCAGCGTCTTCTGGCCATCGACCCAGACCTCGCTGCCTTCATGACCCAGCGTGATGACCAGGCCACGCACCTTGCGCGAAATATCAGCCGGGCTGCAGCCCGTGCGCTCGCACAGCATCTTGCCCTCGTAGTCGTTCACCGTGACCCAGCTGGCCAGCTCGACGAAATGCGCCAGGTCCTTGCCGTCGAACATGGGCAGGCCCTGGCCCGGATCGAAGACGAAGGGGATATCAGCAGCCTTGAACTGCTCGGCGTGCTGCAGCATGGCGTCGCGACCGTCGGGCGAGATGATGCCCAGCTTCACATCGGGGTGACGCTCGATGCGCGAGACATGTGCCTGCATCATGGCGCCGGGGTGAAACGCGGTGATCTGGTTGTTGTCGCGGTCCGTCATGATCAAGGCCTGCGCCGTGTAGGTCTCGGTGATCTCTTTGACGTGACGAGTGTCGATGCCCAACTCGCGCAGGCGCTGCACATAACCGGCGCCGTCGTTGCCCACCGTGGCCATCGGCAGCGGCTGGCCTCCCAGCACCTTGAGTGCGTAGGCGATATTGCCGGCACAACCACCGAAATCGCGCCGCAAGGTCGGCACCAGGAAGGACACATTGAGGATGTGCAGCTGGTCGGGCAGGATCTGCTCGGCGAAGCGGCCCTCGAAGTTCATGATGGTGTCGAAGGCCAGGGAGCCGCAAATGAGAGTTGCCATAAAGAGGTGTCGTGGGGTTCAGGGATAGAAGGCCAGCAGGCGGTAACCTGCCACGCGCTCGCCGGCGCCATTGGTCTTGATGGTCAGCACCAGCGTGGTCTGGGTCTCGGACGCGGCCGGGATCACACCCGTTTTCACGCCCAGTTCCTCGGGCTGGAACACGCGCCGCATCAAGGCATGGTCCAGTGTGTCGGTCAGCGCCAGCTCGACCGCCGGCATCGCCAGATCGATCGGGGCATTGTTCTTGAGCGTCAGGCTGAGGCGGTACAGATCCCCCTTGACCTTGCTGAAAGCAGAGCTGTCGATCACCACCGACTCGATCTGCCGCAGCGGTTCGATCTGGCAATCCAGCAACAGACAGGCTTCCTCGATCAGCGGCTTGAGACCGGGTTCCACGGCGGCCAGGCGGTCCCGTTCGTGGATCAGGACCTGCAGCGCCAACCCCAGCCCCAGCAGCAGGCAGGCCACCAGCAGCGTGGCGCGCACCAAGGGGCGGTGCCAGCGCGAGGTCCTGGAGGCGTTGCGCATGAAGGACAGCTCGGCGCTGGACGACGCACGTGGCACAGGCTGCGCATCGCCCTCGAACACGGGCTCGGCCCGGCCCGCCGCCCCATAGGCCGGCCCGTCGAGCAGCGGCCCGGGGCCGGAGACCGGCTCCAGCACCGTATCGCCCGCAGGCTCGTGCAGCTCCAGGTCCACGTCGGGGCTTACCGGCGGGGGGGCGGGCTCTGCCGCGGCTTTAGCCTTCTTTCCGGTCTTGCTGCCCGCCCGGCGGGCGTCGGACGCAATGGCGGCGGCCAAGGCCCCTTCAAAGGGGACGGTCTCCCGGTCTGGCACGTCTGCGGCGCCACCTTGCGGCGCCAGCGCTTCCTGCATGTGCGCCGAAGCGTCGAAGATTTGCTCACACTTGCCGCAACGCACCCAGCCTTCGGAAATGCGCAACTGGTCCGGCACGACCTTGAACATCGTCTGGCAGGCGGGGCAGCGTGTGATCAGGCTCATGGCTGCTCGATTGTAGAGCCCGGGACCGGAGTTCTCAGAGGGTGGCGGTCATCAGGATCCAGCCGTCTTCGGCATCGGCCACGCGGAGTTCGGCATACGGCGCGTAGGCCAGCTGGAGCTCCTCGGCCTGGCGCTCCAGGATGCCTGCCAGCACGAGGGCACCACCGGGCGCCACACGCGAACACAGCAAGGGCGCCAGCACCTTGAGCGGCGTGGCCAGGATATTGGCCAGCACGGTCTGGTAGGTGCCCTGGGCCAGCTCGGACTGGCCGGCGTGGAGTGTCACGCCATTGGCCTCGGCGTTCAGACGGGTCGAATCCACGGCCGCCTCGTCGATGTCCACGGCGTCTATGTCGCGGGCACCGAACTTGGCTGCGCCGATGGCCAGGATGCCCGAACCGCAACCATAGTCCAGCACACGGCCCAGGCCCTGGGCGCCGTGGTGGGCAATCCAGCGCAGGCACATGCGGGTCGTCGGATGGGTACCGGTACCGAAGGCCAGCCCCGGATCGAGCCGGATGATGGTCTTGGCCTGCGCGGGCGGCTCGTGCCACGTAGGCACGATCCAGAACTCGGGGGTGATGTCCACAGGCGCGAACTGCGACTGCGTCAGGCGCACCCAGTCCTGTTCGGGCACCTCGGCCACGCCCAGCACACGGCAATCCGCGAAGAAGTCCTGGGCTTGCAGCAGGGTGGCAGCCTCGTCGGCGGCTTCGCGCGTGGAAAAGAGCGCCAGCACGCGCGAGCGCTGCCAGCCATCAGCCGGTGGCGGCATGCCCGGCTCGCCGAACAGGGCCTGCTCGGCGTCGGTCTGGGCGTCGGCGTCCTCGACGCTGACGCTCAGGGCATCGAGTGCATCCAGCGCATCCCCCAGCACCTCGACACGGTCCTGTGGGCAAAGCAAACGAAGTTCGTACATGGTGACGCCAGTCTTTGAAATACGCGGGCTCCCGTGGAACCGGCTCCGCCGGGCCACTGGGAGCGTCCCCCCTGCCACCGCAGGTTGGCGTTCAGGGGGGGGAAGGCGCGTGAGCGCCTCAGGGGGGACTACCTCTTGTGATGCCGCATCCACTCTTCGAGGTAGTGGATGTTGGTGCCGCCCGTCATGAACTTGGCATCGGCCATCAGCTCGCGGTGCAGCGGGATGTTGGTGCTGATGCCCTCGACCAGGGTCTCGGCCAGGGCCGTGCTCATGCGCGCCATGGCCTGCTCGCGCGTGTCGCCGTGCGCGATGATCTTGCCGACCATGGAGTCGTAGTTCGGCGGCACGAAGTAGTTGGTATACACGTGCGAGTCGACACGCACGCCCGGGCCGCCCGGTGCGTGCCACATGGTGATGCGGCCCGGCGACGGAGTGAACTTGTAGGGATCTTCGGCGTTGATGCGGCACTCGATCGCATGGCCGCGGATCACGATGTCCTTCTGCGTGAAGGGCAGCCGCTCGCCAGCGGCCACCATGATCTGCGTCTTGACGATGTCCACGCCCGTGATCATTTCGGTCACCGGGTGCTCCACCTGCACGCGCGTGTTCATCTCGATGAAGTAGAACTCGCCGTTCTCATAAAGAAACTCGAAGGTGCCCGCACCACGGTAGCCGATCTTCTTGCAGGCGGCGACGCAGCGCTCGCCCACTTTCTCGATCAGCTTGCGCGGAATGCCCGGTGCGGGCGCTTCCTCGATGATCTTCTGGTGCCGCCGCTGCATGGAACAGTCGCGCTCCCCCAGGTAGACGGCATTCTTGTGCTTGTCGGCCAGGATCTGGATCTCCACATGACGCGGGTTCTCCAGGAACTTCTCCATATAGACGGCCGGGTTGTTGAAGGCTGCGCCGGCCTCGGCCTTGGTCATCTGCACCGCATTGACCAGCGCCGCTTCGGTGTGCACCACGCGCATGCCGCGCCCGCCACCGCCGCCGGCGGCCTTGATGATGACCGGGTAACCCACGCTCTTGGCGATACGCTTGATCTGGGTCGGATCGTCAGGCAGTTCACCCTCCGAGCCCGGCACGCAAGGCACGCCGGCCTTGATCATGGCCTGTTTGGCAGAGACCTTGTCGCCCATGATGCGGATGGACTCGGGCGTCGGGCCGATGAACTGGAAGCCGCTTTGCTCCACACGTTCGGCGAAGTCGGCGTTCTCGCTGAGGAAGCCATACCCCGGATGGATGGCCTCGGCATCGGTCACTTCGGCAGCCGAGATGATGGCCGGCATGCTGAGGTAGCTCTGGGCCGAGGGCGCCGGGCCGATGCAGACAGCCTCTTCGGCCAGCTTGACGTACTTGGCTTCGCGGTCGGCTTCGGAATAGACCATCACCGCCTTGATACCCAGCTCGCGGCAAGCGCGCTGGATCCGGAGGGCGATCTCCCCCCGGTTGGCCACCAGGATCTTCTTGAACATGGGGTGGCAGCCTTATTCGATGATGAACAGGGGCTGTCCGTACTCCACGGCCTGGCCGTTCTCGCACAGGATCTGCGTGATGGTGCCGGCCTTGTCGGCTTCGATCTCGTTGAGGATCTTCATGGCCTCGATGATGCAAATCGTCTCACCCTGCTTGACGGCCTGGCCCACTTCCACGAAGGCCTTGGCGCCGGGCGAGGACGAGCGGTAGAAGGTACCGACCATGGGCGACTTGACGGCATGGCCACTGGGTGCCGGCGCAGCCACCGGAGCGGCCACGGGCGCCGCAGCGGCCGGGGCAGCCGCAGGCGCGGCAACCGCCTGCGCCACCGGCATCTGATAGCTCTGAACCATGGCACCGCCACCCTTGACAATACGCACCTTGCCTTCGGCCTCGGTGATTTCAAGTTCCGACACGTTCGAGTCAGACACCAGATCGATCAGGGTCTTGAGTTTTCGCAAATCCATGGGATCTCCAACATCGTTATTCAATATTGCTCCAATTTAGAACAATTGGTAGCAATTTCCAGCCATCTACGGCGAATTCGATTGCCCGGTCATGGCCGGGCGCCATCATAAGCGATCTGGCGACCGCTACTTCAATTCCCGCCAGAGCGTCAGATCGCGGGCGGAAAGCTTGCCTATTTTACGATTCAGGATGCTACCGTCGGCACCCACCAGCACGGTAAAGGGCAATCCGCCCACCTGATTACCCAATGATTTGCTGAGTGCCAGCCCATCCATTCCCGCCAGGGCCACCGGAAAAGCCAGGGGCTGACGCTGCAGGAAGGTCTTCACCGGTTCAAGCTTGTCGACGGCAATTCCGACAACTTGCCAGCCTTTGGATTTATTTTCTTCAAAGAAGGCGTTCAATAAAGGCAGTTCTTCAACGCAGGGCGGGCACCAGGTGGCCCAGAAGTTGATCAGCAGGGGACGCCCGCGCAGGCTGCTGAGCGCCAGGCGAGAGCCAGCCGGCGTGTCGAATTCCAGCCCCCAGAGTTGCAGGGGCGTCGCCTGATCCAGCGGCGCCGGCGTATACCGCCACCAAGCCAGCCCCGCACCCGCCAACCCCGCCACGGCAGCCGCCATGGCGTAGAGGGCGCGACGGCGCTTCGGGGAAGTGCTACTCTTTTGCTCCACAAAATTCCTCAACGGTTTTCTATTTCACTTAAAAGTCGCCGTACCGCCAACAAATCTCCACGTGGCGTACGGTTCTTGGCATCCCGCAGCAGGGCGCCGCGCAGATCGTCCAGATCATGGACCATCAAATGTACCCCGATCGTCTCCCCCAGTTCCCGACAAGGGGCATGGAAGCTCAGGGCCTCGACCGGCTCCCGGTGCAGGCCGGTCACGGTGCGCGGCTCGTAGGCCACGCCCTGGTCGATCAGCTCGATCTCGGCCGACTTCTCGTCCTCGCAAAAGAGCTGGAGATAAATATCGGACAGGCGCGTGGCCGTGCCATGCCAGACCGCCCCGCTCAGATGCGGCCGGAAACGCTCCAGCCGCTCCATCCAGAGCAGGGCCAGGCGGCGCAGGGCCTGCAGCTCGGCCGGCTGGGTGTCGGCACAGAAGACGGCGATGTACTCGCGCACCGCCTCCTCGACCTCGTCATTGCCCGGCAAGGGGGTGCGCGGCGGCAAGCCGAGCTGGCGCACGGCACGGCGTTTAGCCGGACCGTACTCCAGGCCCTCTTCCACCACCATCTGGGCCGCCACGGCGGCAATTTCCTCTGAAGCGCTCACGGCCCCGATTGTGCTCCCGTCCCGCAGATGGCAAAAACCAGCCCCTAGAATCAGCCGATGCATATTCATATCCTCGGCATCTGCGGCACCTTCATGGGGGGACTGGCCGCCCTCGCCCGCGAGGCGGGTCACAAGGTCACCGGCTGCGACGCCGGCGTCTACCCGCCCATGAGCGACCAGCTGCGCGCCCTGGGCATCGATCTGATCGAGGGCTTCAGCGCCGAACAGATGGCCTTAAAGCCGGATATGTACGTGATCGGCAATGTGGTCAGCCGCGCCCGTGCCGCCGACGGCAGCCCGAAATTCCCGCTGATGGAAGCCATCCTCGACGCCGGCACGCCCTACACCAGCGGTCCGCAATGGCTGGCCGAGCATGTGCTGCAGGGTCGCCATGTGCTGGCCGTGGCCGGCACACACGGCAAGACCACCACCACGTCCATGCTGGCCTGGATCCTGGACGCGGCGGGCCGCCTGCCCGGCTTCCTGGTGGGCGGCGTGCCCATGAACTTCGGCATCTCGGCCCGGCTCGGTGGCCCGGTTGCAAGCGGCCAGCGACCGCTCTTCGTGATCGAAGCCGACGAATACGACACTGCTTTCTTCGACAAGCGCAGCAAGTTCGTGCATTACCGCCCGCGGACCGCCGTGCTCAACAACCTGGAATTCGACCACGCCGACATCTTCGACGATCTGGCCGCCATCGAACGCCAGTTCCACCACCTGGTGCGCACGGTCCCGGCTTCGGGCCGCGTCGTGGTCAACGGCCTGGAGGAAAGCCTGGCGCGGGTGCTGCACGCCGGTTGCTGGAGCGAGCAGCGCAGCTTCGGTGCGGCGGTCAGCGATTTCAGCGCGCGCGGAGAACCGCACGACTTCGAAGTGCAACAACAGGGTCGACCGGTGGCTCGCGTGCAGTGGGCGCTGACCGGCGTGCACAACCAGCTCAACGCGCTGGCCGCCATCGCGGCGGCCGAACACGTGGGCGTGGCGCCGGAGGTGGCCGCACGCGCGCTGGCGGACTTCCAGAACGTCAAGCGCCGCATGGAAGTGCGCGGCACGGCGCGCGGCATCACCATCTACGACGACTTCGCCCACCATCCCACAGCCATCCGCACCACCGTGGATGGCCTGCGCCGCAAGGTCGGGCCGCAAGCGCGCATCCTGGCTGTCTTCGAACCGCGCAGCAACACCATGAAACTCGGCACCATGAAGGCCCAGCTGCCCTGGAGCCTGGAAGACGCCGACCTGGCCTTCTGCCACGGCGGCGGGCTGGGCTGGGACGCGCGCGAGGCCCTGGCCTCCATGGGCGCGCGCGCCCAGGTGGCCGACAGCATCAACCAACTGGTGCAGCAGGTGGTCGCCGCGGCCCGGCCGGGCGACCACATCCTGTGCATGAGCAATGGCGGCTTCGGTGGCGTGCACCAGAAACTGCTTGATTCGCTACAGAAAACGTAGCGAATCAAGCCATCGCGGCGCTCAGCGGGAGCGCCGAGCCTTCACGGCGTCAGACAAGACCTGCAGAGCCTGGAGGGAATCGTCCCAACCCAGGCAGGCGTCGGTGATGCTCTTGCCGTATTCCAGCTTGCTGGCATCGTCCTTGCCAGGTGTGAACTTCTGCGCGCCGGCGTTGAGGTGGCTCTCGATCATCACGCCAAAGACGCTGCGCGAACCGCCAGCGATCTGGCCGCCGATGTCGCGTGCCACCTCCAGTTGCTTCTCATGCTGCTTGCTGCTGTTGGCGTGGCTGCAGTCCACCATCAGCGTGGCCGGCAGATTGGCGGCCTCCAGCTCCTTGCAGGACGCGGCCACGCTGGCTGCGTCATAGTTCGGGGCCTTGCCGCCGCGCAGGATGACGTGGCAGTCCCTGTTGCCGTTGGTCTGCACGATGGCGACCTTGCCGTTCTTGTGCACCGACAGGAAGTGGTGGCCGCGCGCCGCCGCCTGGATGGCGTCGGTGGCGATGCGGATGTTGCCGTCGGTGCCGTTCTTGAAGCCGATCGGCGCGCTCAGGCCCGAGGCCAGCTCGCGGTGCACCTGGCTCTCCGTGGTGCGTGCGCCGATAGCGCCCCAGGAAATCAGGTCGCCGATGTACTGCGGCGAGATCACGTCCAGGAACTCGCTGCCCGCAGGCAGGCCCAGGCGGTTGATCTCGATCAGCAGCTGGCGCGCGATGCGCAGGCCCTCGTCGATGCGGTAGCTCTCGTCAAGATAGGGGTCGTTGATCAGGCCCTTCCAGCCCACGGTGGTACGCGGCTTCTCGAAGTACACGCGCATCACGATTTCCAGCGTGTCCTTGTACTTCTCGCGCTGCTCCTTCAGGCGGCGGGCGTATTCCACCGCGGCGGCCGGGTCATGGATGGAACAGGGCCCGATGATGACCAGCAGGCGATCGTCCTTGCCGGCCATGATGTTGTGGATGGTATGGCGCGTATGGGAGATCAGGCTCTCCACGGGCGTGCCGCTGATGGGGAAGAAACGGATGAGGTGTTCGGGTGGGGGCAACACGGTGATGTCCTTGATGCGTTGATCGTCGGTGCGGCTGGTCTTGTCACCGGGATACGCATACCAGGCGTCGGCGCCGGTCGCGGGGGTTTGAGCAGTCATCGTGTCACTCCTGGAGTTGGGTTTGAATGGGTGAACCGGGCAAAAAAAAACCGCCGGCGGGGCCGGCGGTTTTTGGAATTCGTTACGTTTCTACTGGGTACGTTCAGAACTCTCTTCCGCCGGCGGCGCTTGAGAACCAAAAGTAGCCAAAAAAGTAGGAACGGGTCGAAACCATGGAGTTCAATATAGCACAGGAAATGGCGGGGCCTGCGCCAACCCGCCTCAGGCCGTGCCCCCGACCGTCAGCCCCTCGATACGCAGCGTGGGCTGGCCCACGCCGACCGGCACGCTCTGGCCTTCCTTGCCGCAGGTGCCCACGCCGCTGTCCAGCCGCATGTCGTTGCCGATCATGGTCACGCGCGTCAGCGCGTCGGGCCCATTGCCCACCAGGGTGGCGCCCTTGACCGGGTACTGGATCTTGCCCTTCTCGACCCAGTAGGCCTCGCTGGCCGAGAACACGAACTTGCCCGACGTGATGTCGACCTGGCCGCCGCCGAAATTGGGGGCGTACAAGCCGCGTTCGATGCTGGCCACGATCTCTTCGGGGGCCTTGTCGCCGCCCAGCATATAGGTGTTCGTCATGCGTGGCATGGGCACATGGGCGTAACTCTCGCGCCGGCCGTTGCCGGTGGGGCCGGTCTTCATCAGGCGGGCGTTCAGGGCGTCCTGGATGTAGCCCTTGAGGATGCCGTCCTCGATCAGCACATTGCGCTGGGTCGGGTTGCCTTCGTCGTCCACATTGAGCGACCCACGGCGATCGGCAATGGTGCCGTCGTCCAGCACGGTCACGCCCTTGGCCGCCACACGCTGACCGATGCGACCGGCAAAGGCGCTCGAACCCTTGCGGTTGAAGTCGCCCTCCAGCCCGTGGCCGATGGCCTCGTGCAGCAGCACGCCGGGCCAGCCCGGGCCGAGCACCACGGTCATGTCGCCGGCCGGAGCCGGACGCGATTCGAGGTTGGTCAGGGCAGCGTTGACGGCCTCGTTCACATACTGGTGAATCATGGCCTCGTCGAAATACGCCAGGCCGAAACGGCCGCCACCGCCCGAAGAACCCATCTCGCGCCGGCCCGCCTGTTCGGCGATCACCGTCACGCTGAGGCGCACCAGCGGTCGCACGTCAGCGGCCAACGTGCCGTCAGCACGGGCCACCAGCACCACGTCGTATTCACCGGCCAGGCCGGCCATGACCTGCGCCACACGCGGGTCCTTGGCACGCGCCAGCTTCTCCACTTTCTCCAGCAGCGCCACCTTGGCCGTGCTGTCCAGCGTCGCGATGGGGTCGGTGCCCGGGTAGAGCGAACGCGAGCCGGCAATTTTCTGCGTCGCGGCTTTCACGCGGGCCGACTGGCCGGCGCTGGCGATGGTGCGCACGGTGCGGGCGGCGTCGAGCAGCGAAGCCTCGGAAATGTCGTCGGAATAAGCGAAGGCGGTCTTCTCGCCGCTGACGGCGCGCACGCCCACGCCCTGGTCGATGCTGAAGGAGCCGGTCTTGACGATGCCCTCCTCCAGGCTCCAGCCTTCGCTGCGTGTGTACTGGAAGTAGAGGTCGGCGTCGTCCACCTTGTGCGTGCGAATCTCGGACAGGGCGCGCAGCAGGTGCGATTCGTCCAGGCCGAAGGGCGTGAGCAGGAGTTCGCGGGCGACAGCCAGGCGCTCCAGGGTGGGTTCGCGTGAGATCATGAGGTCATTGTAGGACGGGCCCATCCCCAATAGGGGCGTAGGGGCTAGGACGGCTCTTCCAGCCAGCGCAGCAGGGCCGCGTCATCCAGGTCGGCCAGACCGGCGGCACTGGCACGGGCAAACACCTGGGCGGCCGCTGCGCCCAGCGGTCCGCTGTAGCCGGCCGCCTGCGCGGCCTGCAGAGCCAGGTGGGTGTCCTTCTCCAGCAGGGTCATGTGGGCGCGCGGCGCATAGTCGCCGGCGATGGCCCGGCGCATGCGGTCCGAACCGATCCAGCTCTGCCCGCTGGATTGCTCGATCACGTCCAGCGTGCGCCCCAGGTTCAGGCCCATGGCGCGGGCCATGGCCAGCACCTCGGCGGCGGCCACCAGGTTGATGCCGGCCGCCAGGTTGTTGACCAGCTTGGTGCGGGCGCCATCGCCCACCCGGGCGCTGATGCGGAAGATGCGCGAGGACAGCGCGCCCAGCAGGGCGTCGTGGCGCGCGACCAGTTCGCCGGAACCCGCCAGCATCAGGCTCATGCTGCCGTCGCGCGCGCGCGCCGGGCCACCGGACATCGGCGCATCCAGCACCTCGATGCCATGCCGGGCCAGACGCCCGGCCAGAGATTCGGTGTCCTGCGGGGCGATGGTCGGGCACAGCATCACCATGCCCCCTGGCGGCATCACCCCGGCCAGGCCCTGGGGGCCGAACAGCACCTGCTCGCACTGCGCGGCGTCGACCACGCAGACGATCACCGCCGCGCAGCCCTGCGCAGCCAGCGCCGGACTGGCATGGGCCGTGGCGCCCGCGGCGATCAACGCGGCGTGCTTCTGGGGATCGATGTCGTGCACCTGTACCGGCCAGCCCTGGGCGAGCAGGCGCGCCGCCATGGCACCACCCATATTGCCGACACCCACCACGGCCACGGGGTAGGGTGCCGTCAGGCGCGTCATGACTGGATCAGGCGTTTGGACTTGGCGATGGACATTAGCATGCCCAGGCCCAGGCCCAGGGTGACCATGGCGGTGCCGCCGTAGCTGATGAAAGGCAGGGGCACGCCCACCACGGGCAGGATGCCGCTGACCATGCCCATGTTCACGAAGGCATAGGTGAAGAAGATGGTGGTGATGCTGCCGGCCAGCAGGCGCGCAAACAGCGTGGGCGCCTCCATCGCGATGGCCAGGCAGCGCAGCACCAGGAAGAGGAAGGCCCCCAGCAGGATCAGGTTGCCCAGCAGGCCGAACTCCTCGGAGTAGGCCGCGAAGATGAAGTCGGTGGTGCGCTCAGGAATGAATTCCAGGTGCGTCTGCGTGCCCTGCATATAGCCCTTGCCCAGCACGCCGCCGGAGCCGATGGCGATCATGCCCTGGATGATGTGGAAACCCTTGCCCAGCGGGTCGCGCCAGGGATCGAGCAGGGTGCAGATGCGTTGCTGCTGGTAGTCGTGCAGCAGCGGCCAGCGCACGCCGGACGCGCACAGGTCGGATTCGAAGATGATCAGCAGCAGCACGGCCAGCAGGCCCAGCAGCACGGGGGGCACGATCAGCTTCCAGCTCAGGCCGGCAAAGAAGATCACCGAAATGCCGGCCGCCATCACCAGCAAGGCGGTGCCCAGGTCCGGCTGCTTGATGATCAGGCCCACGGGCAGCAGCAGCAGGGCGCCGGCCACCAGGAAATCCAGGGGACGCAACTGGCCTTCACGCTTCTGGAACCACCAGGCCAGCATCAGCGGCACGGCAATCTTGAGAATCTCGCTGGGCTGGATCACCACCCCCACATTGATCCAGCGCTTGGCGCCCTTTTTGGTGATGCCGAAGATGGCAACGGCGATCAGCAGCGTCACACCCAGCACATACAGGGGCACGGCAAAACTCATCAGGCGCTGGGGCGGCACCTGGGCCACCACGAACATGATGAAACCGGCGATCAGCATGTTGCGTCCATGGTCGATGAAACGCGTGCCGTGGTCGTAGCCTGAGGAGTACATGGTCAGCAGGCCGATGCCCGCCAGCATGAACACGACAAAGGCCAGCGGTCCGTCAAAACCCTGGAACCAGGGCATGACGCGCTGCATCAGGGTGGGGCGTTCGAAGATGACCGGCATGGTGCGCATTATCCCGCCAATGCGCCGGGGATCGCGGGCTAGACGATGAGGATTTCCACCACCGTGCGGCCCGGCTCGCTGCTGACCTCCAGCACCACGCCGATGGCGGCGGCGCGCTCGCGCAGCGAGGCCAGGCCCTTGCGCAGCACCCGTTCGGGATCAAAGCCTCGGCCGTTGTCGATCACGCGCAGCCGGGCCCCGCCCCCCGGGCAGGCGCGCAGTTCGATGCGCAACTCGCTGGCCTGTGCGTGTTGCAGGACATTGGAGAGGGCCTCGAAAACCATGAACTGCAGCTGGCGCATGGCCTTGCCGTCCAGGCGCGCCAGCGGCGGCAACAGGTCCACATCCCAGGCCAGGACGATGTCGGAGGCCTTGAACCGCGGCTCCAGGCGGTAGCGCAGGTTGGCCAGCAGGGTGGTGAGGTCACCCGGCGGCAGGTTCATGGCGTCGATGGAGAGCTTGAGCTGGTCCATCGAATCGCGCAGGGTCTGCAGCAGATCCTCGTCACTGGCCTTGCCCGACTGCAGCTGGCGGATGGCCGCACTGATGTGCGAACCCACGCCGTCATGCATGTCACGCAGGATGCGGGTGCGCTCGGCCGCGCGCTCCTGCTCGCGCGCCAGCTGCTCGAGCTGCTGGTAGCTGGCCGCCAGCGCGCGCTCCTTCTCCTGCACCTTGGCCGCCATGTTGTCCATCAGGTCACGCGCCTGGGCACTGGCTTCTCGAAAGCGCGTGATCACGATGTACCCCAGCGCCAGGCCGAACAGCACCGAGGAGTAACGCATCCAGGAGATTTCGTTGAAGTTGTTGCTGGCGCGTATCACCAGCCAGTCGCGGAACCCCACCAGCACGTTGAACACACCGGCAGCAGCCACCAGCACGTGCTCGGTGGTCGGTTTGCGCACGGAGCCCCAGAAATAGACCGCCGCGTAGCCGATGAACAGGAAGGTGGCAAAGCCGTACCAGCCGGTCAGGTAGACGTCGTTGTGCCGGGTATAGGCCAACCAGGCAGCCGGTGCGGCTGTCAGCATCAGCGCCCACACGACACCCCGCACCCAGCGCATGGAGGCATGCCGATGCCAACCCGCGACGTAGTGGCAGAACAGGGCGGACCCACAGAACCAGCCCGCATAGGCCAGTGCCTGCAGCACCCCCCACCAGGGCCAGGCCAAGGGCGGGTCGGTGAGGGCCGTGTCGGACAGGCGCAGCATCCAGCACATCTCGGCGATGCCGGCGCTCAGGTACAAGCCAACACGGCTCGGCTGGGCCCCCGGCACGGACTCGACCTGGGTCACCCACAACAGCAGGGCGATCACCCCAACCACCAGGCTGAAGACCGACACGGCGATGGAGCCGTTGACCAGCCAGCGGTAGACCGAGTGGTAATGCTCGCGCACCTCGACCTCGGGGCCCACCAGCATGCTGGAGAGTCCGCCACGGCGCCCGCCGTCGCCGTGCACGATGATGCGAAACAGGTTGTCGCTTTGCAGCAGCTGGGCCGGGATCAGCACGTACTGCGGCGCCTTGGCGTAATCCTCGCGATTGGGCCGGTCCAGATCACCGAAACGCGACAGCAGAACGCCGTTGAGCCAGATCTCGGCGCGGTTGCCCACCCTGGAGAAATACACCGCGTAGGGTTCGGCGGGCGGCTGCTGCACCTGCAGGGGGATTTCAAACACGGCCACGCCAGACTGGCCGCCGTGCTGGCGATCCCAGTTGTAGGGCAGGCTGGTTTCACGCTCCACCAGATCGCCGGCAACCACCGTGCTCACGTGCGCGCGGCGCAGCTCCAGCAGCTCGGCCTGCGCTGGCGGCAACAGCCCGCAAAGCAGCAAGAGCAGGCCCAGCGCGCGCCGCGTCACCATGCCTCAGCCCCTTGGCGGCAGCAGGCCCAGGCGCGAGGCCTCGAAAACCGCCTCGTTCTTGGAGTGCACCGACAGTTTGGAGTACAGGTTCTTGATGTGGGTCTGCACCGTGTGCACACTGACCGACTGCAGGCGAGCGATCTCGGCATAGGAGAAGCCGCGCGCGATCAGCATCAGCACCTCGTGCTCGCGCGGCGACAGCAGCGGCCCCTCGGCCGCCGAACGGGCGGGAACCACCGGCTCCGGCACGGCCATGGCCTCGCCCGGGCGCACGCGGCTGGCGTACTTGGCCAGCACCTTGCGGGCAATCATGGGAGAAATCGGCGAGGCCCCGTCTTTCATCTCCAGGATGGTCTGGGCGATATCGTCCGGCGCCGAGTCCTTGTGGATGTAGCCCAGCGCACCAGCCTCGATGCTGGCCAGCACGTTGTCCTCGTCGCCGAACAGGGAGATCACCAGCGGCTCACAGCGCGGGTGCAGGCGCGTGGCGTGGCGTATCACCTCCAGCCCGCTGCCGTCGGGCAGGCCCAGATCGGTCAGCAGCACATCGACGATGTTGGCGTCGTCGTCCAGCCAGGCGCGGGCCTCGGCCACCGAGCCCACCGCCCCCACCAGTTGCAGGCCCGCGCAGCGCGACACGCTGGCGGTGAAAAATTCCCGCATCTGCGTATCGTCTTCCACCACCAGTACACGCCACACTTGCATAGACCTGCCAACCTCTCCACTCACGATTCAGGCAGAGCATAGCCGCTGCTGTCGGCCCTGCCCACGCCAGCCCCTCCCATGTTCATGGGAGGCGGCAGCCTCCTTTACGATCCGTCGTGACTTATTCACCCCGATCCATGCCTGCTTCCCATCTGCTCTACCTGCACGGTTTCCGCTCCTCGCCACGCTCGACCAAGGCACAACTCGTGCAAGAGCGCATCGCGCAGCGGCACCCGGGCGTGACGCTCTGGTGCCCCCAACTGCCGCCCTCGCCGCGTGAGGCCATGGACAAGGTGCTGCAGGGCATCGCCGCCTGGCCGCGCGAACGCATGGCGGTCATCGGCTCGTCGCTGGGCGGCTTTTATGCCAGCTGGGTGGCCGAACAGACCGGCTGCCGTGCCGCCGTGCTCAACCCGGCCGTCTTCCCGGCGCGCGACCTGGCGAAATACATCGGGGAACACGCCAGCTGGCACGACCCGCAGGAAACCTTCTATTTCCGCCCCGAATATGTGGACGAACTGCGCGCCCTGGGCGGCGCCGCCATCAGCCGGCCCGAGCGCTATTACGCCCTGATCGCGAAGGGCGACGAAGTGCTGGACTGGCGTGAAATGAGCGCCCACTACCAGGGCGCGCAGGGACGTCTGCTGGCGGGCAGCAACCACGCCATCACTGAATTTGCCGACCATCTGGACGAGGTGCTGGCCTTTCTCGATCTGGCCGACTGAGGCGCCCGGCAATTGCTGGGACAATCAGGCTTATGCATGCATTGTTCGATGAAGCCGGCAAATTCCTCGCCGGACGTATCCTGTCCGAAGCGGAGGCTTCGCTGCAGGTGGAGCTGGAGTCCGGCAAGCGCGTCAAGGTCAAGACTGCCAACGTGCTGCTCAAGTTCGAGAAACCGGCACCGGCCGAGCTGCTGGGTGCCGCCCAGGCGCTGAGCGAGAGCATCGAGCTGGACCTGGCCTGGGAATTCGCGCCCGAAGACGATTTCGGCTTTGCCGACCTTGCCGCGGTCTACTTCCAGGACCCGCCCACGCTGCCACAGCAGGCCGGCACGCTGCTGCGCCTGCACGAGGCACCGCACTACTTCCGCCGCGCCGGCAAGGGGCGCTACAAGAAGGCGCCGGCCGAAATCATCCAGCAGGCGCTGGCTGCGATCGAGAAAAAACGCCTGATCCAGGAGCAAATCGTCGATTGGGCCCAGGCCCTGGGCCGCGGCGAGTGTCCGCAACCCATCCGCGAACAGCTCTACAAGATCCTCTTCAAGCCCGACAAGAACGCGCCCGAGTACAAGGCCGTGGTCGAGGCCTCGCGCGCCACCCACCTGGCGCCGCTGGACCTGCTGCAGAAGGCCGGCGCCATCGACTCGCCCTACCAGTTCCACTGGCGTCGTTTCCTGTTCGAGAACTTCCCCAAGGGTTACGGCTTCCCGGCCCTGAACGCGCCCGAGATCAAGGACGACCTGCCCACGGCCACCGTGCAGGCCTATTCCATCGACGATTCGACCACCACCGAAATCGATGACGCGCTCTCCGTGCAGGGCCTGGGTTCGGGCATCGTCACCGTCGGCATCCATATCGCCGCCCCGGGCCTGGCGGTGCAGCGCGGCGACCCCATCGACAATGTGAGCCGCGCCCGCCTGTCCACGGTCTACATGCCGGGCTACAAGATCACCATGCTGCCGGACGAGGTGGTGCAACGCTATACCCTGCAGGAAGGCCGTGCCTGCCCGGCCGTCTCGCTCTACGTGGCCTTCAAGGAAGACACACTGGAGGTGCAGGGCCACGACACACGCCTGGAGTGCGTGCCGATCGCGCACAACCTGCGCCACGACCAGATCGATGGGGTGGTCACCACCGCCTGGCTGGAAGACCTGTCTTTCCAGCATGCGACGCCCGACCCGGAGCACCTGAGCACCGGCCTGCGTACCGAACTGGCTTTCCTGCACCGCCTGGCGCGCCACCTCAAGGCCCAGCGCGAAGTGGTGCGCGGCAAACCCGAGACCTTCAACCGCCCGGACTACACCTTCAAGCTTGTGGGCAACGAGGGCGCCGAGCCACAGGGCAGCGAGCAGGTGCAGATCGGCACCCGCAGCCGCGGCGCCCCGCTGGACCTGATGGTGGCCGAAGCCATGATCCTGGCCAACAGCACCTGGGGCCAGTGGCTGGGCGAGCTCGGCGTGCCGGCCATCTACCGCAGCCAGGCCTCCCTCGCACCGGGCATGAAGGTGCGCATGGGCACCAAAGCCCTGCCGCACGCCGGCCTCGGCGTGAAGAGTTATGCCTGGAGCACCTCGCCGCTGCGTCGTTACACCGACCTGGTGAACCAGTGGCAGATCATCGCCTGCGCGCGCCACGGCAAGACGGCCGCGCTGGCGGCGCCCTTCAAGCCCAAGGATGCGGACCTGTTCTCCATCATCTCGGGCTTCGACGCCGCCTACAGCACCTACAACGGCTACCAGGCCACCATCGAACGCTACTGGACGCTGAAGTACCTGCAGCAGCGGGGCATCACCGAGCTGGAAGCCACGGTCTTCAAGGGCAACCTCGCACGCGCCGACACCCTGCCCCTGGTGCTGCCGGTACTGGGCGCGCAGGGCCTGCCACGCGGTGCACGCGTGCTGGTCAGGCTTGGCACCATCGACGAGGTCGCGCTGGACGTCAGCGGCACGGTGCTGGAGCGGCTTGACGCCGAGGCCGCCCCGATGGAAGAGGAAGAAGCCGAGGACCCCGAGGCCGAACACCTGGCGGCAGGCCCCATCGCGATTGCAGTCGATGTCAACGAGCCCGAGGGTGCTTCGGGCGATAATTAGGGCCTGTTCACACTAATTTCTCAAGATGCGTTGTGGATCAAAAATGTCATGCGGTAGGCGCGCGGACGCCGCCGGGGCCTCCCCCCGGCAAGTCCGCGCAACACCCCGCATGGCTTTTTTGGCCACAACCCGTAGGGAACGGGGTGCAAACGGCGCCACTCGTTGTTGCACTCCTCACCCAGACGGGCAGTCTGGGCTTCGTCGTGCGCCTAGATTGGCGCCGTTTGTACCCCGTTCGCACTTGAGAAATTAGTGTGAACAGGCCCTTGTCCTCGTGAAACTGCGCAAGTTCAGCACTCTCGAATACGCCCTCGGCATCTCCGTCGCCGTGCATGCGGTGCTGCTGACGGTGCGTTTCGTCGACCCTGAGGCGATCGAGCGCGCCTTCCGCGACACGCCGCTGGAAGTCATCCTGGTCAATGCACGCGGGTATGCCCGCCCGGACAAGGCACTGGCGATTGCACAGACCAGCCTGGCCGGCGGGGGCGAGGCCGAGCGCGGGCGCGCCACCAGCCCCCTGCCCTCGACCCTGCTCTCCGACAGCGGCGACACGCTGGAAGAAGAATCGCAGAAACGGATGCAGCAGCTGCAGAAACAGCAGACCATGCTGCTGGCCCAGGTACGCCAGCAGCTCGCCGCCCTGCCCCTGCCGGACCCCAAGCAGGCCAAACTCAGCAACGAACAGGCCGCGCAGGAGGCCAAGCGCCGCCTGCTGCTCAAACAGCTGGCCGAGATCGAGCGCCGCATCAAGCAGGACAGCCAGAAACCGCGCAAGCGCTACATCGGCCCGTCCACACGCGAAGAGGCCTATGCCGTCTACTACGACCGCCTGCGCCGCGCCATCGAGGACAAGGGCACCGAGAACTTCCCCGCCTCGGGCGGCAGGAAGCTCTATGGCGAACTGACCATGGTGGTCACGGTGGACCGCCAGGGCCTGGTGGTCTCCACCGAGATTGCCGAGAGCTCGGGCAGCCGCGTGCTGGACCGCCGCGCCGAAGCCATTGCCCGCGCAGCTGCGCCCTTCGGCCGCTTCACCCAGGACATGCGCAAGGAGGCCGACCAGATCGTGGTCGTCTCGCGCTTCAAGTTCTCGCGCAACGAAACCCTGGAAACGCGCATCAGCGCGCCCTGACATGAAAGCCGTGCTGCGCTGGTTCGCCCTGCTGCTGCTTGCCCTGCTGGCGCTGCAGCTCTTTTTCGTCGCGCGCATCGCCCTGATGGCCGTGACCGCGCCGCAATCCACCACCTTCGAGCGCTCCGAAGCCTGGCGCATCCTGGGTGAAAAAGGCAACCTGCGCTGGCGCCAGCAGTGGGTGGACTACACGCAGATTTCCGACCATCTCAAACGCGCCGTCATCGCCTCGGAAGACGACAGCTTTGCCTGGCACGAAGGCGTGGACTGGGATGCCCTGGAAAAAGCCTGGCAAAAAAATGCTGCAGCCGAGGAACGGGTCGCGCAACTGGCCGCCAACGGTGCACGCACCGTAAAACCGCCCAAGATCGTCGGCGGCTCCACCATCACCCAGCAGTTGGCCAAGAACCTGCTGCTCTCGGGCGAGCGCACGCTGTTGCGCAAGGGCCAGGAGTTTGCCCTGGCCTACATGCTGGAGAAGCTGCTGAGCAAGCAGCGCATCCTGGAGCTTTACCTGAACCACGTCGAGTGGGGCGAAGGCGTCTTCGGTGCCGAGGCGGCAGCCCAGCACTACTACCGCAAGCCGGCAGCGCGCCTGAGCGCCAGCGAGGCCGCGCGCCTGGCCGTCATGCTGCCGCGCCCGCGCCATTACGAGAAGCTGCCCCAATCACCCTACCTGGCCGATCGCGCCAGCGTCATCGCCGGCCGCCTGTGGCGGGCCGAACTGCCCTGATCCTAGAAACCGCCAGTTGACCGCTGACTCTCGCTGGAAACGCCTATGGACACCGACATTTTTGACCACGCAGCAGATCACCCTTGGACCGCGCCCGCTACGCACCCGATTGAGCCGCCCTGCGGCGCACTGGCGGCGTTGCTCCTCCTTGCTGGCAGTAGCCAGCCGCGTCGTCTCGCCTTGCCAGTCCACCCCACGACGGCCCACTCGGGTGCGTCCAACTGCGGCCTCTAGGATGACGCGCATCCTCGGCATCGACCCCGGCCTGCGCACCACCGGTTTCGGCGTGATCGATGCCGCCGGCCACCAACTGAGCTACGTCGCCAGCGGCACCATCAGCACCACGCATCTGGCCCAGGGTGAGCTGCCGGCGCGCCTGAAGGTGCTGTTCGACGGCATCCGCGAGGTGGTGGCGCGTTACCAGCCGCAGTCGGCCGCGGTGGAAATCGTCTTCGTCAACGTCAACCCGCAGTCCACCCTGCTGCTGGGCCAGGCGCGCGGAGCCTGCGTCACGGCCCTCGTCACGGCCGACCTGCCGGTGGCCGAGTACACCGCGCTGCAGATGAAACAGGCCGTGGTGGGCCATGGGCGCGCCCAGAAGGCCCAGGTCCAGGAGATGGTCAAGCGCCTGCTCAAGCTGCCCGGCCTGCCGGGGCCCGATGCGGCCGACGCGCTGGGCATCGCGATCACGCAAGCCCATGCCGGCGCCTCGCAGGCCCAGATCGCCAAGGCCACCGTGCTCACACGCGGCACCAGCGGCATGTACCGCGCCGGGCGCAGCCGCTGACGCTGACGGTCTCCCGACGCCTCAGACGTCGATGGCCGGCCGGTAATCCTGTGCGGGCACCGTCTTCCAGGGGCGCACCAGACTGCTGAGCAGCAGCGCGCACAAACCGATCAGGACCACATCCAGCCAGGCCGTCAGCCAGCCGCTGTCGTAGGCACCAAAGAGACTGGCGCGCAGCGCCTTGATGACCCAGCTGAACGGCAACCAGTCGTGCACGGCCTGAAAGAAGTCCGCCGTCAATTCGATCGGCATCACACCGCCGCCCGCCGCCAGCTGCAGCGTCAGCAGCAGGATGACGATCAGCTTGCCCACCTCGCCAAAAGCACGCAAGAGCAACAGCACCAGGGCCAGAAAGGCCTGGCCTGCCGCCAGCATGATGAGGCTGAAGCTGAAGACGTCGGGTACCACCACCCCCAGGCCGAAACACAGCACCAGAACGGTCAGCAGGGTCTGCAGCAGCACAAGCAGGGCCGGCAAGGCGTAACGCCCCAGGCTCTTGGCCAGCGCCGGGGCCTGCGCGTGCTCCTCGCTGAGCCGTTGCATATTGAAGAGGTAGACCGACATCACCGCCCCCAGCCAGAGGGCCATGGCGATCATGTTCGGTGCGAAAGCGCTGCCGTTGTTGGGCACGGGTGCCAGCACCTCCAGCACCGGCTCCACCGAGTCGGCCAGCCCCCGCGCGCTGCCGTCGAGTTTGCCCACGCTGACCGGCAGGGCCGACTCGACCAGTTCGATGCCGCTGCGCAGTTTGAACGCGGAACGCACCAGCTCGTCGCCGCTGCGCGTGAAGGCCTCCAGCCGGGCGTCTTCCGGCAACTGCTCGGCCAGGGTACGCAGGTTGTCGGCCAGCAAACCCATGCCTTCGGTCAGGCGGGCCGTGCCTTCCTCGATCCGGGTGGCGCCACGCGCCATCCGCGCGTTGGCGTCCAGCGCCACGCCCAGGCCTTCGCCGAGCTGCTTGCCACCACCCGCCAGCTCCCCCGCGCTCTGCGCGATCTTCTCGCCGACAAAGGGCAGGCCGGCCGTTTCTTCCTGAAGTTGCGTGGCGCCGACCGTCAGGCGGCCCACCCCCTGTTGCAACTGCTCCAGTCCGGCGCCCATTTCCCGCTGGCGTTGCGCGAGGCGCTGCGTCCCGGTGCGCAGCGACTTGAGCTCGGCCTCGCTGGGCAGGCGCGGCTCCATGCTGCGTGTGCTGGTCCCCACCTGCCGGAGGCCCGTCGCCAGCTGGGCCGCCATGCCGTTGTAGCGCACCATGCCCTCGCCAAAGGTCCTGGCGCCGGTCCGCAGCTGGGCCATGCCGGCGCGCAGCATGTCCAGGCTCTTGCCGGAGCCGTCGGCCGAAACCAGCACCTGCTCCCAGCGCTGCTCGTTCAGCGCCTCGTTGACCTGGTGCCCCAGCTCGGCCGCGAAACGCCGGGCGATGCCTGCCGCGGCATAGTTGTTGCCCTCGGACAGCACCACCACGACCTTGCCGCCGCCGGGCAGGTTGCCCGGCAGGGCACTGGCGCTGAAATCGGCAGGGATGATGACGGCGAACGCCAGGCGACCGAGCCTGACACCCTGGCGCGCGGTGTCCGCGTCTGCGACAGGGCGAAAACCGAATTCGCCCGACCGCATCAGCTCCTGCACGAGTTCGGACCCGACATTGCTGGAGCGCCCCTGGTAGACCGACCCCTGGTCGAGGTTCACCATGCCGACGGGCAGGCTGCTGGTCTTGGCGTTCGGATCCCACACGCTGGACAGGTAGATCAGCGCATAAACGGCCGGCACCATCACGATGGCCAGCGCCGCCAGTCCGAGCCGGGGGAAACGCCGGAAGAGGCCCAGGTCCGTGGCGACGACGCGCCAGCAGGGTCGCGCCCATGCCTGAAGGTGCTGCAGGGTGGTCATGCACCGGATTGTGCTGCCCGCGCCCACGGGCACAAGTGGGCGACGCCGTCTTTACCTGGTCTTCACCTGCCCGGCGGATTCAGCGTGGCGCGCGGGTCTGCATGAAAAACTCCCACATGACCTCATTGGCCGAAAGCGCCTGTGAAGCGGCCTCGCCCCTCGCCCTCTTGACACCACCGGGCCAGGAATGGCCGCCACGCTCCGTCACGCACAACTGCACCCGCGCCCCGTCGCGGCAGGGCGCGTACAGCTCGCACCAGGCGCCCTCTGTTTCCAGCACACGCTGCGGCGAGCGCTGACAGCCGTTGAACGCCACCCAGCGCGCCACGCTGGCGGGCACCGAGCGGTAATCGGTCACCTGCGCCTTGTCCACCGAATCCGGCCCGGCACCGCCTTCGTAGAGCACATGCGTATCGTTGAGCGCATGGATGTGCAGGACCGAGACCGGCTGCCCCGGCGCGCAGCTGAGCGTGTTGTCGGTGCCCGCCACCGGCGCGATGGCGCGGATCAGCTCGGGCATCTCGCAGGCCAGGCGATAGGCCATCATGGCGCCATTGGACATACCGGTGACGTAGACGCGCTGGCGATCGATGTTGAGCTGGCCCATGACACGTTCGAGCACGAGCCGGATGAAACCGACGTCGTCCACATTCTCGTCGCGCGCCGCGCCACAGCAGGCACCGGCATTCCAGGTTGCGAGCATGCCGCTGCGAAAACGGCTGACGCCATTGGGAAAGACCAGCACCTGGCCAGCCCGCGCGGCATGGCTGAGCTGGCCGTAGTTCTCGTCCCTGGCCATGTAGTCCATGCTGCCGCCCCCGCCGTGCAGCGAGAGCAGCAGGGGCGCCGGGGTATCGCTGCGATAGCCGGGCGGAACGTGCACACGGTACAGACGCGTGCGCCCGCCATGCTCCAGGCTGTAGCGGTAGTCGCCGGGCGCGGTGATCAGCGCGGGCTGCGCCGGCGCCTCGCCGGTCTGCGCCTGCCTGCGTTCCCGCAGACGCTCGCGCCATGTCCCGTCCTGGGCTGCCGCACTCGCAGACAGCCACAGTGCCACCATCAGCAAAACGCCTGGCCCGGCCTTCAGAAATGCGGGGTTCATGGCAATCCTTCACGGCTGAGCGCACCACCGGCTTGTCACAAACCGTTACGCACGCTAAATTGCAGTCATCGCCTAGCGTACCGCACCCAGGATGGCCGCATGCTGAAGTTCTTCAAGTCCGCCCCCAAGCCGGCCCCGGCCAAACCGGCCCGGCCAGCGCCGTCGGCCCAGGCCCGTCCCGCCACAGCGGCGGCAGCACGCACGGGCGGCATGCCGCCCCTACCGCCTCCCCTGCCCGAGGTGAGCGAAGGCAACCAGGAATCCGACTGGGCGATGTGGGAGGACTCCGTCGCCTTCCAGGACAGCCAGATGCCCTCGGTCTTCAACGAACTCGATGCCGTCAAGACACGCGACGAGGAACCCAAGAAGAGTGGTACACCCGATCCGTTTTCCACGGTGCGACGCCGTGGCACCTAGGCGATGCGCTGCAGGATGAGGACGGCGAAGAAACCGAAGGCGGCGATCAGCGTCCACTTCAGCGTGACCAGGCCCCAGCGCTTGTAGCGCGCCTGGCCGGTACCGGCATAGAAGGCGAAGCAGACGGCTGCGCCGATCAGCGTCAGGAGGATGAGCCAGCGGAACAGCAGCATGCACTTACCTCTCGCGGGCAACTCGCCGCCGGGCCGCCCCAAGGCGAGTTAGCCCCCTTGGGGGGCAGCGACCCGTGGAACGGTGGAGCGTGGGGGCCATATCACCAGGCGCGCACCGGCTGCGCGAAGCCCTTGGGCGCCAGCTTCTCGTTGTCGAAGGTGACGGTTTCCCAGGCGTCGGTGCGCTGCAGCAGTTCTCGCAGCAGCTTGTTGTTCATCGCATGGCCGGAGCGGAAGGCGCTGTACGCGGCCAGCAGCGGCTTGCCCAGGATGTAGAGGTCGCCCATGGCGTCCAGGATCTTGTGCTTGACGAACTCGTCGTCGTAGCGCAGGCCACCGGCATTGAGCACCTTGTAGTCGTCCATCACGATGGCGTTGTCCAGCCCGCCGCCGAGGGCCAGGCCGTTGGCACGCATCATCTCCACGTCCTTGGTGAAACCGAAGGTGCGTGCGCGCGCGATGTCGCGGCTGTAGTTGTGCACACTCATGTCGAACTCGACGCGCTGGCCGGTGGAATCCACCGCCGGGTGGTCGAAATCGATCTCGAAACTGAGCTTGTAGCCGTGGTACGGGTCCAGCCGCGCCCACTTCTGGCCGGCACCCACGCCTTCACGCACCTCGATGGGCTTGGTGATGCGGATGAAACGGCGCGGCGCGCTCTGCAGCTCGATGCCAGCGCTCTGCAGCAGAAACACAAAAGAGGCGGCCGAGCCGTCGAGGATGGGGACCTCTTCCGCCGTGATGTCGACGTAGAGGTTGTCGATGCCCAGGCCGGCGCAGGCCGACATCAGGTGCTCCACGGTGTGCACCTTGGCGTCGCCATTGGACAGGGTGGAGGCCAGGCGCGTATCGGTGACCGCCATGGCCGACATCGGGATGTCCACCGGCTGCGGCAGGTCCACACGCCGGAACACGATGCCGGTGTCGACCTGCGCGGGACGCAGCGTGATTTCCACGCGCTGGCCGCTGTGCAGGCCCACGCCCACGGCTCGGGTCAGGGACTTGAGGGTACGTTGCTGCAGCATGGGCTCGATTCTACTTTCCCAGCCATTCCATGAAGGCCGGTGCGGGCATCGGACGGCTGATGTGATAGCCCTGCACTTCGTCGCAGCCCAGCGCCCGCAGGCGCTCCAGGATGGCCGCGTTTTCCACGCCCTCGGCGACCACGCTCAGGCCCAGGTTGTGGGCCAGGTCGATGGTGGAGCGCACGATGATGGCGTCGTCCGCGTCGGTCTCCATGCCCATGACGAAGGACTTGTCGATCTTGAGCTCGTCCACCGGCAGGCGCTTGAGGTAAGCGAGCGAGGAATAGCCGGTGCCAAAGTCGTCGATAGACAACTTGAATCCCTGCTCGGACAGGCGGTTGAGCATGGCCTCCGCGCGCTGCGGGTCGTCCATGATGGCGCTCTCGGTGATCTCCAGGCAGAAGGCAGTGGCAGGCACGCCGTGGGCCTGCAGCAGGCGGCCCAGGCGGGCGCTGAGTTCGAGGTCCAGCAGGTCGCGCGTGGACAGGTTGACCGAGACACGCAGGCCCGCGGCCTGCGGTGTCGCCAGCAGGCGCGCGGTTTCCTCGAACATCCACAGCGTGAGCTGGCGGATGTAGCCGGTCTGCTCGGCAAAGGGGATGAACTGCATGGGTGGCACCAGGCCGCGTTGCGGGTGCTCCCAGCGCACCAGGGCCTCGGCCGCGTGCGTCGCGCCGTCGGCCAGGGTCACCTTGGGCTGCAGAAACAGGCGCAGTTCGCCCTGGTCCACGGCGCGGCGCAATTCGGTCAGCAGTGACAGGGTCTGCGTGCTGGCCGAGTCATAGGCCGGGTCGTAACGCAGGGGCCCTTCGAGCTTGCGCTTGGCGACGTACATGGCGATCTCGGAGCGGCTCAGCAGGGTGTCCACATCCTGTGCATCGGCAGGCCAGCAGGCAATGCCGATACCGGCACTCAGGTCCACGGTCTGCTCGGCGATGGCCAGCGGCACCTCCAGGCTGCGTGCCACCCGGGCCGCCAGCTCGGTCGCCTGCGCCGGATTGCCCGGCTCCAGCAGCAGGGCGAACTCGTTGCCCCCCAGGCGCGCCACCACGCCCGACGCCTCACCCAGCACATCGGCCAGCTTGCCGGCCACGGTCTTGAGCAGCTGGTCGCCGAAGGCGTAACCCAGCACGTCGTTGACGTGCTTGAAGCGGTCCAGGTCCAGGGTGATGATGGCCAGCTCGCCGCCGACCCCGCTGCGGGCGATGGACTGCTGCGCCGAGTCGCGGAAATTCTCCCGGTTGGGCAGGCCGGTCAAACGGTCCCAGTAGGCCAGGTGGCGGATCTCGGCCTGCTGCGCCGCGATGTCCACGCGCATGCGGTCGAAAGAACGCGCCAGGTTGCCGATCTCGTCTTGGCGCTCGACATCCTCGAGCGCCACGCTGTAGTCGCCACGCGAAAGCCGCTGCGTGGCAAACAGCAGGGAGCGCAAGGGCGTGGTCAGGCGCCGGGCCATCAGGCCGCTGCCCAGGGCGAACAGCAGCACACCACCGACGGTGATGACCGCCAGCAGGAGCTGCAGATGGCGGTAGGGCGCCACCACGTCGTCCATCGAGCGCAGCAGCAGCACACGGGCTTCACCGCCCACCGTGTCGAGCCTGATCTCGCGCACCAGCAGCGTCGCGCCCCCCGCATCCAGCTCCCGGACCTCGCCCCGCATGCCCTGGAGCATGTCCAGCGCCTGCGCCGGCAGGGTGCTCACGGGCGCGGCCAGGCTGCCGTCGGCCCGCCGCACCTGCAGCACCAGTTGCACGCCGAGCAGGCGCTGCATTTCCTCGGCCAGCGGCGCGCCCACCGGAAACCCCATCAGCACCCAGCCCACCACCAGCGGCGCGCGCATGGGCACCATGACCAGCTGGTAGGGGTGACCGTCCACCACCACGATGCGCCCGCCCTGCGAGGGCTCGGCCAGGGCCGGCGCCAGGCTGGCCAGCGTGGCCGACAGGCCGGTGTCGGGGGTTTGTGCGCTGATGGCGCGCACGCGCAAGCTGGTGTCCAGCAGGGCCGTCATGGCCGCGCCGATGCGCTGGCCGTTGTTTTCCAGCGCCGAGGCGATGGTCTCCAGATCATCGGAACTGACGGCAGAGCGGAAGCCGTAATCGGCGGCCAGCAGCGCAGCGCTCTGGCGCAGCTTCTCGGCGTTCTGGTCGAGCAGGCGCAGCCACACCTTCTCGCCGGTGTCGAATTCGCGCGCGATCTGCATGCGGGCGTTGCGTGCGATGCTGTCGCGCACCACGAAGAACCCGGCCAACTGGACAAAGAGCAGCAACAGCAGCGAGAGGCCGACCAGCCGGGTGATCAGGCTGCGCCGGTTGAACGAGAACGTCATGGCGCCACACCCGGCATGCGCACGGTCACCGCCAGCCGGCCTTCGGCCGGTACGGTCACCGCCTGGTCCAGCGCCGGCGCCCCCACGGGCAGGCCGGGGTGCCAGCTGCGCAGGCGGTAGTTGCCCGGCTGCAGCTTGTCGAGCACAAGCTGGCCCTGCTCTGCCGTGCGGCCGAAATAGGGCGTGTCGACGATCACGATCCAGCCCACCATCTGGTCATGGATGTTGCAGCCCAGCACCGCGATACCGGGCTGGTCGAACAGCACGGGCTGGGTCGGGGTGCCGATGTAGAGCTTGAGTTCGAACTTCTTGACCGGCGAAAAGGAATAGACGTGGTGCCGCACCGTGTCGCGGTTGGGGAAGTCGACCTCGGTGCCGGTCGTCACCACCAGGACCTGCGGCACAAACTGCTTGCCGGCCTGCCCCATCTCGGCCTTCGTGAGCGGGCGCACCTGGCGGCGCGCCTGCGGGGACTCCAGGAACACCACCGCATCAGCGAGGGGCCGGCCGCTGCCCTGCAAAACGTCGACCGCCAGTGTGCCGGCACGCAGCGGCAGAGCCATCAGACAGAGAAGGAACAGGCCCAGCACACGCATCGCCGCGGCCTCAGGGCTCGATCGCCATACCCGCCAGGGGCTCGCCCTGGCCGATCACGCCCAGTTCCGTGGCACGCCCGCTGGCCAGGTCGAGCCGGTACAGGCGGGTCTGCGTCTGGCCGGCAAGCCGCGCTGCCAGCAACGCCGTGTTGGCGATGTCCGAGATGTCGAAATGCGCCTCGGCCAGGGGGCCCAAGCCCAGCAGGCCCACGGTGCGCAGCTGGCCCGTGTTGGGCGAGACGGCCGGCTCGGAGCCTTCGGCCGAACCCTGCATGAGCAGGGCGCCCAGCGCGCGGTCGATGGCGTAGTTGGTGGTGATCTTCTCGTTCTTCTGGTTGTAGGTGTAGGCCACGCCGGCCAGGTCCGGCGTGCGGCCGGCATGGCGATCGCCGGCCACGTAGTGCAAGGGGCCATCGAGCTGCAGGCCCGGTTCGGCCGGGTTGCCGTCGACCACGGCATTCGTCTCGGGATGCAGGCGCAGGTTCTGCGCGCTGCTGCTGACCACGCGGATGCGGTCGACCGTGGGGTTGAAATCGAAGCCGCTCACGCCCCCCTGGATCGGCCAGGACGCGGGTGCGCTGGTAACCACCGGCACCAGCCGGGCTTGCGCGGTGTCCACCGTGTAGAGCCGGCCACTGTCGGCCAGCGCATAGAGCACACCGCGTGCCACGCGGTAGTCGATGCCGCGCAGGCTGTCACCCGGGACCAGGCCGCTGAGCGCACGCCGATCGAGCACCTGCTGCGGCCGGTCGGCCTTGAAGCGGATGAGCTCGTGCTGACGCGTCACCGCATGCACCGTGTCCTGGGGCAAGGGGGCTGTGGGCAGGGCACAGGCCGTGAGCAACAGGGCCAGGCCCGAGGCCAGTGCAAGGAAGGGTCGTTGCGTTTTCATGGTGCACTCCTGGAGAGCGGTGGTGCCGCTGCCCGGCGCTGTGCCGGGCAGCGCAAGACGGTCCATCCTAGACCAAGTGGCGCCCCGCTGCAGGCCGCGGGGCGCATGTCACTTCACTCAATCGGCCTGCTTGCGCAAAAAGGCCGGGATCTCGAAGTCATCCATGCCGCCCGAGGACAGCGCGTCCACCTTGGCCGCGGCCTGGGTGCGGTCGCGCGTGCGCCAGACGCTGGGCGTGGCCATGGCGTTGTAGTCGGGCTGGGCCATGCCGGGTGCGGCGGCGGCCGTGCCCGGCAGTGCGCCCGGGGCCACGGCGTTGTTCAGCGTGGGCACCTGGAAGGGCACGTTGTCGGTACCGGTACGCAGCGTGGTGGTCAGCACCTGCAGCGGAGGCGCCGTGCGGCGCACGCCCTGGCGCGACAGGCCGGTGGCCACCACGGTGACGCGGATCTGGTCGGCCAGGCTGTCGTCGTAGGCGGTGCCGTAGATCACGTGCGCATCGGGCGAGGCGTAGGCACGGATGGTGTTCATCGCCAGCTTGGACTCGGACAGCTTGAGGCTGCCCTTGGCCGCGGTGATCAGCACCAGCACGCCCTTGGCGCCAGAGAGGTCGATGCCTTCGAGCAGCGGGCAGGCCACCGCCTGTTCGGCCGCGATGCGCGCGCGGTCCGGGCCGTTGGCCGCGGCGGTGCCCATCATGGCCTTGCCGGGTTCGCCCATCACGGTACGCACGTCCTCGAAGTCCACGTTCACGTGGCCGGGCACGTTGATGATCTCGGCAATGCCGCCCACGGCGTTCTTGAGCACGTCGTTGGCGTGCGCGAAGGCCTCGTCCTGGGTGATGTCGTCGCCCAGCACTTCCTGCAGCTTCTCGTTGAGCACCACGATCAGCGAGTCGACATTGGCTTCCAGTTCGGTCAGGCCGGCGTCGGCGTTGGTCATGCGGCGACCGCCCTCCCAGTCGAAGGGCTTGGTCACCACGCCCACGGTCAGGATGCCCATCTGCTTGGCCACGCGCGCGATCACGGGCGCGGCGCCGGTCCCGGTGCCGCCGCCCATGCCGGCCGTGATGAAGAGCATGTGCGCGCCGGCGATGGCGTTCTGGATGTCTTCCACGGCCAGTTCGGCTGCGTCGCGCCCCTTCTCGGGTTTGCTGCCCGCGCCCAGGCCGCTGCCGCCGAGCTGGATGACCTTGTGCGCGCTGCTGCGGCTCAGGGCCTGCGCGTCGGTGTTAGCGCAGATGAACTCCACGCCCTGCACCTCGCGCTCGATCATGTGCTCGACGGCATTGCCGCCGCCGCCGCCCACGCCGATGACCTTGATCTGGGTGCCCAGGTTGAAGGCTGCGTCTTCGATCATTTCGATGCTCATGCTGTTCTCCTTAAATTCGGTTGCCTTGTGTCGTGTGTGGTCGTCTTGCCGGCTCGATGCGGCAGCACCGGTGGCCCGGTGCACCGTCGTCTGTGATGGGGGCTGCCGCGTGCCAGCCAGAGCTTGATCTTGTTCGTCATGGTCAGAAATTCCCGATGAACCAGTCCTTGACACGCCCCATGGCGTTTTTCATGGACCCGTGTTTCTGCGCCACCTTGTAACCGCGCAGGCGCGCCATGCGCGCCTCCTCCAGCAGGCCCATCACGGTGGCCGCACGCGGCTGGCCCACCATGTCGGCCAGCGCCCCGCTGTACTTGGGCAGGCCGCGGCGCACCGGCTTGAGGAAGATGTCCTCACCCAGTTCCACCATCCCGGGCATGACCGAGCTGCCGCCCGTGAGCACGATGCCCGAGGACAGGACTTCCTCGCAGCCCGAATCGCGCAGCACCTGCTGCACCAGCGAAAAGATCTCCTCGATGCGCGGCTCGATCACGCCGGCCAGGGCCTGGCGGCTGAGCATGCGCGGGCCGCGGTCGCCCAGGCCCGGCACCTCGACCTGGATGTCCGGGTCGGCCAGCAGCTGTTTGGCGAAACCGCTCTCGACCTTGATGTCCTCGGCGTCCTTGGTCGGCGTGCGCAAGGCCATGGCGATGTCGCTGGTGATCAGGTCCCCCGCGATCGGGATCACCGAGGTGTAGCGGATCGCACCGCCCGTGAACACCGCCACGTCGGTGGTGCCGGCGCCAATGTCCACGCAGGCCACGCCCAGCTCCCGCTCGTCCTCGGTCAGCACCGACAGGCTGGAGGCCAGCGGGTTGAGCATGAGCTGCTCGACCTCCAGGCCGCAGCGGCGCACGCACTTGATGATGTTCTCGGCCGCGCTCTGCGCACCGGTCACGATGTGGACCCTGGCTTCCAGACGGATGCCGCTCATGCCGATGGGTTCGCGCACGTCCTGGCCGTCGATGATGAATTCCTGCGGCTCGACCAGCAGCAGGCGCTGGTCGGTCGAGATGTTGATGGCCTTGGCCGTCTCCACCACGCGCGCCACGTCGGCGCTGCTGACCTCGCGGTCCTTCACCGCCACCATGCCGCTGGAGTTGATGCCGCGGATGTGGCTGCCCGTGATGCCGGTGTAGACGCGGGTGATCTTGCAGTCGGCCATCAGCTCGGCCTCCTTGAGCGCCTGCTGGATGCTGTGCACGGTGGCGTCGATGTTCACCACGACGCCGCGTTTGAGGCCGTTGCTCGGCGCCACGCCCAGGCCTGCCAGCTTGAGCTCCCCGCCGGGCAGCACCTCGGCCACCACCACCATCACCTTGGCGGTGCCGATGTCGAGGCCGACGACCAGATCCTTGTACTCTTTTGCCATGTCGATGGTCCTGCTTGTTCCTAGTTTTTTCTGGCCTGGTCCTGCGCCGTCACCGTGCTCACGCCGCGCAGGCGCAGGGCATACCCCTGGGCATAACGCAGGTCGGCGCCTTCCAGCGCGTCGAGCTTGCGGCCGTGGTGCGCCGCCACCTGCGCCACCGTGCCGAGGAACTGCCGCGCCCGCGCCGTCACCTCCGGCACACCGCCGCTGCCCAGTTCGAGACGGGCCCCGCTGGCCAGCGCCAGCTGCCAGTTGCCGCGCCCGCTCAGCGCCAGCTGCTCAATGGGCAGGTCCAGCGCCTCGAACAGGGGCTGCAGCGCGCGGTACATGGCCAGCACCTGGGCCGACTGTTCCACCGGGCCGTCCAGGCGCGGCAGTTCGTCCTGCTCGATCTCGCCCAGGTTGGCCTCGAAGACTTCGCCCTGGCTGTTGACCAGCGTGGACTCGCCCTCCTCGCCCCAATAGGCCACGGCCCGGTGTTCCTGCAGGATCACGCGCAGGCGGTTCGGGAATTCGCGTTGCACCACGGCGCGGCGCACCCAGGGCACGGACTCGAAAGCCAGGCGCACCGCGTTCAGGTCCACCGTCAGAAACGTCCCTTTGAGTTGCGAGCCCACGTGCGCACGCAGCGTCAACGCGCTGGTGTGGCTGATGTCGCCCAGCACGGTCAGGCCGCGGATCGCGAACACCGGGTGCTGCATCAACCAGCGCCCGCCCGTGCCCAGCGCCAGCAGCATGAAACCCAGCAGCAGCAGATTGGCTGTCAGGTTCATGAGCTTGACGTCGAGGGGAACGGGCAGGGGATGGGTCATGCGCGCGCCGCTCCATGATCCAGGGCTGCTGCCTGCAGCAACAGCACACACAGCTCTTCATAGCTGATGCCCGCGGCCTTGGCCGACATGGGCACCAGCGAATGCCCGGTCATGCCGGGCGAGGTGTTGATCTCCAGCAGATAGGGCTTGCGCGTACGGGCGTCGATCATCACGTCGGCGCGGGCCCAGCCACGGCAGCCCAGCACCTGGTAGGCGCGCAGCACGATCTGCTGGATCTGCTCTTCCTCCCCGGTGGGCAGGCCGCAGGGCACGAGGTATTTCGTGTCGTCGGTGAAGTACTTGTTCTGATAGTCGTAGTTGCCGTCAGGCGCCACGATGCGGATCACCGGCAGCGCGCGCGCCTGCGGGCCGCTGCCCAGCACGGGCACCGTGACCTCCTCGCCGCTGACGAATTGCTCGCACAGCACCTGCTCGTCAACCTGCGCCGCCTTGGCATAGGCGGTATCGCACTCGTCGGCGGTCAACACCTTGGTCAGACCGATGGACGAACCCTCGCGCGCAGGCTTGATGATCATGGGCGCACCCAGCGCCGAGAAGGCGGCACGGGCGGCCTCGGCGCTGGCCACCTTGCGCCACTGCGGTGTGGGCAGACCCTCGGCCAGCCAGATGCGCTTGGTCATGACCTTGTCGATGGCGATGGCAGACGCCATCACACCCGAACCGGTGTAGGGGATGCCCAGCAATTCCAGCGCGCCCTGCACCGTGCCGTCCTCGCCAAAACGGCCGTGCAGCGCGATGAAACAGCGCGCAAATCCTTCGCGTTTGAGCTCACCCAGGTCCCGCACAGAGGGGTCGAAGGCATGGGCATCCACCCCGCGCGATTGCAGTGCCTTGAGCACACCGCCCCCCGACATCAGCGAGATGTCCCGTTCGGCGGAAGACCCGCCCATCAGGACGGCAACCTTGCCCAGATTCATTTGTTCCTTGCTCACTTCTTGTCACTTCCCGTCAACTCGACCACCTTGGCCGGTACTCCACCGATGGAGCCCGCCCCCATGCACATCACCACGTCGCCCGCGCGCGCGTTGTCCAGGATGGACTGCGGCATGGCCGCGATGTCGTCCACGAACACCGGCTCCAGCTTGCCGGCCACACGCAGCGCGCGCGCCAGGCTGCGGCCGTCGGCCGCCACGATGGGCGCCTCGCCCGCGGCATAGACCTCGGCCAGCAGCACGGCGTCGGCCTCGCCGATCACCTTGACAAAATCCTCGAAGCAGTCGCGCGTGCGCGTGTAGCGGTGCGGCTGGAAGGACAGCACCAGGCGCCGCCCGGGGAAGGCGCCCCGCGCCGCGGCCAGCGTGGCCGCCATCTCCACCGGGTGATGGCCGTAGTCGTCGATCAGCGTGAAGCTGCCGCCGGCCTTGGCGGGCACCTCGCCGTAGCGCTGGAAGCGCCGGCCCACGCCCTTGAACTCGGCCAGGGCCTTGAGCAACGCGGCGTCGGCCACGTCGAGCTCGGCCGCCACGGCAATCGCCGACAGGGCGTTGAGCACGTTGTGGCGGCCCGGCAGGTTGAGCACCACGTCCAGGTCGGGCAGCACCACGCCGTTGCGCCGTTGCACGGTGAAATGCATCTGCCCCGCGACGGCGCGGACGTTCACCGCACGCACCTGGGCCTGCTCGTTGAAGCCGTAGCTGGTGATGGGACAGTTCACCTCGGGCACGATCTCGCGCACCGCGGCGTCGTCGGTGCACAGGATGGCCGTGCCGTAGAAGGGCATGCGATGCAGGAAATCGACAAAGGCCTGCTTGAGCCGACCGAAATCGTGCCCGTAGGTCTCCATGTGGTCGGCGTCGATATTGGTCACCACCGCCATCACCGGCAGCAGGTTGAGGAAGGAGGCGTCACTCTCGTCGGCCTCCACCACGATGTGGTCACCGCTGCCCAGCCGCGCATTGGCGTTGGCGCTGTTGAGGCGCCCGCCGATCACGAAGGTCGGGTCCAGCCCGGCCTCGGCCAGCACGCTGGCCACCAGGCTGGTGGTGGTGGTCTTGCCGTGCGTGCCGGCAATCGCGATGCCCTGCTTCAGGCGCATCAGTTCGGCCAGCATGACGGCGCGCGGCACGATGGGGATGCGCTTCTCGCGCGCCGCCAGCACCTCGGGGTTGTCGGCCTTGACGGCGGTCGACGTGACCACGGCGTCGGCCCCCTCGATGTGGCCCGGGGCGTGACCGACGCAGGTCCTGATGCCCAGCGAGGCCAGGCGCCTGAGCGTGGCGCTGTCGCTGAGGTCCGACCCCGAGATGGTGTAACCCAGGTTGTGCAGCACCTCGGCGATGCCGGACATGCCTGAGCCGCCCAGGCCTACGAAATGTATGTGTTTGATCGCGTGTTTCATCGTGCGAGCTCCTCGCAGGCAGTCACCACCTGTGCGGTGGCTTCGGTCTTGGCCAGCTTCCGCGCCTGCTGCGCCCACAGCAACAAGGTATTGCGGTCGGTGTTCTGCAGCAGCCCGGCCAGCCGCTCCGCTGTCATGTCTTGCTGGGGCAGCAGCAGGCCAGCGCCCTGGTCCACCAGGAAACGGGCGTTGGTGGTCTGGTGGTCGTCCACCGCTGCCGGGAAAGGCACAAAAACTGCGGCGGCGCCCACCGCGGCGATCTCGGTCACGGTGCTGGCGCCGGCGCGGCAGACGATGAGGTCGGCCTCGGCAAACGCACGGGCCGTGTCATCAATGAAGGGGGTCAGTTCGGCCTGCACGCCTGCGGCGCTGTAGTTGGCACGCAGGGCCTCGATCTGCGTCGCACCGCTCTGGTGGGTGACCTGCGGGCGCTGCGCCTCAGGGATCAGGGCCAGCGCGCGCGGCACGACCTCGTTCAAGGCCTTCGCACCCAGGCTGCCGCCGACCACCAACAGGCGCAAGGGCCCGCTGCGGCCGGCAAACCGCTGCGCCGGCGCGCTTTGCTGCAGGAAGGCTGCTCGCAGGGGGTTGCCCACCCACTGTGCTTTTTTCATGGCACCGGGGAAGGCGGCGTACACACGGTCGGCCACGCCGGCCAGCACCTGGTTGGCCAGGCCCGCCACGGAGTTCTGCTCGTGCAGCACCAAGGGTTTGCCCAGCAGGACCCCCATCATCCCGGCCGGGAAGGTGATGTACCCACCCAGCCCGATCACCACGTCGGGCTTCACCCGGCGCACCACCTGGATGCTCTGCCAGAAGGCCTTGAGCAGGCGCAGCGGCAGCAGGGCCAGGGTGAGCGGCCCCTTGCCGCGCACGCCACCGAAATCGATGCTCTCGAAAGCGAAGCCGCGCGGCGGCACCAGCCGGCCTTCCATGCTGTTCTGGTTGCCCAGCCAATGCACACGCCAGCCTCGCTCACGCAGGGCTTCGGCCACGGCCAGGCCCGGGAAGATATGGCCACCCGTGCCGCCGGCCATGACGAGGGCACACTTGCTCATGAGCGCCCCCCGTGCATGAGCTGTCTGTTTTCATAGTCAATCCGCAGCACGATGGCCACCGCCACCATGTTCATCAGGATGGCCGAGCCGCCATAGCTCATGAAGGGCAAGGTCAGCCCCTTGGTCGGCAGGGCGCCGAGGTTCACGCCCATGTTGATGAAGGCCTGGAAACCCATCCACACACCCACGCCCTGAGCCACAAGGCCGGCGAAGACGCGGTCCAGCGCAATGGCCTGGCGGCCGATGTGCATGACACGACGGGTCAACCAGAAGAACAGCGCAACGATGGTCAGCACGCCCAACAGGCCGAACTCCTCGCCGATCACGGCCAGCAGGAAGTCGGTGTGGGCCTCGGGCAGCCAGTGCAGTTTCTCGACGCTGCCGCCCAGGCCCACACCGAAGATCTGGCCGCGCCCGAAGGCGATCAGCGAGTGCGAGAGCTGGTAGCCCTTGCCCAGGGTGTGGCGCTCGTCCCAGGGGTTGAGGTAGGCAAAGATGCGCTCGCGCCGCCATTCGCTCAACGCGATCATCAGCACGAAAGCCACCAGCAGGATGGCGGCGATCAGGAAGAACATGCGGGCATTCACCCCACCCAGGAACAGGATGCCCATGGCAATCACGGCGATCACCATGAAGGCACCCATGTCGGGCTCGGCCAGCAGCAGCAGGCCGATGATGGCCACGGCCGCGCCCATGGGTGCCACGGCACGGAAGAAGTGTTCCTTCACGTCCATCTTGCGCACCATGTAGTCGGCCGCATACAGCAGCACCGCCAGCTTGGCCAGTTCCGAGGGCTGGAAATTCATGACGCCCAGGGAGATCCAGCGTCGCGCGCCGTTCACGCCCTTGCCGATGCCGGGGATCAGCACCGCCACCAGCAGGACCAGCGCCACCACCAGCAGCCAGGGCGCCAGCTTCTCCCAACGGGCCATGGGAATCTGGAAGGCGATCAGCGCGGCCACGAAAGCCACCACCAGCGACAGCAGGTGGCGTGTCAGGAAATGCGTGTGGGCGTAACGCCCGAACTTCGGGTTGTCGGGCAGGGCGATGGAGGCCGAGTACACCATCACCAGCCCCCAGGCCAGCAGGGCGACCACCACCCAGACCAGGGCATGGTCGAAGTCGGACAGGCGCACCGGCTGGTTGCTGCTGCGCCCGAAGCCCTGGTGGCCCAGGCGCACGGGCAAGGCATCGGTCACCGGCGCGCCGCCGAACCAGCCACGGATGCGTTGCGCCAAGACCGTCATGATGTGGCCCCCACGCTTGTCACTGCGTGTACCGCGCTGCCCCCCGAGGGGGCCCTCACGCCTTGGGACGGCCCGGCGGCGTTCATGCCAGCCCCCCCTCGTCCGACAGGGTCTGCACCGCCTCGACGAAGACGCTGGCGCGGTGCTCGTAGTCCTTGAACATGTCGAAACTGGCGCAGGCCGGCGACAGGAGCACGGCGTCCCCGGCCTGCGCCTGTGCGCGGGCCAGGGCCACGGCCTCGGGCAAGGTGCCGGCATCCAGCAGGGGCACGCCCGTGCCCTGCACCACTGCACGGATGGCGGGTGCATCGCGCCCGATCAGCACGACCGCGCGGGCATAACGCTGCACCGGCCCGAAGAGCGGGGCAAAGTCCTGCCCCTTGCCATCGCCGCCGAGGATGACGACGATGCGCCGCTCGGCGCCCAGGCCGCTCAGGGCCGCCACGGTGGCCCCCACATTGGTGCCCTTGCTGTCGTCGAAATACTCGACTTCATTGACGATGGCCACCGGCTCCACCCGGTGCGGCTCCCCGCGGTATTCGCGCAGACCGTAGAGCATGGGGCCCAGCGCGCAACCGGCCGCCTGGGCCAGGGCCAGCGCAGCCAGCGCGTTGGTGGCGTTGTGGCGGCCGCGGATGCGCAGCGCGTCGGCCGGCATCAGGCGCTGGATGAACAGCTCCACCTCTTCGCCGCGCTTGCGTTTCTGCGTTTCGTCGGCCTCCACGGCCCGCACCAGCCAGGCCATGCCGTTGACCAGCTCGATGCCGTAGTCGCCCGGACGTTGCGGCATCTCGGCGCCGAAGCTCACGTACTCGCGCCACTGCGGTTTTTGCAGCCTGGCACGCACCGGCTCGGGCATCAGGGCCATCACCGCCGGATCATCACGGTTGAGGACCAGCAGGCCCTGCTCGCCGAAGATGCGTGCCTTGGCCGCCCCGTAGGCTTCCATGCTGCCGTGCCAGTCCAGGTGGTCCTGCGTCAGGTTCAGCACCGCGGCTGCCGTGGGCTCGAAACCCTGGACGCCGTCGAGCTGGAAACTGGACAGTTCCAGCACCCAGACTTCGGGCAAGGTGCCCGCATCGCTATGCAGCGCCAGCGTGTCCAGCAGGCTGGGGCCGATGTTGCCGGCCACCGCCACGGTCTTGTCCGCATGCGCCACCAGCTGGCCGGTGAGCGCGGTGGTGGTGGTCTTGCCGTTCGTGCCGGTGATCGCCAGGACCTTGGGGGCATACGCCCGTTCGGTCTGCAGATCACGCAGGCCCCGAGCGAACAGATCCAGTTCACCGCCCACCCACAGGCCCATGGCCTGCGCCGCCTGCCAGACCGGCGCCACCATGGCCGGCGACAGGCCCGGGCTCTTGAAGACGGCGCGGATGTCCTGCCCCTCGACCAGACCTGCCTCGAAAGCACCCGCGCGGAAAACCACCTGCGGCAACTCGGCCTGCAGCCGGGCCAGCTGGGGCGGTGCTGCACGGGTATCGGCCACCGTCACGCGTGCGCCCTGGCGCACACACCAGCGGACCATGGCCAGACCGGAGGCACCCAGGCCCAGCACGAGCACATGCTGGTCTTGCAGAGGCGACACCACGGGCTCGGGGGCCGGCGTGCTGGCGGGTGCCTCCTCCCGGGGGGTGGCACCGCTGTCTTCATCCGGCGCGACCGGCGCCGACGACTCGGGCGTGCCGGCATCGGTGAACAGTTGAGCGACAAAGGCTGCCGCGTCACGCGCGGCCGTCAGGGTCTCAGGCAGGGGGCGCTTGGCCGGCTTGCCGGTTGCGGGCAAGGTGACCTGGGGTTCGGCATCGACGGCAGGCGGCGGCGCGTCCTGTGCGCCCTCGGCAGCGGGCGCGTCGCTCGCGCCCTGCGTGGGCACAGACGGTGCCGGCACAGACACCGAGGCCGCCTCGTCCTGAGGCGGCACCGGCTGGGGCAGATCGTCAGGGTGTTCGTTCTCGTTCATCGCAGTTTCAAGGTCGACAGTCCCACCAGGCACAGCAGCATGGTGATGATCCAGAAGCGCACGACCACCTGGGTCTCTTTCCAGCCGCTCTTCTCGAAGTGGTGGTGCAGCGGCGCCATCTTCAGGATGCGCCGGCCTTCGCCATATTTGCGTTTGGTGTACTTGAAGTAGGAGACCTGCAACATCACCGACAAGGCCTCGGCCACGAAGATGCCGCCCATGATGGCCAGCACGATCTCCTGGCGCACGATCACGGCGATGGTGCCCAGGGCACCGCCCAGGGCCAGCGCGCCCACGTCCCCCATGAAGACCTGGGCCGGGTGCGCGTTGAACCACAGGAAGGCCAGGCCGGCGCCGGCCATGGCGGCGCAGAAGATCAGCAGCTCACCCGAGCCGGGAATGTGGGGGAAGAACAGGTACTTGGAATAGACGGCGCTGCCGGTCACGTAGGCAAAGACGCCCAGCGCCGAGCCCACCATGACAACCGGCATGATGGCCAGGCCGTCCAGGCCGTCGGTCAGGTTCACCGCATTGCTGGCCCCGACGATGACCAGATAGGTCAACACGACGAAGCCGATCACCCCCAGCGGGTAGCTGACCTGTTTGAAGAAAGGAAGCAGCAGGCCGGCTTTCGCCGGCAGATCGACCGAGAACCCCGACCGAACCCAGGTGACGAATAACTCCCAAACGTCCTGGTTGCTGCTGCCGGAAATCGAGAAGACGAGGTAGAAGGCGGCGATCAGTCCGACCACCGACTGCCAGAAATACTTTTCGCGCGAACGCATGCCCTCGGGGTCCTTGTTGACCACCTTGCGCCAGTCGTCGACCCAGCCGATGGCGCCGAAACCCAGCGTGACCAGCAGCACGATCCAGACGAAGCGGTTGGACAGGTCGAACCACAGCAGGGTCGAGATGCCGATGGCCATCAGGATCAGCACGCCGCCCATGGTGGGCGTACCGCTCTTGGAGAGATGCGTCTCCATGCCGTAGCCGCGCACCGGCTGGCCGATCTTGAGTTCGGTCAGGCGTCGGATCACGTAAGGCCCGGCCAGCAGGCCGATCAGCAGCGCGGTCACGGCGGCCATGACGGCGCGGAAGGTCAGGTACTGGAAGACCCGGAAGTAGCCGAATTCGGGCGAGATGGTCTGGAGCCACTGGGCCAGGCTAAGCAGCATGATGTTCTTCCTTGTTCTGTTCGGCGTGCGCGCTCACCGCCTGCACCACCCGCTCCATGCGCATGAAACGCGAGCCCTTGACGAGCACGCTGGCCAGGCCGGGCAGGGTCTGCAGCACAGCGGCATTCAGGGCCTCGACGTCGTCGAAATGACGGCCGCCCTTGAACTGCGCCACGCTCTGCGCGGTCTGCTCGCCCAGCGCGTAGAGCTGCTCGATGCCGCGTTCGCGCGCATAGGCGCCGACCTCGGCGTGGAAACGCGGGCCTTCGCTGCCCACCTCCCCCATGTCGCCCAGCACCAGCAGGCGCGGGCCGGGCAGGCCGGCCAGCACGTCGATGGCCGCGCGAACCGAATCCGGGTTGGCGTTGTAGCTATCGTCCACCAGGGTCAGCGTGCGACCGCCCAGGGGCAGGGCCAGGGCACGCGAACGCCCCTTGACCGGCTCGAAGGCCTCGAGCCCGAGCGCGATGTGCGACAGCGGCACGCCGGCCGCCAAGGCACAGGCGGCGGCGGCCAGGGAGTTCTTGACGTTGTGCAGGCCGGCCACGCGCAGCGTGTAGTTCAGCGCGCCCGCCGGGGTGTGCGCCTGGACCTGCCAGCCCTCGCCGGTCCAGACCGGAGGGCTGCAGCTCAGGTCGGAGGCCGCCGCGTCCCCGCTGACGGCAAAGGTCAGCTGGGCCCGCCCACCCGCGAGGCCGCGCCACAAGCCGCTGTAGGCATCGTCGGCCGGGTACACGGCCGTTCCGCTGCCGCCCAGCGCTGTGATCACGGCGCCGTTCTCGCGCGCCACCGCTTCGATGCTGGCCATGAATTCCAGGTGCTCGCGCTGCGCGTTGTTGACCAAAGCCACCGTGGGCTGCGCCATGGCCGCCAGCACGGCGATCTCGCCGGGATGGTTCATGCCCAGCTCCACCACCGCCAGCTGCTGCGTACTGCGCAGACGCAGCAGGGTCAGCGGCACGCCGATCTCGTTGTTGAGGTTGCCTTCGGTGGCCAGCGTGGCCTGCGGCTTCCAGGCGCGCAGGATGGCCGCGATCATCTGCGTCACCGTGGTCTTGCCATTGCTGCCGGTCACGGCGATCAGCGGCAGCTTGAACTGCGCACGCCAGCCCGTGGCCAGCTGGCCCAGCGCCCGCTTGCTGTCGGCCACCACCAGGCCGCTCAGGCCGCTGGCGCGCAGGGCCGCCTCGTCGCTGCACAGCGCAGCCACGGCGCCGGCGTGCTGCGCCTGGGCCAGGAAGGTGTTGCCGTCGAAGCGCTCACCCTGCAGCGCCACGAACAGATCGCCGTGCTGCAGGGTGCGGGTGTCGCTGTGCACACGCTGCACGCCCACCAGGCCGTCGCCGACCAGGCGCGCACCAGCCAGCCAGGGCAGGGCCTGCTGCAGGTTGAACATGATGGTGGGGGCGCTCATGGGCTCACCCCCCTCCGGCGCGCCTGCAGCGCCAGGCCCACCTGCTGCCGGTCGGAGAAGGGCTGGCGCAGGCCGGCCGTCTCCTGGTAGTCCTCGTGGCCCTTGCCGGCCACCAGCACCACATCACGTGCATCGGCCTGGCGCAGCGCGAGGGTGATGGCCCGCGCCCGGTCAAGCTCGACCTGCACTGCGCCATGGCCCGCCAGACCCGGACGGATCTGCGCCACGATGGCCTCGGGAGCCTCGCTGCGGGGGTTGTCATTGGTCAACACGATGTGATCCGCATGCTGCATCGCCGCCGCACCCATGAGCGGGCGCTTGTGCGGATCGCGGTCGCCACCGCAGCCGAACACACACCACAACTGGCCACCGCGTTGTGCGGCCAGCGGCTTGAGGGTCTGCAGCACCTGGGCCAGCGCGTCGGGCGTGTGGGCGTAATCCACCACGGCCAGCGGCAGATCGACACCGTCCTGGAATTCCATGCGGCCCGGCACCGGCTGAAGTTCATGACAGGCGAGCACCGCGTCGACCAGCGCGACACCCAGGGTGCGCAACGTGGCGATCACGCCCAGCAGATTGCTCACGTTGTAGTCACCCAGGGTCTGCGTGGTCAGCGGAACGCGGGCCTCGCCTTCGCAGACCGTGAACTGCACGCCGCGTGCTCCCATGCGGATGTCTCGCGCGACCAGGCGTGCACCGGCGTCAGCCTGCAGGGAAACCGTCCACAGGTCGAGCGCACGGGCCGCCAGCGTCGCTGCCAGCTCGGTCCCCTTGGGGTCGTCGAGGTTGATCACGGCCGCGCGCAGGCCTGGCCAGTCGAACAGTTCAGCCTTGGCCAGCCAATAGGCCTCCATGCTGCCGTGGTAGTCCAGGTGGTCCTGCGTGAAATTGGTAAAGATGGCCGTGCGGATGCGCGTGCCATCCAGGCGCCGCTCCCTGATGCCGATGGACGAGGCCTCGATGGCGCAGGCCGTCAGGCCCTCGTCGACGAACTGGCGCAGGGTCTGCTGCAGCAGCACCGGATCGGGAGTGGTCAGGCCGGTGCTGACGATGGCGTCGGCGTGTGCCGAGCCCGGCGCCGGCACACGGCCCACACCCAGGGTGCCGATCAGTCCGCAGGCGACGGCGGGCCGGAGTGCGCCCAGCGCCTGCGCCAGCCACCAGCTGGTCGAGGTCTTGCCGTTGGTGCCCGTGACCGCCAGCACATCGAGCTGCTGCGAAGGCTGCTCGTAATAGGCCGCAGCGATCGGGCCGCTGGCCGCTTTCAGGCCAGCGTAGGCCGCAATGTGCTCATCGGCAAAGCCGTAAGCTTCGGCGCCGCTGCGCTCGACCAGGCAGGCCAGCGCCCCCTGGGCCAGCGCGCCCGGCACGAACTGACGCCCATCGCGCGCCGCGCCCGGCCAGGCGATGAAACCGTCGCCCGCCCCCACGCGCCGGCTGTCGGTCTGCAGCACGCCGCGCACGCGGCCATGCAACCACTGAGCGGCCTGCACGGGGGTGTGGAGTTCGGTCACCATGCGACGCCCTCCCCCATCTGCGCCACGATCTGCGGCGTGACCTCGATGTCGGGCTGCACGCCCAGCAGGTGCAGGGTCTGCTGCACGGTCTCGCTGAACACCGGGGCGGCCACGTCGCCGCCGTAGTACTTGCCGGCATCGGGCTCGTCGATCAGCACGGCCACGATGATGCGCGGATGGGCCACCGGTGCCAGGCCCACGAAGAAGCTGCGGTATTTCTTGTCGGCATAACCACGGCCTTCCTGCTTGCGCGCGGTGCCGGTCTTGCCGCCCACCGAGTAGCCCATGGTCTGCGCCTTCGGAGCGGTGCCGCCCGGCCCGGCGGCCAACTGCAACATATGGCGCACGGCGCGCGCATGCCGCGCTTCCAGCAGGCGCACGCCGGTCACCGGCCCCTGCGCCTTTTGCAGCGTCACCGGCATCAGCTCGCCATCGTGCGCGAACACGGTGTAGGCATGCGCCAGTTGCACCAGGCTGATGGACAGCCCGTAGCCGTAGCTCATGGTGGCGTGCTCGATGGGGCGCCAGGTCTTCCAGGGGCGCAGGCGGCCGCTGACCGCGCCCGGGAAGGGCAGCTGCGGGCGCTGGCCGAAACCGACCTGGCTGTACATCTCCCACAGGTCCCGCGCCGGCATCTGCATGGCCAGCTTGACCATGCCGATGTTGCTGGACTTCTGCACCACTTCGTTGAGGGTCAGCACGGCGTACGCATGGGTGTCGCTGATGGTGGCGTTGCCCACGTTCATGCGCCCATTGCCGCTGATCTGGATCGACGTCGCCGGCGTGACCAACCCCTTTTCAAGCGCGAGCGCGGCGACGAAAGGTTTGACGGTGGAGCCCGGCTCGAAGGAGTCGGTCAGCGCACGATTGCGCAGGGCCTCCTTGAAACCCTGGCGCTTGCCCGGTGTGTAGCTGGGGTAGTTGGCCAACGCCAGCATCTCGCCGGTCTGGGCGTCGAGCACCACCACGCTGCCGGCCTTGGCCTGGTTGTCGCGCACGGCCTGCTTGAGGCGCTGGTAGGCGAAGAACTGGATCTTGCTGTCGATGGAGAGCTGTACGTCGCGCCCCTCGACCGGTGGCACCTGCGCGCCCACGGCCTCGATCACGCTGCCCAGGCGGTCCTTGATGACACGGCGTGAACCGGGTTTGCCGGCCAGCGTCTGGTTGAAGGCCAGCTCCACGCCCTCCTGCCCGTGGTCTTCCACGTTGGTGAACCCGACCAGGTGCGCGGCCACCTCGCCCTCGGGGTACTGGCGCTTGTACTCCTTGCGCTGGTAGACACCCTTGATCTCGAGCGCGGCAATCTGCTTGGCCACGGACTCGTCGACCTGGCGCTTGAGCCAGATGAAGGTCTTGTCCTCGTCCTCCAGCTTGCGGTTCAGATCGGACAAGGGCATCTCCAGCAGCCGCGCCAGGCGCTGCAGCTGCTTCGGGTCACGATCGATGTCCTCGGGAATGGCCCAGATGCTGGGCGCCAGCACGCTGGTGGCGAGGATCTGGCCATTGCGGTCGAGGATGCGGCCGCGGTTGGCGGGCAGCTCCAGGGTGCGCGCAAAACGCACCTGGCCCTGCTTCTGGAAAAAATCGTTGGAGATGACCTGGATGTAGGCGGCGCGCCCGGCCAGCACCACGAAGGCCAGCGCGATCATGGCCACCACGAACTTGCTGCGCCACACTGGCGTGCGGCTGGCCAGCAACGGGCTGGAGGTGTACTGGATGCTGCGACTGCTCACAGGAACACCTCCGCCCCGTTGGCTGCGGTGCCATGCGCCTTGGGGGCGGCCCGGCGGCGGATCGGCACACCTGCGCCTTGCCAGGCTGCGGTGCCATGCGCCTTGGGGGCGGCCCGGCGGCTCATGGGAGACGCCCCCCGGAGACGCGCGGCTGCACCACTGCGCCCGCCGGCACGCTGCCGCTGTAGGGCTGGTAGCTCACGTAGTCGGTGATGGCCGGCGTGGCCGCGCGCATGTCCAGCTTGTCCTTGGCCAGCTTCTCGACGCGTTGCACCGTGGCCTGCTGGCGCTTTTGCAGCTCCAGCTGCTCGCGCTCGGTCTCGATGCGGCGCGCCTCCAGCACGGCGCGGTCGATCTCGGCAAACAGGCGGCGCGAATCGTACTGCACGCTCACCAGATAGAGCGCGCTGGCCAGCACGGCCAGCAGCAGGACGAGATTCACCCGGGTCATGCGGCTGTCCTCAGAGCCACGCGCATGATGGCGCTGCGCGCGCGCGGGTTGGCCGCCACCTCGGCTGCCGAGGGCTTGACGCGGTCGAGCGCGCGCAGTTTCATCGGCGCAGGCACAGCAAAAGGCGCACGGCGGTCGTAGACCTCGCGCGAATGCTGCGCGATGAACTGTTTGACGATGCGGTCTTCCAGCGAATGGAAACTGATCACGACCAGCCGTCCTCCGGGTTGCAATACATCGAGACTTGCCTCTAGCGCTTCTTGCAGCTCCTCAAGCTCGGCGTTGATGAAAATCCGAAGAGCCTGAAATGTGCGCGTTGCAGGGTTCTGGCCCGACTCGCGGGTTTTGACCGTGTCAGCCACGAGCTGGGCCAGTTCGCCGGTGGTTGAAACTGGGCCCCGCTCCTGTCGGCGCGCCACAATCGCCTTTGCAATCTGGCCAGCAAACCGTTCTTCACCGTAGTCACGTATCACCTCCGCGATCTGTCGGGTTTCGGCTGTTTCCAGCCACTGCGCCACGCTCTGGCCCCGCGTGGTGTCCATGCGCATGTCCAGCGGTCCGTCGAACCGGAAGCTGAAACCGCGGGTGGGGTCGTCGATCTGGGGCGAACTCACACCCAGGTCCATGAGGATGCCGGCGGCACTGGCCGGTGGCAGTTCGTGCAGATGCCGGAAGCCCTGGTGGCGGATGGCGAAGCGCGGGTCCGCGACGGTCCGGGCCTCGGCGATGGCCGCAAGGTCCTTGTCGAAGGCGGTCAGCCGCCCTTGGGGCGACAGCCTCGACAGGAGCAGGCGGGAATGCCCGCCGCGTCCGAAAGTGGCGTCCACGTAGTGGCCATCGGCCGGCTCCGGCGCCAGTTCGTCCGGCTTGTTGAGCAAGGCTGTGATCGCTTCGTTCAACAAGACGGTGGTATGTGTCCATGGGGAGGTTTCCACCGTCTTCTTTCAGAAGGAAAAGTCCTTGAAGACGTCCGGCATGTCGCCCTGCATGGCCTGGGCCTCCTGCGCGTCGTAGGTGGCCTTGTCCCAGAGTTCGAAATGGTTGCCCATGCCCAGCAGCATGGTGTCGCGCGTGATGCCGGCAGCGGCGCGCAGTTCGGGCGAGACCAGCACGCGGCCGGTGCTGTCCATCTCCACGTCCATGGCATTGCCCAGGAAGATGCGCTTCCACCACTGGGCCGCCATGGGCAGCGCGGCGATGCGCTCGCGGAACTTCTCCCACTCGGGGCGCGGAAAGACCATGAGGCACCCATGCGGATGCTTGGTGATGGTGAGCTGGCCGGCCGCCGTGGCGCTGAGCACGTCACGGTGCCGGGTCGGCACAGACAGCCGCCCCTTGGCATCCAGACTCAGCGACGAAGCCCCTTGAAACACGCGCACAACCCCTTTTTCTGCACCAGTACGGGAAGGGGAAAAGCGCAGACGCACTTTTCACCACTTAATTCCACTTTTTTGCACTGTAGCAGCAAAACACTGACCGACAAGAGGGGAACCAGAAAAATTTCAATGAAATCAAGGACTTAGAAACACTTTCACACAATTTTCAGAGGTGAAATCTTCTTCTAAATTAAGTACTTAGCTAACGTTATGAATGTGATGCTTGAAGCACCTGATGCGTGCAGTCCAACAACGCAGGGGCCACGCCTGGCCGCCAAATGCAACACTTGAGCAGCGCCGAGGGACCGAACGGGCGAGGAGCTGACCACCAGCAGCAGCCGTGTACATTCGCCATAGGAACAACACCCGCGCGCCCGGCGCGTTCTGTCATGAGCACCACCCCCGCCCCGCCCCGCCCCGACGCGGGCACCGGCTGGTCGATCCGCCTGCAATCGCTGATCGCAACGGTGGTCGTGACCTCGATGCTGATCCTCGCCGGCGGGCTGCTCTGGAACAGCTGGCAGTCAGCCCGCACCGCCCTGCTGGATGCGGCCGGCCAGAGCTTCGGTGACATCGGCAACCTGATCAACGAGAAGAGCCGGGGCATCGTCGGCCCCGCGCAGGCCACGCTGCGCCAGCTCTCCTTCGACCCGCTGGCGCGAGCGACCCGGCTGGAGGAGCGTTTCGAGCGGGTCGTCGTGCTGGCCGACATCCTGACCTACAACCCGCTGCTGGCCGCGGTGTATGCGGGCTATCCGAATGGCGAGTTCTTCCTGCTGCGCCGGCTCAACACCCCGGAGCTGCGCCTGTTCTTCGATGCCCCGGGCCAGGCCGGCTGGCTGGTGCAGAGCATGACACGCGCACCGGATGGCCGCCTCAGCGGCCAATGGCATTACCTGGACACCAGCCTGCGCCGGCTGCGCACCCAGAACCTGCCCGACTACCAGTTCGACCCGCGCCAGCGCCCCTGGTACGAGAGTGCGCAGGGCGCCGCGGGCCAGCACCTGACCGCACCCTACCTGTTCTACACCTCGCGCCAGATTGGTGTGACGCTGAGCGAGCGCAGCCGGGATGGCCGCGCGGTCCTGGGGCTGGACGTGGACATCTCTGCCATCGGGGAAGAGATGAAGGCCTTGCGCTACACCCCCAACACCCAGATCGCCGTCGTCGATGCGCAGCAGCGCGTCGTCGCCTATCCGGGCACCCTCCAGCACCTGCAGCGCCAGGGCGAGGCGGTGAACTTCAAGACCCTGGCCGAGCTGGGCATACCGGCCCTGCAGGCCCTGGCCACCAGCGCACCCCAGGCCAGGCGCGCCTACGGCTTCGACGCGCAGGATGAGCGCTGGTACGGCATGCGCATGGAAATGGACGCAGTGCCCGGAAGCCAGCTGGACATCCTGGTCGCCATTCCGGACCGCGACCTGCTGGGCAACCTGCGCCGGGACCTGCAGCGCCAGGCCCTGCAGGGCCTGCTGATCGCACTGCTGCTGCTGCCGCTGGGCTGGCTGGCCGGACGCCAGATCGGCCACGCCATGCACCGGCTGTCGGCGCGCAGCCGCAAGCTGGCGCACTTCCAGTTTGAAACCGCCGCAAGCCCGGACGCCAGCCCCCTGCAGGAAGTGCAGGAGCTCGACCGCGTGCTGCAGCACATGGGCCGCACGGTGCAGAACTTCCTGGGCATCACGGAGACCATCAGCCGGGAAGCCCAGACCGAGGTGATGCTGGGCAAGGTGCTGAACCAGCTGGTGGAGACCACCAACTGCGTGCAGGGCGTGGTGTACCTGGCGAGCGAGGACGACAGCGAGCTGGTGCTGGCCGCCGTCTCGCGCCGGCGCGATGGCGCCGCAGACAGCACCCACAACCTGCCCGGGCGTGTTCCGGTGGCCACCGGACTGGCCTGGACCGGCGAGCAGCGCTTAGCCGACAGCCTGGCCATCCGGCTGCGCAGCCGGCAGCAGGAACTGCTGGGCCTGCTGGTGCTGCAGTTCGGCGCCGACCAGCGAGACGCCGGCGACGATTTCCGGGTCTTCGCGGAACGGCTCTCGGGGGTGCTGGAGGTCTCGATCGAGACGCGCCAGCTGATCGAATCCCAGCAACGCCTGCTCGACGGCGTCATCCGCCTGCTCGCCGACGCCATCGACGCCAAGAGCCCCTACACCGGCGGCCACTGCGAACGCGTGCCGCTGCTGGCCGAAATGTTCGTCGACCGACTCAACGGCGACCCGTCCAGCCCTTACGCCGGGCGCTGGAATGCGGAGCAGCGCTACGAGTTCAAGCTGGGCGCCTGGCTGCACGACTGCGGCAAGATCACCAGCCCCGAGCACATCATCGACAAGGCCACCAAGCTCGAGACCATCTACAACCGCATCCACGAGATCCGGACGCGCTTCGAGGTGCTGCACCGTGATGCCCTCATCGACTACTGGCAGGCCCTGGCGGAGGGCCGCGGCGATGCAGACAGCCTGGGACGCACGCTGCAGCAGCGCCAGCGGCAGCTGCAGGACGACTTCGCCTTCGTCGCCGGCTGCAACGTCGGCAGCGAAACCACCGACGAGGCCGACCTCGAACGCCTGCAGGGCGTGGCCGCGCAGACCTGGCAGCGCCATTTCGATGACCGCCTGGGCCTGTCGATCGAGGAAATCCGGCGCGTGAGCGGCCAGACCCGCCCGCCCTTGCCGGCCACCGAGGTGCTGCTGGCCGACCGCCCCGAACATGTCGTGCCCTGGGGGACGCGCCGACCGCCGGTGGAACGCGGCGATCCAGCCAATGTGTGGGGCTTCGACATGCAGTTGCCGGCCAGCGAGCGCAACCTGGGCGAACTGCACAACCTGTCGGTGCGCAGAGGCACGCTGACCGCGGAAGACCGTTTCCGCATCAACGACCACATCGTGCAGACGCTGATCATGCTGCGCCGGCTGCCCTGGCCGCGCCATCTCGCGCGTGTGCCCGACATCGCCGCCACGCACCACGAGAAGCTCAACGGCCAGGGTTATCCGCGCCGGATGGGCGCCGGCCAGCTCACGGTGGAAGACCGCATCATCGCGATTGCCGACGTGTTCGAGGCGCTGACCGCACCTGATCGCCCCTACAAGGGGCCCAAGACGCTGAGCGAGTCACTGGACATCATGGCCCGCATGGCCCGCGAAGGCCATCTCTGCCCGGAGATGTTCGGCATCTTCCTGCACCAGGGCATCTGGCGCGAGTTTGCGGATCGCCACCTGGCCCCCGCGCAGATCGACGCGGTGGACATCGAGGCGCTGAGCGAACACGCCCGCGGCCGCTGAGTGCCGTGGGCCGGCGGCCCGGCCTCAGAGGATGTAGCGCGACAGGTCTTCGTTGCGGCTGAGGTCGGCCAGGCGCGCATCGACGTAGGCCGCATCGATGTGCACCGTCTGCCCCTGCAGGCGCGTGGCCGTAAAGCTGACCTCGTCGAGCAGGCGCTCCATCACCGTGGCCAGGCGGCGCGCGCCGATGTTCTCGGTGCGCTCGTTCACGTCGTAGGCGATGTGGGCCAGGCGGGTAATGCCCTCGGGGGCGAACGCCAGCGTCACGCCCTCGGTGGCCAGCAGGGCCTGGTACTGGCGCACCAGCGAGGCATGCGTCTGCGTGAGGATGGCCTCGAAGTCCTGCACCGACAGAGACTGCAGCTCGACGCGGATCGGCAGACGGCCCTGCAGTTCGGGAATCAGGTCGCTGGGCTTGCTCAGGTGGAAGGCGCCCGAGGCGATGAACAGGATGTGGTCGGTCTTGATGACGCCATACTTGGTGGAGACCGAGGTGCCCTCCACCAGCGGCAGCAGGTCGCGCTGCACGCCCTGGCGCGAGACCTCGGCCGTACCGCTGCCCTCCGAGCGCGAGGTGACCTTGTCGATCTCGTCGATGAAGACGATGCCGTTCTGCTCGGCGTTCAAAAGCGCCTGGGTGCGGATCTCCTCCTCGTTGACCAGCTTGGCCGCCTCTTCGTCGACCAGCAGTTTCATCGCGTCGGCGATCTTCAGCTTGCGCACCTTGCGTTTGCCCGCTCCGAGCTGGCCGAACATCCCACGCAGCTGCTCGGCCATGTCTTCCATGCCAGCCGGCCCCATGACCTCCAGCTGGGGCCGCGCCTCCGCCACGTCGAGCTCGATCTCGCGCTCGTCGAGCTGGCCCTCGCGCAGCTTCTTGCGAAAGACCTGGCGCGCGGTGCTGTCGGGCTGGGGCTCGGCCGCCGCGGCTTCCAGGCGTGGCGACGGGATCAGGATGTCGAGGATGCGGTCCTCGGCGGCGTCTTCGGCGCGCGTGCGCACCTTCTTCATCTCGGCCTCGCGGGTCTGCTTGACGGCCACCTCGGCCAGGTCGCGGATGATGGAGTCCACGTCCTTGCCCACATAACCCACTTCCGTGAACTTGGTGGCTTCCACCTTGATGAAGGGGGCATCCGCCAGCTTCGCCAGGCGACGTGCGATCTCGGTCTTGCCCACGCCGGTGGGGCCGATCATCAGGATGTTCTTGGGCGTGATCTCCGGGCGCAGCGCGGCATCGACCTGCTGGCGGCGCCAGCGGTTGCGCAGCGCAATGGCCACGGCGCGCTTGGCATCGGCCTGGCCGACGATGTGACGGTCGAGTTCGGAGACGATCTCCTGCGGGGTCATGGATGACATGGCGTTATGGACAAGAGCAGGTTCAGTTCGAATGACACGGATCAAACCGCGGAACGCCGTGGGCGAGTGTCGGGGGTGTCACTCCAGCACCTCGATGGTGTGGTTCAGGTTGGTGTAGATGCAGAGCTCGCCGGCAATCTCCAGCGACTGCTTGACGATGTCGCGCGCGCCCAGCCCGGAATGCTTGAGCAGGGCGATGGCCGCGGCTTGCGCATAGGCGCCGCCCGAGCCGATGGCGACCACGCCGTTCTCGGGTTCCAGCACGTCACCGTTGCCGGTGATGATGAGCGAGCACTCGCGGTCGGCCACGGCCAGCATGGCCTCCAGGCGGCGCAGCACGCGGTCGGTGCGCCAGTCGCGTGTCAATTCAATGGCGGCGCGCTGCAGATGGCCCTGGTGTTTTTCGAGCTTGGCCTCGAAACGCTCGAAGAGCGTGAAGGCGTCGGCGGTAGCGCCGGCAAAGCCGGCCAGCACCTTGTTGTGATAGAGCTTGCGCACCTTGCGCGCCGTGCCCTTGACGACGATATTGCCCAGCGTGACCTGGCCGTCGCCGCCAATGGCGACCTGCAGGCCGGCGGCCGTCTGGCGCCGCACACTGATGATGGTGGTGCCGTGAAATTGTTCCATGGCCGTATTGTCCGGCATCCGAACACGCACCCTCCGTGGCTGGGGGTATCCATTCGTGGGCACCCGTGGAACCGGCTGTGCCGGGCCACTGGGTGCGCCCCCTGGGGGGGCGCCGCAGGCGCTTCGGGGGAAACTTCAAGCTGCGCGCGGAACGACGCGCGCATGCTCGGAGATGCCGATCACGTTGAAGAAGGCGGCCACGATGCGGTTGACATCGCGGAACTGCACCTGGCAACCGCGGGCCTGCTGCTCAGCCACCCAGTTCAGGATGCTGCCGGCCGCCGAGAAATCAACGCGGATCAGGCGGGCACAGGAGACCACCATGCGGGTGGCGCCCTCCATGCCGGCCTCCAGCCTGGCCAGCACTTCGGCAGCATCGCCCAGGATCTCGCCATAGAGTTCGACCACCGCCGGGGGCTGGTCTTCCAGGCCGACCGGCACGGTCAGGTTCTGCAGCGGGTCATCCCAGGTGGAGTTCGGTGCGTCCCAGCTGGAGCGGATGGCTTCGGCCTCGGCCTCCGCGGCATCCATGGCCCCCTGCAACTCGCAACTGCAGCGCGGCTCCTGCCAGGAGGGTGGCGAGACTTCGAAGGTCACGCAATAGTCCAGCGCCACCAGCTCGAAGGCGTCCTGCAGGCGCATGACGCGCAACGCATCCATGCGCAACTGCCAGCACAGCGGGGCCACGGTGCGATCCCCCGAAGGCGTGAGCGCCTGGAGCCCACGCTCCAGGCTGGTGTGGCCGCGGAAGACCAGTACGGCCGGCGTGACACACCACTGGGCCACCAGGCGCGCCAGCACGGGCACGGCATCCAGGCCGATGAGGGACAAAGCCTGCCAGTCCAGCACCAGGGGGCCTGGCACGCGCATCAAGGCATGCAGTTCTTCCAGCGAGGCAGCGCTCAGCTGGGGCGGGCAGGTCCAGTCCGGCGCGCTGGCGGCCGACGTGCTTGCCCGTGCAGTGGGGGGGGCCACGCTGGCCTTGGAGCGGCTCAGCAGATCGGGGGTGGAGAACCAGGCCGGTGCCGAACGCCCGAAACGGTTGGCGAATTCGATGGCCACGCTGTCAAAACGGGCCTGCTGCCCGGTAGCGCGGTAGAGATCGAACAGGGCAGACATCCAGGTCTCGGCCAGATCGGGGCGCAGGTTGTCCCCATGCAGCACCGTCAGCAAGCTCTCCTCGGCGCCGGCGTCGTCGCCGTTGGCAAAGCGGATGGCGGCGTCTTCCAGGTCGGGATCGGTCAGGTTGTCGGACGGCACGGCAGCGTAGAGACGCTGGGTCGAGAAACCGGCACCCATGGGCGCGCGGGCGGCCATGGGCTGAAGGGTTTGCGGATGGCTGGCCGGTGCACGCCCGCCCGCTGCGGGGGACGCAGACCGCATGCCCATGGGGGCCTGCAGGGTCGGCGCGGGCTCGGCCAGCTGGGTGGCCGGGTACTCGCCGCCTTGCGGGGCATCCGCCCAGCCGGAACTGCTGGGGCGCAGGGCCGAGGCCACGGTCGGCTCGAAGCGGCTGTCCTCGGGGTCGGAGTTGGGCGCCGCATCGGGCGCAGCCGTCGGCGGCTCGGTGGGCCCGGCATCGGGCCGCAGGCCCGGGCTGGCGCCTGAGATCGGGAAGGCACCGGCACGCGAGACGGCCTCCTTGCCCTTCCACCACTGGCGCGACATCTGCGCCTCGATCTCGTCGATCTTCTTCAGCGTCTCGGCACGGTCGTCGTGGTTGGAGGTCAGGCTGCTCTGGAAGAAGGAGGGCCTGCCGGCCTGATCGGCCGGCCCCAGGGGCTCGCGACGGCGCAGCTTGCGCAGATGATCGAACTCGCGCTTGCGCACGAAGTCGTTCTGCCGCTTGCGCTCGATCATCTCCTTGAGCGCCTCCTTGCTGTAACCGCTGTCGGCCTCCGGCTCCTTCTGGTCAAGCTCGGACCAATCCTTGGTCGGATTGCGCACGAACTTGGCCACCTTGGACAACAAGCCGGACCGGTTTTCGTCTTCAGCCATGTCTGGATTATGCGGTGCGCGTCAGAAGGAATGTGTGTGCTGGATCAATCCCCGAACATCTTCTGCTTGAGCTCGCGACGCTGCTGGGCTTCCAGCGAGAGCGTGGCGGTGGGACGGGCCAGCAGGCGGCCCACGCCGATGGGTTCACCGGTCTCGTCGCAGTAGCCATAGTCGCCGGCATCGATGCGTGCGATCGACTGCTCGATCTTCTTGAGCAGCTTGCGCTCGCGGTCGCGCGTACGCAGCTCCAGCGCGTGTTCTTCCTCGATGGTGGCGCGGTCGGCCGGGTCCGGCACGATGACGGTGTCTTCGCGCAGATGCTCGGTGGTCTCGCCGGCGTTGTTCAGGATGTCCTGCTTGAGACGCTGCAGGCGCACGCGGAAGGCGGCCAGCTGCTTGTCGTTCATGTACTCGCTGTCGGGCATGGCGACCAGCTCGTCGTCGCTCAGCGTTTCGCCCGGCTTGGTTTTCCAGTTGTTGACGAGTTTGGGGTCTTTTTTGACAGAGGAAGGCAGGGGAGGAGCGATCAGGGTCTGGGACATGGTGGGGGTGTAACTGGCTTTGACGGCGGTGGATGCCACCGACTGGGCCATGGAGGGAACGGTCAGCTGTGCCAGCCGGGCCGAGGCCTTGGCGGTACGTGCGGGCGACTCGGGCTGGGCCGGGGTCGCCTTCACCGGCAAAGGTGCAGGCGTCTTGGCCGGCAACTTGGTCACCGCCTTGACCGGGGTCTTGGCAGGCGCTTTAGCCGGCGCCTTGGCAGGTGCTTTGGCGCTGGTCTTGCCAGCCTTGACCGCTGGCTTGGCAGCAGCTTTCTTGGGCGCAGCCGCCTTGACGGCCGCCTTCTTGGCCGCGGGTTTGACAGCCGCTTTCTTCGCGGGCGGCTTGGACACGGCTTTCTTGGCCGCCCCAGGTTTGGAAGTCTTCACGGACGGTTTGGCCTTGGCCACCGGCTTGGCAGCAGCTTTCTTGGGGGCCGGTTTGGCCTTGCCCACAGCAGATTTGGCTTTGGAAGACACGGACACCTTTCCTGGTTTGGCTTTCACTTCTTGTCTCCTGGCACGCAGGGCCTGCGCTTGTTTCTTCTGGCCTGCTGTTATACCCGCAATGCGGTCCCGGCCACGGGTTCCGGCCAAAATTTATGGCGCGCCAGCGTACCGTCTTTCACAGGACTGACGCGGGGGTTGCGAAATCGAGACACTACGCTCGCGCTCGCTGGCAAGGCAGGAGGCTCCGAACCTGTGAAGAAATCGTAACGAGCGGCCCGAGCGCAAGGCGGACGGAGCGCAGCCACCGGAACGTACTTGACGTACGTGAGGATGGCGAGCACCGCCCAACGCGGCGAACGGGCCGCGCAGTAGATTTATCACAGGTTCTCAGACCAGGCTCTGTTCCAGGCCCTGCAGCAGGATGTCCTTGGGCAGGTCGATACCGATGAAGACCATCTTGCTCAGGCGCTGCTCGCCCTCGGCCCAGGCGGGCCCCAGGTCGCTACCCATGAGCTGGTGCACCCCCTGGAAGATCACCTTGCGATCGGTGCCCTTCATGTGCAGCACGCCCTTGTAGCGCAGCATGCGCGGGCCGTAGATGTTGATGATGGCGCCCAGGAAGTCCTCCAGCTTGGCCGGGTCAAAGGCCCGCTCGGAGCGGAAGACGAAGCTTTTCACATCGTCGTCATGGTGATGGTGGTGGCCATGGCCGTGCTGGTGCGAAGGATGGTCGCAATGCTCGCCGTGCTCGTGGTCATGCTCGTGGTGCGCATGATCATGCGCATCCTTCAGGAAATCCGGGTCGATCTCCAGCTTGGCATTCAGGTTGAAGCCCCGCAGGTCGAACACCTCGCTGATCGCCACCTCGCCGAAGTGCACCGCCTTCTGCGGCGCCCGCGGGTTCATGTGCTTGAGGCGATGCTGCAGCGCCGCCAGGTCTTCGGCCGAGACCAGGTCGGTCTTGCTGATGAAGATCTGGTCGGCGAAGCCGACCTGGCGGCGGGCCTCCTGGCGGTCGTTGAGCTGCTGGGCGGCGTGTTTGGCGTCCACCAGGGTGATGACGGAATCGAGCAGGAAGCTCTCGGCAATCTCGTCATCCATGAAAAAGGTCTGCGTCACCGGGCCAGGGTCGGCCAGGCCGGTGGTCTCGATCACCACACGCTCGAAATCCAGCTCGCCCTTGCGTTTCCTGGCCGCCAGATCCTGCAGGGTGGTGCGCAGGTCCTCGCGGATGGTGCAGCAGATGCAGCCGTTGCTCATCTGGATGATCTGCTCGTTCGTGTCGGCGACCAGGATGTCGTTGTCGATGTTTTCCTCGCCGAACTCGTTTTCGATCACGGCGATCTTCTGGCCATGCGCTTCCTGCAGCACGCGCTTGAGCAGGGTGGTCTTGCCGGAGCCTAAAAAGCCGGTGAGGATGGTGGCGGGGATCAGGGCCATGGGTGCAGTCTCGGATGGGGAGGGGTGACCGCCCACTTGTGCATGGCGCAAGCGGGCGCAGGCGATGGAACTGGGTATAGATGGAGAGTTTAGCGAGATCGTCAAGAGGCAGCCGGTGCAGGGGTTCGCCGCGGCTCAGTCCTTGCGCATGACCACCAGGCCCTTGAGGTACTCGCCTTCCGGGAAGTTGATCGTCATGGGGTGGTCCGGTGCACCGCCCATGCGCTCGTGGATGTAGCCGTCCACGCCGGCATCGGTGCCGGCCGAGGCCACGATCTTGTGGAACAGGTCGGCGCTGATGCCACCCGAGCAGGAGTAGGTGAACAGCACGCCACCGGGCTCCAGGATCTTGAGCCCCAGGCGGTTGATGTCCTTGTAGGCACGCGCGGCACGCTCGGCGTGCGCCACCGTGGGGGCGAACTTCGGCGGGTCCAGCACGATGGCGTCGAAAGTGCGACCTTCCTCCACAAAACGGCGCAGGCTGGCGTTGACGTCGGCGTCCAGAAACTCGGTGCGCGCCGCATCGAAGCCGTTGAGCGCCACATTCGCGCGCGCCTGCTCGATGGCCGGCCCGGACGAGTCGATCGATGTGACATGGGCCGCGCCGCCGGCCAGCGCCGCCACGCTGAAACCGCCCGTGTAGCAATAGCAGTTGAGCACGCGCTGGAACTTGAGCCGGGCCGCGTAGTCGGCAAAACGCTTGCGGCTGTCGCGCTGGTCGAGGTAGAAACCGGTCTTGTGGCCCTGGGCGATGTCCAGGCCCAGGCGCCAGTCGTGCTCGCGCAGCACCAGCCCGGTCGGCCCCTCCCCGCGCAGCCAGCCACTCACCTCCGGCAGTCCTTCGAGTCCGCGCGCACTGGCATCGGAGCGCTCGTAGAGCCGGCTGAGACCGGTTTCGGCCAGCAGCGCGTCGGCCAGCACATCCTTCCAGCGCTCAGTGCCGGCGCTCAGGAACTGGGCGACGAGGGTATCGCCATAGCGATCGACGATCAGCCCGGGCAGGCCGTCGGATTCACCATGGACAAGGCGCAGGCCGTCACTGCGGATGTCGAAACGGGTCCGGGCGCGAATGGCCGAGATCACGCGCTGCCTGAAAAAAACCGCGTCTATGCGCTGTTTTTCGTCGAAACTCCAGACACGCGCACGGATTTTCGAGGACGGGCTGAACGCGGCCCAGGCCAGGAACTCCCCCTGCCCGGACTCCACGCGCACCGTCTCGCCCACGTCGCCACCGCCCTTGGCGATGGCCGATTCGAAAAGCCAGGGGTGGCGGCGCAAGAGCGAGCGTTCCTTGCCTTCCTTGATGCGTATCACTTTCATGGCCTGAATTGTCGGGCTTTTCCGGGGTTCCCTTCCGCGCCAATTTGGTTAGAGTGGGAGAAACGGGCCATAGCCCGAGGAGATAGGTATGCGATTGAAGGACGTCAAGCTCGGAACCAAGCTCATGGGGGGCTTTATCCTGGTCCTGTTTCTGGCCGCCATCCAGTCGGCGCTGGCTGTCTTCGGCACGAATGCGCTGAACGCCAACTCCCAGCAGGTCTCGGACCACCTCCTGCCCAGCGCCCTGCACACGGGTTTCCTGGGCACGCAGGCCAGTCGCCTGCGTGCGGCGCAGTTCCAGCACCTGCTGATTTTTGGCGAGGACGAGCGACGGGCCATCGAAAAGCAGATGGAAGGCCTGCGCGAGGCCGTCAACACCGAGTCGCAGGGTTACGCCAGCATCATCAAGGGCGGTGAGGAGAAGGCCCATTTCGACAAGTTCCAGGCCGAATGGAAGAAGTACCAGGCGCAACAGACCGAAATCGTCGGGCTGGCGCGCCAGCGCCGTGACGAGGAGGCCATGGACATCCTCAAGGGCCCCGGGCTGCAGACCTTCGATGCCATGCTGGCCGAGCTGCGTGCGCTATCGGAGCTGTCCCAGGACGGCTCGATCCTGGCGCGTGACACGAATGCGGAGCTCCAGCGCAACGTGATGATCGGCAACCTGGGTGCCCTGCTCGTGACCATCGTGCTGGGCCTGCTGATCGCCCGCACCCTGAGCCGCGCCATCTCGGGCGGCGTCGGATACGCCGCCAGCCTGGCCAGCAAGGTCGCCCAGGGCGACCTGAGCTCACCCATCAACCCCAACACACGGGACGAGATCGGCACCCTGCTGCACTCCCTGCGCGACATGCAGGCCTCGCTGGCCCAGGTGGTCTCGCGCGTGCGCCAGGGCAGCGAATCGGTCTCCACCGCCAGCGCCGAGATCGCCCAGGGCAACCACGACCTGAGCGCGCGCACCGAAAGCCAGGCCAGCGCGCTCGAAGAAACCGCGGCCAGCATGGAAGAGCTCTCCTCCACCGTGAAGCAGAACGCCGACAACGCCCGCCAGGCCAACCAGCTGGCCCAGACCGCGTCGACGGTGGCCGTCAAAGGTGGCGAGGTGGTGGCCGAGGTGGTGGGCACCATGAAGGGCATCAACGACAGCGCGCGCAAGATCCACGACATCATCAGCGTGATCGACGGCATCGCCTTCCAGACCAACATCCTGGCGCTCAATGCCGCGGTGGAAGCGGCGCGGGCCGGCGAGCAGGGCCGCGGGTTTGCGGTGGTGGCCTCCGAAGTGCGTTCGCTGGCCGGGCGCAGCGCCGAGGCCGCCAAGGAAATCAAGAACCTGATCACCGACAGCGTGCAGCGGGTGGAGCAAGGCAGTGCCCAGGTCGACCAGGCCGGCGCCACCATGAACGAGGTGGTGGCGGCCATCCGGCGCGTGACCGACATCATGGCCGAGATCAGCGCGGCCAGCACCGAGCAGAGCGCCGGCGTTTCTCAGGTCGGCGAGGCAGTGACGAACATGGACCAGGCCACGCAGCAGAACGCCGCGCTGGTGGAAGAGATGGCAGCTGCCGCTTCCAGCCTCAAGGGCCAGGCGCAAGACCTGGTGGAGTCGGTGGCGGTGTTCAAGCTGGCCGGCTCGCCGCCGGCGCTGGCTGCGCGGCAGCCGGCGCAGATGCAGGTGCGCGCCCCATCGCCCAAGCCGGCTTCGGCGCCCGCCTCTGGCGCGCAGCGCCGCCTGGTCGCGCCAGCCCAGCCCAGGGTAGCCCCGCCTGCCGCAGCAGCAGCGCCGGCCAAGCCTTCCGCAGGCGCGGACAGCGACTGGGAGTCTTTCTAAAAGACCTTCAGCCCTTGCCCGGCGTCTTGCTGCGCGCGCGCGGATGCGCTGCGTCATAGGCCCGCGCCAGGTGCTGGAAATCGAGGCGTGTGTAGACCTGGGTGGTGCTGATGTTGGCGTGGCCCAGCAGTTCCTGCACCGCGCGCAGGTCGCTGCTGGACTGCAGCACGTGGCTGGCGAAGGAGTGGCGCAGCATGTGCGGATGCACCGGCGTGGCCAGCCCGGCCTGCTGGCTGCGGCGCTTGAGGCGCAACCAGATCGACTGCGGCGTCAGACGCGTGCCGGTGCGACCGATGAAAAGCGCCGGCTGCCCGGGGGCAACACCTGCCGAGCCACGCACGGCAAGCCACTGCCTGAGGGCCGACATCGCGGCCGAGCCCACCGGCACACTGCGCCGTTTGCTGCCCTTGCCCAGCACGTGGGCCTCGCCGGCCTGCAGGTCAACCCAGCCGCGCGCCGCGGCGCTGGCCGTCACGTCCAGGCCTGTCAGCTCACTCACGCGCAGGCCGCTGCTGTACAGCAGCTCCACCATGGCAGCGTCGCGCGCCTCCAGCCAGGGATCGTTGCCCTCGGCATGGAAAGCGGCCAATTGCACCGCGTCGTCGACGCTCAGGGCCTTGGGCAGGGGCTTGGCTGCCTTGGGCGCACGCACATCCTGCACCGGGTTGCTGCCCACCAGGCTCTCGCGCCCGAGCCAGGCATAAAACCCGCGCCAGCCCGAGAGGATGAGCGCGATGCCACGCCCGCTGCGCCCGCCGCCATGCATCTGAGCAATCCAGCGGCGCACATGGGCGCTGTGCACCTGCAACAGGGGCACCTGGGCCTGGGTCGCGAATTCGCCGAGTTTTTGCAGGTCCAGCGCATACAGCTCGACCGTACGCTGTGCCAGACGTTTCTCCACCCGCACGTGCTCAAGATAGCGCTCGACCAGTGACTGGTCATGGGCCGCGAGCGCGACAGGCGGGGTCACGACTTACCTCAGCGGCGTCAGCGCGGCGCTGGCCACCTCGGCGATGCGCGCCAGGAACTCCGTGCCCATGGTGCTGGTGTAGCGCTGGGCGTCGGGTGAGGCCAGCACCAGCATGCCGAAGGCCGGGCCGTGGTTGCCAGCCTCCAGCGGACGCAGGGGCAGCAGGGCCAGCGAGATGGCCTGCGAGGGATGGGCCAGCCAGTTGGTGGCTTCAAAACCGGAATTGACACCGCAGAAGGGTTCGCTCAGGGAGTTGGCCAGCAGGCGCGCATCTTCGCTCACGCCCTGGGCAAAGGCCGCTGCGGCGAAATCCGGGTTCACGTCCCAGACGCGGATGGCGACCTGCGGCACGGCGAACAGCAGCTGGATCGATTCGGCAATGGCCCCGGGCAGGGCGTCCGCATCCTGCGTGAGGAACAGGTCGCGCGCCCAGCACAGCATGCGGTCGGACAGCGCCAGGTTGTCGCTGCCATGGCGGATCATCTCGATCAGCCGGCCTTCGAGCATGCGGATCTTCTCGCGCAGCATCTCGGCCTGGCGCTCCTGCAGGCTGACCGTGCGCCGGCTGTGCGGGCTGATCAGGCGCACGGCGGCCAGCAAGTCGGCCTGGCGCTCGAAGAACTCGGGGTTAGCGTGCAGGTAGTTGGCGATGTCTTGTTCGGTCATGGTGTCAGTCATACAGAGGATTCATGGGAGGACGGGCACATCGACCTCGCCCTGGAACACGGTGGAGGCCGGACCGGTCATCAGGACCGGGCTGCCCTGGCCGGCCCATTCGATGGTGAGCATGCCGCCACGCGTCTGCACGTCCACGCGGGCCTCGAGCAGGCCCAGGCGGATGCCGCTCACCACGGCCGCGCAGGCGCCGGTACCGCAGGCCAGTGTTTCACCAGCGCCGCGCTCCCACACACGCAGCTTCACGCGCGTGCGGTCCAGCACCTGCAGGAAGCCGGCGTTGACCCGGCGCGGGAAGCGCGCATGGTTCTCGATCAGGGGCCCCTGCGCCGACACCGGAGCCGTTTCCACATCGGCCACCAGCTGCACCGCATGCGGGTTGCCCATGGACACCACGGCCACCGGCACGGTGGCGCCATCGACCGGCAAAGGCCAGGTCAACCAGTCCCCGTGGGTCAGGGGCGTGAGGCCGGCGCCGTCGAAGGGGATGCGCGGCAGCTCGAAGATGGGAGCACCCATGTCCACCGTGACACGGCCATCGGGCGTGAGGCGCGGCTCGATCACGCCGCCCAGGGTCTGCACGCGGATGACATCCTTGGTCGTCAAGCCCTGCTCGCGCACGAAACGCGCGAAACAGCGCGCGCCGTTGCCGCACTGCTCGACCTCGGCACCGTCGGCATTGTGGATCACGTATTCGAAATCGAGGCCCGCAGCAGGCGCCGGGCGCACGGTAAGGATCTGGTCGGCGCCGACGCCGAAATGACGGTCGGCCAGCCATCGGTACTGGGCGGTGGACAGGCCCAGACGGCCGCGTGTCTCGTCGAGCACGACAAAGTCATTGCCCGCACCCTGCATCTTGGTAAAGCGGATACGCATGGCCGCAAATTATCCGCCCATTCAAGGTTTATCCTTGAGGCCTTCCTCAGCCACCGACGAGAAAACAACGATGCGACTGCCCGAATGGACTCCCGAACGCAAGCCCCAACCGCAGGACCTGGTGGACGCCATCCTCGCGCGCCGCGGCGGCACGCTGATCAACCTGGACAAGGCCCTGCTGTGGAGCGAGCCGCTGGCACGCGGCTGGAACACCTATCTGAAGGCCGTGCGCAGCGAGCTGCCCACCAGCCTCAAGCTGCGCGAACTCGGCATCTGCACGGTGGCCCTGCTGACCGGCGCCAAGTACGAGTACCACCACCACGCCCCGGATTTCCTGGGTGCGGGCGGCACGCAGGCGCAACTGGATGCCCTCAACGCTTTCGTCAAGACCGATCCACGCGGCATCCCGCGCGATCCCTCCTTGAGTGAACTGGAATCGCTGGTGATCCGCTACGCCGCGCAGATGACGCTGGACGTGAAAGTGACGGACGAGGTCTTCGACGCCCTGCGCCAGCATTTCAACGAGACGCAGATCGTCGAACTGACCAGCGCGATTGCGACCTACAACATGGTGGCGCGGTTCCTGGTGGCGCTGCAGGTCACACCGGAGAACTAGCACACCCCCCTGGCGGCCCGCAGGCCGCCCTCCCCCTTGCAGGGGGCAACGCCTGTAGCCCGGCAAAGCCGGTTCCACGGCGTTTCACGTACGCTTCCCCGCGACACAAAGACGGTTTCGCCGCCGGGCCGCCCCAAGGCGAAACGCGGCCCCCTCGGGGGGCAGGGAGCTACACCCAGTGAGCGACCGTGGGGGCCAGATCAATCCGGCTTGATGTTGTTGTCCTTCACCACCTTGGCCCAGATGTCCATCTGACGCTCGATGAAGGCCTGGCCGGACTGGGGCGTACCGCCGAGCACATCAATACCCTGACTCTCCAGCCGCTTGGCGACCTCCGGGTTCTTCATGACCTTGTTGATGGCCTCATTCATGCGCTGCACGATGGCCGGCGGTGTCTTGGCCGGGGCCAGCACGGCCCACCAGGCCGGTGCGTCAAAACCGGCAAAGCCGCTCTCGGCTATCGTCGGCACCTCGGGCAGATCGGGCGAGCGCTTGCTTGTCGTCACCGCGAGCGGGCGCATGCGCTTGCTGTCGATGTGCGGCTTGGTCACGAAGACCGATCCGATGGACAGCGGAACGTGGCCGGCAACGGCGTCGTTCATCAGCGGACCACCGCCCTTGTAAGGGATGTGGTTGAAGCTCATGCCGCCGTTCTTGCCCAGCAGGGCCATGGCCAGGTGGCCCAGACTGCCCGAACCGATCGAGCCGTAGCTCGCACCCTTGCCCCCCTTGCCAGCGGCCACCACATCGGCAAAGCTCTTGAACTCGGAGCCGGCATGCGTGGCCAGCACCATGGGCGAGGTGCCGATCACGATGACGGTGCCCAGGTCCTTTTTGGAGTCAAAGGGCAGATTGGGAATCAGGCTGGGGTTGACGCCATGGGTGTCGAAGACCACAGCGAAGGTGTAGCCGTCGGCCGGTGCGGCGGCCACAGCGGCGGCGCCGATGGAACCGGAGGCACCCCCCTTGTTCTCGACAATGATGTTCTGCCCCAACTCCTGCTGGAGGTAAGGCGCCAGCAGGCGCGAGACCTGGTCCACCGACCCCCCGGGCGGAAACACCGCCACCAGCTTGATCGGCTGTTTGCCCGGCCAGGCCTGTGCAAGCGCGCCCTGGCCCAACCCCAGGCAGGCGGCGCCGGCCAATGCCAGCATCAGGCGCAGGCAAGTTCTTTTTTGCATCATGGTGTCTCCTCGTTGTGTCGTGCAGAATCGATCCATGGTAAGTCCAAACCCGTCCGCCTCCACCCCGCATGAACCCCAATCCGGCCTGCTGGCGGCGCCCCCCTGGCAGCACGAACAGGCCGCGGCCCTGCTGCCGCATGTGCTGCGCCTGACCGCCCCCAACCCGGGGCTGATGACCGGCCCCGGCACCAACAGCTACCTCGTGGGCGAGACCGCCACCGGCTGGCTGGTCATTGACCCGGGACCGGATGAGCCGGCACACATCGAGCGCCTGTGGCAGGCCGCTGGCGGCGACATCCAACTCATCGTCTGCACCCATTCGCATGCCGACCATGCGCCCGCCGCGCGCCCCCTGCAGGCGCTGTGCGCGCAACGCGGCGGCACCACCCCGCCGGTGCTGGGCCTGCCTTCGGCGCCCACCGCCAACCCCGCCAGCCACTTCGTGCCCGACCGCGCGCTGGCCGATGGCGAACAAATCGTGCTGCAGGGCCCCGACAGCCGACCGCGCCACACCCTGCAGGTCATGCACACACCGGGCCACGCGGCCAACCACCTCTGCCTGCTGCTGGCGCAGGACGGTCTGCTGTTCTCGGGCGACCACATCCTCAACGGCAGCACCACGGTGATCAATCCGCCCGACGGCAATATGACGGCCTACCTCGATGCGCTGGACGCGCTGGACGCCGCCTGCTCGGCACTGGGCCTGGGCTACATCCTGCCAGCCCACGGCCATGTGATGGACGAGGCACGCACCGTCATCGCAAAACTGAAGGCCCACCGGCTGGCCCGCGAAGCCAAGGTGCGGGTGGCCATGCAAGCCCGGCCGCAGGGCAGCCTGGATGACTGGGTTGCATTCGCCTATGACGATGTCCCGCAGGGCATCTGGCCGCTGGCCAGGCGCTCGCTGCTGGCCCATGTCGAGCGGCTGCAATCTCAAGCGGACGGTACCCCATGAGCGAACCCGTCCGTCTCTCCAAGCGGCTGGCGGCACTGCTGCCCTGCTCGCGCAGCGAGGCCGAACAGTACATCGAAGGCGGCTGGGTCCGGGTCGATGGCCAGGTGGTGGAAGAGCCGCATTTCCGGGTGCTGCACGAGAAGATCGAGCTCGACCCGGAGGCCCGGCTGACCGAACTGGTGCCCGTCACGCTGCTGCTGCACAAACCCGCCGGCCATACGTCGCCGCAGGCTTTGCTGAATGCGGCCAGCCACTGGCCCGACGACCCCAGCGGCATCCGCGTGCTCAAGCGCCACTTCAGCCAGCTCACGCCCGCCGTCCCGCTGGAGCCCGCGGCCAGCGGCCTGCTGGTGTACAGCCAGGACTGGCGCGTGACACGCAAACTGGGCGAAGACGAGCGCCTGATCGAAGTGGAAGCGACGGTCGAAGTCCAGGGTGAGGTCTCGCCCGCCCAGCTGGCGCTCATGATGCGGGACACCGACACACGCGGGCAGCCCTTGCCGACCGTCAAGGCCAGCCTCAACAGCAGCGGTGACGGCCGCAGCAAATTGCGTTTTGCCATCAAGGGCGTGCACCCCGGCCTGATCGCCTACGTGTGTGAACGCGCCGGCCTGCAGATCCTGTCCATGAAACGCATCCGCATCGGGCGCGTACCCATGACCCAGTTGCCGCCCGGGCAATGGCGTTACCTGCAGGCCCACGAGCGCTTCTAGCGTCCTGGGGAATCCGGAGGACGGCGCTGCTAAACTGCCTGCGCAAGGTCACAACAGGGGGAGAGATGGACAGCACGACACAGCGCCACGGCATCGCCGCGTACCGGCTGCGGTTTTCTGGCAGCGGCGGTGAATATTTCCGGGTCTGGATCGTCAACCTGCTGCTGTCCATCGTCACGCTGGGCCTGTACACCCCCTGGGCGCGCCGGCGTACTGCGCGGTATTTCTACGACCACACCATGATCGCCGGCAGCCCGCTGGAGTTCACCGCGCCCTTGCGCAAGATGGTGGTCAGCTTCATCCTCTTCGCCCTGCTCTACGTGGCCTACAAGATCGCGGCCGAAACCGGGCAGGACACCGTGGTCTCCATCTTCATCATCGCCGCCGCCCTGCTGGCGCCCTACATCTGGGGCAGTGCCATGCGTTTCCGCCTGGCCAGCACCCGCTGGCGCGGCCTGCAGCTGCAGTTCGCCGCGCGCTGGAAAGACGTCTACGTGGCCAGCTGGCCGATCTTCCTGATGGCCGCGATCTGGGTCGGCATCACCTACGGGCTCGACGTCCTGTCGGCCGATACGGCGCCACCCGCGCGGACGCCTGGCGGCAGGCCCGGTCCGGCCTGGCCCCGGGTGAACGCGCCCATGTGGGGGCTGATCGCCATCGGCCTGGTGCTCAGCGTGCTGTGCATCATCCGCGTGGAGTTCAACTACAAGAGCCTGCTGGTGCTGCGCGCGGGCATCGGCAAGCAGCGCGGGCGCTGGAAACCGGTCTACAGCGACTTCGTGCGGATCTGGGGGGCGACCATCGTCGTGTTCCTGGCCGGCGTGGCGCTGATCCTGGCGCTGGCCGCCGGCGCGGCCTACACCGTCCAGTCCATGTTCAGCACCGTGCGTGGCCCGGCCATGTTCGTGCTGATCTTTCTCATCGCGATCGCCGCCATCGTGGGCCTGGTGCTCGCCTCGGCGCCAGCCCGCGCCTACCGCGAGGCGCGCATGTTCAAGCTGATCTGGAGCAATGTGGGCCTGAGCCAGATCGCCCGCTTCAAGTGCGACCTGCAGCACTGGGCCTTTGTACGCCTGCGCATCAAGAACATCCTGCTCACGCTGCTGACCTTGGGCTTCTACCGCCCGTTCGCCCGCGTCAGCGAATACCGCATGAAAGCCGACGCGGTCACCTTGCACGTCAAGGGCGGGCTGGACCAGCTGGTCGGCGAACTGGTGCGCCAGCAGGACGCGCTGGGTGATGCGCTGGCCGACATGGCCGGCCTGGACATCGTGGGTTAAGGCCTGGCATGGCTGAGGCGTCGAAACCTGCTGCCACGCCCCTGCGGGCCAAATGGTTCAACGGCCGCCACAGCCGGGCGCGTGACGTACTGATCGTGCTGGAGCCCGGCCCGCGGGGCCCGGCCCTGCATCTGCACGTGGTGGACCTCGCGCATGCCGCCTCGCGCCGCTTCGAATACCACGAAGTCGAGTGGCCGCCCCAATGGAGCGCCGGCCGCGCACCGGAACGCATCACCGTGGCGCTGCGCGACCACGGCAGCGTGGAGATCGACCAGCCCCAGGCCTGGCAGCAGGCCCTGGCCGCCGCCGGCGCCCGCCCCGGCCTGGCCCAGCGCATGCAGATCCGCTGGCCCGTGCTGCTGGGCGTGCTGCTCGTGGCCGTGGCCGGCCTCCTGGCCTTCTACCGCTGGGGCACGCCCTGGGCGGCGGCCCAGCTCAGCCGCCATGTGCCGCTGGCGTGGGAGCTCAACCTCAGCCAGCAGGCCATGGCCCAGGTCGACCAGGCCTGGCTCAAACCGAGCCAGCTGCCCCCCGAGCGCCAGCAGGAGCTGCGCACCCAGTTCACGGCGCTGCTGGCGCGCCTGGAGCCCTCACTCAAGCGCTACCCGACCTACGCGGCGCGCTACGAACTGCATTTCCGCCGCGGCATGGGCCCCAACGCCTTCGCCTTGCCCGGCGGCACCTTGGTGATGACCGACGAACTGGTCGAGGCCGCCGCCAAGCAGGGCCCGAGCGACGACGCGCTGCTGGGCGTGCTGGCGCACGAGATCGGCCACGTCGAGCACCGCCACGGCACCCGGCTGATCGTCGAGCAGGGCGTGCTCAACGTCGGCCTGGGTCTGGCCCTGGGCGACGTTTCCAGCCTGGTGTCCATGACCAGCACGGTGCTCACCGGCCTGGCCTACCGGCGCCAGCACGAGAGCGAGTCCGATTGTTTTGCCCTCGCGCTGATGGCCAGCGCGCAGCGGCCCACAGCCCCCATGGCCGATCTGCTGCTGGGCATGTCCCAGGCCCGCGAAGGCCGGCCGCCGGCCGCGCAGGGTGAGCCCGCGCAGCAGCGCAGCACCCTGGGCGATTGGCTCAGCACCCACCCGGCCACGCCGCAGCGCGCCGAAATGCTCAAGGCCGGCGCACTGTGCCGCTGAAGTTCCGTCACGCCAACACGCAGAACTTGCCAAGCATTCGTAGCGAGCAGCCCGAGCGCAAGGCGGACGGAGCGCAGCCACCGGAACGTACTTGACGTACGTGAGGATGGCGAGCACCGCCCAACGCGGCGATCGGGTTGCGCCGTAGATTGATTGGCAAGTTTCAGGCGTGGAACAGGCGGCCGCGCGCTGCCTGCGTGATCGCCGCCACTGCCGGGTGCTTGATGCGCCGCTCGACCGAGACCGCGTAGAACTCCTCCACCAGCTCCTCGCTGTGGCCGATCACCTCCACGCCATAGTGCGCCACCGTCTCGGCCTCCAGCACGGCAGGCGACATGAAGACGCCCCGGCCCTCGCGGCCGAAGGCCGTCATCAGCGCGCCGTCGTCGAACTCGCCCACGAAACGCGGCTGGATCTGCTGGCGCGCCAGCCAGCCGTCGAGCTGCTGGCGCACCGAGGACGCCGCCCCCTGGATCAGCATGGGCGCGCCGTGCAGGCATTGCGGGAACGCCCCCTGCAGACGGCTGCGCAGCGCCGGTGCGCAGAAGAAGCTCATGGGCGAGGTGCCCAGGGCGTGGTTGTAAGCCTTCACGCTGATGCGCCGCGTCAACGGCTCGTCGGCGATGACCAGGTCGAGCCGGTGCAGGGCCAGTTGCGCCAGCAGGTCAGGGAACTTGCCCTCCACGCCGATCAGGCGCACCGGCACCTCCAGGTCCATGGCGGGTTCCAGCAGGCGATAGGCGACCGACTTGGCCACCGAATCCGCCACCCCCACGCGAAAATCCAGCAGGCGCGGCCCGCCCAGCGGCTGGCGCAGCGCGGCCTCCAGCTCGGCCCCGAGCGTGAAGATCTCGTCGGCATACCCCAGGGCCACGCGACCGTCATCGGTCAGCTCGAGCTGGCGGCCACTCTTGCGAAACAGCTTGCGCCCCAGCCTTTCTTCGAGCAGTTTGATCTGCCCGGACAGGGTCTGGGGCGTTGTGTGTAACTGCTCACCCGCCTTCAGAATACCGCCGGATCTTGCCGCCACCCAGAAATAGTGCAAATGCTTGAAGTTCATGGGAACTCTTTCACTTCGATTTTCTCGAACTGATTCGTTTGAAAATACGAATTTACCGGAATATCAATTGTCCTTACAGTTCTTTGTGCGGGCGCTATCCGTCCGCACAACCTGTCTGCAGAAAGGAAACGCCATGCGTTTAAGCGCCAAAAGCCGGTTTGCCGTCGCTGCCATGATCGATCTCGCCCTGCGTGAGAACTCGGGGCCCGTGCCCCTGAACTCCATCGGGGTACGGCTGCAGATCTCGCTGTCCTATCTGGAACAACTCTTCAGCAAGCTGCGCCAGCAGGGTCTGGTGGAGAGCACGCGCGGACCGGGTGGGGGTTACGCCCTGGGCCGCAATCCGCAGCAGATCAGCGTGGCCGACATCATCCGTGCCGTGGAAGGCCCGCGGGCGCTTCAGTCCGAGGAAAGCTCGGAGACCGGTGAAGCCGGCTGGCAGCTGACGCAGGACCTGTGGAGCGGCCTGAACAGCCGCATGATGGAGCATCTGCAGTCCATCAAGCTGCAACAGCTCTGCGAGGAGCAACGCGCCAAGGGCGTGCCGCTGGAGACGCGGCCCGCCAGCCGGCGCGGCATCTTCACCCAGCGCAAAGCCGAGGCTGTCAAGACCACGGCGCCGAACTCGGTGTTCGCGCTGGCCGCCGCCCTGGCCGGCAAGCGCTAGGACAGCCTTGCCCCAGGAAAATGGGCGCCGCGATGCGGCGCCCATGGTTAGAAGTGTGAAGTCGGCCGATAAGCCGGATTCTGTGCGCCCGCGGTTGCCCGCGGTGTGACCGCCATTAATCTGGGCCGGGGGTCGCCCCACCGGCTCGGTGCTACCTACCCGCACACTCGGGGGGCCCCGTCAGCGTGTGCCTATTTGGTATTGCTGCGCGTAGAGATTGCCCGTTTCACCCGCAGCAGGTTGCCCCGCTGCGACTCGTCTCTGTTGCTCTGATCCTCACCTCACGGTGGAGAGGTATTACCTCCTACGCTGCCCTGTGCAGTCCGGACGTTCCTCCAGCGCGCCCTTTCGGGACTAGCGCCAGCGGCGGTCTGGCTGACTTCACGGCTCGGATTATCCCAGCAAGCGGCGCCGTCCGCCGCCGCGTATCATGGCGACCTCTTCTGCTTGATCGATACAAGCCCAGGGAAACCATGATCCGACTGACCGAACTCAAGCTGCCGCTGGAGCACGCGCCCGAGGCGCTGCCCGCCCTCATCGCCAAGACGCTGGGCATCGCGCCCGGCGACATCACCCGCCACACCGTCTACAAGCGCAGCTACGACGCGCGCAAGGCCGAGCTGCAGCAGGTCTACATCGTCGATGTGGAAGTACCCTCCGCGCTTGAGACGACGCTGCTGGCCACCTTCGCCCAGAACGCGCACATCCTTCCCAGCCCGGACCTCGTCTACCACCCCGTCGCGCAGGCGCCCGCCCAATTGCAGGAGCGGCCCGTGGTGGTGGGCTTCGGCCCCTGCGGCATCTTCGCGGCGCTGATCCTGGCGCAGATGGGCTTTCGGCCCATCGTGATCGAGCGCGGAACGACGGTGCGCCAGCGTACCCAGGACACCTGGGGCCTGTGGCGCAAGCAGGTCCTCAAACCGGAGTCGAACGTGCAGTTCGGCGAAGGCGGTGCCGGCACCTTTTCCGACGGCAAGCTCTACAGCCAGATCAAGGACCCGCGCCACCTGGGCCGCAAGGTCATGCACGAGTTCGTGTCCGCCGGTGCGCCCGCGGAGATCCTGGTCGAGGCGCATCCGCACATCGGCACCTTCAAGCTGGTCAAGGTGGTGGAAAGCATCCGCGAGCAGATCATCGCCTTGGGTGGCGAGATCCGCTTCCAGCAGCGCGTGACCGACGTGCTGCTGGAGGAAACGCCCGAGTCCCCGCCGGGCCGTTCCCAAGGCGACGAGAGCCCCCCCGGGGGGCCGCGGTCACACGCAGTGGACAAGCGAGGGGACCACAGGCAGAAGCAGATCCGCGGCCTGCGGGTACTGGACCAGGCCACGGGGCAAAGCCATGAGCTGCCGGGGCGCCATGTGGTGATGGCCCTGGGCCACAGTTCACGCGACACCTTCGCCATGCTCTGGGACCGCGGCGTGAACATGTTGGCCAAGCCTTTCTCGGTGGGCTTTCGCATCGAGCACCCGCAAGGGCTGATCGACCGGGCCCGTTGGGGCAAATACGCCGGCCACCCCCTGCTGGGCGCGGCCGACTACAAGCTGGTGCACCACGCGAAAAACGGCCGTGCCGTCTACAGCTTCTGCATGTGCCCCGGCGGCACGGTCGTGGCCGCCACCTCCGAGCCGGGCCGGGTGGTGACCAACGGCATGAGCCAGTATTCGCGCAACGAGCGCAACGCCAATGCGGGCATCGTGGTCGGGATCGAACCGGTCGACTACCCCCAGGGCATCGATGACCTGGCCGACTGGCAGGCCGCCTTCGGTACCGAGGACGGTCTGCACTACGCCCGGCAGGCCGCCACCATGGCCCGGCAGCAGCCCCCGCAATACCACCCGCTGGCCGGCATCGTGCTGCAGCGCAAGCTGGAGGCTCAGGCCTACGTGCTGGGCGGCAGCAACTACGAAGCGCCAGGCCAGCTGGTGGGCGACTTCATCGCCGGCAAGCCGTCCAGCGACTTCGGCAGCGTGCTGCCTTCCTACAAGCCCGGGGTGCATCTGGGAGACCTGCATGGCGCCCTGCCTGGCTACGCCATCGAGGCCATCCGCGAAGCCCTGCCGGCCTTCGGCCGCAAGATCAAGGGTTTCGACATGACGGACGCGGTGCTGACGGGCGTGGAGACGCGCACCTCCTCGCCGCTGCGCATCCCGCGTGGCGATGATCTGCAAAGCCTGAACGTGCGCGGCCTCTACCCGGCCGGTGAAGGCGCGGGTTATGCCGGCGGCATCCTGTCGGCCGGCGTGGACGGCATCAAGGTGGCCGAGGCGCTGGCCCTCGACATGCTGTCATGACGCCGGCGCCAGACGAGACGACAACACCCTGGACGCGGCAGGACCAGCTCACGCTCTGGTTCTACCGTGCCGGCGGCTATCTGCTGCTCAACCTGCTCGACGAGCCCGCCTGGCTGGCCCTGCTGTTCTGCTGAACCCTCAGCTTTTCGGCGGCTTCGGGGGCGGTGGCGGGGGAAGCGGCTTGGGCTTGGGCTTGCGCACGCGGGGCGGCGGCGGCGTGTCGGTGCCCGGTGGCACCGGCAGCGCGTCGGGCCCGCAGGCGGCGCGCACTGTCGCCCCGTAGCTTGTCAGCGCGTACTGCGAGGGCTCCATCGCGTTGCGCTTCTTGAACTCGTTGTAATCGGCCCAGGCCTCGTCACAGGTCTGCGCCGTGGCGGCGGTGGCCACGCCCAGCATGACGAGCATGGCCAGCTTCCTGGTGATCGTTTTCATGGCATCCCCACTTTCTCGTTGCTTGATGATGCGCCGGCCCTTTGCGTCATGAAATCGAAGAAGGCCTGGGCCGCCATGGGCCGCGCGAAATGGTAACCCTGCGCCTCATCGCAGGAAAACTCGTGCAACAGGGCCAGCGTGGCCGCATCTTCCACGCCTTCGGCAATGGTACGCAGGTTCAGGCTGACCGCCATCTGGACGATGGCACGCACGATCGCGGCATCGTCCGGGTCGCTGGCCAGGTCGCGGATGAAACTCTGGTCGATCTTGAGCTTGTCGACATCGAAGCGCTTGAGGTAGGAGAGGCTCGAATAGCCGGTCCCGAAGTCGTCGACCGACAACTTCACGCCCAGCTGCTTGAGCTGGCGCACGCTGCCCAGCACGGTCTCGGTGTCGCCGATCAGGACGGACTCGGTCAACTCCAGTTCGAGCAGGTGCGGGTCGAAGCCGGTGGTTTGCAGGGCCTGGGCAATGGTCTGCTGCACCTCGCCGCGGCGGAATTGCACGGCCGAAAGGTTGACGGCCATGATCAGCGGCGGCAGGCCGGCAGCGCGCCAGGCCATGGCCTGGCGGCAGGCTTCCTGGATCACCCAGTCACCGATGGGCACGATCAGGCCGCTGTCCTCGGCCACCGGAATGAAACGTGCCGGCGGAATCAGGCCATCCTCGGGATGGCGCCAGCGCAGCAGGGCTTCTACCCCGACCACCCGACCGCTGGCCAGCTCGAACTGCGGCTGGAAGTGCAGCTCGAATTCGCCCTGCGCCAGGGCACGCCGCAGCCCGCTCTTGAGGTGCAGGTGCTCGACGGCTTCGACATTCATCTGCTCATCGAAGAAACGGTAATGGTTGCGCCCGGCATCCTTGGCGCGGTACATCGCGGTATCGGCCTTCTTGAGCAGGGTCTCGAAATCACGTCCATCATCGGGATAGAGCGCCACCCCGACCGACGCCGAGGTGGTGAGCTCATGACCGTCCACGGCGAAAGGCGACTGCAGGCGCTCGCGGATCTTGAGCAGCAGCGGCGGGATGGCCTCGGTCCCGGCGAGGTCGGACAGCACGATGAGGAATTCATCCCCGCCCTGGCGACTGATGGTGTCGGTCTCGCGCACGCATTCGCCCAGGCGATGGGCAATCTCCCGCAGCAGCGCGTCCCCGACGGCGTGGCCAAGCGAATCGTTGATGGTCTTGAAGTTGTCCAGATCGAGAAACACCAGGGCCACCTTGCTGTGCGAGCGCTCGGCATGCGCGATGGCCTGCCCGAAACGATCCTGCAGGAGCAGCCGGTTGGGCAGGCCGGTCAGCACATCGCGGTAGGCCAGGAACTCGACCTGCTGCTCGGCCGCCTTGCGCGCGGTGATGTCGGCCGCAATCGCGAGATACCCCGTCACCGTGCCGCTGGCGTCACGCAGCGGCGCCAGCGTGGTGCTGAGATCGAACAGGGTGCCGTCCTGTTTCTGGCGTTGCACCTCGAGATCGATGATGCTCTCGCCCCGCAGGACCCGGTCGCGCAGTTCGGCCGTCTCGCGCGCCTTGTCATGCGGCACGGTCAGCAGGGGTTTGCCCAGGATCTGTTCGGCGCGCCAGCCGAAGAGCTTTTCAGCCGCCGGGTTCCAGGCCGTGACGATGCCGCGGCGGTCACGCGTGTAGATGGCAAAAGGCGAGGAGCGGATGATGGTCTGGTTCAGCTGCTTCTCGGCATCAAGCGTGCGGTAAGCCTGTTCGAGCGCGCGCACGGCGGCCGCCTGGTTGCGCCAGGCACGCTGGATCAGGTAGCACACCATCAGGCTGGTCACGATGAACAGCAAGATGACGGTCAGGGCCTTGTACTTCTCTTCCTGCCAGCCGGCGAGGTAATCGTCCGAGGCCATGCCCAGCACCAGATAGAACTGGGTATCGGCGATGCGGCGGAATGCCGAGATGCGCTCGATGTTGTCGATGATGGAGCGCGCCTTGTAGATGCCCTCGCTGCGGCCGCTGCTGACCAGCTCGCGCAGCTGGGGAGAGCCGAAAGGCATGCCCACCACATCGCTGATACCCGCCGGGGCGGGATGCCGCACGACCAGTCGGAATTCCCGATCGAACAGCGTGAAAGAACCTTTTGTGCCGACCTGCAGCGGGATGAACTGTTCGATGAAATGGCTCAAGGGCACCGAGCCCTGGACCACGCCGGCGAAGCTGCCGTCGCGGTGTCGCAGCGCACGCGAGAAATTGATGACCCAGCGGCCGGTGATGCGCCCCTGGACGGGGCTGCTGATGACCAGCCCGGCGTCGGGTCGCTCACGCATGAAAATGAAATAGTCGCGGTCTGCAATGTTCACCCGGGTTTGCGGGGTGACCCTGGTCCCATGTGTCAGCTGACCCTGGGCATCCACCACCCGCAGACCATCGAGTTCAGGCAACTGTTTCAACTTCTCTTCGAGCAGCGCATTGAGTCCACTGGACGCCGCGACACGGCCATGCAGCGGACCCCGCGGCTCCATGGTTTCGGCCAGGTTCTGCAAGGCCAGGTCGATCACCCGCACGGACGCCGCGATATCGTGCTCCATGAGGCGCGACAGGTTGTCGACCGTCACGGCTGCGATCTGCTCGAACTGCTGGCGGCTTTGCTGCAGCGCCCAGAGTGCGAAGCCGATCAGCACCAGGTTGAGCACCAGCACGGCCAGCCACAGCCGCACCATGAAACCGCGTGCGCCGGGTACCGTGCGTGTGGGCGTCTGCTGAGGCTTCATGGATGACATCGAATGCGCGCCCTGTCTGCCCCAAGCGCCGTTCTGTTCATGAGCCCATTGTGGGCATCTCCCTGCCGCGACGCAAGCCCGATGAAAAAACCCGTGGAGGCCTGCGCCCCCACGGGTTTATCCGGATACAGGAAGGATCAGCCCTGTGCGTTCTGCAGCGCGGCGATGCGCTCTTCGATCGGCGGGTGCGTCGAGAACAGCTGGCCGATGCCGCCCGCGATGCCCATGGCGGCCATGCTCTTGGGCAGCTCGGCCGTGTGCAGCCCGCCCAGGCGGGCCAGCGCGTTGATCATGGGCTGACGACGGCCCATCAGCTGGGCTGCGCCGGCGTCGGCGCGGAATTCGCGCTGACGCGAGAACCAGGCCACGATGATGGCGGCCAGGACGCCGAGCAGAATGTCCATCACGATGGTGGTGACGAAGTAGCCGATGCCGGGGCCCGAGCTCTCCTCGTCGTTGCGGCGCAGGAAGCTGTCCACCGCATAACCGACCACGCGGCTGATGAACACGACGAAGGTGTTCATGACACCCTGGATCAGCGTCATGGTGACCATGTCGCCGTTGGCGATGTGGGCCACTTCGTGGCCGATCACGGCCTCCACTTCTTCACGCGTCATGTTGCGCAGCAGGCCGGTGGACACGGCGACCAGGGCCGAGTTCTTGAAGGCACCGGTGGCGAAGGCATTGGGGTCGCCTTCGAAGATGCCGACCTCGGGCATGCCGATGCCGGCCTGGTCGGCGAACTTGCGCACGGTGTTGACGATCCAGGCTTCGTCGGGCGTCTGGGGTTGCTCGATGACCTGCACGCCGGCGCTCCACTTGGCCACGGGCTTGCTGATCAGCAGCGAGATGATGGCGCCACCAAAGCCCATGATGAGCGCGAAACCCAGCAGCGCGCCCAGGTTCAGGCCGTTGGCCGTCAGGAACTTGTTGACACCCAGCAGGCTGGCCACGATGCCCAGCACCACCACCACGGCAAGGTTGGTCAGGACGAACAGAATGATGCGTTTCATGGTTTCCTTCTCAGACAGCCCGACACCCGCGGACCGATGGCGCAAATGGTAAGGGTGAATGTGGCGAATTCAAGCGCAGGCGCGCCATTTCCACACCATTTGTGGCGATTTGAGCGCTCACGTCCCTCGCGGCGGGCGAAAGACTTGCGTATCGGCATAAAAGACCGGCGCCTCGTTCGACAACCACCAGCCGGGCACACCCAGCACCGGCAAGGGCAGGAAGGGCTTGCCGGCCAGCCTGGGCGCCTGCAGATCCTGCGCGAGCCAGGCATCGAGCGCGTCGGGCGCCAGGTCCAGCGGCACACGGTAGACGTGGGCCGTGATGGCCTTGCGCGGCTGCACCAGCTTTTCCAGCAGGGCGTGGCCGAAGAGCGTCAGCCGTGCCTGCGCCCACAAGGGGCGCAGCGTGATGAAGAGCTGCGACCAATCGCGCGCGGTCAGCGCGTCCCAGAGCGCATCGGGGGCCTGCAGCAGGGCCGCGTTTTCGTCGAACACGGTGATGGCGTCCCGCACCGGGCCGCGCACGGGCAACACGCCATCGGCCGCGATCTGCGCCGCCTGCAGCTGGTTGAGCCGGCGCTTGGCGCCGGGAAAACGCAACCAGACCAGGCCATTGAAGAAATCGTGCAGGCCATCGCGCGTGGGCACACGCTGCTGCTCGAAGATGAACTGTTCATAGGCCTGGTCTGCCGGCAGCTCGGCCTGGGGCACGAAACGCACCGGGACACCGGCACCATCGAGAACTTCGGCGCAAGGGCGCCCGGCCTGGACCTGCTGCGCCAGTGCTTCGCCGACCGCACGGTACGGCGCCAGCCAGGGCGCCGCCCAGTCGATGCCAGCCAGCTCGCCAGCCATCAGGCGCGCGCGGGTTTGCCCTGGCGCTTGTCCCGGACCGAGACCTGGGAGGTCCCCTCATGGGCCATCTCGAACAGCTGCGTGGCCGCCAGCAATTTGGTCAGGGTCGCGTAGCCATAGTTGCGCGAATCAAAGGAGGCCTGGTTGCCGATCTGCTGACCCACCGCCCCGACCCGCGCCCAGCCGCTTTCGTCGGCCGCCGCCTGAACGGCATGGCGCAAGAGCGTCACCAGCTTGGCATCCTGCTTGAGCTGGGCCGTCGTCACACGCAAGGGTGCCGCCGGCACCGCTTCGCCGGACTCGCCCGCCTCGCCCAGCTCCTCGACCCCGAGCTTTTCCAGGAACAGGAAACGTGAGCAGGCGTTGACAAAAGGCTCCGGTGTCTTGGCGGCGCCAAAGCCGTAGACTGCCGCGCCCTTGGCGCGCAGGTGCATGACCAGGGGCGTGAAGTCGGCGTCCGAGGAGACGATGCCAAAGGCATCGGGCCGGTCGGTGTAGAGCAACTCCAGCGCGTCGATCACCATCGCCATGTCGCTGGCGTTCTTGCCCTTGGAATAGTCGAACTGCTGCATGGGGCGGATGGCGTGCTCATGCAGTTTCTCTTCCCAGCCCTTGAGCTCGGACTTCTTCCAGTTGCCGTAGGCGCGGCGCACATTGGTGACGCCGAAGGTGGACAGCTCGGTCAGGATCAGGCCGATCTTGGCCGCCGGCGCATTGTCCGCGTCGATCAGCAGCGCGATATGCGCTTCCGGTCGCAGCGCCTCGCGCGCGCTCACACCAGCCTCCACGGCAGCGCCTCGCCCGAACGCAGGGGCTTGAGTTCGGCTTCGCCAAAGGGGAAGCTCTCGGGCGGCGTCCAGCTTTCGCGCTTCAAGGTGATGGAGCCGGTGTTGCGCGGCAGGCCGTAGAAGTCGGCGCCGAAGAAACTGGCAAACCCCTCCAGCCGGTCCAGCGCACCGGCGGCATCGAAGGCCTCGGCGTACATCTCGATGGCGGCGTGCGCGGTGTAACAACCGGCACAACCGGTGGCGTGCTCCTTCAGGTGCACCGGGTGCGGTGCGCTGTCGGTGCCCAGAAAAAACTTCGGGCTGCCGCTGGTGGCCGCGACAACCAGGGCCTGCCGATGCACTTCCCGCTTCAGCACGGGCAGGCAGTAATAGTGCGGGCGGATGCCGCCGGTGAAGATGGCGTTGCGGTTGTAGAGCAGGTGGTGCGCGGTGATGGTGGCGCCGGTGTACTTGTCGCTTTCCATCACGTACTGCGCGGCCTCTTTCGTCGTGATGTGCTCGAACACGATCTTGAGTTCGGGGAAATCGCGGCGCAAGGGTTTCAACTGCTGCTCGATGAACACGGCCTCGCGGTCGAACAGGTCGATCTCGGGACTGGTCACCTCGCCGTGCACCAGCAGCAACAGGCCTTCACGCTGCATGGCCTCCAGCGTCCTGTAGGTCTTGCGGATGTCGGTCACGCCGGCATCGCTGTTGGTGGTGGCACCGGCCGGGTAGAGCTTGCAGGCCACCACGCCACTGGCCTGCGCGCGCGCTATCTCCTCGGGCGGCAGCTTGTCGGTCAGGTAGAGCGTCATCAGCGGCTCGAAGTCCAGCCCGGCGGGCACCGCAGCGCGGATGCGTGCGCGGTAGTGCGCCGCCTCGGCGGCCGTGGTCACCGGCGGCTTGAGGTTGGGCATGATGATGGCCCGGCCGAACTGGCGCGCCGTGTGCGGCACGACGGCCGCCAGGGCGGCGCCGTCGCGCACATGCAGGTGCCAGTCGTCCGGACGGGTGAGGATGATTTCTTGCGTCATCCCGCTATTGTCCCAAAACGCCAGCCAGGGTCCTAGGCCAGGGCTGCCGCAGAACCGGCTTCGCCGGGCTGCTGGCGGCGTCCCCCTGGTGGGGGGAAGCGGCGCAGCCGTTCAGGGGGGTACTTTTAATGCGCCAGGATCTTGTTGAGGAAGTCCTTGGTACGCGGCTGGCGGTTCTCTGGATGGGCGAAAAACTCGTCCTTGCTGCAGTCTTCCAGGATGCGGCCACCGACGTCGATGAAGATCACGCGGTTGGCCACCTTGCGGGCGAAGCCCATCTCGTGCGTGACGACCATCATGGTCATGCCTTCCTTGGCCAGGGTCACCATCACGTCCAGCACCTCGCCCACCATCTCGGGGTCGAGCGCCGAAGTCGGCTCGTCGAAAAGCATCACGATGGGGTCCATGCTGAGCGCGCGGGCAATCGCCACGCGCTGCTGCTGACCGCCCGAGAGCTGACCGGGGAACTTGTCCTTGTGCGCCATCAGGCCCACGCGCTCCAGCATCTTCAGGCCGCGCACCTTGGCTTCATCGATGCTGCGACCCAGCACCTTGACCTGTGCGATGGTCAGGTTCTCGGTCACCGAGAGATGGGGGAAGAGCTCGAAGTGCTGGAACACCATGCCCACGCGGCTGCGCAGCTTGGGCAGATCGGTCTTGGGATCGTGCAGGGGCACGCCGTCCACCAGGATCTCTCCCTGCTGGATCGGCTCCAGGCCGTTCACCGTCTTGATCAGCGTGGACTTGCCCGAGCCCGAGGGGCCGCAAACCACCACCACATCACCCTTGTTGATGCTGACCGAGCAGTTGTTGAGCACCTGCACCGGGCCATACCACTTCGAAACGTTCTTGATTTCAATCATGTCATGCCTCCTGCCGAGCCGCCTCAAGGGAGGCATGCGCCCCCTCGGGGGGCAGCGAACGAATGTGAGCTTGGGGGTTCATAGTTTCTCCGATGCTTAACGGACGATGGCGATCCTGGCCTGCAGGCGCTTGACGCTCCACGACAGTGCAAAACAGATCACGAAATACACCACGGCAGCCAGCAGATAGGCCTCTTCCGGTCGACCGTAGATCTTGCCGGCATTGGTGAAGCCCTTGAGCAGATCGTAGGCGCCGATGGCGTAGACCAGCGAGGTGTCCTGGAACAGGATGATGGTCTGCGTCAGCAGGATCGGCAGCATGTTGCGGAAGGCTTGCGGCAACACCACCAGGCGCATGTTCTGACCGTAGCTCATGCCCAGGGCCTGGCCGGCATGGACCTGGCCGCGCGGGATGGACTGGATGCCCGCGCGCATGATCTCGCTGAAATAGGCCGCCTCGAAAGCGATGAAGGTGACGATGGCCGACAGCTCGGCACCGATGGGCTTGCCGATCAGGAAGGGGATCAGCAGGAAGAACCACAGGATCACCATCACCAGCGGGATGGAACGCATGCCGTTGACGTAGATCGTGGCCGGCAGCATCAGCACCTTGCGGCCCGACAGGCGCATGAGCGCCAGGAGGGTGCCGAAGACGATGCCGCCCAGCGTGGCGATGACGGTCAGCTTGACGCTGAACCACAAGCCGCCCAGCACGAACTTGCTGATGATGTCCCAGCTCAGGAAGGTAAGGTCAAGACCTAACATGTCAGACCTCCTGCCGGGCCGCCCCAAAGGAGCGTCTGGGCCCCCTCGGGGGGCAGCGAATACACGAAGTGATGAGCGTGGGGGTTCATATCAGTGCCCCCCGCCAGTACCGCCCGCAACGATGAAGCCGGGGATCTGCACCCGCTTCTCGATGGTCGCGAAGACGCGGTTGACCGCGAAGGCCGAGAGCATGTACAGCGCCGTCACCGCCAGGTAGACCTCGACGCCGCGCGAGGTTTCCTCCTGCGCCTGCATGGCGAACATGGTGAGCTCGGCGATCGACACGGCAAAGGCCACGGCCGAGTTCTTCAGCAGGTTCATGGACTCGCTGGTCAGCGGCGGCAGGATGATGCGAAAGGCCATGGGCAGGATCACGTAGCGGTAGGCCTGCACCGTGGTGAAGCCCATGGCGAGGGCCGCGTAACGCTGCCCTCGCGGCAGGGACTGGATGCCGGCGCGCACCTGCTCGGCGATGCGCGCGGAGGTGAAGAAGCCCAGGGCAAACACCACCAGCACAAAGCCCGGCACCTGCTGGAACAGCGGGAACATCTTGGGCACCACGAAGTACCAGAGGAAGACCTGCACCAGCAGAGGAATGTTGCGGAACAGCTCGACCCAGACCGTCGCCAGGCGCACCAGCCAGGGGCTGTCCTGCAGCGTGCGCAGGGTGCCCATGAGGGCCCCCATCACCACCGCCACCACCCAGGAACTGCCGGCCACGGCCAGCGTCCAGCCCCAGGCGTCGATCATCCATTCCAGATAGGTGCGGCCGCTGCCGTCGTCGTTGAGGAATACCTGCCAGTCCCAGCTCATGTGCCTTGTCTCCGTATGGAATGACGCGTCTTGTGTCGCGCTTTACGCACAAGCAAAAACCCCGCCCGGATGATGACCGGGGCGGGGTTTGTCATGCGTTTCGCTCTGCGCCCTTTATTTCCTGGCGTAGTCTTCCATGGGCTTGTCGTTCGGGGCAGCCCAGGCGCCCTTGGTGCTGTCGCTGACGGCCAGGCTGACCTTGTTGTTCTTGGGGGGAATGGGCTGCATGAACCACTTGTCGTAGATCTTGGCCATCTCGCCGGACTGCATCATGCCCTTGAGCGTGTCGTCGGCCAGCTTCTTGAAGGCCGGGTCGTCCTTGCGCAGCATGATGGCAATGGGCTCGACCGAGAGCACCTCACCGACGATCTTGAAATCGGCCGGGTTCTTGGCATTGGCGATGTTGCCGGCCAGGATGGAGCCGTCCATGACAAAGGCGTCGGCGCGGCCGGACTCAAGCAGCAGGAAGCTGTCGGCATGGTCCTTGCCGTAGATTTCCTTGAAGTCGATGCCCTGGGCACGCTCGTTCTTGCGCAGCGTCTGCACCGAGGTGGTGCCGGTGGTGGTGGCGACATTGCGCCCATTGAGCTGAGCGATCGAGGTCAGGCCGGAATTGGCCTTGACGGCCATGCGCACTTCCTCCACGAAGGTGGTCACGGCAAAGGCGACGTCCTTCTGGCGGGTGGCATTGTTGGTGGTGGAGCCGCATTCGATGTCGACGGTGCCATTCTGGGTCAGCGGAATGCGGTTCTGGGAGGTCACCGACTGGTACTTTACTTCCAGCTTCTTGCCGACGGCCTTCTCGACATCGGCCACGATGCGCTGGCACAGCTCCACATGGAAGCCGGCGTACTTGCCGTCTCCCAGGGTGTAGGAGAGGGCGCCCGAGGAGTCGCGCACCCCCATGGTGATGCTGCCCGAAGCCTTGACCTTGGACAGGGTGTCGTTGCCCTGAGCCTGAGCGCTCGCAACGAGGGTGGTGGCGATGGCGAGTGCCAGCAGATGCTTCTTCATGCGTAACTCCTAAGAAAGAGAAAAGTCAGACCGTGAGTATCCAGCAAATCCCGTGCCGGGATATGCCCCATGGCTTGATTAAAGAACGGCTGCCGTCATTTTGGCAACACAGGTCTACCCTCATGCCCCCTCCCGCCATCGGCCAGAAAGCGCCAAAGCGCCTCGGCCGTGCGCTTGGGCAACTGCTTGCCTTGGGGTTTTTCCCGATATAAACGCATGTCCATGGTGATCTGCAGACCCGACAGTGCCGCTGGCGCGGCGCTGACCAGACGGCCGGCCCGCAGGTCGTTGCGCACCGCGCTGTGCGGCAGGAAGGCCAGGCCATGACCTTCGAGCGCCATGGCCTTGAGGCCTTCGGCCATATCGGTCTCGTAGACGCGGTCCAGATGGATGGCCGTGCCTGCCTGCTTGAGCATGAAATCCACCACCTGGCCCAGGTAGGCTCCCGGCGCATACCCCAGATAGGGCAAGGGCAACTCGGCGCGCCCGGGCAGCGGAAACAGCGGCTGGCCCTGAGCATCGGGCCGTGCATAAGGTGCGATGGTCTCCTGCCCCAGGCTGACCAGTTCGTAGCGCTCCGCATCAAGCGGGAAGGGGTGCGAAGGATGGTGGTAGGCCAGCAGGAGGTCGCAGCTGCCTTCGGTCAGGCGGATCACCGCATCGTGCACGTTGAGGGCGATGAGCCGGCTCTTGAAGGGGCCGAAGTTTTCGCGCAGGCTGGAGACCCAGGCGGGAAAGAAGGTGAAGGCCAGGGTGTGCGGTACGGCGAACTCGATCACGTCCTCGCCGGCGGCCGTGTGGCTGCGCAGCATGGCGCGGGTGTGCTGCAGGGACTGCAACATCTCCAGCGCCTGGCCGTAGAGGGTTTCACCCGCGGGCGTGAGGCGCGTGGGGTAGGCACTGCGGTCTACCAGATCGGTGCCGGCCCAGGCTTCCAGCGACTGGATGCGCCGGGAAAAAGCCGGCTGCGTCACATGACGCAGCTGGGCCGAGCGGCTGAAGCTGCGCGTCTCGGCCAGGCTGACGAAGTCTTCAAGCCACTTGGTTTCCATGGCGCGGATTATGCGGTGCCCGTCCCCTGCCGGCGCTCACTCCGCGCTCTGTTGCAAGGCCCACATACGGGCATAGCTGCCGTTGCGCGCCAACAGCGCGCTGTGCGAGCCGCGCTCGACGATGCGGCCGGCTTCCATGACCAGGATCTCGTGCGCATCGACCACGGTGGACAGGCGGTGCGCGATGACCAGCGTGGTCTTGCCCTGGGCCACGCCCCGGAGTTCGGCCTGGATGGCGCGCTCGTTGGCCGAGTCCAGCGCGGAGGTGGCCTCGTCGAAGATCAGCACGGGCGGGTTCTTGAGCAGCGTACGCGCAATCGCCACGCGCTGTTTCTCGCCGCCCGAGAGCTTGAGGCCGCGCTCGCCCACCATGGTGTCGTAGCCTTTGGGTGTGGCGCTGATGAAGGCGTGGATGTGGGCCGCACGCGCCGCCTCCTCCACCTCGGCGCGGCTGGCGCCGGGACGGCCATAGGCGATGTTGTATTCGACGGTGTCGTTGAACAGCACAGTGTCCTGCGGCACGATGCCGATGGCCTGCCGCAGGCTGGACTGCGTGACCTGGCGGATGTCCTGCCCGGCAATCGTGATGCGGCCGTCGCTCACGTCGTAGAAGCGGTAGAGCAGGCGCGCCAGGGTGGACTTGCCCGCCCCGGAAGGGCCGACCACGGCCACTGTCTTGCCGGCCGGGATCTCGAAGCTCACCTCATGCAGGATGGCGCGCGCCGGCTCGTAGGAGAAGCTCACCTGCTCGAAACGCACCGCGGCCTGCGCCACCTGCAGGGGGCGGGCGTCCGGCGCGTCGGCCACTTCACGCTCACGCTCCAGCAGGGTGAACATCTTGTCGATGTCGGTCAGGCTCTGCTTGATCTCGCGGTAGAGCACGCCCAGGAAACCCAGCGGGATGTAGAGCTGGATCATCAGCGCGTTGATCATGACCAGGTCGCCCAGCGTCATGCGGCCGTCGATCACGCCCTGGGTGGCGCGCCACAGCATGGCCACCAGGCCGGTGGCGATGATGAGCTGCTGGCCGGTGTTGAGCAGGCTCAGGCTGGTCTGGCTCTTGACGGCAGCGCGGCGGTAGTGCTCCAGGTTCTCGTCGTAACGGCGCGCCTCGAACTCCTCGTTGTTGAAGTACTTGACCGTTTCGTAGTTGAGCAGCGAGTCGACGGCGCGGCTGTGCGCAGTGGAATCAAGCTCGTTCATGCGGCGGCGAAAACGCGTGCGCCACTCGGTCACCGTCACCGTGAAGGCGATGTAGCTCACCAGGGCCGCCAGCGTGATCCAGACAAAACCGAAGTCGAACTTCACCGCCAGCAGCGTGAGCACCAGCGCGAACTCGATCAGCGTAGGCACGATGCTGTAGAGCGAATAGGAGATGAGCGAGTGCACGGCGCGCGTGCCGCGCTCGATGTCTCGGGTCATGCCGCCGGTCTGGCGCTCCAGGTGGAAACGCAGGCTCAGCGCGTGCAGGTGGCGGAACACCTGCAGCGAGATGGTGCGTGCGGCGCCCTCGGTGGCCTTGGCAAAGACCAGTTCACGCAATTCGGTGAACAGCGAGGTCATGAAACGCAGGGCGCCGTAGGCCAGCAGCAGCGCCGCCGGCACGAGCCACAACACAGCCGGGTCGCTGGGGCGCAGGCCCACGCCGTCAACGAGCTCCTTGAGCAGCAGGGGCACGCCCACATTGGAGACCTTGGCGCCCACCATGAAGCTCAGCGCCGCGATGACACGCCACTTGTAGGCCCAGAGGTAGGGGAACAGGCGCTGCAGCGTGGCCCAGTCGGAGCGGGGCATGCCGACGGAGGGCTGGGCAGGAACTTGGGGGGCGGTGGTTTCACCGTAGCGGCGCATGGAGGACAATCCGGTGACAGGTTTTCCGAGATTGTCACCCATGAGCGAATTTCCCAGCACCGCCCCCCTCCAGCCCCCGTCCGACGAGGAGCTGGTGCTCAAGGTCATCCCCATGCCGGCCGACAGCAATGCCAATGGCGACATCTTCGGCGGCTGGGTCATGGCCCAGGTCGACCTGGCCGGCTCGGTGATTCCGGCGCGTTATGCGGGCGGGCGTATCGCCACCGTGGCGGTGAACGAGTTCATCTTCAAGCAGCCGGTGCGCGTGGGCGACATCCTGTCCTTCTATTCCAAGCTCACCCGCATCGGCAAGACCTCGATCACGGTCAAGGTGGAGGTGTATGCCGAGCGTTTCCAGGCCCAGGGGCAGTTCGTCAAGGTGACGGAAGCCAACCTGACCTATGTGGCCATCGACGAGCAGGGCAAGCCGCGCCCCGTCCCGCGCCGGCCGGCCCCTTGAGCCCCCGCGGTCAGGAAACGATGTAGGCGGCAGCGCCGGCCGAGAGCAGCTTGCCCTCGGCATCCAGGAACTCCATGCGCGTGGAGGCCACACGCGAGCCCAGGCGCAGTACTTCGGCGCGCAACTCGAAGGCCTCGCCCAGGCCCGGACGCAGGTAGTCCACCCGCAGATCGATGGTGCCCAGCTTGGCGAAACGCTGCAGGCGTTGCAGCGGCGCCTCGTCCATATGGCGCGCGCCGATGGCGGCCATGATGGCCAGGCCGCCCATCGCGTCCAGCCCCGCGCTGATCACGCCACCATGGATGCGCTGGTGCCCGAAGTGGCCGATGAGTTCGGGTTTCATGGCGATCCGGGCGCACACGCCCTCGGGCGCGATCTGCGTGATCTGCAGGCCCAGGACCTGGTTGAAGGCAATCTGCCGCTCGAAGATGTCCTTGAGCGCGGCAATGAACTCGGGTTCGAAACCGCTGGCGGGAAAAGGGACGGGGTGTTTCATGTCACCGGTTCAGAGCTGGCTGAAATCCGGTTTCCTTTTCTCCATGAAGGCACCGAAGGCCTCGCGCGCCGCCGGCTCGCGCAGCATGCGGCCGAAGCTGGCGCCCTCCTCGCCCATCTGCGCCATGATCTGGGCCGCCTGGCCCTTTTTCATGAGGCGCTTGGTCTCGACCAGCGAAGACAGGGGCTTGGCCGCCAGCTTGCGCGCCTGCGCCTGCGCGTAGCCATTGGCCTCGGTGGGCGGCAGCACGCGGTTGACCAGGCCGGCTTCCAGCGCCGCCTCGGCCATGAAGGGTTCACCCAGCAGCAGGGCCTCGGCGGCACGGTGGTAACCGAACATCTGCGGCACCGTGATGCTGGAGGCGAACTCCGGGCACAGACCCAGGTTCACGAAGGGCATGGAGAAGGCCGCGTTGTCGCCGGCATAGACCAGATCGCAATGGAACAGCAGGGTGGTGCCGATGCCCACCGCCGGGCCGCTGACAGCGGCAATCACCGGCTTGGGGAAGGAGGCCAGGGCGCGCATGAAGCGCCAGACCGGCGCATCCCCGTCCGAAGGCGGCGTGTTGAGAAAATCGCCGATGTCGTTGCCGGCCGAAAACACGGTCTCGTGGCCCTGGAACACCAGCACGCGCACGGCCGCATCGCCGGCGGCCTGCGTCACGGCATCGGCCAGGGTGGCGTACATGGCCGCGGTGATGGAGTTCTTGCGCTCCAGGCGGTTGAAGCTGAGGGTGCAGACACCGGCTTCGGTGTGGACGAGGATGTCGGACATGGTGGTCATTCCTTGAAATAGACGATCTGGTGCGAGGTGCACAGCAGGATACCGGCCTCGTTCCAGAGCTGGGCCGATTGATCGAAAAAGCCGTTGCGGAATTCCTGGCCGCGCGCCTGCCCCAGCAGGTAGCCGCTACCGGTGGCCCGCAGTTCCTTCTCGCCCGCGTGGAAATAGGTGGTGATGGAAACGGTGCCGGCCGGCACACGCGTGGCGCGGCGCAGCCAGACCCGTGGGTAGAAGATGTCGGACAAGGCCAGCAGCGAACAGAAATCCAGCGGGCGCGGCGGCTGGTCGCGCATCCACAGTTGGGAGATGCTGTGGTCGTGCTGGCGGCCGTCCCAGGCCTGCGGAATCAGGCCGCTGACCGGGCGCAGCTCGTAGTGGTCCAGCCAGGCCATGGCTTGGTCATAGCGCATGGCCTGCGCTTCGGCGGGCCCGGGCACGACCGGCATGGGCAGGTCCGACAGGCTCCAGGTTTCGCGCCGCACGGCCGTGATGACGGTGGCTGTGGTTGCGACGACGGGCTGGCCCTGGGCGTCGCTCTGCACGATGGCCGCCGTCCAGTGCTGGGTGGAGCGGTTGGTGCGCACCGGCAGCAGTTGCACTTCGAAAGGGCCTTGCGCCAGCGCGCCGGCGTAGTTGACCGTGATGGACAGCGGCGCGCCCAGCAAGTCCGGGTGGCTGAGGACGGCCTTGAGCACCGTCGCGGCCGTGCAGCCGCCGAAGGGGCCGACCATGTTCCAGTAGGCCTCGCTGGTACGTCCGGCGTAACGGCCGGGGGCGACCGTGTCCAGCGCGAGGGCAGCGTCGAAGGCGTGCGGTTTCATGGCTGCATAGTGTGCACTGTTGGCGCCACCGATTGCGTCCCCGGCGGGACGGCGCCAGCGGCCATGGACTGCAGGGCGAGCAGGCTGCGCGGCCACAGGGTGGAGCACATGGCCTCGCGGAAGAAACCGAAATGGCCGATGCGGCGTGAGGGCACGTCCACCGGATGGATGGTCAGGACCTGGCGCGGAGCCGCGCTGTAGAGATTGACCAGGCTGTGCGTGCCACGCAGCGTCATCAACTCATCGTCACCGAAAGACCAGGCCAGCAACGGGAAACGCACACGGCCGTATCGCTGCGCCACCTCCTGCCCTTCCGCACCGGCGCTGTAGCGCGGATGCATGCACCAGCGCCGCCATTGGTGGATCACGCCAGCGGGCAGGTTGCCCACCATGCCCAGCCGACGGCCCGGAAAGTAGCCGCAGACCCGCGTGGCCAGCGGCACCATGACGTGCCAGAAGAAAAGCACCCGGCGGCGCAGCTGGGGCGCGTTCTCGCGCCAGTAGCCGCTGCCGGCGGCGATGCTGAACAGGCCGTCGACCTGGTCCGGGTGACGGAACAGGCCGGGCAATTGCGCGCCCAGGCTGTGGCCCAGCAGGTAGAGCGGCCGCGCCGGCAGCTCGCGCCTGGCCGTCAGCACCACCGTCTCGTAGTCGTGCGCCCAGTCGAACAGGTCGGCCTTGAAACCGCGCAGGGAACGCCGGGGCAAGTGGACCAGGGAGTCACCATGACCACGGTAGTCGAAAGTCCAGACACGGTAGCCTTGCTGCGCGAGCCACTGGGCATAGGGCGCGTAATAACCCTGGGGTACACCCATGGCGCCGCCGATGACCACGGTGGCGTGTGCCGCCATGGACGGCTCGTAGACGCGCAGCGTGATCACGCCGCCGTCTTCAAATGTGAGATCCCGACGCTCTGCTTCCATTTTGTACTCCTCTCCTGCTCGCCCGATCTAGATGCCAGGGCGTAGCGAGCGGGCGTCAGGCGAGGCGGACGGAGCGCAGCAACCGGAACGTACCTTGGGGTACGTGAGGATTGCGAGCACCGCCCAACGACGCATCACGCCCGCGCAGTAGCCCTAGACGCGTTCGAAGATGCCGGCCGCGCCCTGGCCCGTACCCACGCACATGGTCACCATGCCGTACTTCAGCTTGTGGCGATGCAGGGCATGGACGACCGTGGCAGCGCGGATGGCGCCGGTGGCGCCCAGCGGATGGCCCAGGGCGATGGCACCACCCATGGGGTTGACCTTGGACGGGTCCAGGCCCAGGCTGTTGATCACGGCCAGCGACTGGGCCGCGAAGGCTTCGTTGAGCTCGATCCAGCCGATGTCCTCGTGCTTGAGGCCGGCGTAACGCAGCGCGGCGGGAATCGCCTCGATGGGGCCGATGCCCATGATCTCGGGCGGCACGCCGCGCGCCGCAAAGCTCACGAAACGCGCCAGCGGCTTGAGGCCGAACTGCTTGACGGCCTTCTCGCTCGCCAGAATCAGCGCGCCAGCGCCGTCGCTGGTCTGCGAGCTGTTGCCGGCGGTCACGCTGCCGCGGGCCGCGAAGACCGGCTTGAGCTTGCCCAGGGCCTCCAATGTGGTGTCGGCACGCGCGCCTTCGTCCAGGTTCACGGTACGGGTCTTGGTGGCGACTTCACCGGTGGCCAGATTGGGCGTGCGCTCGACCACGTCGATGGGCGTGATCTCGGCTGCGAACTCGCCGGCTTTCTGCGCCCTGATCGCACGCTGGTGCGACTCCAGCGCAAAAGCGTCCTGCATCTCGCGTGTGACCTTCCACTGCTGGGCCACCTTCTCGGCCGTCAGGCCCATGCCGTAGGCGATGCCGACGTTTTCGTCGCGCGCAAAGACCTCGGGGTTGAAGGAAGGCTTGTTGCCGCCCATGGGCACCAGGCTCATGGACTCGGCGCCGCCAGCGATCAGCACGTCGGCCTCGCCCACACGGATGCGGTCGGCGGCCATCTGGATCGCGGTCACACCCGAAGCGCAGAAGCGGTTGACGGTCACGCCGCCGATGGGGTGCTTGAAGGCCAGGCCCACGGCGATACGCGCCATGTTCATGCCCTGCTCACCCTCGGGGAAAGAGCAGCCGATGATGGCGTCTTCGATGGCCTTGGGGTCCAGCGTGGGCACCTGCTGCATCGCGCTCTTGATGGCGGCGATCAGCAGGTCGTCCGGGCGGGTGTTGCGGAAAAAGCCGCGGCCCGAGCGACCGATGGGCGTGCGCGTGGCGGCAACGATGTAGGCGTCTTGAACTTGTTTCACAGGAATACTCCTTTTCAGTGTTTCTTCACTCCCTCTCCCGCAAGCGGGAGAGGGTTGGGGTGAGGGTCAGGGCGGCTATTTGCCTGATCTGCTCCATCACCGCATCCGTTTCTTTAAGCACGTCGCTGTCCCAGAACCTCAAAGTCTGAAACCCCATGCTTGCCATTTCTTCTTTTCGTCTGGTGTCGTAGTCGATCACAAATGATTCGGTGTGTTGCCCACCATCCAGTTCAATTACCAAACCAATCTCGATGCAGGCGAAGTCAGCAAAATATCGGCCGAGTGGGTGCTGCCGCCTGAACTTCAAACCCAGCAACTGGCGATTGCGCAACCTTGACCACAGCAGAGTTTCGGCATCCGTTTGGCCTTTACGCAAAGCCCGCGCCCTCACCCTAACCCTCTCCCGCCCGCGGGAGAGGGAAACCAGATCATCGTTGCGACTCATTTGTGAGCAGCCTGTCAGTTACGAACCGGCTTGCCCGTCGAAAGCATGCCCATGATCCGCTCTTGCGTCTTGGGATGGACGATGAGCGAGCAGAAAGCCTGGCGCTCCAGGGCCATCAGGTATTCCTCGCTCACCAGCGAGCCGGCGTCGACATCACCGCCACAGACCACGTTGGCGATCAGGGTGGCGATGTGGAAATCGTGTGCGCTGATGAAACCACCGTCGCGCATATTGACCAGCTGGGCCTTAATGGTGGCCAGGCCGTTGCGGCCCGCCACCGGGAACAGGCGGCGGTGCGGGGCGCGCCAGCCGCCCTGGTACATGGCACGGGCCTCGTTGAGCGCCGTGTAGAGCAGTTCGTCCTTGTTGGGCACGACCAGGTCGCTGTCCAGCAGGTAGCCCAGCTTGCGGGATTCCAGCGCGCTGGTGCCCACCTTGGCCATGGCCGCGGCGGTGAAACCCTCGGTCAGGAAGGGCAGGATGTCCTTGCCCGTGGAGGTGGCCATGTTCTCGGCCGCGCGGCGCGCGATATAGGTCAGGCCGCCGGCCCCGGGCACCAGGCCCACGCCCACCTCGACCAGGCCGATATAACTTTCCATCGCGACCACACGGCGCTGCGAGTAGACCGCCAGCTCGCAGCCGCCGCCCAGGGCCATGCCGCGCACGGCGGCGACCACAGGCACGCCCGCATAACGCAGGCGCAGCATCATGGCCTGCATCTCCTGCTCGGCACCCTCGATGGCACTGACGCCAGCGATCATGAAGGCCGGCAGGGTGGCCTGCAGATCGGCACCCACGCTGAAGGGCTCGTCGCCGGACCAGATCACCAGACCCTGGTAATCGGCTTCGGCAAGCTCGACCGCGCGCATCAGGCCTTCGACCACGCCGGGGCCAATCGCGTGCATCTTGCTCTTGATGCTGGCGATCAGCACGCTGCCTGTGACGGCTTCGCGGTTTTCGTCCAGCGTCCAGATGCGGATGGCCTCGTCCTCGTGCAGGGTCTTGCCTGCGGTCTTGTAGTCGGCCGAGCCGTCGCCCAGCAGGCTCTCCCGGAAGTACTGGATGCCGTAGACCGGCAGCTGGCGACGGGGCTGGAACTTGCCGGTGCTCGGGTTGAAAGAGCCCTCGGGTGTATGCACGCCACCGGCCTTGGCCACCGGGCCTTCGAACACCCACTTGGGTAGCGGCGCCTTGGACAGCGCCTTGCCGGCATCGATGTCTTCCTGGATCATTTGGGCCACTTCGAGCCAGCCGGCTTCCTGCCAGAGTTCGAAGGGGCCTTGTTTCATGCCAAAGCCCCAGCGCATGGCCAGGTCCACGTCGGCCGCAGTGTCGGCGATGGTGGCCAGGTGCACGGCGGCGTAATGAAAGCTGTTGCGCAGGATGGCCCAGAGGAAACGGCCTTGCGCGCCCTCGGCGTTGCGCAAGAGTTTCAGGCGTTCACCGGCCGGCTTCCTGAGCATGCGCTCGTAGACCGCATCGGCCTTTTCACCACCGGGCACGTATTCCTTGCCCTCGAGGTCGAAACGCAGGATGTCGCGGCCGACCTTCTTGTAGAAACCGGCCTTGCTCTTCTGGCCCAGGTGACCCATCTCGATCAAGGTCTTGAGCACGGGCGGGGTGCCGAAGCTGGCGTAAAAGGGGTCGCTCTTCTCGTCCAGGTTGTCCTGCAGCGTCTTGACCACATGGGCCATGGTGTCCAGGCCCACCACGTCGGCGGTACGGAAGGTGCCGGAACTGGCACGGCCGAGTTTCTTGCCCGTGAGGTCGTCGACCACGTCATAGCTCAGGCCGAAGTTCTCGACCTCTTTCATCGTGGCCAGCATGCCGGCGATGCCGACGCGGTTGGCGATGAAGTTGGGCGTGTCCTTGGCGCGCACCACACCCTTGCCCAGGCCGCTGGTGACGAAGGTTTCGAGCTGGTCCAGGATGATGGGCTGGGTGGTGGGCGTGGCGATCAGCTCCACCAGGTACATGTAACGCGGCGGATTGAAGAAGTGGATGCCGCAGAAACGCGGCTTGATGGCCTCGGGCAGCGCCTCGCTCAGCTTGGTGATGGACAGGCCCGAGGTGTTGGACGCGACGATGGCGTGCTTGGCGACAAAGGGGGCGATCTTCTTGTAGAGATCGAGCTTCCAGTCCATGCGCTCGGCGATGGCCTCGATGATGAGGTCGCAGTCCCTGAGCAGGTCCAGGTTCTCTTCGTAGTTGGCGGCCTGGATCAACGCAGCGTCATCGGCCACGCCCAGGGGCGAAGGTTTGAGCTTCTTGAGGTTGTCGATGGCCTTGGTGACGATGCCGTTCTTCGGGCCTTCCTTGGCCGGCAGGTCGAACAGCACGACCGGCACCTTGACGTTGACCAGATGGGCGGCGATCTGCGCGCCCATCACGCCGGCACCTAGCACGGCGACTTTTCTGACTTGGAATCGAGACATGGTTGTCTTCCTGGTTGATTTTTACTGGACGCGGGTCCAGACCTGGGTCCGGTAGAAGGGGCCGACATACCCCCGGATCTGCAATTTGCTGCCGCCTTCGAGCGGGGTCATGCGCAGCGTGTAGTTCTTGCCGTTCTCGGGGTCGAGGATCCTGCCCTGCTCCCACACGTCGGCGTCCTCGGCCTTTTTCGCGCCGCGGATGATCTCCAGCCCGACCTTGGGTTTGCCCTTGCGGTCATCGGCGCAGAGATCGCAATTGGGCTGGTCCGAGGTCACGAGCGCGCGCTCGACGACACCGCTGAGCACACCATCGGCACCCGCACGGATGCGGATCTCGGCCTTGGCTGTCCCGGTCTTGTCGTCGATGCTGCGCCACAGACCCACGGGCGTGGACTGGCCCACGGCGGGCCATGCCGCCAGGGCCAGAACACACACCAGCAGGGCTTTGCGCATCATGGGCTGCACCACCTCAGGCCAGGGCCAGGTCGGTGTCCATCAGGACCTTGGAGCCGGCACGGGCGGTGCGCATCAGCGATGCGGTCTCGGGGAAGAGCTTGGCGAAGTAGAAGCGCGCGGTCTGCAGCTTGGCCTGGTAGAAGGGGTCGGTGTTGCCGGCGGCGATTTCCTTCAGCGCAACCGAGGCCATGCGGGCGAAGAAATAACCGAAGACCAGGTGGCCGGCCACGCGCAGGTAGTCCACGGCGGCGGCGCCCACTTCATCGGGGTTCTGGAAACCCTTGAAGCCGACTTCGGTGGTGAACTTGGTCATCTGGTCGCCCAGGTAGGCCAGGGGGTTGATGAACTCGGCCATCTTCTCGTTGACGCCCTCTTCTTCCACCAGCTTGCCGACCAGCTTGCCGAATTTCTTGAGCGTGGCGCCGTTGTTGCCCAGGATCTTGCGGCCCAGCAGGTCCAGCGACTGCACGGTGTTCGTGCCTTCGTAGATCATGTTGATGCGGGCGTCGCGCACGAACTGCTCCATGCCCCATTCCTTGATGTAGCCGTGGCCGCCGAAGACCTGCTGGCACATCACGGTGGCTTCGAAGCCGTTGTCGGTCAGGAAGGCCTTGATGATGGGCGTCAGCAGGGCCAGCATCTCGTCGCTGTCCTTGCGCACCTTCTCGTCGGGGTGGTAGAGGTGCTGGTCCAGCAGCAGGGCGCAGTAGCAGGCCAGCGCGCGGCCGCCTTCGGCATAGGCCTTGGCGGTCAGCAGCATCTTGCGCACGTCGGGGTGCACGATGATGGGATCGGCGTCCTTGTCCTTGGCCTTGGTACCCGACAGGCTGCGCATCTGGATGCGGTCCTTGGCATAGGCCAGGGCATTCTGGTAGGCCACTTCGGTCAGTCCCAGGGACTGGTTGCCCACGCCCAGGCGGGCGGCGTTCATCATCACGAACATGGCCTGCAGGCCCTTGTTGGGCTGGCCCACCAGGGTGCCGACCGCGTTCTCCAGGATCATCTGGCAGGTGGAGTTGGCATGGATGCCCATCTTGTGCTCCAGGCCACCGCAGTAGATGCCGTTGCGCGTGCCGAGCGTACCGTCGGGCTTCACGTTGTACTTGGGCACGGCGAACAGGCTGATGCCCTTGCTGCCCTTGGGCGCGTCGGGCAGGCGGGCCAGCACCAGGTGCACGATGTTCTCGGCCAGGTCGTGTTCACCGGCGCTGATGAAGATCTTGGCGCCGTTGAGCTTGTAGGTCCCGTCGGCCTGGGGCTCGGCCTTGCTGCGCAGCATGCCGAGGTCGGTGCCGCAATGCGGCTCGGTCAGGCACATGGTGCCGGTCCACTCGCCGCTGACCAGCTTGGGCAGGTAGAGCTTCTTCTGCTCGTCGGTGCCGTGGGCGTGCAGGGCCTCGTAGGCACCGTGCGAGAGACCGGGGTACATGGTCCAGGCCTGGTTGGCCGAGTTCATCATTTCGTAGATGCACTGGTTGAGCACAAAGGGCAGGCCCTGGCCGCCGTAGTCCGGGTCGCAGCTCAGTGCCGCCCAGCCGCCTTCCACGTACTGGGCATAGGCCTCCTTGAAACCCTTGGGCGCCGTGACCTCGTGCGTGGTCTTGTCGAGCTTGCAACCTTCTTCGTCGCCGCTGATGTTGAGCGGGAAGATCACATTGGCGGCAAACTTGCCGCCTTCTTCGAGCACCGCATTGATGGTGTCGGCATCGGTGTCGGCGTGGCGCGGGATCTGCTTGAGCTGTTCGGTGACGTTGAGCACTTCGTGCATCACGAACTGCATGTCGCGCAGGGGCGGGTTGTAGCTGGGCATGGCTTTACTCCTGTTTGGATGGGGTGACTGATTTGGTGGTGGATTTGCGGATCGGCTTGACGATGGCAGCCTTGGGTGTCACGGTCTTGACGGCCTTGCCCTCGGCGCCGTAGCGGGCCAGGATCTGCTCGAACGCCTTGTTGGCGCGGGCTATCGATCCGGGGGTCTTGAGAAAACGGGCCTCGTAGTGCACGGCCAGGATCAGGCCGTGGATTTCGAAGCCGATCTGGCTGGCATCGGCGTCGGGCGCGAGATGCCCTTCTTCCTTGGCCTGCACCACGGCGCGGTGCACGGCGGCCAGCCAGGTCTTGACCGAACTGGCCAGGGCGTCGCGCACCGGGCCGGGCCGGTCGTCGAAGTCGACGGCGCCGCTGATGAAGATGCAGCCGGACTGGATTTCCACCGTGACCCGTTTCATCCAGTTGGAAAACAGGGCCTGCAGGCGCGGCAGGCCGCGCGGCTCGTGCAGCGCGGGGTAGAAGATTTCCTGCTCGAAACGACCGAAATACTCGCGGATGACGGAGATCTGCAGCTCCTCGCGGGAGCCGAAATGGGCGAAGACACCCGACTTGCTCATGCCGGTCACTTCGGCCAGCACGCCGATGCTCAGGCCCTCCAGGCCGATCTGCGTGGCCAGGCCCAGGGCGGCATCGACGATGGCCAGCTTGGTCTGCTGGCCCTTGTGCAAGGCACGGCCATCACGCGACTTCTCGGGGGAGACGCTGCGCGCTGCTTTGCTGGCCGGGGTGGCGAGGGACATGGTGTTGGCTTAAAAACGAACGGTCGTGCTATTTTGCACTAAAAAACCCGTCCGTCAATCCGCCACCGCCTGGCTCCCGCAAAAAAGCCGGCTGACGCCGGCTTTTGGGAGATCAGCGCCTGAAAGGCACCACGCGCTGGGTCTGCGTCCCCAGGCCTTCGATCCCCAGGGTCATGACGTCGCCCGCCTTCAGGAAACGCTGGGGTTTCATGCCCAGCCCCACACCCGGCGGGGTGCCAGTGATGATGACGTCGCCCGGCATCAGGGTCATGTATTCGCTCAGGTGGCTGACGATCTTGGCCACGCTGAAGATCATGGTGCGGGTATTGCCGGTCTGCATGCGCTGGCCATTGACGTCCAGCCACATGGCCAGCCGCTGCGGGTTCTCGATCTCGTCCTTGGTGACCAGCCAGGGGCCCAGCGGGCCGAAAGTGTCGCAGCCCTTGCCCTTGTCCCACTGGCCGCCGCGCTCGAGCTGGAACTCGCGCTCGCTGACGTCGTTGGACAGGCAGTAGCCGGCCACGTGATCGAGTGCCGCCTTTTGCGTGACATGGCGGGCCTGTTTGCCGATCACCACGCCCAGCTCCACCTCCCAGTCACCCTTGACCGAGCCACGCGGCAGCATAACGTCATCATCCGGCCCCTGGATGCAGCTGATGGCCTTGGTGAAGACGATGGGCTCCTTGGGGATGGCCATGCCGGCTTCCTTGGCATGGTCGCTGTAGTTCAGGCCGATGGCGATGAACTTGCCGATGCCGTTCACCGGGCAGCCCATGCGCGGCTTGCCGCGCACCAGGGGCAGCTTGTCGGTCTTGAGCTTGAGCAACTTGGCCAGCACGGCATCCGTCAGCTGGGCCGGGCCGATGTCCGGCACCACGGCGCTGAGGTCACGCAGCTTGCCAGCCGCATCGATGAGGCCAGGCTTTTCCTTGCCCGAATTGCCGTAACGCACGAGTTTCATGAAGTCTCCTGTTTTTGATGGGAGGCCCGATCAGCGGGCCGTGCGGCACAGTCCGCTCAGCGCAGCATCTGGCCCAGGCTGGCGTCCAGGTGCTCGGTGGGCATGCGCCGGAAACCCGAACGCGCGAAGCGTTGCAGGCGCCCGACCACAAAGGCCGTAAGTACCGAGGACTGCACCTGGGCGTCGGCCGTGGGCGTCATGGAGCCGCCCGATTGCGCACCGTCGCGCAGGCACTGCTTGAGGGTGGCTTCGATCTTGTCGAAAAACTGGTTCATGCGCTGCTGCAGGCGCTCGTTCTCGAACACCAGGGCGTCGCCCACCATGACGCGCACCATGCCGGGGTTCTTCTCGGCGAACTGCAGCAGCATGGTGACGACCTTGCCGGCGTGGCGGGAACCCGCGGCGGGGTCGGTGGCGGCGGCCTCGCGCTCGGCGATTTGCCCCACCAGGGTGAACACGGCCTGCTCGATGAACTCGATGAGCCCTTCGAACATCTGGGCCTTGCTGGCGAAATGGCGGTACAGGGCCGCTTCGCTCACCTCCAGCTTGGCGGCCAGGGCGGCGGTGGTGATGCGCTCGGCGCCCGGCTGTTCCAGCATGCTGGCCAGGGCCTGCAGGATCTGGACCCGGCGCTCGCCCGGCTTGGGACGCTTGCGGACCGGGGCTTCGGCAACGGCTGCGGGGGTGGTGTTTTCGGCGTCAGACATGGTGTTCGGAAATCCCTTTTTGAAGGACCCTCTGCATAACTCCCGCCATGCGCGTTCGAGTCCAAAACGGGATGATTTGGCCGCCAACATCGCGCGTCGTGTGCCCGCAGGCACACGCAAGCGGTTTGGTGGACAAAGGGCCCGTTTTGGTTCGAACCCTTCGGGGCGTGATTTTGCGGGCGATCCGCGTCGTTGCAAAACCAGGCAAGCCGTCCAGGCTTGCCTTGGGTTTTGCGCCTTGCGGCTCATCCCGCAAAAGTCACGCCGCGCACGGCGCGAGTTTTGCAGAGGGTCCTTGGATTCTCGCACAGGCCCGGCTAGGGGTTTTTCCTCAGTGGTCGCCCACTCTCTTTGGGCTGTGCGCCGCGCTCAGTGGGAGCGGATCATGGTCCCGTAGGCCTGGTCGGTCAGGATTTCCAGCAGCATGGCGTGCGGTACACGGCCGTCGATGATGTGCACGGCGTTCACGCCGCTCTTGGCGGCGTCCAGCGCACCGGCGATCTTGGGCAGCATGCCGCCCGAAATGGTGCCGTCGGCCACCAGTTCGTCGATGCGCTTCATGGTCAGCTCGGTCAGCAATTGGCCCTGCTTGTCCAGTACCCCGGGGATGTTGGTCAGCATCAGCAGCTTTTCGGCCTGCAGCACGGTGGCCAGCTTGGCGGCCACCACATCGGCGTTGATGTTGTAGCTCTCGTTGTGCTCGCCAAAGCCGATGGGGCTGACGACCGGGATGAAGGCGTCGTCCTGCAGGGCCTTGACCACGCTGGGGTCGATGGACTCGATGTCGCCCACCAGGCCCACGTCATGCACCTTGGAAGGGTCGGTGGTGTCCACCAGCCTGAGCTTTTTGGCGCGGATCAGGCCACCATCGCGCCCCGTCAGGCCCACGGCCTTGCCGCCGGCCTGGTTGATCAGGCCCACGATGTCCTGCTGCACCTCGCCGGCCAGCACCCACTCGACCACTTCCATGGTCTCGGCATCGGTCACGCGCATGCCCTGGATGAACTCGCCCTTCTTGCCCAGGCGCTTGAGGGCGGTCTCGATCTGCGGCCCGCCGCCGTGCACCACCACCGGGTTGATGCCCACCAGCTTGAGCAGCACCACGTCCTCGGCAAAGGCGGCCTGCAGGGCCGGGTCGGTCATGGCATTGCCGCCGTACTTGATCACCATGGTCTTGCCATGGAACTTGCGGATGTAGGGCAGCGCCTGGGCCAGGATGTCGGCCTTGGCATGGGGGGCGATGGCGGGGGTGTCGGTCATGCTGGTTTAGTCGGGATTCAATGGGATGGCCACTCGTGAACTGAAGTCGCATTCCTCTGGGAGTCTATCGATACGCCCCAAAGCAACGCTATCGCGTGACGAGCCTCATTTTTTTTCAACAATCGAAATATTAATCATCTGCTTGTACCGGTCGCCGTAATGCGCAGCCAACGGAGCCAGTTGGGCGGGGCTTGCAGCCAAAACGATCAGCTCGCGGTCGGGCGGCATACCCAACAGATCCACGCTCTTGCTGCCCCAACCGGAAAAGTCATACGTTCCCTTGTCAATCAGGCAGATCGGATGGGCGTCAATGCTACCGGAAACCACATAAGCGCCGCGATGCCGTGCACAAAACTCGCGCCTCGCATTGACCTGCTCCGTCAGGGCCGACTTGGGATCGAAGAACTCGACCAAAGTCGAATCACTTGCGGCCTTCATGGCCTCTGCCCCCGTCGAGCGCTGGAGCCGCTCCAGGAAATAGGTCGAGTCCCGTTCAACGGACAAGGCATTCGCCGCCTTGTAGCTCAAGTAAAACAGCGCACAGGCAACGGTCAGCAACGCGATGGAAAAACCTCGGGCAGAAACGACGCCGGCCTTCACCGAGAAAAGCGCCAGCCCCAGTATCAGGATCCATTCGATGGAATGGATGTATCCGCGCGGGCTCAGATCCCAGGCGAAAAGAAATACATAAAAAGACAGCAGGGGGAGGGCCAGAAGCGCATTGACCAGGCGAACCGGGAAATCGGCCTTCCCCATGCGCATGGCATACAGCCACATCGCCCCCACGCCACCCAGGACCAGCAGGCTAATGCGCCAATAACCCGTCCATGTATTGATGACGAAGCGCACCCCCCAGTCCATGGGGGCAGGCATCACGGAATGGCGGTTCAGGACTTCAAGAATATGCCCCCAATCCACAAAAATGTAGTTGACGACCACGGCCGCCAGAAGGCTCAGGGCCATCGCCACCAGCAGCGCCCACACGCCTCGCAAGCGCGGCAACTCATTGTTGTAGTGCATCTGAACCGCGACAGCGACCCACAGGAAGACCACCGGCAGCGAGAACCGGAACGACAACGAAGCCGCCACAACGAGGGCGACACAAATCGCCAGGAAAGCTGCATAACGCAAGACACTGGTGATTTTCCAGTTCAGGAACAACCAGAAAAAGCCGAGCAACAGCAAGGTGTTGCCCAAGCCTTCCGGTCTCAACTCATAGCCCCTGAAACTGGCCAGCAGGACCACGAACGAAATCGACAGGGCGACAAAGAGCATCCGGGGATATTTCCCCTTCAGCGCCCCCAATGCATTGCGGAGGATTCCATAGACCAGACCACCCTGGATGCAAAAGAGGGCGAAATTTAAAACCCGCAAGGCGTAGACCCCCTGCAGATCACCCTTGAAAACACCCCAGGAAAACTGAAGCAGATGGTGGTACAGGGGGGGGATGTATTCAAGCGCTGGCTGGCCCAAATAGGCCATCCATGCATTCTGGAGAAAATGAATTTCATCGGCACGAATGGAGCCGACAAAGACACCCAGGCTCTGGTACGCAAGCCACAAGGCATAAAAGGCGCAGGCCACTACATAGCCCAGTGCCGACCCGAACACCCATCGCTTCTTGTCCACCACGTCCATATCGTCTGCTCGCCTCAATTTAAAAATCAAACAAGGTATGCCCAGCGGCAAGCAGTCACCAGTTTTCAGCCATTCCTGCAATCAACCCGACGACACGCTCTTGCTGTGCCGGCGTCAACCCAAGCCACAGGGGCAGGCGAATCAGTCGCTCCGACTGGCGGTCCGTCATCTGCATGCTGCCATGCACACGGCCATAGCGCTGACCGCCCGGCGATGAATGCAGCGGCACGTAATGGAACACGGCGTTGACGCCATTGTTCTTGAGCGTTTCCAGGACCTGCTGGCGGTTGATCCCGTCGCGCAAAAGGATGTAATACATGTGCGCGTTGTGCTGGCACTCCTTGGGCACCACCGGTCGGCGCAACACGCCGCTGGCCTCAAGCGGGGCCAGCACCTCGTGATAGCGGTCCCATGCTTCGAGTCGCATCCTGGTGATGTTTTGCGCCTCCTGCAGTTGCGCCCACAGAAAGGCCGCAATCAGTTCCCCGGGCAAAAAGGACGAGCCCACCTCCTGCCAGGTGTATTTATCCACCTCGCCACGGAAAAAGCGGCTGCGATCCGTCCCCTTCTCCCGAATGATCTCGGCGCGCAAGGTCAGTGCAGGGTCGTTGACCAGGAGGGCCCCACCTTCGCCAGAAATCACATTCTTGGTCTCGTGAAAACTGTAGGCGCCCAGATCGCCGATGCTGCCTAGCGCGCGGCCTTTGTAAGTGGACATCACGCCCTGGGCCGCATCTTCCACCACCTTGAGCCCGCGCCTGCGCGCGATGTCCATGATTGTGTCCATCTCACAGGCCACACCGGCATAGTGCACCGGAACTATTGCCTTGGTACGTGGCGTGATGGCGCCCTCAATCAGGCACTCATCGATATTGAGCGTGTCTTCCCGAATATCCACGAACACCGGCACCCCACCACGCAAGACAAACGCATTGGCCGTTGAGACAAAGGTGTACGAAGGCATGATGACTTCGTCGCCCGGCTGTATATCTGCCAGCAAGGCCCCCATCTCCAACGCAGCCGTACATGAATGCGTCAGCAGCGCCGTAGGGACTCCAGCGTGCTGCTCAAGCCACTTGTGGCAGCGCTTGGTGAAAGGCCCGTCCCCCGAGAGCATGGCGCCCGCCTCGGCCTGCTTGATGTAGTCAAGCTCCTTGCCCGTCATGTACGGACGATTGAAAGGAATCCTCTCGTGCTGCATTCACACTCTCCAAATATTGACAGGCCGATGTGACCAGCCCGGGCCGATGACCGTCAGGCTTTTTGAGCCACCAGCAGGCGCGAGCCGCCGACCGGGAAATTCACCCCCAGCCTGATCATGCCGCGCTCCAGGGCCAGGGCCTGATAAAACGCCGCATTCATCCAGGCCGGAAGCTTGAACTCATCGGTCGGATCAAACTCCGCCTGTTTCTTTTTCGAACTCAAGCGCGAGATCAGCATGAGGGGCAACAACAATGACACAAAGGAACTGCTGCGCTGCAGCCTGAACCCGGCCGTGCGCACCTTTTCATGGAGCTCTGCCTTCGAATAGCGCCTCTCGTGCCGAGCGTAGTCATCCGAAGGACTCCAGAGCCAGGCATGCTGCGGCACAGTAAGCAACAAGTGCCCCCCCGGCTTCAGGGCCTTGTAGGCCTGCGCCAGCACCGCTTCATCTTCCTTGATGTGCTCCACCACATCGAAGGCCCCCACCACGTCAAACTCCTCGCTGAATGGAATGCGGCGCGCATCCATCTGCATGAAAGCTGCGGATGGCACGCGTTCCGCCGCGAACCCCAGTCCTGCGGTGAAGAGCTCACTGGCGCTCAAGACCGCATCGGGGAACCGACGCGCCACCCCGGACAGCACATAGCCCGTGCCGCAACCGATTTCCAGGTACGAGCGAAAGCCTCCGCAATATCTTGCCAGCGCCCACAGAATCAGCTCGTTCCTGGCCTTGAACCAGAAGTTGGCCCCTTCAAGCCCGGCCAATACAGGGAAGTAAGCCGCGTCAAAACCTCCGCCTTCGTGTGCTAGCTCCGGTGCATAAGCGACAAAGCCATCGGCTGTCGCCGCACTTCGGCCGCACGTCGGACAGACTGACTTCTCGCTCGGATACCGCGCATTACATGTAAGGCAGTGCTTCATGAATTATCTGTCCTATTTTTTTGATCCGTGTTTACAAACACAAAGTACTTGAAAGCAAGGAAAAGAAACACGGCGACGACACAAATGCCGAGCGCTTGGGCCAATTGGTGGGGATAGCCGAGCACATCAACCATGATCACCTGGATCGACAGATTGATGAAATAACCAAGGCCGTGTGCAATCACATACCGCCCGCCGACCCCCAATAGCGCTCCTTGCTGCCTAAATGTGTAGCGTCGGTTCCCCAAGAAACTAACCGTCGCGCCAACACCATACAGCAGCGTCATCGCGAGCTTGGGACTCATCCCAAAGTAAGTAAGGAGCAGATACACAACGTATCCCGCAGCATTACTGAGCACACCAACGGCTGCGTAACGCAACAGTTGAGAGGCAGTCCCATGTGGCTCCGACGACATGCTAGTGTCAACCATCCACCAGCGCCGCCAGCCCAAAGCCTGTTTTACCGTAACCATTTCCGTTGTACAGCATGTAGCGCCGGCCAGCGTGGTCGAAAACATATGGGTATTCGATCATCTCCGAATCCCATCCTGTGCTGGACACGTCGATGCCGACCTCATCCAACGCAAGTCGCCAGACACGCCCGTCGGGGCTTGTGGCATAGCCAATTCGATACTTTGTTCCTATTGCCCCCCGATAGGAGAACCACATCTCATAATTACCACTTGCGTCACACGCAACAGTCGGACGAGAAAATGCCTGGGCGCGCCCCAACTCGTAGGGGACGGCCAGCCCTTCGCGCCGCCATTCCAACCCATCTTCTGAAGTCGCATAGTTGATAGCATGGAGCATTTCCCCATTGCCTGCGTCCCATGTTCTGGTCGAGCCATACCACATGATGTAGCCCCCCGCCCGTTTTTTGCAGACCCACGGGTATGAAAGACTAATCGGATCCGTAGAGTCGGATGCCATGAATGGGACTTCATTGTCAAGCCGGAGCGTTAGATCCGCGCTCACCACCAGCCGCCCGACATCGCCGCGGAAATGTGCACCGGGAGGCGTCTGCCAGCCCATGAAGAGCATGTACCGCACTCCCTCGACCGAATAACAACTCCCAATGCTCACGCCATCAGCATAAAAGCTTCCCGCGGGACCGTACTCGAATATCGGATCCATGTGCTCACGTAGCACGCGCCTTTTGACAATATCAACATCTACCGCTCCGACGGATGATTTGTTAGAAGCATCACGTCCGCAGTAGAAAATTCGATATACATCGCCATGCATATGCAGCGGCAACGGATTCGCCGCATGTGTCAACAGCTTACTGTGTCTTCCCATTTCTGCCGGGCAGTACAAACGCCCAAGCTTTTCCCACTGCCGACTCATATTCCGCGCAACCTCGAACTTGGCACTTTCGCTCGAGAGGTGGCCTCGCCCATGTACACCCCTTCAGACTCGGCATCGGCTAGCATCAATGCGCCCGCTCCGATGACGCAACGCTCACCGAGCTTGATGTGGTCGCGGAGGGTCGCATTCACACCAATAAAACATTGCTCACCAATCTCTACCCCGCCCGAAACGACAACGTGAGATGCGAGAAAGCAATGGTCTTTGATCTTGGAGTGATGGCCTATGTGATTCCCACTCCAAAGCGTTACGTTGTTGCCGATGGTGACAAACGGTTGGATCGTGTTGTCTTCCAAAATGAAGCAGTTCTCGCCTATGCGCCCTTGGTTCAGAACTGTTGCCTTTTCGCTCACGTAACTCGCCAGCCGGTAGCCATAACCCTTAGCTGCCAGATACTTCTCCTTACGCACCAAGTTGAGCCGGGAGTAGCTAAGCGCCACGAAGAGATCATGCTTGTCTGGCGGATATAGCTGCGGAATCTCCTCAAAAGCCACTACCGGCATTCCGCAGAACGTCGTGTCCTTCAAGTAGGCAGCGTCGACCGCAAAGGCTGCGACTTCATGCTCAGACCCGCGGCTGAAATAAAAATGTGCGAGCTCAGCTATATCACCCGCACCAAAGATCACAAGCGATCTATTCATGCCTGCTTCCTGACCAGAATCGTAAACTCATAAAGACCGTAATCATGTAGGAGCGCCACGTTGCGTGAATAGTGCCGCTTGCAGTAATCGAATACCGCGCACGGATCTGCGTAGTACAGGTAGTCCCGCATCTTGTCCTTATCTGAATACGCAGTCAGGCAGTTAAACGCGAACCCCTTCATGCTGGTTCGATCGAGTACGTCCAGCGTCGTCTGGAAATAAGCCTGCCAATCGGAATCGGATCGCCCCAGCCGGACATTAAATATCCCGCTGGCAACCCCAAAATCCGCCATTTGGTCGGGAACTGCCGCGCACACGAATCGAGCGTTATCAGCGGTCTCGTATCGACGCTTTGCTGCAGCCACCATGTCGCCAGACACATCAAGGCCCGTATAGCGTACGTCTTTGTATCTCTGAAGCAAATACTCAAAATAGGCGCCATAGCCACACCCCAGATCATTGACCGAGAAGGACTCGGAGCCCGCGAGGATCTTCGACAGTTGATCAAAACGCAGCGCCTGGCTCTCCTCGCCGTTCCAATCCACCCCTCGTGGTGTTTCGCCATGCTCTGCGAGCTTCGCCGAGTAATAGCTGGCAACCTCGGTCAATATGTCGGTCATCGTCCCCTGCCTCTCTACTTCCGGCCGCCAATCGATTGCAACTGGACGAACCAAGCATCGACTATCGGCGATGCAAATCTCAGCCCCAAAAGCATTCCAACAACTAGAGTCTGGAACGCAAAATATCTTCCAGTAGCTCGTGCGCCGACATATTCAACTCCTTCGCCTTGGCATATACCTTAGCCTTCGTTTCAACGGAGACCCCTTCCAACTGCCCAAAGTACCTTGTTCGCGCAGTGCCACCTCTTACGCCTTTATGCGGGATGTCGATATTCATGTGAGGAAAGCCCTCCCCAGACGTAAAGCCAATGACGTAAAAGCAATTCCCAAGTATGTAGGTAAGCTGAACATCGAGAGCACCCTGCGGAAGCAGGGCCATGGGCGGCTCCGCGGCCCAAAGTTTGTTATTGCATACAGCCACATCGAAATATTGCGTGCCTCTCAAATGCGCAGCCACACCCTCGTCGCCAAAGACAACCTTGCCCCCCTTTTTACAAACGCGATCAAGTTCGGCTATGGCTTTTTTGGTGTCACCAAACAAATTGATACCGCCAAAATGGAACACGGCATCGAAGTATCCTGAGGCGTACGGAAGACAGTTCGCATTCGAAATCGTAAACAGCGTGTTCGGTTGCGTATTATTTTTGGCCGACTCCAAAACCATTGCCCTGCTGATATCCTGGGCGTGGACCTCACCACCCAATCCAATGGCTTTGCTCACAATGGGAATATCCTCACCCAAACCGCAGCCGGTTATCAAGACTTTCATGCCCGCAGACAACTTCAGATGAGAAAGTATCTCGACACGAAACTCTTGCTCTTGCACATTAAATGTCTGAAACAGCCAGTCGAGAAAGTTTCTGTATATCTCAACCGAATTAGCCGAGTTATACATCTGAAGATTTGATTTATCGTACTCGCTGGTTACATAGGGCGCAATAAAATCAACCACATTCGACTTCGCCGCAGCAAATTTGAAAATGTTGTTTTGCTTGTCTTTCAAGCCCTCTGGACACAAATCCAGCGACAACAATGCATCGGGTGTTGCCAACGCCTCGTAAAGGTGTGCATTCATACAATCAGCCATTTTTCTTTTTCCCCCTTGAAATCAAATAATCCCCGACAGACTCAGGCGTTTGGTAATTGAATCCCAACATCTCCCGCTCTTCGTTGGTTAGCCCGTCAGCGCTGATGCTCTTGGTCAAATCAATCTGTTGTTTGAAATAGGGAATCATGTACGCATGATTAATCGCACGTCGCTCCAATGCGGTCTTGTTGCGCCCACCACTGTGAAACACCATGCAATCCATGATGATGAACTGTCCTGCCTTCGCCTCCACTTGTACCGCGTTTTTCTGTAGAAATTTTTGTGACGGAAACGCAACTGACTTATGGGACGCCGGCAACACGAAAGTAGAACCGTTCTCGATCGTGAAGTCGTCCACACAAAACAAGGCATTTACCGCCAGCGGACTGCTGGAAACATAGTGCTGATAAGGCAAATCCCTGTGCCAAGAACCCTGGTTGTAGGTCTCTCCCGGCGGATTGATGACGCCGTTTTGCTGGTTCAGAACGAATTTTCCAACAATCAACATTTCCAGTACGGCAAGAAGATTCGGATTGGTTGCCAGCCGCAGGAAGGTAGGGCCGCCGTGCGTCAACAACGCGCGTACCGTATGGAACTCCTTGAGGCCCTTCAGTCGCTCCTCGCCCCACTCTTGCAAATAGGCACCACGGACTCGATCAAACTCGCTCGAGATCTCTTGGACCTGTATTGACGTATAGCCCGAGTCGAGAATAGCGTAACCAAGTCGCCGAACCTGCTCGGCCACTTCGTCCAGTTCCGAATCAAATCGGTCCTGACGAAGAACACCGTATGTCCCATCAGGAATGTCGCCGAATCCACTCATCTGCATTTCTCCATACTGAAGTTTTCCCATACACCTGCCGCACAATGACATACGGACGACTCTTAACCTCTACGAATATTTTGGATATGTATATCCCCTGCACGCCGACAAAAAATATGATCAACCCGGAGAAAAGCCAGATTGATGCAATGATTGATGTATACCCATCCGGCGGAGTCGAGACGAAAAAGTATAGAAAGGCAAGATAGGCAATAAAGAGCGCTGCGGAGGCAGAGATCAGTAAGCCAACATAGAAAGCGAACACCAGCGGCAGACTGCTGAAAGAGGTTACCGCATTGACGAGGTGGCTGAATTTTTTTGACAGCGTATAGGTCGTAGGACTGGTCGCGTACTTACGGACTGTTTGACGCGATTGCTTGAAGCCGGTAATTACCCAGAGCCCCCCAATATTGAGTTCTCTTTCCCGGTGTGACAGTAGCGCATTCACATAACGCCGGGTCATCAATCGTGCCGTGACAATATTGTCCGGCTGGTCAATGCCCGTCAGGAAACGGAAGATTTTGTAGAAGAGGTTGCCTGAGACTTTCTCGCCAACACCGCCCTTGCGTCTGGCCTGAACGCCATAGACGACATCGCTAGCCTCCTGCCGCATCTGCTCCTCGAATGGGAGCAGCCACTCCGGCTCCTCCTCCAGGTCGCTGTCGATCAGGAAAACATGATCCCCCTCTGAGGCCGCCAGGCCGGTCATCATGGCCTTGTGGTGTCCGAAGTTGCGCGACAAATCAACCAAGACCACATGACTGTCGGCTTCTGTCAACTGCACCGCCAGTTCCAGGCTGTTATCCGGCGATCCGTCATTGACCAGCACGATCTCGTAATCATCCCCGGCAAACTGCCTGGCCACCGCTGTGGCTCGCTGGTGGAACTCGGCGATATAGGGCGCGGATTGATACAGCGTTGCGACAATCGAGAGTTTCATGCCTGCACATACCTCATATAACGGCGCGACTCTTTCCCGCAGTTGAACAGCAGATCAAGGATGCTCACCCCGTGGCTGAATTCGCCCCACAGCTGCGGATACTCGGGATAGCCGGCGTAGTCAAACCATGTCAGTTGAATGCCCGCGTCCTGAAACACCTTGGGGTCGATGTAATCCCGGGCGGCGGGGCCTGAAATATATTCCGTCCCGCCGGCCTGGGCGCACAGGCCGGCCAGACGCTCGGTCTTGCCTTCCTGAAGAGTGTAATCCCAGGAGTTCGTGATCCGGGTCCCGATCCCAAGATAGGAGCAAATGGCTTCCAGGAAGGTACGGTTGAGGGGCGACAGATGGGTATAGGGCGCGCCGGCGTAAAGCGGCTCCAGCCAGTCTGCGATCTCGGCGAAATGTGGCGCACGCCGATAGTTCTGGACCAGGGCCTTCCAGTGGTCTGCAGCCCAGGCCACGCCGTCCACTTCCGTCTCGCGGATGGTCTGGTTGTATTTACCCTTGACCAGAACGGGAATCGTCAGCCATTGCACGCCTTGCGGCGTCTTGATCTGGTTGCGGTTGCGCCAGTCACGACGCGTGTATTGCATGTCGTCGAAAAGGATGAACTCATCGACCGCTGCAATCATGTCGAAGTAGCCCTTCCACGGGATGTAGTTGGACTGGAGGATGGCGACTTTTTTCATCAGCCCGCCTCCCTGGCGCCAGCCGGGTCCGCGGCCGCAGGCCCGGTCGGCCCACGCAGGCACGGCGCCGCCCGGAGCGGCGTCGTCAGGCGCCAGCCCACCACCCATCGACCTCTTGAACCCATCTTCATTTCACCCCGCCATAACCGTGCACACACGTCACCAGAACAGCCTTGATCGCCTCTTTGTCGTCATGGCCGGCCGCCTGCCATAGCGCATCCAGCTGCGACTCCAGGATGGGCCATGGCAGGTAGTCCTCGTGCGCTTTCATGATGCGCTGATGCGCCGTGGGGGCGGGGCTGTCACCGATCAGCAGCTCCTCATAGAGTTTTTCGCCGGGACGCAGCCCCGTGATGACGATTTCAATATCCCCGTCAGGCTTGTCTGCATCACGCACCGACATCCCCGACAACTCCACCATGCGGCGGGCCAGTTCGATGATTTTTACCGGCTCACCCATATCCAGCACGAACACATCCCCGCCTGTCGCCATGGCGCCAGCCTGCAACACGAGTTGCGCGGCCTCGGGGATGGTCATGAAATAACGCGTCACGTCCTGATGCGTCACCGTCAGCGGGCCGCCCACGGCGAGCTGACGGCGGAACAGGGGCACCACGCTGCCGCTGGAGCCCAGGACATTGCCGAAGCGCACCATGCTGAAGCAGGTTTGCCCCGGCTCGGCGGCCATCGCCTGCAGCACCAGTTCGGCCATGCGCTTGCTGGCACCCATGACGTTGGTGGGGCGCACGGCCTTGTCGGTCGAGACCAGGACGAAGCGGGCGACACCGCAGTCCCGTGCCACGCGGGCCATGTGCAGTGTGCCAAAGACGTTATTGCGTATGCCTTCGGCGGGATTGGACTCCACCAGCGGCACATGCTTGTAGGCCGCAGCGTGGTAGACGGTGTGGGGCTGGTGGTGATGGCAGATCTCGCGCAGGCGGGCTTCGTGATTGACGCTACCGAGCAACGGCAACAGCCTGGTCGCAAGCCCCCCCCCCCGACACAGCGCCTCCAGTTCCTGGTGGATGCTGTAGAGCGCAAATTCGCTGTGATCCAGCAGAAGCAGCTGGCTGGGCTGCTGGCGCAGGATCTGGCGGCACAACTCGCTGCCAATGCTGCCGCCGGCGCCGGTGACCAGCACGATCTTGTGCGCCAGATCCCTGGCGATCAACTCGGCATGCGGGGGCACCGGGTCACGGCCGAGCAAGTCCTCGATGTCGAGTTCGCGAAAATCCTGCACCGTCACCCGGCCGCTGGTCAGGTCGGCCATGCCGGGCAGGGTGCGGATGTGCACCGGCAGGTGCCGCAGGCTTTCGATGATGCGGTTGCGGCGTTCACGCGTCACGCTCGGCAGGGCCAGCAGTATGTCTGTGATGCCCAGCCTCTTAACCAGTGCAGGGACGTCTGAACCTGCATACACATGCACGCCGTTGATGCTGCGCCCGATCTTGGTCGGGTCGTCATCAACGAAGCCCAGCAGGCTGTACTGGCCACTCATGGCCAGCGCCGCCGCCGTCTGGGCACCGGCCATGCCTGCGCCATAGATCAGGGAACGTCCCTGGCCTGCAAGCGCGCGCCCCTCGCCAGCCAGCCAGAAACGCGCCAGCGCCCGGCTGCCCCCCACCAGCAGCAGGAAGATGAGTGGCTGCAGCACACCCAGGCTGCGCGGCACATTGTCCCAACGCATCCACAGCAGGCTCGCCAACAGCAGCGCACCGTAGATCGCGACGGCCTTGGCCGTGGTCAGCAACGCGGCCTGCCCGGTGTAGCGAAAGATCGCCCGATAAAGGCCCAGGCGGACGAAGACAGGAATGGCCAGCAGCGGCGCCAGGACATAGACACGCCACTGCACCCCGTCCGGCCAGTGCGGGCTATCCAGGCGCAGGGAAAAAGCCAGCCAGGTTGCGGCCAGCGACAGGGCTAGGTCCAGGACCACGACCACCAGGCGTTTGATCGAACGCGGCCATGCCAGGACCTTGCGCTTCATGCCTATCCTTCGAGACATCACACTCTAGACCGCAAAGTTTTCCTTGGGCTTGCCGGCTGCGACCTGCGCAGCAAGCCAGCGCGGCATCAGCCCCCGGCCGCTCCAGGTTTCCCCGTTCGGGCCACGGTACTTGGCGGCGACCTTGACGCCTTCTTGATTCGAGGGTTTGCGAGCGGCTTTTTTCGCGACGCCCTTCTTCGCCGCCGCCTTTTTGGTCGCCGGTTTGGCGAGCGGGCTCCTTCGGGGCGCGGACTTGGCCTTGCCGCGGGTCTTGCGGGGTTTGCCTGCGCCCTGCTGCAAGTCCTTGAGCGTAATGCCGAAGGCCTCCATCATCGCGAGGATTTGCTTGACGGTCTTGCCGAACTCGCGTGACTTGATCTCGGTTGCCTGCTTCTGCAGCCTCTCGATCTGGCTCTGGATCTCGATGAGATTGCCCATGCTTGACTCCTTGATGAATGGCTATTGGCTCTTCAAACGATGCCTGTCAGGCGCTCGTCTGGGTCAGTACCTGGCGGATCGACTCGCAGGTCTTCTGGATCTCGGCCGCCGTGAGCGTCGGGTGAACCAGAAACATGAGGCTGTCCTCGCCCAGGGCCTGGGCCACGGGCAAGCGCCGGGCCGGACGCCAGGAGGTGCCTTCGAACGCCTTTTCCAGATAGACCTCTGAACACGAGCCCTGGTAACACGGAGCCCCCTGCGCACCGATGGCTTCGACGATGCGATCCCGGCTCCAGCCCGCGGCCAGATGCTGCGGCTGCACATAGACATAGCATTTGTAATGGGCATGCACGCTGCCAACCGGCAGTTCGGGCACCCGCACCGCGGCATGCCCACGACATGCTGCCAGGATGGCCTGCGCATGGGCCGTGCGCTGCCGGGACCACTCGCCCAGGCGCCGCAGCTGGATGCGGCCGATGGCGGCCTGCATCTCCAGCATGCGCCAGTTGGTGCCGAAGCTCTCGTGCAGCCAGCGAAACCCCGGGGGGTGCTGGCGCTCGTACACCGCGGCATAACTCTTGCCGTGGTCCTTGTAGGCCCACATGGCTCGCCACACGGCTTCGTCATCTGTCGTGACCATGCCGCCTTCGCCGCCGGTCGTCATGATCTTGTCCTGGCAGAAGCTCCAGGCCCCGACATGGCCGATGCTGCCCACGCTGCGCCCCTTGTAGCGGGCGCCGTGCGCCTGGGCACAGTCCTCGATGACTTTCAGGCCATGCTGGGCCGCCAGCGCCATGATGGGGTCCATGTCGCAGGGCCAGCCCGCCAGGTGCACGCAGATCACGGCCCTGGTACGCGGGGTGAGCACCGCTGCGATGGTGTGCGCGGACAGGTTGCCGCTGTCGGGTTCGACGTCGGCAAACACGGGCGTGGCACCCGCATTGACTACGCAGGACACGCTGGCGATGAAGGTGCGCGGCGTGACCACCACCTCGTCGCCGGGACCGATGCCCAGGCCCTTGAGGGCCAGGTCCAGCGCCAGGGTCCCATTGGCCAGCGCAATCGCATGGCGCGTGCCGCACCAGGCCGCGAACTCGCGCTCGAACTCGCGGCATTCGCTGCCGGTCCAGTAATTGACCTTGTTGGACAGCAGGACCTGCTGCACGGCCCGTGCCTCCTCATCGGTGAAGCTGGGCCAGGGAGAAAAGGGGGTGTTCAACATCTGTCTGCGTGTCCAATCTTCATGATTGTCGGGCTTGCAGCAGGCGCGCCGGATTGCCCACCACCGTCTGCGCATCGGGCACCGGCTGGACCACCACGGCACCAGCCCCGACCATGACGCGATCACCGATGGTCATGCCCTGCTTCACGGCCGCCCCCACGCCCACCCAGCTGCAGCGTCCCACCCGGACATTGCCCGAGAGATGGACGCCCGGGCAGATGTGCACGGCGTCGTCCAGCTGACAATCGTGATCGACCGTCGCACCGGTGTTGACGATGCCGGCCTGCCCCACGGTGGCATCGATGTTCACCACCGCACCGGCCATCACCACCGTGCCCAGGCCCAGCGCGGCATGGCGGCTCACGGTCGCCGCGGGATGCACCACGGTCACCAGCAGCGCACCGGCGGCCAGGAGTGCCTGGTGCTTTTCCCAGCGGACCGCGCAATCGCCGATGGACACCAGCACACCCTGAAACTCCTGCAAGCGCGCCATCAGCGCAGCGCCGTCACCCGTGACGGGCCAGGCCCCGTTGTGGCTGCGCTGCGGCCAGGCATCGTCGAAAAACTCCACGCTGTCCCAGCCGCTGGCCAGGGCGGCGTCGGCCACCACCTTGCCGTGGCCGCTGGCACCGAGCAGGGCGAGCCGCTTCATGACTTGTCCCCCGTGAACCGGGTCATGGTGGCCTCACCCTGGGCGCTGATGCCTTCGCGCACCAGCACCTTGCGCACCGTCAGCCAGAGGATGCGCAGGTCGAGCCAGAGCGAGCGGTGGTCGATATACCAGACGTCGAGCTTGAAACGCTCCTCCCAGCTGACGGCATTGCGCCCGTTGACCTGGGCCCAGCCGGTGATGCCCGGGCGCACCTCGTGCCGGCGCGCCTGCTCGGGGGAGTACAAGGGCAGGTACTCCATCAGCAGGGGGCGCGGGCCGACCAGGCTCATCTCGCCGCGCAGCACGTTCCACAACTCGGGCAGTTCGTCCAGGCTGCTGGCACGCAGGAAGCGACCGAAGGCGGTGAGCCGCTGGGCGTCCGGCAGCAGTTCACCGTCAGGACCGCGCTCGTCCGTCATGGTGCGGAACTTGACCATCATGAACGGCCGCCCGTGCAGGCCGGGGCGGACCTGGCGGAACAGGGCGGGGCTGCCGAGCTTGCGCCGCACCATCGCATACAGCACGAGCAAGGGCAGGGCCAGAACGGCCAGCGCGGCGATGGCCACCACCAGGTCGAACAGGCGCTTCATGGGCTCAAGCCCCCGGCCCGGCGACCTGGTCGCCAGCGGGCCCGTCCAGGAGGATCGCCAGGTAGTTCTTCGCCAGCGTCTCGTAGCGGCGCTTGGCCAGGATCCAGGCCCGGCCCCGCTGGCCGATGGCTTCACGTGCCGGCGCGTCCATGGCCGCATAACGCAAGACTTCCCGTCGCAGCGCCGCCACGTCGCCGGCCGGCACGTAGGTGCCGCAATCGGCCTCGTTGATCATCGAGGGGTAGCCGGTATAAGACGCCACGACCGGCTTGCCGGCCAGCATATAGTCGATCACCTTGTTCAGGGACTGCCCGTATTTCCAGACCGTTGACACATGCACCGAGAAATACAGCAGGTCGCACCTCGAAAGAACCGACTGCACCATCTGCTTGGGCACCCGGGGCGCAAACGTCAGGTTGGGCAGGTGGGCGTACTTGCGCTGGTAGTGTGCCCGCAGGTCGCCCTCGCCGACAACGAGGAAGTGGACCCGGGGATCGTCTTTCATCGACTCGGCGCAGTCGAGCATGGTGTCCAGCGCATTGGTGATGCCGATGGTGCCGGCATGCGCCACGATGAACTTGCCACGGGGGATGTACTTCTCGACGTAGTCGGCCGGCAGCTCGTCGCCTGCAGCCAGCGTTGCCTCGTCGACCCCCATGGGAATGCAGTGGGTCGCCTTGGCCTGCCCCAGCACGCTGGCGACATGTTCGCCGAGGTTCGGCATGGTGCCGACGATGGCATCGGCGTAGCGGTAACCCAGCTTCTCGATGAAGCCCAGGCCCAGCACCAGCGGATTCCAGCGGCTGAAGCCGCCCTCCTCGGTGATGGTCAGAGGCCAGATATCGCGGATCTCGAGCACCAGGCGGCACTTGTAGCGCCGACGCAGCAGGAAGCCGTTGAGGATGGTGAGCAGGGACAGGCTGGAGACGATGACGACGTCGGGCGTTGGCAGCGGGCCCTTGGGCAGGCGCCAGAGCCGCCACTCGAAATCCAGCCAGCTCAGGATGCGCCGCAAGGACTTGGCCACCGAGTATTTCATGGTGCGGACCCAGTACAGCTGGATGCCGTCAACCTCCTGGAGCAGGCAGGGCCGGTCGAGCCTGGGCACCTCGGCCAGCTGGTTCGAGTCCGACGTGATGATCACGCTTCTGTAACCCAAGCGGGCGAACTCCCGCATGATCAGGTAGCCGCGCCCGCCCGCGCTGGCCTTGGCAGGCGGGGAGACGTACTTGGAAACGTACCAGATGCAGGGTTTCACTTGCGGCTCAATACAGTTTCGGGATGGCGTTCACCACCTTGATGGCTTCCTTGAAGTCCACGCCCACGGCATCGAGGTACCACTTGATGTTGGGATACCGCGGCGTGTTTTCCTCCAGCACCATCTCGAGTGCCTCGGCGCGCGTCAGGTCCCCTTCGCGGATCTGGTTGCTGCGGAAGGTGTCGTGCTCCGTGAAGCCCGCGACCGTGTAATAGATGTAGTTGTAGAAGGCGGCCGTGCCGTCGCCGATGCGCCAGGTGGTCCTGGTGTCGGGCGCCTTTTCCCAGTCGTAGCCGGCCAGCGTGTCGTCGATCTGCTTCTCGTCCCAGCGCCAATAGTCGAAGATGTGGTAGTAGTCGGTCTTCTTCGTGAAGCTGCGGTAATACTCGCCCGACAAGGTGTCCCACAGGGAGCTGTTGAAATAACCCGGACTCGCCAGCATCGCCTTGAGACGCAGGTATTGGTAGCGCAGCTGCTTCATCGCGCCATGCGAATAGACGCGCTTCTCCTCGAAATCGGGCGGCACGCCCAGGAAGCCCGCCTTGAAATGCGTCACCTCCAGGGGGTTGATGCCCCACAGGTTCAGGCTGATGCCGGTCTGCGCCTTGATGGTCTCGATGTGCCGGAAGAAATGCTTGTCGCCCGCGGTCAGGATGCTGATCATGCCCAGGTGCGGGGACTTGAGCCAGGCCCGCAGGTTCTTGGCGATGTGCTCCCGCTTCCTGGTAATGTCGTCCGCGACGATGATGTTCTCAACGCCGAGTTCGGCACACATGCGGCTGATGTTGCGGCGCCCCAGATCCGTCACCATGCCCCAGTCATAGGTGTAGGTGATCGGCTTCATCTTGAGTTCATTGACGATCAGATGCAGGCCGTAGCAGCTGTCGCGCCCGCCGGAGAAGGGCACGATGCAATCGTTGCCCTTCGTCCTGCGATAGGACTCGACCAGCTTGAACAACTCCTCCTTCGGCCGCGGCTTGTTGCGCGGCTTGTAGTGCCGGCAGTAATTGCAGACGCCGTCAGCATCGAAGTTGATGAAGGGCATGGTCTCGGTCAGCAGGCATCTGGTGCAGCGCCGCAGGTCGTGCTTGCGGTATTCGAGCAGTTTCTCCTCGGCGCCCGACAGTGACAGGGCCGGGATCAGGTCGGTCTTGCGCTCCTTGCGATCCGAGATGTCCAGCTCGGCCTGAGAGGCAGGAATGTCGACAAACACCGCCTCCTTGACCTGCTGGACATCTGCACAGCCAATGACGGTCAGGGGATAATTTTCCGAGGCGAAAAAAGTCGTCGCCCCCTTGCGCCCCATGTACAGGCTGCCGTTGTTCGAGAAAAGGCACAACTTGCCCAACCGGGGCAGGATCAATGCGCAGGCCACCACACCGCGGCACAGGCCCAGGATGCGCGCGGGCAGCTGCTCGAGGGCGCCGCCGGACTCCAGGTGCGCCGCCGCGATGGCCGCGATCACTTCCGTGTCGATCTGCAGGGTTCGTGCCTTGCCAATCTCGGCCCAGACGACATCGTCGTTGACGACGATACCGTTGTGCAGCACGGCCACGCCGTCACGCACGACGGGCTGGTTGTCCCCCAGGCCGTTGGTGATCAGCCGGCTGTGCCCCAGCACGAGATGGCTGGCCTGGGGCCGAACCTCCTTGAGCAGCCGGGTGATCGGGTAGTCGGCGCGATAGACGTGATAGGCGTCGTCGATGAAAGTCACCAGCCCGCTGGAATCCCGCCCCCGCTGCTGGGAATGCTTGACCAGAACATTCAACTCGCCCTCATGGACCGGCGAGGACGAGACGACGCCAAATATTCCGCACATTTAGGTTACCGAAAAAGAAATCGAAATTTTAAGAAGACAGGAGATGACCATAAAACTCGATGAGTTTGGCCTCCTCGTTCGACCAGTTGAACTTGCTCTCGATCAACCTGCGACCATTCTGCCCCATTTGCTGTGCACGCTCGGGATCAGCCACCAGCTCGTCGATCGCCTTGGCGATGGCGACCGGATCGAGGGGGTCGACACAGACCCCGCAATCTGCAGATTCCAGGATCTGCTGCCACAGGGGGAAATTCGAAGCGATCACAGGTATCCCGGCCGACATGTATTCAAACATCTTGATCGGCAAGGCGTCCAGGTAATTGATGATCGGATGCAAGGTCACCACCCCCGCCATGGAGCGCCCCAGCACCTCGCGAACACCGCGACGATCCAGAACACCCAGCGCATGGACCTTGCCCCAGCCCGGATACGTCCGGACCTCGGCCTCAACCTGCGTCTCGGCGAAACCGCCCACCAGGTTCAGGCGCACCGAGGCCTGAGTCGTCTCCATGGCACGCACAAGCTCCTTGATGCCACGAATCCGGGCAATGCTCCCGATATAACAAACCTCATTCGCCTTGTCCTGCCATGGAACGGCAGACTCCAGTTCACCGAGCATGGGGAAGTTGTTGACATCCACCGAGCGCGGATGGATTTTCGCGAACTTGTCGCGAATATGGGGGGTCGCTGTCACGACCCCGTCAAAGCGCGCACAGGCATGGCGCTCGAAACGGGCAAACACCCACGACAGGATTCGCCGCACGACCGGATGCAGATAGTGTTTGCCCAGAAGCTGCTGGGGGACATCCTCATGGGCATCGAACACCACCTTTTTGCCCAGGCGCTTGAGCCTGAGGCCGGTCGGCAGCAATTCGGGATCATGCAGGTGATAGACATCGGCATCCAGTTCGACCGCCTTGCGGTAGACCCTTCGCGTTGTCTTGAACATCCGTGAGAATCGACCACGGGAGCTTCCTGCATCAAGGATCGTCACGCCCTCGCGCACCTCATCTCCGCGACCATCCGCAACCACCAGAGCGACTTCATGCCCATGCCGAGCCAGGCTCCGGCACTCCTTCAGGAATATCCGTATGTCGTCACGCGGATGCGCGGACGTCAGATGAACGACACGAGCCACATCGCCTCCGTCCGTATCTCAGTGGAATGCATGGTTGCCGCCCCCCGCCGCGAAGCCCAGCGCCTTGTACATCGCCAGCAAATTTTTCTCTTCTTCCTGCCAGCAATACAGCCGGCCGGACTCTCTTGTGTTTGCACGCTTCGCCGACAGCTCCGCCGCCGTCAGCCCTGTCACCAGGCGACGAAGCGCCTGCGCATCAGGCGCCACCTTCCAGCCGCAATCGTACTCATCCACGAAGCGCCCCATCTCGGGAAAGGCGCTGACCACCGCCGGCACCCCACAAGCCGCATACTCGAACAGCTTGTTGGGCAGGCACAGGTAGTAGCTGAGGCACACGTTCTCGATCAGGGAAATGCCGACATCAGCGTCCACCGTGTAATCCTTGACCTGCTCCGGTGGCACGGCGGGCATGAAATGGATGTTGGCATGCCGCGCTGCGGCCTCCCTGATCCGCCCTTCCAGCTCCCCGTACCCCATGAAGACCAGGTGCCGGTCCGGGGGCAATGCCGCAAAAGCGTCGATCAGCAGCCCGACCCCACGCCCGGGTGCCAACAGGCCCTGATAGAGAAAGAGCTGCACGTCGGGCGCAAGCCCGACGGCCCGGCGCAGCAACCCGGTGCGAACCGGCTCCGACTCGCTGCGGTACGGCACATTGCGCACCACCCAGACCTGCTTCAGCCGGTAGCGTGCGGCATACCAGTCGGCGATCGAACGGTTCACCACGCAAACCGCATCCGCGAATCCGATCAACGTGTGCTCCAGCCGGCGCGCCAGCCATTGGCGACCTCCGTGAAGACCGGCGGTCTCCGTTTCAAGCTCATGCGGGTCATAGATCAGCACACAACGCTTCCATAGCTTGACGAGCACCGAAAGCGGCAGCACCGGCAGGCTGTGGCAATTGAAGCAGGCCACCTTCTCCCCGCGCAGGGCCCACAGGACACCGAGATACCATCCGACGGCCTTGAACAGGCGCCCCACGGCGCCCTTCATCGAACCCCCGATCATCGGTGCCACGCGCAGTACCTCGATGCCGTCCCCCAGCATCTCGTGCCTGGGAAGCCCCTCTTTCCAAACCGCCAGCACTCTCACCCGCGAGAACACGGCCTGGCCCCTCAAGCTGCGGACAATCTTGAGGATCCTGGACTCGTTCGCAAAGATGGAAGGATAGATATGGATATTCAAGGCAACCCCGGTTTCCCCGCCTCATGTCTCGCGCACCCGTCAGGGCACCGCCGAGAAAACTAGCCTCGGGACTTCAGTCCGATCTTCGCCAGGCCCCGCACCGGCAATGCCAGCACCTGCCTGGCAAACCGGTAGACCCGCACCGCCAAGCGGCGCTTGCGCTGGTGATTCGGGAACTCGCTGTAATGATGGGCGGGCTGCTCGACCAGGGTTTCGAATTCGGTCAAGGACAGGCCGAGTTTCTTCGCGATGAAGATCTTGTCTTCTGCCAACAGCTTCGGGTCATACAGTGGCGCCGTCAAAGCCTCCAGCGCCTCCGCCCGAGTCATCTGGCCGGACACCACGAGGCTGGACAAATGTGCCTTGCGCTTGTCGTAGCCGAACTTGTAGGGCAGGTAATAAGCTTGGAAGAAGCGGGTCCAGCGCGACTCATAGTGTTTGCCGCCGTAATAGCGCCACCCGTAGTCCTTCTCCAGAATCCGGATCGCCTCTTCCTTGTTGTAGGGCAGGCAGTTCAGCGGCCGCAGCACTTCCATCTTCAGAAGGAAGGGGTATTTCACGTACAGGTCAAAAAAGCTGACCACCGGGAAATCGCCCCGGGACCGGGATCCGAAGCGGGCATGGATGGCTTTCACATGCGTGGCGTCCATGGCGTCATAGCCCCAGGCTGCCGGCAATATGCTCTCGGTCGCGAAATTGCCCCCGTTGATCACGTACTTGATGCCAGCTTTCTCGGCGTAGCCATATAAAGCCGCGAAAAAAGCATGGTCCTGAGGCACGTCCTGATTGGCAAGATTCGAGCGCAGGAAGGCCAGCTGCATGTCGCGCATTTCCTCCCAGTCGACCACGTGCGTGACCAGATCGAAGCCCAGGCGGCGACAGATCTGCTCGATGTTCATCACCGCCAGTTCCGAATTCCAGCCGGCGTCGACGTGCACCACCAGAGGCCGCAGGCCCCATTCGGCGACCTTGACCGCGATGTAGGAACTGTCAATACCGCCCGACAGACCGATGATGCAGTCGTAGCGCTTGCCCTGGCCGTAGGCCTTGACGGCTGCGATCATCTCCTCCAGCTTGGCCGGATCCCCCTGCAGGGAGGGCCAGGTCGGCTTGACGCTGTTGTCAAAGTAATGGCAATGACTGCACACCCCCTGCTCATCGAACTCGATCTCGGGATCGGTCGTGTCCATGACACAACGCGTACAGACCTGGTACGGGCGCCCTTTGGGCACAAACGCAGCCTGCTGGATGGGGCGCCCGTCCACAGGGGCGCGGATCGCGTCTACAGGATGGCTGTAGTCAGGTTTTTGCATAGGCTCGGTGTCGGTCATGGGGGTTCGGTGCGGATGTGGATCTACCCATCCACGGCCTGATTATCCGCGAAGCGAAGCGCCGCCTTTGTGCCACGACAGGCCAGCCCGGACTTACGGCAAGCGCTTGGCCAGCTCCGTGCGCGCCGGGTAATTGATGAGGACGGCCCGATGCGGCCCGACAAACACGAACAGGCTGCCCGCCGCCACTGCGGAGGCCCCGCCCTCATGCACCGCAGCGACAAAGTCGTCGATGCCCGAGGCGCCACCACACGCGACCACGGGGACACTGACCGCCGACGACACCTCGCGGATCAGCTTGAGGTCGTAACCCGACTGGGTTCCGTCCCGGTCCACGGCATTGACGATGATTTCCCCCACGCCGAGTCGCTCCAGTTCCACGACATGCTCTTTCAGGCCGAGCGGCTGCCTGGTCTTCCCGGCATGGGAACTGAGTTCATAACGCCCCAGGAGGGTGCGTCGGACATCGACGCACCCGACGATGCTCTGGGAACCGTAGATCGCGACAGCATCACGGATCAATTGCGGCGCGGTATAAGCCGCCGTATCGATGACGACCTTCTCAAAGCCCAGGGCGAAGATCCGCTGGACCTGCTCCAGTGTCGTGATCCCGCCCCCGTAGGCCATGGGCATGAAGGCCTCGCCTGCGATATCGGCCAGCAGATCGAAATCCGGGCCCCGGCCTTCGGGCGTGGCCGTGATGTCGACGAACACCAGTTCATCGACCTCCTTCTCGTTGAAGATCCGGACCGAGTTGATGGGGTCCCCGATGTACTTGGGGTCCTTGAACTTCACAGTCTTGACCAGGCCCTTTCCCCGCAGCAGCAGGACCGGAATGACGCGCGTCTTGTTCATGTGGGCTGCATCTCGACAAACGCCTTCATCAAGGCCAGGCCGTGGCGCAAGGACTTTTCCGGATGGAACTGGGTCCCGAAGATATTCCCCCGCTGAACCGCGCACGTGAACTCGACGCCGTGAGTGGCTGTCGCAAGCACGTCCCCGGCATCTGCGCAGTGCATCTTGTACGAATGGACGAAATAGAACCGGGCGTCCTCACTCATCTTGTCCAGCAGAGGCGAAGACTTCTTGCGCACGATCTGGTTCCACCCCATGTGCGGCACGCGTATGCCCGGCATGGCCTGGAATTTATGACATTCCATGTCGATCCAGCCGAGTCCGGCGGCATCCCCCTCTTCACTGCCCCTGCCAAGAATTTGCGCGCCCAGGCAAATGCCAAGCACCGGGCGCTTCAGCTCCAGCGCGAACTGGTCCAGCGTCTCACGCAGCCCCGAAGCATTCAGCATCTTCATCCCATGGTCGAAGTGCCCGACTCCGGGCAACAGGAGCTTGTCTGCCGCCAGAATTTCACTGGCACGACAAGTCACTTGCGTCTCGGCGCCTGCTTTCCTCAGCATGCTGCATACAGACGAAATGTTGCCAACGCCATAGTCAAGAATGGCTATCATGCTATGAATGTCATCTAGTGATTGTGATCAAATGCACCGCCAGGGTCGACATGCCAACCACGCATCGATTGGCAGACAATACTGGAGGCGTTACGATGGAATCCAGGCCCCGATGTGACGCCAGCCCTCGCGGGATTTGTTTTGAGATTGCCCGCCTTCCATTGCAATTTTATCGCCCCGACGGATCGAGCCTTACGCATCATCAGCTCCCATTTCAGAATATCCAATGACTCCACGAATCGAACAAAAAAAATTGCGGTGCCTGCTTACGGGAGCGCGTGGCAATCTCGGCCATGCGATTCAGAGAACCAATGCCTTTGACATTGTTGCCGCCGATCGCAGCAACTGGCCAAAACTGCGACAAGAGAACAACCCCGGCACCGATTTAATTATCCATGCGGCCGGCGACCTGACAACTCCACTCTCGCAACACCCAACCACCTTCATCGACTCCAATACAAGAGCCCTCGCCGAAGTACTGGAATGGGCCGGGAAGTGGGGCATCCCCAGGCTGTTCTTCGTCAGTAGCTGCGCCGTTTATGGGGATACGACTTCAAGCCATGAGTCATCGGCAACGCAGCCACTTTCCGCCAACGGAATCGCAAAACTCCTCTCCGAAAGGCTGACCGAAGCATACTGCCAAGCCAACAAGATCGACTACACGATACTGCGTGTGTTCAACATCTTCGGCGGAAACGACAGGTTCTCAGTACTGCACCATCTGCATCAGGCACTGGTGACGTCCAAGCCTTTCACATTGAACAACCAGGGGCGCGCACACAGGGACTTCGTTCATGTCGATGATGTCGCCGAAATCATCGCGAAGCTCTCAGGCATCCCAAAATTGCCGGCCATCATCAACATCGGCACGGGCACAACCACCAGAATCGCCGACCTGGTGACCAGCTTTTCACGCCACCATCCCAACCTGCAAATATCACATCGCCAGTCCGCCGAAGCAGAATACTCACGCGCAGATATTGAAAGGTTGAATTCGTACATCTCGCACAACTTCCGGTCCATACTGGACTACGTTCAGGCAGCCTAGGCACCCCTCGATCACTTCTTATCCGAAGGCTTCAAGGCAAGCCGCGCGACCAGTTCGATGAGGCGATTCGCATAGTCGGTGTAGTTCTTGCCTGCGTTGTAGTTCGCATCCCACATGGCGCGACTTCCCTCCCGGAGTGCAAGCCGGCTCTTGGGGCTCAGGCAAACCGCCTCGATGGCTTCTGCAATCTCAGTCGGCTCCGGGTGGTGGCTCAAGAGCACTCCATTCCCTGCCGAGACGATCTCCTTGTTGCCACCCACGGCGGTGGCCACCACCGGGATGGAGCAGCTGATGGCTTCCATAATGGAAACGGGCGTCCCCTCTGAGCTGCTGACGTTGACAAAGACGTCAACCGGGTTCTCTCTGTACCACTTGTAAATCGTGCCTGTGTCTACATGCCCCATCAGCTGCCACCGCACGTTCGACGGAAGTATGGCTTCTGCCAACCCTTTTATTTCGGCATGCATGGGCCCATCTCCGAAGTGAACCCATTCAACAGATAATCCTAGCGTTCGCCTTGAGAGCTCCGCCACCCCCCGAACCAGCAAGTCGATACGCTTCACCTCAACCAGAAATGCGCACGAAACAACCCTGACCGTCCCGTCGCCGGAGGCTGTTGCGGCAAACCCGGGGTCATCGGTCCCCAACAGTGCTGGCCAGATTTTCTCGGCATGTTGGGGGTATTTGCGCCTCAAGTACTCGGTACCCCCCATTGAATCCGGCGAAACCCAATCGAGCAGGTCAATCGTCCGCTCCTGGAAGGGAATGTATTGAGGTGTGTGCCGCTCCGCATACAGATCGCCACCATGCGCCCGGGCCACCACACCCAGGGGCACATGGGCACGCGATCGCATGATGCCGACGCCCAGCGCAGAGACATCCAGCCAAAAGCTGTAAAACAGCAGGCCGCCGCTACGGCGCTCACCGGAGAGGACGGTACGCTCGACCCATTGACCGATCACCTTGGCGCGGCCAAGGAAAACCGCCGTGCGCAAAAGTGTCTTGGGACGCAGCAGCAGCCATAAGTTGCTTTGTATCTCCCGATACAGCGTCAGAGAGAACAACCCTCTCAACAACAATGAGCTTCGTGCCGGTTTCGAAAGACTTTTCGCCAGTGAAATATCCACATGCGCCCCAGCCGGCACTTGACTGCACAAGCCACTCACATCTTGCGGGACGATCACGACCTTTGAGAACTTCCTGACAAAGCGCTCGATTTCCGGCTCGAGAAACGTTCTTTCAGCCGCCACCGAATAAGGGTAGCTTGCTGTCAGCACGAATATTGTTGGTTTCTCCTGCTCCACTTTTCGAACTTGTTCCTGTTGCCCGTACACCGCAGGCATTTTATGATGCACCTTGGCATGACCCAACGAATGGCAAAGCCCCGCGTCATTGCAAAGCACGCCAACGACCGCCCCCTCCCGCGAGCACTGCATCATCGGATGCTCATCATCTCCGTGACGGGTCAGGGCTTCAGCGCAGCCCCCTGACGTGCTTCCCGATCACATACGAGAAGTAGACCGCCAGCCCGCCGAGCATCACACCAAACAGCATCAGGGGCTTCAGCGCAAATACATAAGCAGCAGCCAGCGGGGCAAAGCAAAGCATCCACGCCAGAACTAGCGACCTGACGCGCGCAAGATAGTCAGCGAGATGAATATCCACCAGACGAGAAAACCTGAGAAGCGCAGCCCCATACAAGAAGAGATTGCCAAACGAGATGGCAAAAACGACCATGGTCGCCGAAAAGCCATCGAACACCAGCATCAGAACGTATGGGAGCGACCTCACCACGAGTTCGGCAACGGAGAAAATGATCGCAATTGAAAGGGAGTTCTTGATGACGACGATGTTGCTGATCGGCGAGACCACCAACGAGGCTGCCAGCCCCAATGACAATATCGCTGCGTACGTTCCGACCAACTCCCACTTCGCACCCAGCGCATGGACCAGGAGCGCTTCGGAAGCAAAAGCGAAGCACGAACACAACGGGAGCGCTATTGCTGTCAGGTAATACAGCGCGTCCATGACAATTTTTCTTTGCTGTTCCTGCGTTGGCGAGGCGGCAAATTCGCCGGTAAAAACATGGCCCGCCGCGCTTGACGCCAGGCCAACCGGCGCTGAAACCAGCTTGTTTGCCAAGCCCAGCTGGCCGGCCTGGCCCGCCCCGAAGAAGTACGGGAAGCAGATACTCTGGATATTCTGACTCGCCACATTTAACACGGCGGCTGGCGCCAAAAGCAGCGGGAATCTTTTGTAGCGCGCCAGCACCTTGACAACAGCAGACTTGCTGAACCCCCGAATCCGCCAGTCATCCCGTGGGGGGTTCAAGACAAGCAACCCCAGCACGCGGGCAATGAAGTCGCACACCAGCAAACCAACGACCCCAAGCGCAAAGTAGCCCAGCAATATCTGCACGACGACCGTTGAGAGTGCGAGCGTCACGTGGCTTATCGCGAGCCGGCTGTATCTCTTCTGCCTGACGGTTCTCGAAACAGATAGCGCATACAAGCCGTGGACAAACAAGCCCAGCGGCACATACCACATGACGTACCCGACGTCCCAGGCGATGTTGCTGGCACGAAGAAACCACTCGCCAAGCAATAAAAGCAGCAGCGCATAGAAGACCACCGCCGCAAGCAGGACCCAGAATGCCACGTAGCCAAGAATCTGGATGTGGCTCTTTCTTCCCGCCAGGATGGCCGCCTCCAGCTGAAGCGTAAATATCGTCATCGAAATCGAGATGACGCTCACCAGCAGGAAAAATACGCCGAAATCCTCCGGGGCATAGAGCCTTGCGACAAGCGGGTAGGCAAGCAACTGCACAGCCTGCGCCACCGCCCCGCCAGACATGATGGAAAGGATAGGGATCTTCATTGCATGAGAACGCAAGTTCCGAAGCAGATGCCCAACTCAGCCACAGGACGCCGTCACGGCAGGCTGCCCACCAACCCCGAAATGATCTGCTCCTGCGTCTTCGGATCCAGGAATGGGTGCATGGGCAAACTCATGACTCTCGTTGCCACGGCATCCCCTACCGGCAACTTGGCGTCCGGATCCTTCACTGCCGGCTGACGATTCAGAGGTATCGGGTAGTGAACCGCAGTGGGGATCCCCATCAACCTCAGTCGTTCCTGGGTAGCGTCGCGCTCGCCAATCTCCACCGTGTACTGCGCCCAGGCGCTGATATTGTGCGGCTCGACATACGGGCCCTTGATGCCCGTTTGAGCCAGCAGCCCAGCGTATCGCCCGGAAACCTCTTGCCTGAGCCCCAACTCCTCGTCCAGAACGGCCAGCTTGGGCAGCAGGATCGCCGCCTGGATAGTGTCGAGCCGGCTGTTCACACCGACCCGCACGTGGTGGTAGCGCCGGTCCTGGCCGTGGCGGGCGATCTGGCGCAGCACCTTGGCCAACTCATCATCGCTCGTGAAGATCGCACCGCCGTCACCGTAACAGCCCAACGGCTTGCTCGGGAAAAAACTGGCACACCCGATGGTCGTCAGATTGCAGCTTTTCCGTCCCTTGTAACTGGCGCCGAAGCTCTGCGCCGCGTCCTCGATGACTGGGATACCGTGCCGGGCAGCAATGGCGTTGATGGTGTCGAACTCCGCGCACTGGCCGTACAGGCTGACCGGGATGATGGCCTTGGTACGCGGCGTGATGGCGGCCTCAAGCAAGGTTGGATCAAGGTTGTAGGTGCGCGCGTCGATGTCCACGTAGACCGGCTTGGCCCGCAGCAAGGCCACGGTCTCGGCCGTAGCGATGTAGGTGAAACCGGGGGTGATGACCTCGTCGCCCGGGCCGACACCCAGCGCCATCAAGGCAATCTGCAACGCATCCGTGCCATTCGCAACAGTGATGCAATATTTCGCGCCGGTATAGGCGACCAGCTTCTCCTCCAGCTCAGCCACTTCGGGGCCGAGGATGTACTGGCCGTGGTCCAGCACACGCTGGATGCCGGCGTCGATCTGGGGCTTGAGCCGCTGGTACTGGCTCTTGAGGTCGATGAATTCCATGCTGGCTGTTTCCTGTTCCGGGTCAAGCCACGAGACGACACTGGCCGTCGCGCAGCTCGTAGCGCTTGCCTGTCTGCACGCAGACGGTTTCGGCGTTGCCGCCCAGCGGCAGATCCAGGCGCTCGCCGTGCTGGCTCATCCAGCCGATCTGGCGCGCGGGCACGCCCACCATCAGGGCGTAGTCCGGCACGTCGTGGTTGACGACCGCGCCAGCCCCGACAAAGGCGTATTGCCCCACCGTCACGCCGCAGACGATGGTGGAATTGGCCCCCAGTGTTGCCCCGCGGCGGATCAAGGTGCGACGGTACTCGTCCTTGCGGGTCACGGCGCTGCGCGGGTTGTAGACGTTGGTGAACACCATGCTGGGGCCGCAGAACACGTCGTCCTCCAGCGTCACCGCGTCGTAGACACTGACGTTGTTCTGGACCTTGACGTTGTTGCCGATGAGCACGTCGTTGCCAACGAAGACGTTCTGGCCGAAAGAGCAGGCGCGGCCGATGCGCGCACCCGAGCAGATGTGCACCCAGTGCCAGACGCGGCTGCCTTCGCCGATCTGCGCACCTTCGTCGACGATGGCCGAGGGATGGACGGTGTAGTTCGCGCCCATCACAGCTCCAGCGGCAGGCCGACACGCACACCGTCGCGCGCCGAGCGGTAGGCGGCGATCAGGACTTCCAGCGATTTCAGGCCCTCACGGCCGTCGACATCAGGCTCGGCCTCGCCGCGCAGGACGTCGATCACGTTGCGGTAATACAAGGGATGGCCAAAGCCGTAGACACTGGTGGTCTCATAGCTGGCCGCCTTGATCTTTTCGTCGTTGGGGTCGCTGTCAGCGAACTGCCATTCCTGGATCTCGTTCACGGCGACGCCGCCCACGCGCACCGTCCCCTTCTCGCCCAGGATGGTGATGGAACCTTCCAGGTTCTTGGGATAGGTCAGCATGGTGCAGTTGAGCGAGCCCAGGGCGCCGTTGCGCCAACGCACGCTCAGCACACCGCTGTCTTCCGCCTCGATGTCGCGCGCCAGCGTGGCGGTGTAGGCGTGCAGGGAATCGATAGGGCCGATCAGCCATTCGAGCAGGTCCACATAGTGGCTGGCCTGGTTCATGAAGGCACCCCCGTCGAGCTCCCAGGTGCCGCGCCATTTGGCCTGGTCGTAATAGCCGATTTGCGGACGCTGCCAGAACACGTTGAGGGTGACCATGTAGATCTGGCCGAAACGCTTCTGGCTCACCGCCTGCTTGAGCAGCTGCAGCGTGGCGTTCTTCCGGTTCTGCTTGACGACAAAAAGATGCACCCCGGCCTCTTCACAGGCGCGCACCATGCGTACGCCGTCCTCCCACTTGGTGGCCATGGGTTTCTCGCTGAGCACGTGACGCCCGGTGCGGGCCACCTCGATGGCCTGCTGCGGGTGGATGCCGCTGGGCGTGGTCAGGATGACGCAGTCGGCCGTGGTCTTCTGCAGCATCGCTGCCAGGCTGGCGTGACCGGCGGCGCCGGTCACCTGGACGGCCTTTTGCAGGGCCGCGGGATCGATGTCGCAGACATCCACCAGCTCGGCATGGTCGGCATGCTGGCGGATCGAATCGAAATGATTCTTCGAGATCCGGCCGCAGCCCACCAGGGCGAAGCGGATCTTGCGCTGGGTAATTGGGGAGGTGTTCATCGAGAGGCTCACAGTCTGAATACGGTAAAGCCGGTGGCCGCCGCCGCATGGCGGTCAAACAGGCTCTTCACATCGGCCAACACGGGCCTGCTGCCACGGCACAGGTCGCGCAGACCCTGCAGCTGAGCGTGCCGGTATTCGTTGTGCCCGACCGCGACAACCAGTGCATCTACGGGATTTGCCGCATCGATCACACCAAGCTTTAGGCCGTACTCGTGCCGCACCTCGTCGACGTCGGCCCAGGTGTCGGCCACCACGACCTCCACCCCCCAGGCCTCGAATTCGCGCACCATGTCGACCACCTTGCTGTTGCGAATGTCGGGGCAGTTTTCCTTGAAGGTCACGCCCAGCACCCCCACGCGACAGCGCGGCACGTCCAGGCCGTTCTGCAGCATGAGCTTGATGGTGTTGCGCGCCACGTAGCGCGCCATGTTGTCGTTGATGCGACGGCCAGCCAGGATGACCTGGGGGTGGTAGCCCACCTCTTCGGCCTTGTGCGTCAGGTAGTAGGGGTCGACACCGATGCAATGCCCGCCGACCAGGCCCGGGCGGAAGGGCAGGAAATTCCACTTGCTGCCCGCGGCCTCCAGTACGTCCAGCGTGTCGATGCCCAGCCGGGCGAAGATGACCGACAGCTCGTTGATCAAGGCAATGTTCAGGTCGCGCTGCGTGTTCTCGATCACCTTGGCGGCTTCGGCCACCTTGATGCTGCTGGCCTTGTGGGTGCCGGCTGTGATGATGCTGCGGTAGAGCGCATCGACGGCATCGGCCACCTCGGGCGTGCTGCCGCTGGTGATCTTCTTGATCTTGGTCAGGGTGTTGACCTTGTCACCCGGGTTGATGCGCTCGGGGCTGTAGCCACAGAAAAAATCCTGGTTGAATTTCAAGCCTGAAAGCTTTTCCAGGACGGGCACACAGACTTCTTCGGTGGCGCCCGGGTACACCGTGGATTCATAGATCACCACGCCCCCACTGGACAACACCTTGCCCACGGTCTCGCTGGCCTTGACCAGGGGCGTCATGTCGGGGCGGTTGGCCTGGTCTACCGGCGTGGGCACCGTGACGATAAAAACCTTGCAGGCGCGCAGATCCTCCAGGTTGGTCGAGTAACGCAGGTGGCGCGCATGGGTCAATTCCTCGGACGTCACTTCCAGCGTGCTGTCCTTGCCCGATTGCAGCTCTGCCACGCGTGCCGCGTTGATGTCGAAACCCAGCACCTCCCGGTGCTTGCCGAACTCAACGGCCAGGGGCAGGCCCACATAGCCCAGGCCGATGACGGCGATCTTCTGCTTGTCCAGATTCATTTATATCTATCCTTGTTTTTCCCCGGCGTCACCCTGTATGCGACCGTAGCTGTCTTCGTAGCGCACGATGTCGTCCTCGCCCAGGTAAGAGCCGCTCTGCACTTCGATGATCTCCAACGGCACCTGGCCGCGGTTGGCCAGCCTGTGCACCCGCCCGATGGGGATATAGGTGCTCTCATTTTCGCCCAAAACCATCACCTGCTCGCCATTGGTCACCTCGGCCGTGCCGCTGACCACCACCCAGTGCTCAGCGCGATGGTGGTGTTTCTGCAGCGACAGCGAAGCGCCGGGCTTGACCAAGATGCGCTTGACCTGGAAGCGCTCCCCCATGTCGATGCTGTCATACCAACCCCAGGGGCGCGCCACACGGCGGTGCTGCACGGCCTGGGTCGCGTCCAGCGTCTCCAGCTTGGCCACCACTTCCTTCACGGCCTCGGCGTGGGACGGGTCGACCACCAGCAGGGCATCCGGCGTGTCGATGACCAGCAGGCCCTGCGTCCCCAGCGCGACCACGGGACGCTGGCCGCCCGCGTGGATATAGGTGTCTTTCGCACGCAGATGGTGGGCATGGCGCGCCTCGCCGCCCGTGCGGTTGCCGTCGGTATCCGGCTCGGCCAGCTGCGCCACGGCGTTCCAGCTGCCGACGTCGCTCCAGATGCCGGCGAAAGGGTAGACACTGACGTTGCCGGCACGCTCCATCACGGCGTAGTCGATGGACTGGCTGCGGCAGCCCGCGAAGACCTGGGCGTCGGGCCGCAGGAAAAGACCATCACGCTGCGGCGCCCGCATAGACTGGCGGCAGACGTCCAGGATGTCGGGGGCGTGCGTCTGCAAGGCCTGCAGCAGATCTGCAGCGCGCATGAGGAAGATGCCCGCGTTCCAGAGGTACTGGCCGCTGGCCAGGAATTCGAGGGCCTTGTCCTGGGCCGGCTTCTCGACGAAACGGGCCACCTCGAAGCCGGCGCCGGCCGCCACACCCTTCTGGATGTAGCCGTAGGCGGTGCTGGGAAAACTGGGCAACACACCGAAAGTCACCAGCCGGCCCGACTGCGCCGCGGGCGCCGCACCCTGCACCATGGCGCAAAAGGCCGCGGCATCGGGGATGTGGTGGTCGGCCGGGCAGAACAGCAGCAAGGCGTCTGCGGGCGCCGCCAGCGCAGCCAGCGCCATGGCCGCCGCGGTGTTCTTGGCCTGCGGCTCGAGGATCTGGCGCACGGACAGGCCGGCCTGCGTCGCCACATCGGCCACCAGGAAACGGTGCGCCTCGGCCGCCACGCAGGTGATGGCCTCGGCCTGGCCCTGGGCCAGCGGTGCCACGCGCTCCAGCGTGAGCTGCAGCAGCGACTTGTCACCCAGCAGCGGGATGAACTGCTTGGGAAAGGCTTGGCGCGAGAGGGGCCACAGGCGCGTGCCGCTGCCACCGCAGAGGATGACAGGATGGATGACGACGCTCATGCGTACACCTCGGCCTGCGCCAGCAGCAGTCCCTGCTGGTCCTTGCCCGACAGCGCCGGCGCCGCCTCCAGGGGCCACTGGATGCCGATGGCCGGGTCGTTCCACGCGATGCAACGCTCCTGCTCCGGCGCGTAGTAATCGGTGGTTTTGTACAAAAAATCGGCCGACTCGCTGGTGACCAGAAAACCATGGGCAAAGCCAGCCGGCACCCACATCTGGCGCTGGTTGTCCTCGCTCAACTCAGCCCCGACCCAGCGGCCAAAGGTGGGGGAACCCTTGCGCAGGTCAACCGCCACGTCGTACACGCTGCCGCGCACCACGCGCACCAGCTTGCCCTGCGCCTGCTTCAGCTGGTAGTGCAGGCCGCGCAAGACACCCTTGGCACTACGGCTGTGGTTGTCCTGTACAAAGCTCACCTTCAGGCCTGTGGCCTGGGCAAAAGCGTTTTCGTTGTAGCTCTCGAAGAAGAAGCCACGTGCGTCACCGAACACCTTGGGTTCGATGATGAGCACATCCGGAATGGCCGTGGGAATGGTTCGCATGGTATGCACGCCCCGGTCAAACCGGGCATTTTTCCTTCAACAGGCGCAGCAGGTACTGGCCATAGCCGTTCTTGGCCAGCGGCTGGGCCAGTTTCTCGAGTTGCTCGTCACCGATCCAGCCGTGGCGCCACGCAATCTCTTCCGGGCAGGCGATCTTCAGGCCCTGGCGGTGTTCCAGCGTGGCGATGAACTGGCTGGCCTCCAGCAGGCTGTCGTGGGTTCCCGTGTCCAGCCAGGCGTAGCCGCGCCCCATGATCTGCACGTTGAGCTCGCCGCGGTCCAGATACATCTGGTTGACGGTCGTGATCTCGAGTTCGCCACGGGCACTGGGCTTGACGGCCTTGGCGATGTCCACCACCTGCTGGTCGTAGAAATACAGGCCGGTAACGGCGTAGTTGCTCTTCGGAACCTTGGGTTTTTCCTCGATGCTGCTGGCCTTGCCCTGCGCATCGAAGGCCACCACGCCGTAGCGCTCGGGGTCGTTCACGTGGTAGGCAAAGACGGTGGCACCGCTGGTTTTCACATCCGCGGCGCCCAGCAGCCCGTGGAAGTCATGCCCGTAGTAGATGTTGTCGCCCAGCACCAGCGCGCTAGGCCTGTTGCCTACGAAGGATTCACCGATGATGAAGGCCTGCGCCAGGCCGTCGGGGCTGGGCTGCACGGCGTACTGCAGGTTCAGGCCCCACTGGCTGCCGTCACCCAGCAGTTGCGAAAAGCGCGGCGTGTCCTGCGGCGTGCTGATCAGCAGGATGTCACGCATGCCCGCCAGCATCAGGGTGGTCAGCGGGTAATAGACCATGGGCTTGTCGTAGACCGGCAGCAGCTGCTTGCTCATGGCCAGGGTGGCCGGGTGCAGCCGGGTGCCGGAGCCGCCGGCCAGGATGATGCCCTTGCGTTGTGTCATGCTCGCTCTCTCGAAAGGTCCTCAGTGGGCTTCTGCCAACATGCGCCTCACCCCGTCCTGCCAGTGCGGCAGCGTCAGGCCGAAGGTGTTTTGCAGCAGCGTGGTGTCCAGACGTGAATTGTGGGGCCGTTTGGCCGGGGTCGGATAGGCCACAGTCGGGATCGGCAGCACCAGCTCCGGACCCGCCTTCAGCACCCGGCCGGCCACTTGCGCCTGCTGCAGCACGAAACGCGCATACCCATGCCAGCTGGTCTCGCCTGCCGCCGCAAGGTGATAGATGCCCGAGAGGGTGAGATCGTTGCGGCGCATGGGGGGCAACACGTGCCGGATGGCATGGGCCGTCACGTCGGCCAGCAAATCGGCGCCGGTGGGCGCACCGATCTGGTCGTCGATCACATTGAGCTGTTCGCGCTCGGTCGCCAAGCGCAACATGGTCTTCGCAAAATTGCCGCCGCGCGCGCCATAGACCCAGCTGGTGCGGAAGATCAGGTGGCGGCAGGCACTGGCGGCAATGGCCAGCTCGCCTTCGCGCTTGCTGCGGCCGTAGGCGCTCAGGGGCGCCGTGGCGTCGGTCTCTTTCCAGGGCGCACTGCCGCTGCCGTCGAACACATAGTCGGTGCTGTAGTGGACCAGCCAGGCCTGCTGGCGCGCGGCTTCCCGTGCCAGCACCTCCAAGGCCTGCGCATTGATGGCGTGCGCCAGCGCAGCTTCGCTCTCTGCCTTGTCCACGGCGGTGTAGGCGGCGGCATTGACGATGACCTGCGGCTTCACCGCCTGCACGGTGCGCGCCAGCCCCGGCGGGTCCAGCAAATCACCGCACAAGCCGTCAGCGCCATGCCGGTCCAGCGCCACCACCTCGCCCAGCACGGCCAGGGAACGCTGCAACTCCCAGCCGACCTGGCCGTTCTTGCCGAGCAACAGAATTTTCATGCCTGGGCTTTCCGCACGTGTCAGGCGTACTGCTTCTGGACCCAGTCGCGGTAACTGCCGCTTTGCACGTGCGCCACCCAGTCCGGGTGCGCCAGATACCAGGCCACGGTCTTGCGGATGCCGGTCTCGAAGGTCTCGGCGGGCTTCCAGCCCAGCGCCTGCTCGAGCTTGCGCGCGTCGATGGCGTAGCGCCGGTCATGGCCCGGGCGATCCTTCACGTAGCTGATCTGCTCGCGGTAGGACTTGCCGTCAGCGCGCGGGCGCAGCTCGTCCAGCAGGGCGCACAGGGTCTGCACGATCTCGATATTGGGCTTCTCGTTCCAGCCGCCCACGTTGTAGACCTCGCCCAGCTGGCCGGCGGCCAGCACGCGGCGGATGGCACTGCAGTGGTCCTTGACGTAGAGCCAATCGCGGATCTGCATTCCGTCGCCGTAGACCGGCAGCGGCTTGCCCGCCAGGGCGTTGACGATCATCAGCGGGATGAGCTTCTCGGGGAAATGGTAGGGGCCGTAGTTGTTGCTGCAGTTGGTGGTGAGCACTGGCAGGCCATAGGTATGGTGGTAGGCTCGCACCAGGTGGTCGCTGGCGGCCTTGCTCGCGCTGTAAGGGCTGTTGGGCTCGTAGCGGTGCTGTTCGGTGAAGGCCGGCTCTCCAGGAGCCAGCGAGCCGTAGACCTCGTCGGTGGAAACGTGCAGGAAACGGAACGCCGCCTGGCCCGCCTCGTCCAGGCCACCCCAGTAGGCCCGCACGGCCTCCAGCAGACGGAAGCTGCCGACGATATTGGTCTGGATGAAATCTTCCGGGCCGTGGATGGAGCGGTCCACGTGGGATTCGGCGGCGAAGTTGACCACGGCGCGCGGCCGGTGCTCGGCCAGCAGGCGCGCCAGCAGGGCGCCATCGGCGATATCGCCCTGCACGAAGACATGGCGCTTGTCGCCCTGCAGCGAGGCCAGGTTTTCCAGGTTGCCCGCGTAGGTCAGCTTGTCGAGGTTGAGCACCGGCTCGTCGCTCTGAGCCAGCCAGTCGAGCACGAAGTTGGCGCCGATAAACCCTGCGCCGCCGGTGACAAGAATCATGGAATCCCCTGTGGCCGGGTTGGCCCACCGCATGCGGACCCCAGGCTGTGTTTGGACCTTCGAGTTTATCGCATGGGCACCCCGGCAGAGCCCGCCCCCGGGCACTGGCGCGCCGGACCGAGTGGGCGTACAGTCCCGTCCATACCGGCCCTTCAGGAGCAAAGCACCATGAGCAGCAAATCGACCCCGCGCAGTGCCCCCCCGTCCTCCGCCGCCGACCCGGTGCGCGACTCGGCCCACCAGATCTGGCTGGCCGGCCTGGGCGCCTTCACCAAGGCCCAGCAGGAAGGCGGCAAGGTCTTCGAAGCCCTGGTGCAGGAAGGCCTGACCATGCAGCGCAAGGCACAGACCACGGCCGAGGGCAAGCTGGCCGAGGCCAGCCAGAAGGTCAGCAGCCTGGCGCACGAGATCGGCGACCGGGCCACCGGCCAGTGGGACAAGCTCGAAGGCCTGTTCGAGGACCGTGTGGCGCGTGCCCTGCAGCGCCTGGGCATGCCCTCGGCACGCGACGTGCAATTGCTGAACGCCCGCCTGGCCGAACTGGAGAAGCTGCTGTCGTCCCGCGCGCCCCGCAGCGCCCCGGTCAAAAAGGCGGCGCCCGCCAAGAAGGCGACCCCGCGCAAGGCGGCGGCACGCAAGAGAACCGGCTGACAGGGCGGGGCGATGGCCAAAAAGGCGCCGCGCCGCACCGCCCAGCGCATCCAGGAAGTGGCGCTGGCGCTGTTCAACCGCTACGGCGAGCCCAACGTCTCCACCACCCAGATCGCCGGCGAACTGGGCATCAGCCCGGGCAATCTCTACTACCACTACCCGGCCAAGGACGGCCTGGTCAACGCCCTGTTCGAGCAGTACGAACAGGCCCTGGCCGGCCTGCTGCCGGCGGCCGGGGACGTGCGCGACGTGGAGGGCGCCTGGTTTTTCATGCACAGCCTGTTCGAGCGCATCTGGGACTACCGCTTCCTCTACCGCGACCTCAACCTGCTGCTCAGCCGCAACCGCCGGCTCGAAGCCGGCATCCAGCAGGCCCTGCACGACCAGACCGTCGCCCTGGGCACCCTGCTGGCCCGGCTGCAGGGCAGCGGTGCGCTGCAGATCGAGGCCGAAGATGCCGCCGGCCTGGCCACGCGCCAGGTGGTGCTGCTGAGCTACTGGTTGAGTTTCGAGTACGCGCTGGACCCGCGCCACGCGCTGGAACCCGAGGGCCTGCAGGCCGCGGTGCTGCGCGGCGCCGGGCATGCGCTCGGTTTGCTGCTACCCTATCTGGTTCCCGCGCAGCAGGCCCATCTGCGGCAGTTGCTGCGCGCCTACCATTCCACCGAAAACCCGGAGCCTCACATGAGTGACCTGAAAGCCCGTTTCGAAGCCGCCGTCGCCGCGTCCAAAGACCTGAGCGAACGCCCCGACAACGCGACCCTGCTCAAGATCTATTCCCTCTACAAGCAGGCCACCGAAGGCGACGCCGCCGGCTCGCGCCCCAGCTTCACCGATATGGTGGCCCGCGCCAAGTGGGATGCCTGGAACGCGCACAAGGGCAAGAGCAACGACCAGGCCATGCAGGACTACATCGACCTGATCGAGTCGCTGGGCTGATCAGGGGCGCCGCGGCCACACAGCGCGAGCTCCATGCTCTACAAGTTCAAATCCCGCGCCACCGCCGACCTCATCATGCTCGAGCCCAACGGCCGGCGCATGCTGCAGCTCATCGGCAAGCCCGTGGACGAAAAGCAGGGCATCCTGCAACCGGCCGACATGGCAGCGGCCATCGCCGCGCTGGAGGCGGCCATCCAGCAAGAGGAAGCCCGGTTGACGGGCGCAAGGGAAGAAGCCGTGGCCCGTGGTGAAGAGCCCCTGAAAGCCGAGGACATCTCCCTGCGCCAGCGCGCCGCGCCCTTCATCGACATGCTGCGCCGCTGCCAGCAAGTCGACAGGGAAATCGTCTGGGGGGTGTAGCCCGGCGCCACGTCGACGCCGATGCGCCACGCCTGAGAATCACCCAATCGCGGAACGCCGTGGAACCGGCTTCGCCGGACCATTGGCCTTGCCCCCTACAAGGGAGTCTGAGACCTGCGGCTCCAAGCCTGCCTGCGCAGGCTTGGACAGGTCGAAGAGCTTTGACCTCTGGACAAGGCCCCACGGCGGTTAGCGAACGAAGGGAGCGCAGCCTGGGGCCTAGTCAACCTTCGCGCCGGAGGCTTTCACGACGGCGGCCCACTTCTTGTGCTCGGCGTCGATGAAACGGGTGAACTCCTGCGGCGACATGCCGCCGGGAATGGCACCCTGGGCCTGCAGTTTTTCCTTGATGGCCGGCGTGTTCAGCGACTTGGCCACTTCCTGCTGGATGCGGTTGACGATGTCGGGCGGGGTGCCGGCCGGCGCCAGCAGGCCGAACCAGCTGCTGGCCTCGAAGCCCTTGAGCTTGCCCGCCTCCTCCACCGTCGGGGTGTCCGGCAGCGCCGTCGAACGCTGGCCGCTGGTCACGGCAAAGGCCTTGAGCTTGCCCGACTTGATGTGGGGCATGCTTGAGGGCAGGTTGTCGAACATCACGTCCATATTGCCGCCCACCATGTCCAGGAGCGCCGGACCGGAGCCGCGATAGGGGATGTGCGTCATGAAGATGCCGGTCATGGACTTGAACAGCTCACCCGCCAGGTGGATGGACGTGCCGTTGCCGCTGGAAGCCATGTTGAGCTTGCCCGGGTTGGCGCGGGCGTACTTGATGAAATCAGCCACGTTGTTGATGTTCAGCGCCCGGGCCTTGTCGGCGTTCATCACCATCACATTGGGCACACCGGCCACCAGGGTGATGGGCGCGAAATCCTTCTGCGGCTCGTAGGGCAGCTTGGCGTACAGCGCCTTGTTGATGCCGTGCGTGCCCACCGTGCCCATCAGCAGGGTATAGCCATCGGCCGGCGACTTGGCCACGATGTCCGCGCCCACGTTGCCGCCGGCACCACCGCGGTTGTCCACCACGAAGGGCTGGCCAAAGGCCTTGGTCAGCTCCGGCGCCATGGCGCGCGCCAGGATGTCGGTGGTGCCGCCGGGCGCGAAGGGCACGACGATCCTGACCGGCTTGTTGGGCCAGGCCTCCTGGGCCTGCGCAGCTGGCGCCAGGGCCAGCAGGGCCGTGCCGGCGGCAGCGGCGAGGAGATGGCGACGGTTCGAGGCGAAGAGTTTGCGCATGGGTGTGTCTCCTGGGTCTGATGTGGGCCAGTGTAGGCCCTGGTTTGCGGCTGTGGCTTAGGGTTTGCCTCGGGTTGCTGGGTTGTTTGTCGCTTTGGCTACTGCTTTCAAGAAGCAGCCATGACTGCGCGGCAGTGTCGGGATGTGCGCCCGACAGCGCAGTAACTTTCTCTTGCTTGCCCAAGAGAAAGTCACCAAAGAGAAGGGCAGCCGAAGTCAGGGCCCCTGCGGGGTTCCTTGCGCTGCTCGCATCGGGCGGGGTCGGGCTGAACTCGCTGCGCTCAGACAACGCCCGCCCTGATCCGCCCGCTGCTGCGCTGCTCAGCCCTGCCACACGGCTAGGGGATCTGAACAGCCGGACCCCACAAGGACGCGCCATGGCGCGTCCTTGTTGTTTTGGGCTAGGGTATTGGTTTTCGTTTCCCCTTGCCGTGTGCGGAGGCGAGTAGCGCAGGGCAGGGCGGAGAAAGAAGCGCAGATGTCTGAGCCCGCAGGGCGAGTTTCTGCGCTTCCCGCCCTGGCCGAGCAACGCAGCGTGCCCGTAGCGCAGCGCAGGGACGACGCACCCGGCTCGCCTTTTCTTTGGTGACTTTCTTTTGGCGAAGCAAAAGAAAGTTACTGCCCTGCCGGGGGCACATCCCGGCAACGCCACGACAGCAAAACTCGAACGCCAGAAAAAGAAAAAGCCACCTGACGGCGGCCTCTTCACGCAGCGGCGTAAAACGGAACGATCAGTCCGCGTAAACCCCAGCCGCCTTCAAAACCGGACTCCACTTGGCAATCTCGGCGGCCACGAACTTCTTGTGCTCGGCCGGTTCGACGCGCTTGTCGTTCACCACCACCGCGCCCAGGCCCTCCTGCTTCTTGATGAAGTCCGGGTCCTTCAGGGCGGCCTTGAGTGCCGCATTGAGCTTGGCCACCACGTCGGCCGGGGTGCCCTTGGGCGCGTACAGGCCGTGCCAGATCGTCACCTCGAAACCCTTGAGGCCGGCCTCATTGAGCGTGGGCAGGTCCTTGAGGGCCGGCGTCGTCAGGCGCTTGGCCGTGGTCACGGCATAGGCCTTGACCTTCTTGCCCTCGATCTGGCTGGTGGTGTTGGTGGTCTGGTCGCACAGCAGGTCGATCTGCCCGCCGATCAGGTCGGTGATGGCCGGTGCGGTGCCTTTATAGGGCACGGTGGTCATGTCGACCTTCAGCGCGTTCTGGAACATCAGGCCGCACAGGTGCGAGGCGGCGCCGATGCCGGCATTGCCCAGGTTGATCTTGCCCTTGTTCTCGTTGATCCAGGCCGACAGCTCCTTGTAGTTGTTGGCCGGCAGGCTGGGGCGGCCGATCAGGGTCATGGGCACGTCGTTGACCATGCCGAGGTACTCGAAATCGCTCTGGACCTTGAAGGGCAGGTTGCGCACCAGGGTGGGCATGGTGGCCATGCCGATGTGGTGCAGCAGCAGGGTGTGGCCATCGGGTGAGGCCTTGGCCACCTTGTTGGCACCGATGGAGCCGCCGGCGCCGGCGGCGTTGTCCACCACGAGCGTCACGCCACCCAGGGGCTTGCGCATGGCTTCGGCCAGGTCGCGGGCCACGCGGTCGGTCGGGCCGCCGGCCGAGAAAGGCACGACGATGGTGATGGGCTTGGAGCCGGGGAAGGACTCTGCCTGGGCCGCGAAGGCGGCGACAGCAGCGGCGAGCAGAAGCAGACGTTTCATGAAGGTTCCTCCAAAGATTGGAATCAAGTCTAATCCCGCCGGTCTCGCCCGCCAGAGCGGAAAATACGTAGGGCCGGCCCCCACTTACGGCTCAAGTGTGTACAGGCCCCGTCAGTCCTGGCGGTCCGCACCCCGCCAGTGACGACTTACTTGTAACTGCGTGCATCCTCGATCACCTTGCCATCGTTGGGCAGGGTGCCGGGCAGCAACAGCTCAACCTCGCCGCGCAGCTTGGTCACGTCGCGCACGGTCTCGGCGATGCGCAGAGCCAGTTCGCCCGGCCCGCTGCAGGCGGTTTCGACCTTGAGCGTCATGGTGTCCTGGGCCATCTCGCCGGCCACCACCAGACGCGCGCGCACCACCTCCGGGTAGCGCTTGACGATCTCGGCAATCTGGCCCGGGTGCACGAACATGCCGCGCACCTTGGTGGTCTGGTCCGCGCGGCCAAGCCAGCCCTTGATGCGGGTGTTGCTGCGGCCGCTCGGGCAGGTTCCGCCCAGGATGGCCGAGAGGTCGCCCGTACCGAAGCGGATCAGCGGGTAGTCGGCATTGAGCACCGTGACCACCACTTCACCCACCTCGCCTTCGGGCACCGGGTCGCCGGTGCCCGGTCGCACGATCTCCAGGACGATGCCCTCGTCCAGCACCAGGCCCTGACGCGCCTGCGTCTCGTAGGCGATCAGGCCGGCGTCGGCCGTGGCGTAACACTGGTAGGCGGTGATGCCGCGCTCGGCCAGCCAGTCGCGCAGGCTGGGCGGAAAAGCCTCGCCGCTGACCAGGGCCTTGGTGATGGCAAGGGGCGCGCCCGCCTCCTGTGCCTTTTCGACCAGGATCTTGAGAAAGCTGGGCGTGCCGGCATAGGCCACGGGCCGCAGGTCGGCGATGGCCGCCAGCTGCTGCTCGGTATTGCCCACCCCGCCGGGAAAGACGGTACAGCCCAGGGCCTGGGCCCCGGCCTCCATGATCCACGCGCCAGGTGTCAGGTGGTAGCTGAAGCAGTTGTGCACCAGGTCACCGGCCTCGAAGCCGGCCGCGGCAAAAGCACGCGCGCTGCGCCAGTAGTCGGCCGCCTGGCCCTCGGGTTCGTAGATGGGGCCGGGCGACTGGTAGACGCGTCGCGCCCCCGTGCCGCGCAGCAGGCCGCGCCAGCCGATGGCCGAGAACCCTCCGAAGGGGTCGCTCGCATCCGTCGCGCGGGCTGCCTGCTGGCGCTCCAGCAGCTCGTGTTTGCGCGTCACCGGCAAACTGGCCAAGGCCGCGCGCGTGGTGACGGCAGCGGCATCCACACCGCGCAGGATCTCGGCAAAAGCCGGGGCCGCATGCTGGGCCTGTGCCACATGGCCCGGCAAGGCGGCCAGCAGCGCCGCCTCGCGCTGCGCCGGGTCGCGCGTTTCGAGCGCGTCGTAGTGTTTGCTCATTGTTCGTCCCTGTGCAGAAGTCAGACCTGTAGGCCAGCAGGAGCCCCTACGCGGAACGCCGTGGAACCGGCTTCGCCGGGCCACTGGCGTTGCCCCCTGAGGGGGAGGCGGCCGCAGGCCGCTACGGGGGGGAGCCTCATGCCAGCCAGCGCTTCCTGCGCTTGTAACTCTTGACGTCGCGGAAACTCTTGCGTTCGCCGCCGCCCATGCCGAGGTAGAACTCCTTCACGTCCTCGTTGCTGGCCAGGTCGCTGGCGACGCCGTCCATCACGATGCGACCCGACTCCATGATGTAGCCGTAGTCCGCGTACTTGAGCGCCATGTTCGTGTTCTGCTCGGCCAGCAGGAAGGTCACGCGCTCCTTCTGGTTCAGATCCTTGACGATCTCGAACACCTCTTCCACGATCTGCGGCGCCAGGCCCATGGACGGTTCGTCCAGCAACACCATGCTGGGGTTGGCCATGAGCGCGCGGCCAATCGCGCACATCTGCTGCTCACCACCCGAGGTGTAGGCCGCCTGCGAGCTGCGGCGTGTCTTGAGGCGCGGGAAGTAGGCGTAGACCTTCTCCAGGCCCGCGGCCACCTCGGCCTTGCTCTTGCGCGTGTAGGCGCCGGTCAGCAGGTTTTCCTCGATGGTCAGGTGGGCGAAGCAATGCCGCCCCTCCATCACCTGCACCACGCCGCGCTGCACCAGCTCGGACGGCGTGAGGTTCTCGATGCGCTCGCCGCGCAGCTCGATCGACCCCTTGGTCACTTCGCCACGCTCCCCCTTGAGCAGGTTGGAGATGGCGCGCAGCGTCGTGGTCTTGCCCGCGCCGTTGCCCCCCAGCAGCGCCACGATGCCCCCTTCGGGCACCTGCAGCGACACGCCCTTGAGCACCAGGATCACGTGGTTGTAGATGACCTCGATGCCGTTGACGTTGATGACGATGTTTTTCGTTTCCATAGGTTGGCCTTTTCACCAATCGAAAGACCCGCGCAAGCGGCCCTTTCGATTGGCGGCCCCGGTCGGGGCCGCTGCCCCTCCCTCATGGAGGGAGGGGTTCGGGGAGGGAGCCGTCAATACAGCGGCTCGCCGCGCCCCGGCATGACTGTCAATCCCTCAGGATTGGCAGTCAGCCGGGGTACGCGGTGTCAGCTTCTTCTCCGCCGCGTACTTGGCCGCCGTGCTCTTCACCAGCGGCTTGATGATCTGCTCGTCAGCCTGCAGCCAGTCGGACGTGAACTTCCAGGCCTTGCCGTCCCAGGTGTGGATGCGGGCCCAGGAGGCGCCCATGTGGTCCACACAGGAGGTGCTGATCGGGCGCATCACGCCCGCGAAGCCCAGCGCGTCCAGCTTGGCCTGCGTGAGGTTCAGGTTCTCCAGGCCCCAGCGCACCTGTTCGCCGGTCATGACCTTGCCCTTGCCGTAGCGCTCCTGCGCCGCGCGGATGCCCTCGATGCCCAGCATCGCGCTCATGGCGCCGCGCATGTACAGCACCTGGCCCACCTCATCCTTCGGGCCCGTGCCCTGGCCCTTGGCGTGGATCATGGACAGCACGTCCTTGACCAGCTTGGACTGCGGCTCGGCGCCGTGCTGCATGGTCACGGCGTTGTAGCCCTTGGCGCCGTCGGCCACGTCCTTCACGTCCGGCTCGGCACCGGCCCACCACACGCCGTACATCTTCTCGCGCGGGTAACCGGTGGCTTGCGCCTCCTTGATGGCCGTGCTGTTCATCACGCCCCAGCCCCACAGCGCCACGTAATCAGGACGGTTCTGGCGCACCTGCAGCCAGGTGGCCTTCTGCTCCACGCCCGGCGCGGTCACCGGCAGCAGCTGCAAGGCGAAGCCATGCATCGCGGCGCGCTCCTGCAGCAGCGGGATGGGCTCCTTGCCGAAAGGGCTGTCGTGGTAGACCAGCGCGATCTTCTTGCCCTTGAGCTTGTCCAGGCCGCCTTCCTTCTTGGCGATGGCCTGCACGATCGCATCGGCCGCCACCCAGTAGGTGCCGGCGATGGGGAAATTCCACTTGAACACGGTGCCGTCGGCGCTTTCGCTGCGGCCGTAACCCACCGTCACCACGGAGATCTTGTCGGCCGGGGCCTTCTCGGTGATGGCGAAGGTCGCGCCAGTGGACAGGGGCTGCACCAGGGAGGCGCCCTTGCCCTTGAGGCGCTCGTAGCACTCGACGCTGCGCGCGGTGTCGTAGCCGGTCTCGCACTCCTCGTAGGAGATCTTCACGCCGTTGATGCCGCCGCGCGCATTGACCAGCTTGAGGTAGTCGACGTAGCCGTTGGCCCACGGCACGCCGTTGGGCGCGTAGGGACCGGTGCGGTAGGACAGCACCGGGATGAACTGCTCCTTGGCCTGCGCGAAAGCGGCCGGAGCGCCGAGCGCGCCCGCGAGGGCGGCTGCCGTCAGCGAAGTGGCGAGGGCGAGTTGTCGAAGCTTCATGGTTGGTCTCCTAGGTAGGTTATGGGTGAAGCACGCGGAAGAACACTCGAAAGGGGTCGGTACGCAAATCAATGGGGGAAAGGCCACAGGCGCAGCTTCTGCTTGCCTATGCTCCACAGCTTGGCCAGGCCGTGCGGCTCCACGATCAGGAACCAGACGATCAGGCCGCCGAAAATCATGAGCTCGGCATGCGAGATCCCGGCCGTGGAAATCTCGATGCCGAACAGGCCCATCAGCAGGGGCAGGAACTGGTTCAGCGCGATCGGCAGCACCACGATGAAGGCCGCGCCGAAGAAGCTGCCCATGATGGAGCCCAGCCCGCCGATGATCACCATGAAGAGCAGGCGGAAGGAGTAGTCCACCGAGAAAGCCGCCGGCTCCCAGGCGCCCAGGTAGACAAAGGCCCACAGCGCGCCAGCCACCCCGACGATGAAGGAGCTCACGGCGAAGGCGCTGAGCTTGGCGTACATGGGCCGGATGCCGATCACCGCGGCCGCCACGTCCATGTCGCGGATGGCCATCCACTCGCGGCCGATGGCGCCGCGCACCAGGTTCTTGGCCAGCAGGGCCACCACCACCAGGATGGCCAGGCAGAACCAGTACTTGCTCAGCGCGCTCTCCAGCGGCCAGCCGAAGACCTGCAGGTTCGAGACCGAGACCGAGCCCGAAGGCGTGTCCAGCGTGAACCATTTGATGCGCAGGAACATCCAGTCGGCGAAGAACTGCGCGGCCAGCGTGGCCACCGCGAGGTACAGGCCCTTGACACGCAGGCTGGGCAGGCCGAACAGGATGCCGAAGGCCATGGCGCACAGGCCGCCCAGGATCAGCGCGGGGATCAGGGGCAGGCCCGGGATGCGCACGAAGAAGTTGTACGCCCCGTAGGCCCCCACGGCCATGAAGGCGCCCGAGCCCAGCGAGATCTGGCCGCAGTAGCCCACCAGGATGTTCACTCCGATGGCCGCCAGAGAAAAAATCAGGAAGGGCACCAGGATGGCGCGGAACAGGTAGTCGCTGGCCAGCGCAGGCACCAGCACGAAGGCGGCCAGCAACAGCAGGCCGATGGCGATGCGGTCCTGCAGGATCGGGAAGATCTGCTGGTCCGCGCGGTAGCTGGTCTTGAACTGGCCGTTTTCCCGGTAGAACATGGTGTCAGTTCCTCACACGCGATCAATGATCTTCTCTCCAAACAGCCCCTGGGGCCGGAAGAGAAGAAAAACAAGTGCCAGCACATAGGCAAACCAGATCTCGATGCCACCGCCCACAAAGGGGCCGAGGTAGACCTCGGACAGTTTTTCGCCCACGCCGATGATCAGGCCGCCGATGATGGCGCCCGGCACCGAGGTCAGCCCGCCCAGGATGATCACGGGCAACGCACGCAGGGCCACGGTGGCCAGCGAGAACTGCACCCCCAGCTTGCTGCCCCAGATCATCCCGGCCACCAGGGCCACCACACCGGCCAGGCACCAGACGATGAACCAGATGCGGTTGAGCGGAATGCCGATGGACTGCGCGGCCTGGTGGTCGTCGGCCACGGCACGCAGCGCGCGCCCGGTGGCGGTCTTCTGGAAGAACAGCGCCAGCCCCGCCACCAGCACGGCGGCAATGGCCGCGGCAAACAGGTCTTCCTGGTTGATCAGGATGCCGCCCTCGAACACGGTGTCGAAGGCGAAGATCGGGTCCTTGGGCATGCCGATGTCGATCTTGTAGATGTCGCTGCCGAAGATCGTCTGGCCCAGGCCTTCCATGAAGTAGGTGATGCCCAGCGTGGCCATCAGCAGCGTGGCGCCTTCCTGGTTGACCAGGTGGCGCAGCACCAGGCGCTCGATCACCCAGGCCACCACGAACATGACGGCACCGGCCAGCACGAAGGCCACCGAGTTGGCCAGCCAGAGGCTGTCGACGCCGGTCCACTGCGGGATCCATTCGGCAAACCGCGCCATCGCCAGGGCCGCGAACAGCACCATGGCGCCCTGCGCGAAGTTGAACACGCCTGAGGCCTTGAAGATCAGCACGAAGCCCAGCGCCACCAGCGAATAGAGCATGCCGGCCATCAGGCCGTTCAAAAGGGTTTCCAGGAAGAAGGCCATGTCGTTTTCCTCAGCCGCCGCCGGGCCGCCCCAAGGCGGCTGGAGCCCCCTCGGGGGGCAGCGAATTACATGAAATGAAGAGCGTGGGGGTCATGTCAGTGGCTCGTGCCCAGGTAGGCCCGGATCACTTCCTCGTTGTTGCGCACGGCGTCGGGCGTACCGTCGCCGATCTTCTTGCCGTAGTCCAGCACCACCACGCGGTCGCTGATGTCCATCACCACGCCCATGTCGTGCTCGATCAGCACCACGGTGGTCCCGAACTCGTCGTTGATGTCGAGCACGAAGCGGCACATGTCCTGCTTCTCTTCCACGTTCATGCCGGCCATCGGCTCGTCCAGCAGCAGCACCTGCGGCTCCATGGCCAGGGCGCGACCCAGGTCCACGCGCTTTTGCAGGCCGTAGGGCAGCTGGCCCACAGGCGTCTTGCGGTGCGCCTGGATCTCGAGGAAGTCGATGATCTTCTCGACGAACTCGCGATGGCGGATCTCCTCGCGCTCGGCCGGGCCGAAACGCAGGGCCTGCAGCAGGATGTTGCTTTTGATCTTGAGGTTGCGCCCGGACATGATGTTGTCCAGCACGCTCATGCCCTTGAACAGGGCCAGGTTCTGGAAGGTGCGCGCCACGCCCATCTCGGCCACCTGGCGGCTGTTCATGTGGTCGAAGGTCTGGCCGCGGAAGGTGATGGTGCCGTGCTGCGGCGTGTACACCCCGTTGATGCAGTTGAGCATGGAGCTCTTGCCCGCGCCGTTGGGGCCGATGATGGCGCGGATCTCGTGCTCGCGCACGTCGAAGGAGATGTCGGTCAGCGCCTTCACGCCGCCAAAGGCCAGCGAGATGTTCTTCACATCCAGGATCACGTCGCCCAGTTTTCTTTGCGTCATTTGGTCTTCACTCTTCTCAGGCGACCTTGGCCACGCCCGGGTAGCGTTGGGCGTCACGGATGGGCAGCGTGGCCGAGACCGTGCCGCTGCGGCCGTCCTCGAACTTCACCTGCGTTTCGATGAACTGCTCGCTGCGTCCGTCGTACAGGGCCTCGATCAGCACGGCGTATTTGTCGCCGATGAAACCGCGGCGCACCTTGCGCGTACGGGTCAGCTCGTCGTCATCGGGGTCCAGCTCCTTGTGCAGCACCAGGAAGCGCGCGATCTGGGTGTCGGCCATGCCGGCTTCGGCGGCCAGGTCGGCGTTGACCTGCTGCACGCAGTCGGCCAGCATGTCCAGCACCGCCGGCTTGCTCGCCAGGTCCACGTAACCGCTGTAGGGCAGGCTCTGGCGCTCGGCCCAGTTGCCCACGGCCTCGAAGTCGATGTTGATGAAGGCGCAGACCTGGCCACGGCCGTGGCCGAAACACACCGCCTCCTTGATCTGCGGGAAGAACTTGAGCTTGTTCTCGATGTAGTTGGGCGCAAAGATCGCGCCGCTGGCCATCTTGCCCACGTCCTTGGCCCGGTCGATGATGATCAGGTGGCCGTCGGGGTCGATCACGCCGGCGTCGCCGGTGTGGAAATAGCCCTCGGCGTCCATCACCTCGGCGGTGGCGTCGGGCCGTTTGTAGTACTCCTTGAGCACGGACACGCCGCGCACCAGCACCTCGCCGCTGTCGGCGATCTTGATCTCGATGCCCGGCGCGGCCTCGCCCACGCTGTTGAGCTTGACGCGGCCGTTCTTCTGGATGCAGACATAGGCGCAGGTCTCGGTCTGGCCGTAGAGCTGCTTGAGGTTGATGCCAATCGACCGGTAGAAACGGAACAGGTCCGGCCCGATGGCCGCGCCCGCGGTGTAGGCCACGCGGATGCGCGACAGGCCCAGCACGTTGCGCAGCGGCCCGTAGACCAGCACATTGCCCAGGGCGTAGAGCAGGCGGTCCGTGAAGGCCACCCTGTGCCCGTCCAGGATCTCGGCGCCGCAGCGCCGCGCCACGGCCATGAACTGCCTGTAGAGCCAGCGCTTCGGGCGGGCCGCGTCCTCCATGCGGATCGAGACCGAGGTCAGCATGCTCTCGAACACCCGCGGCGGTGCGAAGTAATAACTCGGGCCGATCTCGCGCAGGTCGATGCTCACCGTCTCGGCCGACTCGGGGCAGTTGGTGGTGAAACCTGCCACCAGCCACTGGGCGATGGAGAAGAGGTGGTCGCCCACCCAGGCCGGCGGCAGGTAGGAAATGATGTTGTCCTCGGGCACCAGGCCGTCCACCTGCACCCCGCCCTGCGCGGCGGCAATGAAGCTGGCATGCGTCTGGCACACGCCCTTGGGCCGCCCCGTCGTGCCCGAGGTGTAGAGGATGACCGACACGTCGGAGGGCTGGCCCAGCTCGACCGCGTTGCGGTAGAAGTCCGGGTGCTGCTGCTCGTACTGGCGCCCCAGCTCGAACAGGCGCTCGATGCTGATCAGCCCCTCGTGCTGGTAGTTGCGCAGGCCGCGCGGGTCGTCAAAGACGATGTGCTGCAGCAGGCTGCCGTCCACGTCCTTCAGACTCTCGCGCAGCTCCAGCAGCTTGTCGACCTGCTCCTGGTTCTCGGCGAAGGCAAAGCGGATCTCGGCGTCCTGCAGCACGAAGGCCATCTCGCTGGCGATCGCGTCCTGGTACATGGGCACGGGCACCCCGCGCAGGCTTTGCGCAGCGATGAAGGCCTGGTACAGGTGCGGCCGGTTGTCGCCGATGATGGCCAGGTTCTGCCCGGGCTGGAACCCCAGTGCCGCCAGGCCGCAGCTCATGAGGCGCACGTCCTCGGCCGCGCGGGCCCAACTCCAGGTCTGCCAGATGCCGTATTCCTTCTCGCGCATGGCGGGGGCCTGGGGCCGCTGCGCCGCATGCTGCATCAGAAGTCGAGGAAAAGTCGTCTGCATCCCGTTTCCTTGTCTGCTCGCCATGGGCCACACCGGGCCTTGCTTGCAGTCATGGTAGGGAGTGATTTGACGTTATGTTGTCATTGCGACGACAATTCAGGGTAGACCCTAGGTGGTATTTTCCCACCCTGATCCGATCCGACCATGAGCACAGAACCCAGCCTGCACCAGCGCCGACGCGCGCCCACCCCCGCCGAACTCGCCGGCATCCCCTGGCTGAGCCGGCTCACACCCGAGGAATACGCCATCGCCGTGCCTGAGCTGCAGATCAGCGAAGCCCAACCCGGCGACCTGGTGTGCCGCATCGGTCGCCCGGTGACCTACTGGTTCGGTGTGGTCGACGGCCTGCTCAAGATGAGCGGCGAAAACGCCGAGGGCCAGGCCATGACCTTTGCCGGCCTGCCGCCGGGTGGCTGGTTCGGTGAAGGCACGGTGCTCAAGCGCGAGAGCTACCGCTACAACGTGCAGACCCTGCGCAGGAGCCTGGTGGCCGGCCTGCCGGTGGACAGCTTCCACCGTCTGCTGGACCAGTCCATCGGCTTCAACCGCTTCGTCATGAACCAGCTCAACGAACGCCTGGGCCAGTTCATCGCAGCGCGCGAGATCGACCGCATGAACAACCCCGACCTGCGCGTGGCGCGCAGCCTGGCCGCGCTCTTCAACCCCGTGCTCTACCCTGGCGTGGGCGAGGTGCTGCGCATCACGCAGCAGGAACTGGCCTACCTGGTGGGCCTGTCGCGCCAGCGCGTCAACGAAGCGCTGGCCAATCTGCAGGAGCGCGGCCTGATCCGCATCGAGTACGGCGGCCTGCGCGTGCTGGACCTCGAAGGCTTGAGGAGTGCCCCCCCCTGAGCGGCGGCCGCCGCTCGGGGGGCATCAATTAAAGCGGCACGCTCAGGCGCACACCCAGCGTCCAGTTGAAGCCGGGGGCCGGCTCGTAGAACTGGTTGGCTGCCTGGTTGACGATGACCGAACCCACGTAGCGCTGGTCCGTCACGTTGTCCAGCCGCCCATAGGCCGTCAGGCTGCCCTTGCCGGCCACCGGCCAGCCCTGGCTGGCCTTGAGGTTGAACGTGGTATAGCCCTCGGCCGAAGCGGAATTGCTGTCGTTGGCGTAGAGCTTGCCGGCGCTTACCACCTCCGCGCCGGCCTGTGTGCCCAGCCCCGGCTTGCGCCCCGCGTTGTCCAGGGACTGCGCGGACCACAGCAGTTCGGTGAAGAGGAAATGCTGCGGGATGCCCGGCAGGCGGTTGCCGGCGTTCACCGTCACGTTGTTGGTGACGAAGGTCTCCGAGAACTGCGCCTCGATCGCCGACGCCGACAGTGTGCCGCGCCAGTTCGGGCTCAGCAGGGTGCGCCCCGCCAGCTCCCAGCCCGTGCGTCGGGTGCCGGGTGCGTTCTTGTAGGCCGTGCTGCCACCACTGCTCACCGCCACCACGATCTCGTCCGTGGTGTCGATCTGGTAGAGCGTGAAGTCCACACGCGAGCGCGCCTCAGGCGCCCACTTCGCACCCAGTTCGTAGTGCTGGCTGCGCGCCGCGTTGATGTTGGGGTTGAAGTTCGGCGCGCCGGTGCCGGTGTAGGCCACCTCCACCAGCGTGGGCGTCTCGAAACCGCGGCCGTAGTTGGCGTAGAGGTTCAGCGTGTCCAGCGTGTGCCAGGTCAGGCCCAGCACCGGGTTGGCCGCGCTGTAGCTCACGTCGCCCGAGCCGTTGCCATTGCCCAGGAAGTAGTCCTCGCTGGCAATGCGCACCGAGCTCGCGCGCAGGCCGGCCGTCGCCGACAGGCGATCGGCCGCCAGCACCGTGCCCTGGACGAAGGCGTCGCTGTTCTGCGCGCTGTTGTCCTCGTTGCGCGTGAGCGCGCCGGATTTCTCGCCCCCGCTCACGCCGCCGGACTGGCGCCGCTCCTTGGAGTAGTCGTACTCGTAACCTGCCACCCAGTTCACCGGGCGGCTGCCCCAGCGCGCCTGCGCGTTGTACTGCAAGCCGGCGCCGTAGTAGTCGCGGTTCAGGCCCACCCAGTTCGTGGGCAGGTACTGCAGGTTGTCGCGCTTGCCGTAGTACAGGCGCGCCGTGACCGAGCGGTTCGCATCCAGCGCATGCGTCAGCGAGGTGCCGGCCTGGCTCTGGCTGGTGATCTTGCGCAGGCGCGCGCTCTGGGCGCTGGTGCCAGCCTGCGTGGCGTCCTGCGCCAGCTGGGCCGCCGTCAGGCCCACCGGGTCCTGGGCGAGCGGCATGTCGAACTGGTTGAACACCAGATTTACGCGGGTGTTCGCGTCGGGCCCGAAGCTGAGCTTGCTGTTGAACTGCTTGCGCTCGGTCGTGCTGTGGTCGCGAAAGCCGTTGGTGTCGAAGGTGCTGTAGTCGGCCACCAGCCCCACCGTGCCGATGCGACCGGCGTATTGCCAATCGCTGCGGCGCATATCGTAGGACCCCGTGTAGTACTGCAAACCGAATTCCGGCACGTCAGGCGCCTCGCGCGTGAAAGCCTGGATCACCCCGCCGGCGGAATTGCCGTACATCAGTGCCAGCGGGCCGCGCAGCACCTCGATGCGCTCGGCCGAGGTCAGGCTCACCGAGGAGCCCTGCCCCTGCCCGTCGGGCGTGGTGGCCGGGATACCGTCGATCAGCAGGCGGATGCCGCGGATGCCGAAAGCCGAACGCGCGCCGAAACCACGGATGGACACCTGCAGGTCCTGCGCGTAGTTCTGCCGGTTCAGGATGGTCAGCCCCGGCACACGGTTGAGCGACTCCGACAGGTTGACCTGCGGGCCCGCGCCCTGGATGGTCTCGCGGTCGACCGACTCGATGGCCGCCGGCGCGTCGAAGCTGCGCTGCTGCGCACGCGACGCCGAGATCACCACGTCGTCCAGTGTCTGGGCCCAGGACGGCACGGCGCCCAGGCCGGCCACCAGCAAAGCCAGCGTGGTGCGCACGCCCGGGAACCGGCTCACCCGGCGGTCTGGTGGTTGGTGCGATCTCATTTCTCTTCCACCCGGATCTGCAGGGACGCGTACCACGCGGCCAGGTTGTCGATGTCGGCGTTGCTCAGGGGCTTGGCAATGACCGTCATCACCTCGTTGACCCGTTTGCCATTGCGAAAATGCTTGAGCTGCTCGGCCAGGTAGACCTCCTGCTGTCCGGCCAGGTGCGGCACGCCCGGTTGCATGGACAGGCCCAGCGGGCCATGGCACATGGCGCACGCCGCGGCCGCCTTGGCCTTGCCGGCGGCCACATCGGCCTGCGCCGCAGCGGCCAGCGCAAAGAGCATCCCTCCCAGGATGAACTTGTTCATTCGAATATTCCTCGCTCAAAAAACAGCGGAGATCGTAACGATCTCCGCCGGGTCTCACAGTGGCCGCGCGGTCGACCCGCGCGGCGTCAGGGGCAACGCTCAGTTGCTGTAGGTCACGCGGTAGATCGCGCCCACGTAGTCATCCGAGATCAGCAGGGAGCCGTCCTTCATCGGCGCCACGTCCACCGGACGGCCCTTGTAGATGCCATTGGCATCCAGCCAGCCTTCGGCAAAGACCTCCGAGGCGCCAGCGGTGCCATCGGCCTTCACGGGCACGAAGTTGATCAACGCGCCGCTGGCCTTGGTGCGGTTCCAGGAACCGTGCGAAGCCACGAAGATGCCGCCACGGTACTTGGCCGGGAACATGCCGCCGTTGTAGAAGGTCATGCCGAGCTGCGCCTGGTGGGCAGGGAACTCGACCTGCGGCTTGGTCCACACCGCCGGCGCCTTCATGTCCTTGAGGTCCGGCGCGGCCGCCGTGCCTGCAACCGGCACGTTGTTGCCGTGGATGAAGGGGTAGCCGAAGTGCTCGCCCCCGGCCTTGGTGATGCGGTTGAGCTCACCCGGCGGGATCTCGTCGCCCATGCCGTCGGTCTGGTTGTCGGTGAACCAGACCGTCTTGTCCTTGGGGTTGATGTCCATGCCCACCGAGTTGCGCACGCCCATGGCGACCACCTCGCGCTTGGAGCCGTCGAAGGGGTCCATGCGGATCATGCCGCCGATGCCCAGCTTCTCGTACAGAGCCACCTTCTCCTTGGGCTGCACGTTGTAGGGCTGGCCCAGGGTGATGTAGAGCTTGCCGTCGTCGCTGACGCGGCAGGTGCGCGCGCCGTGGTTGTAGGACTCCTCTTCTTCAGGCACCAGCTTGCCCTGCGGCACCACCTCGATCACCGCCACGTCCGGGCCTTCATAGAAGAACTCGGCGGCCGGGAAGTTGAGCACGCGGTTGTGCTCCGCGACGATCAGGAAGCCGTCCTTGGTCCAGCACACGCCGTTGGGCACCTTGAAGTTCAGCGAAGGCGCGAAGGCCTTGACCTCGTCGGCCGTACCGTCGCCGTTGCGATCGGTCACCGCCCAGACCTTGGTCTTGCGCGTGCCCACGAAGAGCATATTGGTCGAAGGCGCCACCGCCATGTGACGCGCATCGGGCACCACGGCAAACAGCTCGATCTTGAAACCCGGCGGCAGCTTGATGCTCTTGAGGTTGGCGCGTATGGCGTCCGCGTTGCGCCCTTCCTGGGGCACCAGCGGAATGTTCAGGTCGGTGGTGGCGACCTTCATCTGTTTGAGAGTGGACAGATTGTCCTTGCCCGACTGGGCGCTGGCCCCGCCGGCGAGACCCGCCATCAGCAAGGCGGCGAATAGTTTCTGCATCTTCATTCCTGCTCCTTGGTTGTTAGGTTTTTTTGCTTCCAAAATGAATTTGGAACGCTCATTAAGCAAACCCGCTCGCCAAATTGCAAGCTGCGCCCCCCTACCCATGACCGCATCTAGGGTAAGTCCCCAAACAAGTGTCAATTTTTGAAGCACTCGTATCCCGCTGCTCCATCACCCGGGCCTTATGTCTGTGCGGCCGGCGAAATCGTATGCATACGTAGAAACCCTAGAACCAGCCGGCGCCTGCGGTACTAGCATCGGCTTCGGTCCCATACAACAACACCTTCTACGGAGACATCCTTCATGACCAGAAAACTCACCCTGGCGGGTGCCGTGCTCGTCGGCCTGCTGACCGGCTGCGCCACCTCCGAGCCGCCGAAGCCCCAGGCCGCCCCCGCCCAGCCCGCACCGCAAGTCGCGGCGGCCCAGCCTGCTGCCGCACCGGCCCCGATGGCCGCCGCGATGCCGGCCCCCCCACCCCCGCCCGCCTGGCAGCAAGGCCGCCCGGCCAGCATGGCCGACTCCCGGCTGGCCCCGGTGGCCGGCAAGAACACCGTCACCCCCGCCTCCGAAATCCCGCTGGACAAGCTCAAGCTGCCGCCGGGTTTCAAGGTCGAGATCTGGTCCACCGGCACGCCCGGCATCCGCGCCATGTCGCGCGGCGCCAGCGGCAAGATCTACGCCGGCACACGCGGCCTGGGCCGCGTCTACGAGATCAGCGACAACGGCAAGGAGCGCAGCAGCCGCGTCGTGGTCGACAAGCTCAACCAGCCGGCCGTGGTCATGCACAAGGGCAAGCTCTACGTGATGGCCGTGGACAAGGCGCTGCGCTATGACGACATCGAAAAGAACCCCAATGTGGCCCCGGTCGACATGACCGGCGCCTTCAAGCTGCCCCCGCAGCAGCACCACAACTGGAAGTACCTGCGCTTCGGCCCGGACGGCAAGCTCTACGTGCCCTTCGGCGCACCGTGCAACATCTGCACCTTGCCCTCCGACGAATACGCACAGATCCGTCGTTACAACGCCGACGGCACGGGCATGGAAGTCATCGCCACCGGCGTGCGCAACACCCAGGGCTTCGACTGGCACCCCGTCACCAAGCAGCTGTGGTTCACCGACCATGGCCGCGACTGGCTGGGCGATGACGGCCCCGAGGACGAACTCAACCGCCTCAGCAAGACCGGCCAGAACTTCGGCTTCCCCTCCTGCCACGCCGGCGGCATTCCTGATCCGGACATCAAGAAGGCCGACGCCTGCAAGGGCGTGACCCTGCCGGTGCGCACCATGGGCCCGCACGCCGCCAACATGGGCCTGCACTTCTACACCGGCAAGATGTTCCCGGCCAAGTACCGCAACGTAGCCTTCGTCGCACGCAAGGGTTCCTGGAACCGCACCACCAAGATGGGCTATGACGTGGTCACCGTGAACGCCGATGCCCAGGGCCGCAACCCCGTGATGACACCCTTCATCACCGGCTTCGCCGACCCGGCCGCCAACACCTTCTGGGGCCGTCCGACCTACTTCCTGCAGATGCCCGATGGCGCCCTGCTGCTCTCCGACGAGCAGACGGGTGCGATCTACCGCATCTCCTACAGCGCCAAGAAGTAAGACCCCGATCTGAACCGGCAAGCAGGGCCTCAGGGCCCTGCTTTTTTTCCGGTCATCGATACCTACCGCCCATCCCATGCGCTTCATCCACACCCTCATCCCCGCCCTGGCCCTGATGCTGGCCATGGCCGCCGCCCAGGCCCAGCAGCCGCAACGCCTGGAACTCTGCGTGGCCTGCCACGGCCCGCAGGGCAACTCGCAGAACCCGCAGTTCCCCTCGCTGGCTGGGCAGCCCAAGGTCTTCATGGAGAACCAGCTGGTACTGATCCGCGAAGGCCTGCGCGACATCCCGCCCATGAAGGGCGTGCTCGACGGCCTCAAGGACGCCGACCTCATCGTGCTGGCCAAGTACTTTTCGGAGCAGGTGCCGCTGCCCCTGGCGACCCCGGTCGATGCCGAACGTTACGAGCGCGGCAAGGTGCTGGCGCGCGGCATGCTGTGCGGCACCTGCCACCTGCCCGACTACAAGGGCCGCGAGCAGATGCCGCGCCTGGCCGGCCAGCACGAAACGTTCCTGCGCGCCGTCATGGAGGAATACCGCGACCGACCCGGCCCCGGCCGCGACACGGTCATGACCAATGCCCTGGGCGGCCTGAACAACCAGCACCTGGACGATCTGGCCCACTTCCTCTCCCACGTCAAATAGCCCCGACGGAGTGGGAACCTACAATCGGTTCCCGATGAAGGACAACCCAGACAAACCCGCCGCCCCCACCCTGCGCCGTGCACCGCGCCCCGAAGGCGCCGGCGCGCCCAAGCCGGGCGGTGCCGCGGCCACCAGCCGTATCAATAAGCGCATGGCCGAGCTCGGCCTGTGCTCGCGCCGCGAGGCCGACGCCTGGGTCGAGAACGGCTGGGTCAAGGTCAACGGCCAGGTGGCCGAGATGGGCCAGCAGGTCACGCCCAGCGATCGCATCGAGGTCGACAAGCAGGCGCAGCACCAGCAGGCCACGCAGGTCACCATCCTGCTCAACAAACCCATCGGTTACGTCAGCGGCCAGGCCGAGGACGGGCACGAACCCGCCGTGGTGCTGGTGCAGCCGCAGAACCGCTGGCGCGAGGACCGTGCGCCCCTGCGCTTCAACGGCGCGCAGCTGCGCGGCCTGGCGCCCTCGGGCCGGCTCGACATCGACTCCACCGGCCTGCTGGTGCTCACGCAGGACGGCCGCGTGGCGCGCCAGCTGATCGGCGAAGACTCGGTGATGGAAAAGGAATACCTGGTGCGCGTGGTCTACCTGGGCACCCCCGCCGCCGACGCGGCGCCCACCCAGCTCACGCGCATTGACGATGACGACCCCATCTCCACCAATGTGCAGGCCGTTTTCCCCAGCGCCATGCTCGCCAGGCTGCGCCACGGCCTGAGCCTGGACGGCCAGGCCCTCAAGCCCGCCAAGGTGGACTGGGAAAACCCCGAGCAGCTGCGTTTTGTGCTGACCGAAGGCAAGAAGCGCCAGATCCGTCGCATGTGCGAACTCGTCGGCCTGAAAGTGGTGGGCCTCAAGCGCGTGCGCATCGGCCGCGTCATGCTGGGCCAGCTGCCCGTGGGCCAGTGGCGCTACCTGGCGCCGCACGAGAAGTTCTGACTTCTACGCTTGCCATTTTCGGCGACCTGATTGACAGGTTCCGCGGCACAGAATATGATTCTGTATGATCCATTCGTTCCTGTGCCCCGACACCGAACGGCTGTTCCACAGCCATATGGTGGCGCGGTTCCGGAACATCGAACGGGTGGCCCGGCGCAAGCTGTTGCAACTGCATGCCACCACGGAGTTGGCCAGCCTGCGCATCCCCCCTGGCAACCAGCTGGAAGCGCTCAAGGGTGATCGCAAGCAGCAGCACAGCATCCGCATCAACGACCAATGGCGGATCTGCTTCGTATGGCGTGAGGATGGCGCGCACCAGGTCGAGATCGTGGACTACCACTAGGAGCCGAACATGAGCAAACACCTCGACGAAATCCACCCCGGCGAAATCCTGCTGGAAGACTTCATGAAGCCCATGGGCATCACCGCGCGCAAGCTCTCGGCCGATATCGACGTCTCCCCCAGCCGCATCAGCGAGATCGTCAACGGCGCCCGCCCCATCACGGCCGACACGGCCCTGCGCCTGGGCATCTACTTCGGCATGGAGCCACGCTTCTGGCTCAACCTGCAGTCTGAATACGATATGCGGGTCGTCGCCCGCGAACAGAAGACGCTGCTGAACCAGCGCATCCGGGTCTTCCAGCCCGAGGCTGCCTGACCCCGCCCGGGCCTTGAAACCCGGCGCTGCACCCATAATTCCTGTTTTTCCGGGCCTTTGGGCCCTTCTGTGATTTGTATCCCGCTGTCTGATCCCATGAGCAAACAAACCCATTCCTTCCAGGCCGAAGTCGCCCAGCTGCTGCACCTGGTCACCCACTCCCTGTACTCCAACAAGGAGATCTTCGTGCGCGAGCTGGTCTCCAACGCCTCCGACGCCTGCGACAAGCTGCGTTACGAGGCGCTGAACAACAGCGCGCTGTACGAAAACGCGCCCGAGCTGCATGTACGCATCGCCTTCGACCCCGCCGCCAAGACCCTGACCATCACGGACAACGGCATCGGCATGAGCGCGCAGGAGGCCATCGACCACCTGGGCACCATTGCCAAGAGCGGCACCAAGGACTTCATGAGCCGCCTGGGCGCCGAGAAACAGGCCGACGCCAAGGAACAGGGCCAGCTGATCGGCCAGTTCGGCGTGGGCTTCTATTCGGGTTTCATCGTGGCCGACAAGATCACCGTGGAGTCGCGCCGCGCCGGCTTCAAGCCCGAGGAAGGCGTGCGCTGGATCAGCGGCGGCACCGGCGACTTCGAGGTGGAGACCATCACGCGGCCCGAGCGCGGCACCAGCGTGATCCTGCACCTGCGTGAAGACGCGGGCGACTACCTGCAGTCCTGGAAGGTCAAGGGCATCATCGCCAAGTACTCCGACCACATCGCCCTGCCCATCCAGATGCGCAAGGCAGAGTGGAAAGAAGGCGAGAACGGCCAGCCCGGCGAGATGGTGCAGACCGACGAGTGGGAAACCGTCAACAAGGCCAGCGCCCTGTGGAGCCGCCCCAAGAAGGACATCACACAGGAAGAGTACGAAAGCTTCTACCAGGCCATCAGCCACGACTACGAAGTCCCGCTGGCCTGGAGCCACAACCGCGTGGAAGGCAGCACCGAGTACACCCAGCTGCTCTTCGTGCCGGCCAAGGCCCCGTTTGACCTGTGGAACCGCGACAAGAAGGGCGGGCTCAAGCTCTACGTCAAGCGCGTCTTCATCATGGACGAGGCCGAGGCCCTGCTGCCCAACTACCTGCGCTTCATCAAGGGCGTGGTGGACAGCGCCGACCTGCCGCTCAACGTGAGCCGCGAGCTGCTGCAGGAAAGCCGCGACGTGCGCGCCATCCGCGAAGGCAACACCAAGCGTGTGCTGGCCCTGCTGGAGAACCTGGCCCAGCACGACGTGCCTGCAACCGACGCCAGCGAGGAAGACAAGGCCGATGCCGGCAAGTACACAAAGTTCTACGCCGAGTTCGGCAGCGTGCTGAAAGAAGGCCTGGGCGAAGACTTCGGCAACCGCGAGCGCCTGGCCAAGCTGCTGCGCTTTGCCAGCACCACGAGCGACACGGCCAACGTGTCCCTGGCCGACTACAAGGCCCGCATGAAAGAGGGCCAGGCCGCCATCTACTACATCACCGCCGATACATTGGCCGCGGCCAGGAACAGCCCGCAGCTCGAAGTCTTCAAGAAGAAGGGCATCGAAGTGCTGCTGATGAGCGAGCGCGTGGACGAATGGGCCCTGAGCCACCTGCCCGAGTTCGACGGCACCCCGCTGCAAAGCGTGGCCAAGGGCGCGGTGGACCTGGGTACCCTGCAGGACGAAGCCGAGAAGAAGGCCGCCGAGGAAGCCGCCGAAGCCTTCAAGCCCGTGCTGGCCAAGCTGAAAGAGGCGCTGAAGGACAAGGCCGAGGACGTGCGCGTCACCACCCGCCTGGTCGATTCACCGGCCTGCCTGGTGGTGAAGGAAGGCGACATGAGCAACCAGCTCGCCCGCCTGCTCAAACAGGCCGGCCAGAAGGCGCCGGACAGCAAACCCGTGCTCGAAGTGAACCCCGAACACGCGCTGGTGAAGAAGCTCGACGGCTCGGTGCACTTCAACGACCTGGCCCACATCCTGTTCGACCAGGCCCTGCTGGCCGAAGGCGGTTTGCCAGAAGATCCGGCGGCGTATGTGAAGCGGGTGAATGCCTTGCTGGTCTGAGTCACTGCACCACGTCAGCAAAAAACCGCCTTCGGGCGGCTTTTTGCTGGCCGCACGATTAACGCTTTCGACCAGAAACAGACAGCGGCATGGAGGCTGCAAATCGAACGTCCAACACTGCCAAGGTTGTCCATTAGAGTTCGAGAACGCCATTCCCAGCGGCTCGGATGTGTCTGGTCAATCCGGGTCGCTTCCAGATGAATCACCCGGGTTCTGTAGCCCCTCCCGCGATTCATCGGTGAAGGTCTGCTTTCGCGGCCATCCAATGCCCGCTACAGGCCGCAAGTCGCCAGTGGTTTCCGCATGCCCCGCTTGGTGTCAGGCTCCTGCCAACTTCCTCACCGGCGCCAACACTCCTTCCGGAATCTCAAGCCCCCGGTCTTTCGCCAACCGCACCTTCTGCTCCCGCCGGTCCCCAGGCACCCGCACGCCCTCTTCCGCGCACATGGCGGCGATGATGGCTTCGATGCGCTCCTGGTAGACCGCCGTGCCGGCCATGGCGCCGGGGTCGATGACCAGGAAGAGCTGGCCCAGGTGCGGGACGTTGCCGCCTTCTTCAAAGAAGGTATCCACCTCGGCGCCGAAGCGCGCGCCCGTGAGGGTGATGACCAGCAGCTCAACCATCAAGGCCAACAGCGCCCCCTTGACGCCGCCGCTGGCGGAACCGAAGGGCAGCATGGAGCCGCGCAGGCCGGCCTTCGCATCTGTCGTGGGCTGGCCGTGTTCGTCCAGCGCCCAGCCCAGGGGGATGGGCTCGCCCTTTTGCGCGGCCACCATCAAATTGCCGCGCGCCACTTCAGACAGGGCGAAGTCCATCAGCAGCGGCGCCGCACCCCCTCGCGGAAAGGCCGCGGCCAGCGGGTTGGTGCCCAGCAGCGGTCGGGTGCCGCCGGCCACGGGCATGGCGGCCGGGCCGTTGCCCATGGCGATGCCGATGAGCCCGGCGCGCGCCACTGGCTCCAGGTGGTACGCTGCCGCGCCGAAGTGGTGGCTGTTGCAGACGCCCACCAGGGCCAGGCCCTCGGCCCGGGCGCGGGTGATGGCTTCCTGTATGGCCAGCTCGCAGGCCGGGAAGGCGAAACCCTCGCCCGCATCCACCAGCACGGCCGCGGGCCGGCCGGGCAGCACCCGGGGCACGGCCTGGCCGTTCACGCGGCCGGTGCGCAGGTGGCTGGCGTACATGGCCACGCGCGAAACGCCGTGGGTGGCCAGGCCCTGCACGTCGGCGGCCACCAGGGCGCGGGCGGTGCAGAGCGCCTGTGCCGGGCTGGCGCCGGCGGCGCGCAGGGCGGCCGCGGCGAGCGATTCGAGTTCGGCGGTGGAGATCATGGGGAAGCAGGAAAGAAGCCACAAAAGCAGGGTGAGATCTTCGCAGATCGCCCTGCAGCGGCCGGGGATATCCCCTTGCGGCGGGATTTTCCCGGTAGGTATTTATGCATAGGGACTAACACCCTAGCCCCATCCCGGGGCCGGCCCTATGCTCGCCTTTCTAATGAGCAACATCATTCTGCAAACGCACAAGCTCACCAAGGAGTTCAAGGGGTTCACGGCCGTCAGCCAGGTGGACCTGTCCGTGGTGAGCGGCTCCATCCACGCGCTGATCGGGCCCAACGGGGCCGGCAAGACCACCTGTTTCAACCTGTTGACCAAGTTTCTGGAGCCGACTTCCGGCACCATCCTGTTCAACGGCATCGACATCACGCGGGAGCGGCCGGCGCAGATTGCGCGCCGCGGCATCATCCGATCCTTCCAGATCTCGGCGGTGTTCCCGCACCTGACCCTGATGGAGAACGTGCGCATCGCGCTGCAGCGCCAGCTGGGCACGGCTTACCACTTCTGGAAGAGCGAGCGCACGCTGGACCAGCTCAACGAACGCGCCATCGCCCTGCTGGCCGAAGTGGGCCTGGAGTCATCGGCCCATGAACTCACCGTCAACCTCTCCTACGGCCGCAAGCGTGCGCTGGAGATCGCCACCACCCTGGCCATGGAACCCGAACTCATGCTGCTGGACGAGCCCACCCAGGGCATGGGCCACGAGGACGTGCACCGCGTCACGCAGCTGATCAAGAAGGTTTCGGCCGGCCGCACCATCCTGATGGTTGAACACAATATGAGCGTGATCGCCAGCATTGCCGACACCATCACCGTGCTGCAACGCGGCGCCGTGCTGGCCGAAGGCCCTTACGCCGAGGTCTCGCGCAACCCGCAGGTCATGGAAGCCTATATGGGCACCGTGGACGCCGAGCTGCAAGGAGCGCATGGATGACGCCCGCACTCGAACTCCAGGGCCTGCAGGCCTGGTACGGCGAATCCCACGTGCTGCACGGCGTGGACATGGTGGTGCGCCCCGGTGAAGTGGTCACCCTGTTGGGCCGCAACGGCGCGGGCCGCACCACCACGCTGCGCGCCATCATGGGCCTGACGGGCACGCGCCAGGGCTCCATCAAGATCAACGGGGTGGAGACCGTCAACCACCCCACGCACCGCATCGCCCACCTGGGCGTGGGGTACTGCCCGGAAGAGCGCGGCATCTTCGCCAGCCTGTCCTGCGAAGAAAACCTGATGCTGCCCCCGCAGCTCAAGGGCACGGGCGGCGGCATGTCGGTGGACGAGATCTACGCCATGTTCCCCAACCTGGCCGAGCGCCGCCACAGCCAGGGCACCCGCCTGTCGGGCGGCGAGCAGCAGATGCTGGCCGTGGCGCGCATCCTGCGCACGGGCGCCAAGCTTTTGCTGCTGGACGAAATCTCCGAAGGCCTGGCGCCCGTGATCGTGCAGGCGCTGGCGCGCATGATCGTGACGCTGCGGCAGAAGGGCTACACCATCGTGATGGTGGAGCAGAACTTCCGCTTCGCCGCGCCGCTGGCCGACCGCTTCTACGTCATGGAACACGGCCGCATGGTCGAGCAGTTCCCCGCCGCGGAGCTGCAGGCCAAGATGCCCGTGCTCAACGAACTGCTGGGTGTCTGAAGCGCCCGGCCCCACCGAATCCGGTTCTTTTCCCCCACCACCTCACCAGGAGACCCCCATGAAAAGAAAACTGACCACCCTCGCCCTCGCGCTGGGCCTTGCCGGTCTGGCCACGGGCTACGCCCAGGCCCAGGACAAGGTGCGCATCGGCTTCATCACCGACATGTCCAGCCTGTATTCCGACGTGGACGGCAAGAACGGCGCGCTGGCCATCCAGATGGCCATTGACGACTTCGGCGGCAAGGTCAACGGCAAGCCCATCGAGCTGCTCTCGGCCGACCACCAGAACAAGGCCGACATCGCCGCCTCCAAGGCACGCGAGTGGATCGACACCCAGGGCCTGACCATGCTCTTCGGCGGCACCAACAGCGGCACCGCCCTGGCCATGGCCCAGATCGCCAATGAGAAAAAGCGCGTGTTCTTCGTGAACGGCGCCGGCGGCTCCGCGCTGACCAACGCCCAGTGCACGCCCTACACCATCCACTACGCCTACGACACCGTGGCCCTGGCCAAGGGGACGGCCGGCGCCATCGTCGACCAGGGCGGCAAGAGCTGGTACTTCCTGACGGCCGACTACGCCTTCGGCCAGCTGCTGGAGACCGACGCCGCCAACGTGGTGAAGGCCAAGGGCGGCACCGTGGCCGGCTCTGTGCGCCACCCGCTCAACGCCTCCGACTTCTCGTCCTTCCTGCTGCAGGCCCAGAACTCCAAGGCCCAGATCCTGGGCCTGGCCAACGCCGGCGGCGACACCATCAACGCCATCAAGGCCGCCAAGGAATTCGGCATCAACAAGAGCATGAAGATGGCCGGCCTGCTGGTCTTCAACTCCGACGTGCACAGCCTGGGCCTGCGCAACACCGAAGGCCTGCTGCTCACCACCAGCTGGGACTGGAACCTGAACGACGAGTCGCGCGCCTTCGGCAAGAAGTACTTCGAGAAGACCAAGCGCATGCCCACCGACATCCAGGCCGCCAACTACTCGGCCACGATGAACTACCTCAAGGCCCTGCAGGCCACCAAGACCGAAGACGCCGACAAGGTGATGGCTTATCTGAAGAGCACCAAGCTCAAGGACTTCTACGCCGAAGGCAACATCCGCCCGGACGGCCGTTACGTGCACGACATGTACCTGATGCAGGTCAAGTCGCAGGCCGAGTCCAAAGAGCCGTGGGACTACTACAAGGTCGTCAAGAAGCTGTCGGGCAACGAGGTGTTCACCACCAAGGCCGAGAGCAAGTGCGCTCTCTGGAAGTAAACCGCTGAACCAGGGCCTGTACACACGCGAGTCATGCGCGTGAACAGGCCCCGCAACCCACGCTCCCCATGGAAATATTTGGCAAATCACTGCCGGCCCTGCTGAGCCAGCTCCTGCTGGGGCTGGTCAACGGCTCGTTCTACGCGATCCTGAGCCTGGGCCTGGCCGTGATCTTCGGCCTGCTCAATGTGATCAACTTCGCGCACGGCGCCCTGTTCATGCTGGGCGCCGTGCTGACCTGGATGGGCATGAACTACCTGGGCCTCGGCTACTGGTGGATGCTGTTCCTGGCGCCCCTGACGGTCGGGCTGTTCGGCATCGTGATCGAGCGCACGATGCTGCGCTGGCTCTACAAGCTGGACCATCTTTATGGCCTGCTGCTCACCCTGGGCCTGACGCTGCTCATCGAAGGCCTGCTGCGTTCGATCTATGGTGTGTCCGGCCTGAACTACGACACGCCCGAGCTGCTCGAAGGCGCGAGCAACCTGGGTTTCATGATGCTGCCCAACTACCGCGTCTGGGTGGTGGTGGCCTCCATCACGGTCTGCATGGCGACCTGGTTCGTCATCGAGAAAACCCGCCTGGGCGCCTACCTGCGCGCCGGCACCGAGAACCCGCGCCTGGTGGAAGCCTTCGGCATCAATGTGCCGCTGATGGTCACGCTGACCTACGGCTTCGGCGTGGCGCTGGCGGCCTTTGCCGGCGTGCTGGCCGCGCCGGTGATCCAGGTCTCGCCGCTGATGGGGCAGAACCTCATCATCGTGGTGTTTGCCGTGGTGGTGATCGGCGGCATGGGCTCCATCCTGGGCTCCATCCTCACCGGCCTGGGCCTGGGTATCGTCGAAGGTTTCACCAAGGTGTTCTACCCCGAGGCTTCCTCCACCGTGGTCTTCGTGATCATGGTCATCGTGCTGCTGACACGCCCGGCCGGCCTGTTCGGCAAGGAAAAGTAAGAGTCCCGCCACACCATGAACTACAAGAACATCGGGTACGCCCTGCTGCTGGTGGCCCTGCTGGTGGCGCCCTTTGCCGGCGCCTACCCCGTCTTCATCATGAAGCTGTTGTGCTTTGCACTGTTTGCTTCGGCCTTCAACCTGCTGCTGGGTTACACCGGCCTGCTCTCCTTCGGCCATGCGGCCTTCCTGGGTGGTGCGGCCTATGTGGCCGGCCACGCGATCAAGGTCTGGCAGCTCACGCCGGAGATGGGCCTGCTGCTGGGCACGCTGGGCGCGGCGGGCATGGGCTGGGTCTTTGGTGTGCTGGCCATCCGCCGCCAGGGCATCTACTTCGCCATGATCACGCTGGCGCTGGCGCAGATGGTGTTTTTCCTGTGCCTGCAGGCGCCCTTGACCGGCGGCGAAGACGGCCTGCAGGGTGTGCCGCGCGGCAAGCTCTTCGGCCTGCTCAGCCTGCAGGACGACCTGACCATGTACTACGTGGCCCTGGCCATCGTGGTGGCAGCGTTCCTGCTGATCGTGCGCATCATCCACTCGCCCTTCGGCCAGGTGCTCAAAGCCATCAAGGAAAACGAGCCGCGCTCCATCTCCCTGGGTTACGACACGCAGCGCTTCAAGCTGCTGGCCTTCGTGCTCTCGGCTGCGCTGGCCGGCCTGGCCGGTTCGCTCAAGACCCTGGTGCTGGGTTTCGCCACGCTCAGCGACGTGCACTGGACGGCCTCGGGCCAGGTGGTGCTGATGACCCTGGTGGGCGGCATGGGCACACTCTCGGGCCCCATCCTGGGCTCGGCCCTGGTCATCGTGCTGGAAAACAAGATCGGCGAAATGGGCGGCTGGCTGGCCAAGCTCAGCGGGGTCGAGTGGTTCGCCTCCCTGGGCGAATCGGTCACCATCGTCACCGGCCTGATCTTCGTGGTCTGCGTGCTGGCCTTCCGCCGCGGGGTGATGGGCGAGCTGATCGCGTGGCTGGGGAACCGCAAGAAGTCCTGAAGCCAGCCCCTCCACAACAAAACCGCCTGCGGGCGGTTTTGTTGTGTGCGTCAGGCCAGGCGCAACCTTCTCTTGAGCATCCAGGCAGGTGTGCGTGGTCACCCTCTTGTCGCGGGCGCGGCTTGTCGGCACGGACAAGCCGCGGGCACACACCCCGCGCTGCTCAGGCGCTCAGTACGTCAGCTCCAGCACCGTCACGTGCTGCTGCGCCGACGGCCAGACCCGGCCCACGATTTTTTCGCCATTGAACTCGGCCGCGATGGCACGGTCTGCGGCGCCCGCGAGCTTGAGTCTGGCACTGGACACGCCGGCACCGGCTGGCGGCACACCGGGCAGCGCGGTCTGGCCGTCGAAGCGCATCTGGTCGCGTTGCGCATCGAAGTAGCCGCGCGGGCGGGTGAAGATGACCAGGGCCTGGGCCTCCTGGTCGGCCGCGGCGATGCGCTCGGGCCGCAGGTTCACGAGGGTGCTGGAACGCGGGAAGGCGCTGCGGTAGATGTGGGTGGTGGCGTACCCCGGCGCCTTGATCTCGAACTCGTAGGCCGTGCCGGCCTGGGCCCTGAAAGGCCCCCAGCGGCCGTCGGCCCCCACCTTGCGCGCGTAAGCTGCGGCGCCGCTGCGCTGGCCCGTGGCCGCATCGGTGGCGTAGATGGCGAGTTCGGCGCCCGCGATGGGCAGGTTGTTGGCGAAGTTGCCGGTGGCCGGGTTCAGCGGGTCCACACCCTGGCCGGTGATGACACCGCCGAGTTCGATGCGCGCTTCGGGCGTGATGTCACGCACCAGGGTGGCGCGGCCGGTGATGAAGCGGTAGGCCGCGGCGAAGGCTGCGGGCGAGAAGGAAGTCTCGCGGTGGTCGATGCGCGGGATCACGATGTTGCTGGCGCCCTTGAGTTCGGGGCCGGCATACGTGACGTGGGTGGGTTTGCCCTTGGCGCCGATCCACAGGCCGTCGGGCTGGGCGAACTTGTCGTTGTTGTCGCTGCGGATAGTCATCCAGCGCACCGGGCCGTTGACCTCGTCGCCATTGGCGTTCTTGGGCGCGTTCAGGCCCGTGAGGAAGGGCCCCGTGCCCGAGAACTCGTTGCCTTCGCGAAAACCGGGGATGGCCCAGACACCGTGGTTGGGTGTGCCGCCCAGGATGGCATGCGAGACCGTGGCCGCGCCGCCGCCGTTCTGGATGTAGTGACGGATGGCGTTGCCGCCGCGTGAATTGCCGAAAAGCACGACCTGCTGCGCACCGGTGGCGCGCAGCACCTTCTCGACCTCGGCCTTGAGGTAGGCCATGTGCTCGGCGGTGGAGCTGCGGCCGGGCTGGGCCTTGCTGTCGTCGTCGCGCGCCAGCGGGTAGGGCAGCTCGATGGCGTGCAGGCGCTCGCGCGGCCAGCCGTTGGATTCAAAGCGCCAGAGCGTGGTCAACCACAGCGCGGCGCTGTCGCCGTTGCCGTGCACGAAGACGATGGGCGGCGCCTCGCGCAGCGTTGGCGACGGCGCCGTGGCGCAGCCCCCCAGCAGGGTCAGGCCAGCCAGCAGGCCCAGAAGATGACGACGGATCAACATGTTTACCCTCCTTGCGCCTGCGCGCGCTGATGCCAGCGCCTATTCGAAGCCGCCCGCACGGCGCAGCTCCGCGGCGGCCGGTGCGGCCATCAGGTCGATCATCATGCGAGCGGCCTGCGGCTGCTCGGCCTTGGCGGCGATGGCGGCGGTGTAGACCGTGGCCAGCTCGAAGGCCTTGGGCAGCAGGCTGATGAGCTGCACACCCGGCGTGTAGAGGATTTCCGTGACCTGGGTGCAGCCGATCAGGCCCGCGCCGCTGGCCTCTGCCATCGCCTTCATGGCGGCGGCGCCATTGGGGTAGGGGCGCAATGCACCGGCCACCTGCTGATCGATGCCCAGTTGCTTGAGCACGTTCATGAAGTGGATGCCGGCCGTGGCCTTGACCGGGTCGGGGAAGTAGATGCCTTGGGCGGCCAGCAGCGCGGCCTTGAGCGATTCGGGCGTGTCCACCTTCGGTTGCGGCTCGCCGCTTTTCACGGCGACGCCGGTCTTCACCACCCCCAGCGGCGTGGCGCTGCCGGGCTGGACGTGGCCGTTGGTGGTGAGGTCGGCGATCAGCGCCTGCGTGAGGATGACCACGTCGCAAGGCTCACCCGCGAGCAGCTTGTCGCGCATGAGGCCCACGGCGCCGAAGCTGCCTTCGACGGCGCGGCCGGTTTCGTTGTAAATGGCGCCGCGCAGCTGGTTGACCAGCCCCTGGGCAGCGCCGCCGCTAAGGATGTGCAAAGAACTCATGTATCGAACCGTCAAAGTGAAAGCGCCAAAACGCTTGAAAAATTCGCGCTCTTGCGCTCAACGTGACTATACGGGGAACGCCGTGGAACCGGCTCCGCCGGGCCACTGGCGTTGTCCCCCTTGGGGGCTGAGGGCTGCGGCTCCAAAGCTGCCTGCGCAGCTTTGGACAGCCCCGAAGAGCCACTGCCACTGCCACTGCCACTGCCACTGCCACTGCCACTGCCACTGCCTCAGGCTGTGGCAGTGGACGGCGCCAGCCGGCTCAGGGGGGATCAATCCACTTTAATGCCGGCGCTCTTGATCACGCGGGCCCACTTCTCGATGTCCTCGCGCATGTACTTGTCGAACTCCTGCGGGTCCATCTTCATGGCCACGGCGCCCTGCTTGGTCCAGAGCTGGTTCACGTCGGGCTGGCTCACGATCTTGCTCACCGCCTCGTTGAGCTGCTGCACGATGGCCGGCGGCGTGCCCTTGGGAGCCATCAGGCCGAGCCAGATGGTGGCTTCGTAACCGGGCAGGCCGGCCTCGGCCAGGGTCGGCACATCGGGCAGCACAGCCGAGCGCTGGCGGCCGCTGGTGGCGATGGCGCGCACCTTGCCGGCACGGGCCTGCTCGGCCATGGTGGTGACGGCGTCGAACATCATGTCGACCTGGCCGCCGATGATGTCGGTGCGGGCACCCGAGCTGCCGCGGTAGGGGATGTGCACCAGGTAGATGCCCGCCATGCTCTTGAAGAGCTCACCCGCCATGTGGTACGGCGTGCCATTGCCCGAGGAGGCGTAGTTGTACTTGCCGGGCTTGTCCTTGGCCAGCTGCAGGATGTCCTTCAGGTTCTTGACCGGCAGCGAGGGGTGGGCGACCAGCACCAGGTCGGAATAGTTGACCGGTGCCACGGGCACGAAGTCGCGCATGAGCACGAAGGGCTTGCTGGGGATGAGGGTCTCGTTCACCGTATGGGTGTTGGACATCATCAGCAGGGTGTAGCCGTCGGCCGGGGCCTTGGCCACCACGTCGGTGCCGATGATGGAGCCGGCCCCGGGCCGGTTGTCGATCACGAAGGGCTGGCCCAGCGCGTCGCCCAGGCGCTGGCCGATGAAACGCGCGTAGTTGTCGGCCGGGCCGCCGGCGGCGAAGGGTACGACGATGCGCACCGATTTGCTGGGGTAGCTCTGGGCCTGGGCCGCGCCGGCTGCCAGCAGCAGCACGGCCAGCAGGCCACGCAGAATGGGGAATCGCATGATGCAGTCTCCTGATAGGTATGCATGCATGCTAGCCGCAGGGCCACAAGACCGCACCCGGGCTATCCCGAACTTGGCTCGCATTGGTCGGGCTGCGCTGAACCCGTCCCTGCCGCGTGCCACATCCCCTCAGACCATCAGGGGCTCTTCCTGCATGGCCTCGATCTGGTCTTCCAGCATCTGCACCTGGCCCTGCCAGTAGTCGCTGCTGCCGAACCAGGGGAAGTTGATGGGGAAGGTGGGGTCGTCCCAACGACGTGCGAGCCAGGCGCTGTAGTGGATCAGGCGCAGGGTGCGCAGCGGTTCGATCAGCGCGAGTTCGCGGCGGTCGAACTCGCGCATCTGCTCGTAGCCGTCGAGCAGGCAGCTGAGCTGGTAGGTGCGCTGGGCACGGTCACCCGAGAGCAACATCCACAGGTCCTGCACGGCCGGGCCCATGCGCGCGTCGTCCAGGTCGACGAAATGCGGCCCCGGGCCGGCGGCAGCGGGCACGTCCACCGGCGTCCACAGCACATTGCCCGAGTGGCAGTCGCCATGCAGGCGCAGGCGGCGGATCTCGCTGGGCGCGCCCGTCAGCACCGGCTGCTGCGCAATCAGGGCCAGCGCCTCTTCGCACTTGCGCTGCCAACTCGACTGCACGTCCAGCGGAATCATCTCGTGCTGCAGCAACCAGTCCATGGGCTCGCGCCCGAAAGATGGCAGGTCAAGCGCGGGGCGGCTGGCAAAGGGGCGCGCCGCGCCCACGACATGCAGGCGGGCGAGGAAACGGCCGATCCACTCCAGCACCTCTTCATCGTCCAGCTCGGGCGGGCGGCCGCCGCGGCGCGGGCAGACCGAGAACAGGAAACCGGCATGCCGGTGCAGCGTGCCGCCATGCAGTGTGAGCGGTGCCACCACCGGCACCTCGGCCGCCACCAGTTCGGCGGCGAAGGCGTGTTCTTCAAGAATCTGCGCCTCGCTCCAGCGCGCGGGGCGGTAGAACTTGGCCACCACCGCCTGCCCGTCGTTCAGTTGCACCTGGTAGACCCGGTTCTCGTAGGAGCTCAGCGCCTGCTGGCGACCGTCGCAGGACAGGCCCAGGCTCTCCAGCGCATCCATCACCACGTCGGGCGTGAGCTGCTCGAAGGGATGGCGGGCGGCGGTTTCAGCTTGGGTCATGCCCCGATTGTCGCCTGCGCGATCCGCAGGCGATGTCGCTGGCGTTTTCCCTAGGCTGGCGCTACAGGGGCATGGCTACACTGGATTGCATGTCACCCCTGCTTCCTTTCCACCGCAAGCTCGCGCTCGGCACCGCGGGCGTGGCGCTGGTCGTGGCCACGCTGGCCGGCCTGGCGGCGGGTTTCATCGCCCACGACAAGGCCGAGGACACGCTGGTGGCCCAGGCCACCGAAGACACGCAGCGGCTGCTGCGCCAGGAGGCCTACCGCCCCGAGGGCGTGCTCGCCACGCGCAATGCGCAGGCCGCGGCGCAGGCGCTGGCTGCCAGCTATTTCGACATGGCGCAGATCTACACCGCCGGCGGCCTGCTGATGGCCGAACAGTTCAGCGCAGATGGCCGCGCGCTCGATGCCGAGCTGCCGCCGCGCAGCACGCGCAACTACACCCAACCCTGGTTTGAGCGGCGCTGGCTGCCGGGACGCCGCCCGGTGCTGCGCCTGTTCATCCCGCTGCGCAGCGAGGGCCAGGCGCTGGCCGCCTATTTCGAGGGCGCACGCCTGGTGCCGGACTGGCAGCGCGCGCGCATGCTGGCTGACGCGCGCCGCACGGGCCTGCTGACCGCGCTGGCCGTGCTGCTGTGCGGTGCCGCGCTCTACCCGCTGGTGCTGCGCCTGAACCGCGACAGCCAGGGCCGCCAGCGCGAGCTGCTGGAGTCGCACATCGCCATGATGGAGGCGCTGGGCCGCGCCATCGCGCGGCGCGATTCGGACAACGGCATCCACAACTACCGCGTGGCCTGGATCTCGGCCACGCTGGCCGAGGCCGTGGGCCTGCACGGCACGCGCATGCAGGAGCTGATCGTCGGCAGCTTCCTGCACGACGTGGGCAAGATCGGCATCCCCGAGCACATCCTGCTCAAGCCCGGCCCGTTGAGCCACGAGGAAATGCTCATCATGCACACGCACGTGGCCGCGGGCGAGGACATCGTCAGCGGTTCGGGCTGGCTGGCCGGCGGCCAGGCCGTGGTGGCCGGCCACCACGAGAAGTGGGACGGCAGCGGGTACCCGCGCGGGCTGGCGGGCACCGATATCCCGCTGGTGGCGCGCATCTTCGCGATTGCCGACGTGTTCGATGCGCTGTGCTCGCGCCGGCCCTACAAGGAACCGGTACCCCTCGACACCGCGCTGGCGGCCTTGCGCGCGGAATCCGGCCGGCATTTCGACCCGCACCTGGTGCAGGTCTTCGACCAGCAGGCGGCAACGGTCTACCGCACGCTGACCGAGGCTGACGAGGAACAGCTGCAGGCCCTGCTCACGCGCATGGTGCGCAAGCACTTCAGTTTGTAGACCCCCTGAGTCGCCTTCGGCGCCTTCCCCCAAGGGGGACGCACCTGGCGGACTGGCAAAGCCAGATCCGCGGGTGCCCTGGAACGGCCGGCTGCGCGGCGCACACTCACTGGCGCGTTCTTAGCTTTTAGAACGGCACGTCGCCATCGTCCTTCTTCTCCTTGCCCGGGACGGCCAACTGCTCGAAGGGCAGGGCCTGCTTGACCAGGATGACGGTGCAGGGCGCATCCATGGCCACCTTGATGGGCACGGTGGCGATGAAACGCTGGGTCTTCAGGCCGTGCGTGGCCGCCCCCATGACGATGACGCTCACGCGGTTGCCGCGCGCGTAGTCGATCAGCGCTTGCGCCACGTCACCCGACTCCAGCACGTGGCAGGAGGTCTGGTACCCCGTCTGCTCCAGCGGCTGGGCCCACAGCCTGAGCTGTGTCAGGTAGCGCCGGTGCACGCTGGTTTCGCTGTCGCGCTCACTGACCGAGCTGGTCGCGCCGGGCGAGATCACCGAGACGCAGGCCAGGCGGGCGCCGGGCCGCGTGCCCAGCGAACGTGCGGCCGCCTCGCGCAGCGAATAGAGCGTGGCGTCGCTCACATCCTGGTGCGGCACGGCCACCAGCACGATGGGCACTTCGGCGATCTGGCGCTCGGGCAGGGGGCTGGGCTGGTAGTGCAGACCGGCCGCCCGCACCCAGCGCTTGAAGAGGAACCAGGCCCCGGCGCCGTGCTGGCGCTCGCCGCGCGCGCTCACGCGCACCTGCTCGGGGTGCTGCAGGTCGAAGGCCAGATGGGCTGCGGACGGGTAGCGCTGCGCGGCCTCGGGCGCCAGGCAGCGCAGCACCACTTCCTGCAGCCAGGCCGGCAGCTCGGTGCGGTAACGGCGCGGCGGCGGCGGCTCCATCCACAGGCGCTGGCGCAAGCCGCCGCTGGTCACGGGTGCGCCGAAGGGCAGTTCACGCGTGAGCAGCTGGTAGAGCATGACGCCGATGGCGAAGACATCGCTGCGCGGGTCACCGCGCACGCCCACCACCTGCTCGGGGGCCATCCAGGCCGGCGAGCCGACCGCGCGGCGCATCTCCTCGGCCAGCAGGTCGGGGTAGTGCGCGTGGCAGGACAGGCCGAAATCCAGCAGTACCACACGCCCGTCTTCGCGCACCAGCACATTGGCGGGCTTGAGGTCCAGGTGCACGGTGTTCTGCTGGTGCAGGCTGTGCACGGCGTGGGCCAGGGCCACGCCCAGGGCCACCACCTCATCGACGGGTGTGGGCTCGGGCTGCTCCAGCCAGTGGTCCAGGGTGCGGCCGGGCACGTACTCCATGACCAGGTAGGGCAGGCGCTCCAGGTCACCGGCGGCCACGAGGCGCGGCACGTGCGGCCCGCTCAGGGCCTGCAGGATCTGGTGCTCGACCTCGAAGCTCACGATGTTCTCGGCACCGTCGCCCTCGGCCATGCGCGGCACCTTCATGACCATGGGGAAGCCGGGATCGGCCGCGCCGCTGGCGTAGTGCACACGGTAGATGTGGGCCATGCTGCCGTAATGGAGACCCTCCTCCACCACGAAACCGTCCAGTTCGCTGCCAGGCTCCAGCAATTTCATCGTCCCAGCTCCAGTCGGTCGGCAAAGAAATCGGGCAGCCCGGCGTCGCGGATGGCCTCGGCGGCGGCATGGTGGTCATAGGCCACGCGGTGGAAGGTCAGCTGCGCCTGCGTGGTGTCGAACACGGCATACATGGCCTTGGGGCTGCCGTCGCGCGGCTGGCCGACCGAGCCGATGGTGGCCAGCCAGTGCCTCCGCGCGGACACCGGCACCGCCACGCCGGCCGTGGGCACGAAGGAGATGAGCCTGTCGTCCGCGCCGCGGTAATAGAGCGTCTGGCGGTGCACGTGGCCGCCAAAGACGTAACGCACGCCCTGCAGCGCGCTGGCGGCCTCCAGGCTGAGGGCGGCCACCTGCGCGTCGTAGACGTAACGCCACAGCGCGGGTTCATCGGCCGTGGCGTGCACCAGCAGCACGCGATCGTCCTGCACGGTCATGGGCAGCCCGGCCAGGAAGGCGCGCTGCACGACATCGAGCTGTTCGTGCGTCCACCAGGCCGTGCTCTCGCCCAGGGTGGTGTTGCCCGGGGGGGGGTGGGCCGCCATGTCGTCGTGGTTGCCCTTGAGCACCAGGGCCCCTTCGTCGGCCAGGTCCATGACGCGACGCACCACGGGCCCCGGATCGGCACCATAACCGACCAGGTCGCCCAGGAAAGCCAGCCGGTCGGCACCCTGCGCCCGGGCATGTGCCAGGCAGGCCTCCAGGGCCTGGAGGTTGGCATGAAGGTCGGACAACAAGGCCAGTCGCATGCTGGCAGTATGCCTTGCCGGACCGGACTGACCAGGGGGTTTGCACGCGGCTCTTGATGCAAGTCAAGCCGGCATGCGGGTATCACCCGGGGCGGCAAACGGGGGTCTGTCGCTAACATGCCGGCAGCGGGAGACTGTTCATGTACGACTACATCATCATTGGCGGCGGCTCGGCCGGCTGCGTCCTGGCGGCTCGCCTGTCCGAAGACCCGGGCGTGCAGGTGGCGCTGCTGGAGGCCGGCCCGCCCGACGACAGCGTGCTGATCCACTGCCCGGCCGGCCTGGCCCTGCTGGCCAAGAGCGGCCAGGCCAACTGGGGCCTGCAGACCGTGCCCCAGGCCGGCCTGAACGGCCGGCGCGGTTACCAGCCGCGCGGCAAGGTGCTGGGCGGTTCCAGTTCGGTGAACGCCATGATCTACACGCGCGGCCACCCGCGCGACTACGACGACTGGGCCGCGCAGGGCAACCCGGGCTGGGCCTGGTCCGATGTGCTGCCCTTTTTCAAGCGCGCCGAGCACAACGAACGCGGTGCGGACGATTTCCACGGCAGCGGCGGCCCGCTCAATGTGATGGATCTGCGCAGCCCCAACCGCCACAGCCCGGACTTCGTGCAGGCCGGCGTGGAGGCCGGTTATGCGCACAACCTCGACTTCAACGGCGCCGAACAGGAAGGCGTGGGCCTGTACCAGGTCACGCACAAGAACGGCGAGCGCTACAGCGCCGCCAAGGCCTACCTCACGCCCCACCGGGACCGTGCCAACCTGCAGGTGATCACCGGTGCGCACGCGACGCGCATCCTGCTGGAAGGCAAGCGCGCCGTGGGCGTGGAGTTCGTCCAGAACGGCAGCAAGCGCGAACTGCGCGCCCAGCGCGAGGTATTACTGAGTGCCGGCGCCCTGCTCTCGCCCCAGCTGCTGATGCTCTCGGGCATCGGCGCGGCAGATGAGTTGCGCGCGCACGGCATCACACCGCAGCACGAACTACCCGGCGTGGGCCGCAACCTGCAGGACCATGTGGACGTGGTGCTGGTCTACGACGCGCCGCAGCTGACCGAGCTGTTCGGCCTGTCCTTCAAGGGCGCGCTCAATATGGTGCGCGGCATCTTCGAGTGGCGCCGCCAGCGCAGCGGCATGCTGACCACCAACTTCGCCGAGGCCGGTGGTTTCATCCGCAGCCAGGCCAGTGAGGCCATTCCCGACCTGCAGCTGCACTTCGTGGTGGGCAAGCTGGTGAACCACGGCCGCACCACGACCACGGGCCACGGTTATTCCTGCCACGTCTGCCTGCTGCGCCCGAAAAGCCGCGGCAGCGTACGCCTGGCCAGCGCCGACCCGCTGGCCGCGCCGCTGATCGACCCGGCCTTCCTCGCCGAGCGCGACGACATGGACCGGCTGATCCGCGGCTTCAAGCTGATGCGCAGCATCCTGTCGCAACCGGCGCTGGCGCGTTTCGGCGCGCGCGAGCTGCCGGCCTCGGCGGTGGCGCGCAGCGACGCGCAGATCGAGGACTTCATCCGCAACCACGCCGACACCATCTACCACCCGGTGGGCAGCTGTCGCATGGGACCGGGGACGATGGACGTGGTGGACGCGCAGCTGCGCGTCCACGGACTGCAGGGCCTGCGGGTCGTGGATGCTTCGGTCATGCCCGGCCTGGTGGGCGGCAACACCAACGCACCGGTGATCATGATGGCCGAGAAAGCCGCCGCGATGATCCGCGCGGCCGGCTGAGGGCGGGTGTCAGGCGCAGCAGAGGTGCTTGTCAGGTAAATTCCGACACGCGAAACCGGCAGATGCCGATTCAAGTTGGCTGACATGGGGCCTAGAGTGATTGCACCACATCCGCAGACGATGTGATGCAAGGAAAACCTGTGAGAACCAACCCTATTTCGCTCAACCCCTTCAGCCTCATGATGGAGCCGGAGATCGTGCTCCAGGCCATGGAGCATTCCAAGTCCCTGCGTGCACTGCGCCGCCACAAGCTGCGCCCGCTGGACAAGCCCCTGATCCCCTACGCCGTCAACCCGGTCGACGACGAACTGGACGAAGAGACCATCCCGGGCGAGCTCAGCAACCACTGAGCCGCTGGTGCGGCCCGCTGTGCTGCTAGCATCGGGCGCATGCATATCCCGTCCTGGCTCCCGCGTTTTCCTGTCGGTCTTTTTGCCATCCCCGTGGGCCTGCTGGCGCTCGGCGGCGCCTGGCGCCGTGCCACGCCATTCGGCTGGGCCTGGGCCCGTGACGTCGGCGACCTGCTGGCCTGGTCTGCCCTGGTCCTGCTGGCCGTCCTGCTGCTGATCTACCTGGCCAAGACCCTGCGTCACCCCCAGACCATCGTCGCCGAGTTCACCCACGCCCTGGCCGGCTCGCTGATGGCGCTGATCCCGCTGTCCCTCCTGCTCTGCGTCATCTATTTCGGCACACCCGGCCACACGGGCTGGCTGCTCTTCACCCTGGCCACGCTGGCGCTACAGGGCGTGATCGCCATCCGCATCGTGGCCATCATCACCACGGCCAGCCTGCCCGCCGGCGCCGTAACCCCCGCGCTGTATGTGCCGCCGGTGGCCGGCGGCCTGGTCGGCGGCATGGCGCTGCAGACCCTGGGCTACCCGGGCTGGGCCGCCCTGCTCTTCGGCATGGGCCTGGCCAGCTGGGCGCTGCTGGAGATCCGTGTGCTCAACCGCCTCTTCGAAGGCGCCATGCCCGAAGCCATGCGCCCCACCATCGGCCTGGAGCTGGCACCGGCCACCGTGGGCACGCTGGCCGTGGCCACCTTGTGGCCGCAGTTGCCGGGTGAACTCCTCATCATCGGCCTGGGCATCGCGGCCGGCCCGCTGGTGGCCGTGCTGGCGCGCTACAAATGGTGGCGCCAGGTGCCCTTTGCCATCGGCTTCTGGTCCTTCTCCTTCCCCGTGGCGGCCTTTGCGGCCGCCCTGATCGAGGTGGTGCAGCGCGGCGGCTGGCCACCCGCTATCGCCGGGACCGGTCTGGCGCTGGCCTCGGGCGTGATCGCCTTCCTCGCGCTGCGCACGCTGCAGCTGCTGGCCCAGGGCCGGCTGATCCCTGCGGCCCCCATGCAGGCGGCACGGCCATGAACTTCTGGCCTTCCTGCGCTTACGACCGCCTGCAACGCAATGCGCAGGGCTGGCTGCTCGTCACGCCGGACTACCTGCGCCTGTTCCTCGACCGGCCCGAGCTGGCCCTGGTGCCCGAGTCCTGCAAGGCCGAGCGCAAGCTGCATGCGGCCCTGCGCGACGACCCGCTGCAGTCGGTCGCGCCGGACACCCTGGCCCGTTTCAAGGATGCCGATGCGCGCGACAACTACCAGCTCTTCCTGAGCTTCCGCGACGCGCTGCTGGCTGCCGGCACGCTGGAGGCCTATTACCTGCAGCTCATGCGCAGCGGCCGCATCACCATCCCTCCGCTTTTCATCGACCTCATCGTGCAGGCCATGCTGCGCGGCCTGCTGGCGGACAACGAGGACGCACAGCAGCTGCGCGCGGCCGAGCTGCTGTTCCGCCCGCAGCGCCTGACCGTGCAGGAGGGCCAGGTGCTGGCCGCCGACCAGGCCGTGGTGGACCTGTACAGCGAGAACGCCGGCCTGGGCGAGATCGGCCGCCTGCTGATGGAAAACAAGTCGCGGCTGCGCGAGGCCGAGCTGGCCGTGCTCGATGCATCGAACGCCGCGCGTTACTGGGAACGCAGCGAGCGTTACCACTACCTGCTGGACCTCACCCACGAGGTGCAGCAGGAGCTGAGCCACGGCCTGACCCTGCGCATGACGCGCGCGCGCAGCGGCCTGAAGGCGCTGGCGCGGGTGCTGGAACTCTGGGTGCAACACCTGCTGGGCGTGGAAGTCACGATCGAGCCGCTGGCGCGCGTGGACGACGCGGCGTGGCGCTGGCACATCGGCCTGGACGCCGAGGCCACGGCCATCCTCAACGACCTGTACGAAGAGCGGGCGGTGGAGCCCGAACGCATGCAGCGCCTGGTCAGCCTGTTCCGCCTGAGTTTTGCCGACCCGGCCCAGATGCAGGCCGAGCTGGCGGGCAAACCGGTCTACCTGGGCCTGGCCATGAACGCGCAGGGCCTGCTGCGCCTCAAGCCGCAGAACCTGCTGCTCAACCTGCCGCTGGCCGCCAGGCAGTAGACGCTACATATTGCGGCGGTACTGCCCGCCGACTTCGAACAGCGCGGTGGTGATCTGGCCCAGGGAGCAGACGCGCACCGCATCCATCAGCACGGCGAAGACATTCCTGTTCTCGATCACGGCCTGCTGCAGGCGCTGCAGCTGCGCCGGCGCCTCGGCCGCGTGGCGCGCGTGGAATTCGGCCAGGCGCTTGAGCTGGCTCTGCTTTTCCTCGTCGGTCGAGCGCGCCAGTTCCAGCTTCTCCATCACGGTGTCGCCGTGCGGATTGCGGAAGGTGTTGACGCCGATGATGGGCAGCTCGCCCGTGTGCTTGAGCATCTCGTAAGTCATGCTCTCGTCCTGGATCTTGCCGCGCTGGTAACCGGTCTCCATGGCACCCAGCACGCCGCCGCGCTCGCTGATGCGTTCGAACTCGGCCAGCACGGCCTCTTCTACCAGCTCGGTCAGTTCTTCGATGATGAAGGCGCCCTGGTTGGGGTTCTCGTTCTTGGCCAGCCCCCACTCCCGGTTGATGATGAGCTGGATGGCCATGGCGCGGCGCACGGAATCTTCGGTCGGCGTGGTGATGGCCTCGTCGAAGGCGTTGGTGTGCAAGGAGTTGCAGTTGTCGTAGATGGCGATCAGGGCCTGCAACGTGGTGCGGATGTCGTTGAACTGGATCTCCTGCGCGTGCAGGCTGCGGCCGCTGGTCTGGATGTGGTATTTCAACTTCTGCGACCGCTCATTGGCACCGTACTTCTCTTTCATGGCCACGGCCCAGATACGACGCGCCACCCGGCCCATGACCGTGTACTCGGGGTCCATGCCGTTGGAGAAGAAGAAACTCAGGTTGGGCGCGAAGTCGTCGATGTGCATGCCGCGCGCCAGATAGGCCTCCACCAGCGTCAGGCCGTTGGACAGCGTGAAGGCCAGCTGGCTGATGGGGTTGGCGCCGGCTTCGGCGATGTGATAACCCGAGATGGACACGCTGTAGAAATTGCGCACGCGGTGGTGCACGAAGTACTCGGCGATGTCACCCATGACCTTGAGCGAGAACTCGGTGGAGAAGATGCAGGTGTTCTGCCCCTGGTCTTCCTTGAGGATGTCGGCCTGCACGGTGCCGCGCACGTTCTCCAGCACCCACTCACGGATCTTTTCGGCTTCGGTGTCGGTCGGCGCGCGGCCGTTGTCGGTCTTGAACTTGGCCAGGTATTGGTCGATGGCCGTGTTCATGAACATGGCCAGGATGGTGGGCGCCGGGCCATTGATGGTCATGCTGACCGAGGTGGCCGGGTCGCAGAGATCGAAGCCACTGTAAAGCACCTTCATGTCGTCCAGCGTGGCAATGCTCACACCCGAGTTGCCGACCTTGCCGTAGATGTCGGGGCGCGGGTCCGGGTCGTTGCCGTAGAGCGTGACCGAGTCGAAGGCGGTGGACAGGCGCTTGGCCGGCATGTTGGCGCTCAAGAGCTTGAAGCGCTTGTTGGTGCGAAAGGGGTCGCCCTCGCCAGCGAACATGCGTGTGGGGTCTTCGTTCTCGCGCTTGAAGGCAAAGGTGCCGGCCGTGTAGGGGTAGCTGCCCGGCACGTTGTCCAGCATCAGCCACTTGAGGATTTCGCCGTGGTCCTCGTATTGCGGCAGCGCCACCTTGCGGATGGTGGTGCCCGAGAGCGACTTGGTGGTCAGCGCGGTGCGGATCTCCTTGTCGCGGATCTTCACCACGTACTCGTCACCGGCATAGGCCTGCTGCATGGCCGGCCACTGGGCCAGCAGGCGGCTGGCGTCGGCATCCATCTGCAGTTCGCGCGATTGGGCCAGATCGATCGCTGCCTCGGCGGCCTTGGCACGGTCGGGCTTGTCCTGCTTGAGCATGGCCGCCGCCGCATTGAGCTGCTGGATCTCGCGGGCCAGCCGGGCCTGGGACCGCGCACGGCGTTTGTAGCCGCGCACGGTGTCGGAAATCTCAGCCAGGTAACGCGTGCGGGCACCGGGCACGATGGGGCTCTGATTGCTGCTGTGGCGCACGCTCACAAGCGGCAGACGCCCGGCGTCAAGCTTCAGGCCCAGAGCCCCCAGGCGCACCTTGAGGGCCTGGTAGAGCGCGGTCACACCGTCGTCGTTGAAGCGCGCGGCCATGGTGCCGAAGACCGGCATCTGTTCGGGCGGGGTGCTCCAGGCTTCGCGGTTGCGCTGCACCTGCTTGGCGACGTCGCGCAGCGCGTCGGGCGCACCCTTGCGGTCGAACTTGTTGATGGCCACGAACTCGGCGAAGTCCAGCATGTCTATCTTCTCGAGCTGGCTGGCGGCGCCGAACTCGGGTGTCATCACGTACAGCGGCACGTCCACATGGGGCACGATGGCCGCGTCGCCCTGGCCGATGCCCGAGGTCTCGACCACGATCAGGTCGAAGCCCGCGCACTTGCAGGCGGCCACCACATCGGGCAGGGCCGCGCTGATCTCGCTGCCGGCATCGCGCGTGGCGAGCGAACGCATGAAAACCCGCGCGCCGGTATCGCCGCCGGGCCGCCCCAAGGCGATACCAGCCCCCTCGGGGGGCAGCGAACCACACGCAGTGGGGAGCGTGGGGGCACGTTGCGCCCAGGGCGAGATGGCGTTCATGCGGATGCGGTCGCCCAGCAGGGCGCCGCCGCTCTTGCGGCGCGAGGGGTCGATGCTGATCACGGCCACACGCAGGGCGTCGCCCTGGTCCAGGCGCAGGCGGCGGATCAGCTCGTCGGTCAGTGAACTCTTGCCAGCCCCGCCGGTGCCGGTGATGCCCAGCACAGGAACCTTCCTGGCGGCGGCCTGCTCACGCAGGCGGCTGACCAAGCCCGCATCGGCGCTGCCGTTCTCGAGTGCGGTCATGAGCTGGGCCAGCGCGCGCCAGGCGGCCTCACCATGGCCTTGCAAGGCCTCGATCTTCTTCGGCGCCAGGGTGCTGAGGTCACGGTCACAGCGCATGACCATCTCGCCGATCATGCCGGCCAGGCCCATGCGCTGGCCATCTTCGGGGCTGTAGATGCGCGTGACACCGTAAGCCTGCAGTTCTCGGATCTCGCTGGGGACGATAACCCCGCCACCGCCGCCGAAAACCTGGATGTGCCCGCCACCGCGCGCCTTGAGCAGGTCCATCATGTACTTGAAGTACTCGACGTGGCCGCCCTGGTAGGAACTGATGGCGATGCCCTGCACGTCTTCCTGCAGTGCTGCCGTAACCACCTCGTCCACGCTACGGTTGTGGCCCAGGTGGATGACCTCGGCGCCCATGCTCTGCAGGATGCGCCGCATGATGTTGATGGCCGCATCGTGCCCGTCGAAAAGGCTGGCCGCGGTGACGAATCGCACCTTGTGCGTGGGACGGTAGTTCGCGAGGGCCTTGAAGTCGGCGGACAGGTCGGTCATGCTGAACCCACATTGACGTTTACGTAAACGTCAATCTTAACGTTTTCGTGCCGACCGACCAAGAAAAAGGGGCGCAAACGCGCCCCTTGATCGTTCTGCAGCAAGCTGTGCTGATTACTTGTACAGGATCTGCGGCAGCCACAGGCCGATGGCCGGGAACTGATACAGCAGGATGATGGCGATCACCTGGATGCCCATGAAGGGCAGCATGCCGGCGAAGATCTGGTTCAGCGTCACGTGCGGCGGGCTGACCCCCTTCAGGTAGAACGCAGCCATGGCCACCGGCGGGCTCAGGAAGGCGGTCTGCAAATTCAGCGCCACCAGCAGGCCGAAGAACAGCGGATCGACACCGAAGTTGTCCAGCAGCGGGATGAAGATGGGCATGAAGATCACGATGATCTCGGTCCATTCCAGCGGCCAGCCCAGGATGAAGATGATGACCTGGCTCAGGACCAGGAACTCGGTCTTGGACAGGTTCATCGACAGCACCCACTTCTCCACCAGCTCCTGGCCGCCCAGCAGGGCGAAGGCGGCGGAGAAGATGGCCGAGCCGACGAAGAGCCAGCACACCATGGCCGAGGTCTTGGCCGTGAGGAACACGCTTTCCTTCACCACATCCAGCGTCAGTTGCTTGTAGGCGGCAGCCAGCAGGAAGCCGCCGAGGGCGCCGACGGCAGCCGCTTCGGTCGGCGTGGCCAGGCCCATCACGATGGAGCCCAGCACCGCCAGGATCAGCACCAGCAGCGGGAAGAAGCTGGTCAGCAGCATCTTGAAGACTTCCAGGCGCGTGAAGCTCAGCAGGCCGTAGTACGCCAGCATGGCCAGCGCCCCCGCACCCACGCCGATCCAGTAGCCGGCCGGGGCCGGCTGGCTGGTGGCCGCGGGAGCCGCAGCGGCAGCCGGAGCAGCAGCGGCCGGCTCCTTGGCGTCGGCCTCGGCCTTCACGGCGGCCGCAGCACCGGATGGTTCCTTGGCATCGTCGGCATCGCCGCCCGGAGGCGCCGCCAGGCTGTCCTCGTCAGCGGCCTGGCCGACAGCTTCCTCGCCATCGCCCATGCTTTGCAGGGTGGAGGTCTCCTCGACCGGCGCCACGCTGGTCACGCTGGCGTAGCTCCACAGGGCCACGAACAGGAACAGGATCAGCGGCAACAGCACCACGCCCAGCTGCTTCAGGATGTAGCTGGTGGGCACTTCGGCATTGCGCTGGCCCTTGAGGGCCTTGAGCAGGGCCGGCAGGGCACGCGCGGAATGCGAGGGGGCCACCTTCTCCATCAGCGGCGGCAGCGGGATGTAGCGCTCCTTCTCCGACAGCGGGGGCGCCATGTGCGGCTTGAGCTTGGCGACGACGATCACGTACACGATGTACAGGCCGGCCAGCATGAGGCCCGGGAAGAAGGCACCGGCATAGAGCTGAACCACCGACACGCCGGCGGTCGCGCCATAGACGATCAGCATGACCGAGGGCGGGATCAGGATGCCCAGGCAGCCACCGGCCGTGATGGCACCGGCCGACATCTTGACGTCGTAACCCGCGCGCAGCATCTGCGGCAGGGCCAGCAGGCCCATGAGCGTGACCACGGCACCGACGATGCCGGTGGCGGTGGCGAACACGGCGCAGGTCACCAGCGTGGCCACGGCCAGCGCACCGGGCAGACGGGCCAGGGCCAGGTGCAGGCTGCGGAACAGCTTTTCGATCAGGTTGGCGCGCTCGACGAGGTAGCCCATGAACACGAACAGCGGGATCGAGATCAGCACGTCGTTGCTCATGACCTTGAAGGCCGCAGACACCATCAGGTCCAGCGTCTTGGTCGTGTTTTCCTCGTAGGCGATCCAGGTGAAGATCATGCCCATGCCCATCAGCGTGAAGGCCGTGGGGAAACCCAGCATGATGGCCACGACCACCAGGGAGAGCATCAGCAGGCCGACGTGGCCGTTGCTGATCTTTTCGGCGCCCAGCAGCATGCCGAGGGCGGCCAGGATGATCAGCCCCATGAGGCTGAAGCCAAACCAGAGTTCTTTGCGGATTTTCATTTGTGGGCGCCTTCCTTCACGACGTACTTGTCCAGCGCCTGGATGTCTTCGTCTTTCACGTGGACCATGGCTTTGAGCTTTTCGACGTCGACTTCCTCCACGTCCTCCTCGCGTGACGGCCATTCGCCGTCACGGATGCACTGGATGCAGCGGATGATCTCGACGATGCCCTGCAGCAGCAGGATGCCGCCCGACAGCGGGATGATGAACTTGAAGGGGTACATCGGCAGCGGCTCGGCCGAGAAGGTCTGCTCGCGGATGGCCAAGGACTCGTTGAAGTAGGTCCAGCCGGCCCAGGTCAGCGCGGTGATACCGGGCAGGAAGAAGATGAAATAGAGAATCAGGTCCAGGGTGGCCTGCGTGCGCGGCCGGAAGAAGCCGTAGAGCACGTCGCCACGCACATGGCCGTTCTTGGACAGCGTGTAAGCGCCGGCCGTCATGAACAGGGTGCCGTACATCATGATCTGGAAATCGAGCATCCAGGCATGGGGTTGGTTCAGCACGTAGCGTGAGAACACTTCCCAGCTGATCATGAGCGTGAGAATAAGGGCGGTCCAGGCGAAGATCTTGCCTATCCAGGTGGACAGGCGGTCGACCGCGAGTAGGAAATTCTGCATAGGGATCCAGCAGGTCAGGTTGAAGTCAGAGTGTCAGAATGAGCCGAGGGCGCCATGGCTCACACCACAGCGCCCTCAGCGGGGAACAGCGGATTTTAGCCGCTCAGGCCATCAGGCCTTCTTGGCCGGCTTCTTGCCGAAGTAGTGGCGCGAGGCCATCTTGAAGTCGACCATATAGTCGTTCTGCCATGCGGTGGTGCGCTCGGCGTAGGCCTTCTGCGACTCGATCACCTTCTTGAACAGCGCGTTCTCGGCACCCTTCTTCTCGATGATCTTGTCCCAGGAAGCCAACTGCGCCTGCAGGATGGCATCGGGCGTCTTGTAGAACTTGACGCCGCCCTTCTTGAGTTCGACGTAGTCCTTGGAATTGCGGTCGATGGCCTTCCAGCTCATGTCGGCGCTGGCGGCCTGCACGCCGTAGTCGATCATGGCCTTGAGTTCCGCCGGCAGCGAGTTGTACTTGCCCTTGTTGAACAGGATCTCGAACTGTTCGCCGGACTGGTGGAAGCTCTGCAGCATGCAGTTCTTCACCACGTCGGGGAAGCCCAGCAGGCGGTCGGAGGAGGCGTTGTTGAACTCGGCGCCATCGATCAGGCCGCGGTCCAGGGCCGGCACGATCTCGCCGCCGGGCAGCGGGTTCACGGCGGCGCCCATGTCGGTGTACATGTCCACGGCCAGGCCCACGGTGCGGAACTTGGTGCCCTTCACGTCGGCGAGCTTGGCGATCGGCTTCTTGAACCAGCCGAAGGGCTGGGTCGGCATGGGGCCGTACAGGTAGGACACGACGTCCATGTTGATGGACTTGTAGATCTCATCCAGCAGGGCCTTGCCGCCGCCGTAGTTGTGCCAGGCCAGGACCATGTTGGGGTCCATGCCGAAGGCCGGGCCGGAGCCCCACAGGGCCAGCGCGGACTGCTTGCCGTAGTGGTAGGCCACCACGCCGTGGCCGCCGTCCAGGGTGCCCTTGTTCACGGCTTCCAGCAGCTGGAAGGCCGGCACGACGGAGCCCGAGGGCAGCACTTCGATCTTGAGCTTGCCGCCGGACATGGCGTTGACCTTGGACGCGAAGTCCATGGCGTACTCGTGGAAGATGTCCTTGGACGGCCAGGTGCTCTGAAAGCGCAGGGAGGTGGTGGTCTGTGCGGTAGCGACCATGGGGGCGGCCATGGCGCCAGCGGCGACGGCAGCGCCCTTGAGCAGGCTACGGCGATTGGGGGTCTTGTTGTCGGTCAAGGTGATCTCCTAGTGGGGGGCAGAACAATCAGTTTACTTACTGTCCGGCCGGATTCTGCGCCTGTGCGCCGAGGAATACACCTAGGGGTTTTCACCAATATTGCACACACTTCGAGGGAAACTGTTTTCACTAATCGACACCCATTCCGCTGCGGACACTGGTACAAATCTGTTGTGCTCACCCACATCAAAATCATTTCCAACGAGGAGACTTTCATGGACAGACGACATTTTTTCCAGAACACGGCCCTGGTCACCACCGGTGCGCTGGCCGGCTGCGCCCTGCCAGGCGTGGCGCAGAACAAGGCCAAGACCCCCTTCGAGGTCAGCGACACCTATATCCCCATCGTCGGCAGCGATGAAATGTTCCCCGTCCGCCGCATCTATTGCATCGGCCGCAACTACCGGGCCCATGCGATTGAGATGGGCTCCAACCCGGACCGCGAACCGCCCTTTTTCTTCCAGAAGCCGACCGACGCCATCCAGTACGTGGCCGCTGGCACCGTGGCCGACCACCCCTATCCGACCCTGACCAAGAACTACCACTACGAGGCCGAACTGGTGGCCTGCCTGGGTAAGGGCGGACGCAACATCCCGGTGGAAAAGGCGCTCGATCTGGTCTACGGCTACACCCTGGGCCTGGACATGACACGCCGAGACCTGCAGCGCGCCATGGGCGATCAGAAAAAGCCCTGGGAGATCGGCAAGAGCTTCGACAAGTCGGCGCCCATCGGTGCTGTACACAAGCTCGGCCAGGTCGACCACTTCACCAAAGGCAGCATCTGGCTCAAGGTCAATGGCCAGGTCAAGCAGAACGCCAACCTGAACCAGATGATCTGGTCGGTGGCCGAGCAGATCAGCCAGTTGTCCCAGGCCAATGAGCTCTTCCCCGGCGACATCATCTACTCGGGCACGCCCGAGAACGTCGGGCCCGTGGTCAAGGGCGACGTGATCGAGATGCACATCGACGGCCTACCCAACCTGAGCGTCAAGATCGTCTGATCCCTGACCCTTTTGCCCCGCCATGAGGGCCGCGTCATGCAAGTGACGCGGCCCTCGTTTTTTGCGTATCCTTGGGGCTTGCTCTCGCGTCCTGCCCGGATGACTGCCCGCCCCATGAAACCGATCCAGCTCTTCGATCCGGCCTCCAGCACCTACACCTACCTGCTGTTCGACACCGACAGCCGGGAGGCACTCATCATCGACCCGGTCGACGATCAGCTCGAACGCGACCTCGCCGTGCTGCGCGAATACGGACTGCAGCTCATGCTGGTGGTGGAAACCCACGCCCATGCCGACCACGTCACCAGCGCCGGCCTGCTGGTGGAACACACCGGCGCCCTGACCGCGGCCCCCGAGGCCTGCGGCATCCGCACGGCAGCCATCCAGTTGCAGGATGACGCCGAGCTGCGCTTCGGCGGCCAGCACATGCGCGCCCTGCACACCCCCGGGCACACTGCCGGGAGCATGAGTTACGTCTGGGAGTCGGAAGGCCAGCGCCACGTCTTCACCGGCGACACCCTGCTGATCAACGGCTGCGGCCGCACCGACTTCCAGTCCGGCAGCTCCGAGGCGCTCTACAACAGCCTGACCCAGGTTCTGTTCGCGCTGCCGGACGACACCGTGGTCTGGCCCGGCCACGACTACCACGGTCGCAGCCACTCGACCATCGGTGCCGAGAAGGCGGGCAATGCGCGGGTGGCCGGCAAGTCGCTGGCCGAGTTCAAGGCCATCATGGACAACCTGCACCTGCCCAAGCCCAGGCGTATCGACGAAGCCGTGCCGGCCAATCTGCACTCCGGCTTGCGCCACGACGCCGATGGCGCGGCGCTCATGGCCGTGCGGCCCGCCCAGGGCTACGCGGGCAACATCACGCCGCAGCTGGCCTGGTCCTGGGTGCAGGCCGGCGAGGCCGTGTTGGTGGACGTCCGTACAGACGCCGAGCGCGAGTGGGTGGGGTTCGTGCCAGGGAGCGTCGCGCTGGCCTGGAAACAATGGCCCGGCATGGCCCTCAACCCTGATTTCGACGCGGGCCTGCGGACCGCCGTGGCCGCCGGCCAGAAAGCCGTTTTGCTCTGCCGCAGTGGCGTGCGCTCGATTGCCGCGGCGCGACGCGCCACGGAACTCGGCCTGGAGGCCTACAACATCCTGGAAGGTTTCGAAGGCGATCCCGACGATTCGGCGCACCGCGGCCGCAAAGGAGGCTGGCGCTACCACGACCTGCCCTGGCGTCAGGGCTGAACAGCTTCCTTTATGATGTGAGCCGTCGCCAACGGATCACAAGCCATGTCTTTTCTCGCCATCGACGTTGGTAACACCCGCCTCAAGTGGGCGCTGTACGAAGCGCCGCATCCCGGCGCACAGGTCCTCGCCCAAGGGGCGGAATTTCTGGATCACATCGACCGCCTGGCCGAATCGGCCTGGGCCGGCCTGCCTTCGCCCCGCTGCATGCTGGGCTGCGTGGTCGCCAGTGACGCCGTCAAGCACCGCGTCGAGACGCAGATGGAGCACTGGGACGTGTCGCCGCACTGGGTCATTTCCAGCGCGCAGGAAGCCGGCCTGAGCAATGGCTACGACCATCCGGCACGGCTGGGCCCGGACCGCTGGGTGGCCATGATCGGCGCCTGGCACGGCATGCGGGCCATGGGTACACCGCGCCCCATCGTCGTGGCCATGGTGGGCACGGCCGTGACCGTGGAAGCCATCGACGCCTCGGGACGGTTTCTCGGGGGCTACATCCTGCCGGGCCACGGCATCATGCTGCGCGCCCTCGAATCCGGCACCGCCGGCCTGCACGTGCCCACGGGCGAGGTGCGCCCCTTCCCCACCAACACCAGCGACGCGCTGACCAGCGGTGGTACCTACGCGATTGCCGGTGCCATGGAGCGCATGGTTGATCATGTGCGCAAGCACTGTGGCGCCGAACCCTGGTGTGTCATGGCAGGCGGTGCGGGCTGGAAGATGGCGCCCAGCCTGGCCACGCCCTTTGAACTGCACGACACGCTGATCTTCGACGGTCTGCTGCAGATCGCCGCGCACCGCGGTTTCTGCCTGCCACGCTGAAGCAGCGTCAGCGCTGCGGCGCCAGCCAAGCCTCGACCAGTTTCACCCAGTAGCTCGCCCCCAGCGGTATGAGTTCGTCATTGAAGTCATAGCTCGGGTTGTGCAGGGTGCAGGGGCCGCCGCCGTGGCCCATCTCGCGGTGCACGCCGTCCCCATTGCCGATGAAAGCATAGGCGCCCGGCCTGGCCAGCAGCATGTAGGCGAAGTCCTCGGCGCCCATGGTGGGCTCCTGCTTCAGCACATGGGCCTCACCCACGATACCGGCCATCACCTGACGCGCGAATTCCACCTCGCGCTCGGCGTTGATGGTGGGCGGGTAGTTACGTTCGAACTCGAACTCGCAACGCGCACCGAAGGCGGCGCAAGTGTGCTGAGCCACTTCGCGCATGCGCGCCTCGATCTGGTCCAGCACATCCAGCGTGAAGGTGCGCACCGTGCCCTGCAGCTCGCAGCTGTCGGCAATGACGTTGGTGGCATGCCCTGCGTGGATCATCGTGACCGAGATCACGCCGGCGTCGATGGGCTTGAGATTGCGGCTGACGATGGTCTGGAAGGCCTGCACCATCTGGCAGGCCACCAGCACCGGGTCCACCGCGTTGTGCGGCATGGCGGCGTGCCCGCCCTTGCCACGGATGGTGATCTTGAATTCGTTGCTCGAAGCCATCACCGGCCCCGGGCTCAGCGCAAAGGTACCGGCTTTCATGCCCGGCCAGTTGTGCATGCCGAACACGGCCTCCATCGGGAATTTCTCGAAGAGGCCCTCCTTGATCATCTCGTTGGCACCAGCGCCTCCCTCTTCCGCCGGCTGGAAGATCAGGTAGACCGTGCCGTCGAAATGGCGATGCTGCGCCAGATGCTGGGCCGCGGCCAGCAGCATGGCGGTGTGGCCGTCATGGCCGCAAGCGTGCATCTTGCCTTCGTGCCGGCTGGTGTGGGCAAAGGTGTTGTTCTCCTGCAGGGGCAGGGCGTCCATGTCGGCACGCAGGCCGATGGCACGTTTGGCGTTGCCCTGCTGGATGATGCCGACGACGCCGGTGCCACCCAGGCCGCGATGGATGGGGATGCCCCATTCGGTCAGACGGGCCGCGACCAGGTCGGCGGTACGCCGCTCCTGGAAGCTCAGTTCGGGATGCGCGTGGATGTCACGCCGGATGGCCGCCATGCCGGCAGCCTGGGCGACGATGGAATCGATGACCTTCATGGGTGAGAGTCTATTCCTTCACCCGCCCCTCTGTCAGCCGGGGATATCCCCGGCCCGCTTCAGGTGCGTACGCGACCGTCGCCAGTCAGCATGGACAGCTCGACAAAGCTCGACGCAACGTGCTGGCTGGCCGAGAAATTGAGCTGGAAGCCGCCCAGGCTCTGGCTGCCGATGGCTTCGATGCCCTGGATCAGGCCGTCGCGGCTGTTCATGCGTGTCCCGGCGCGCTTGAGCCCTTCGGTCACGACCTTGGCGGCCAGGTAGCCTTCCATGCTGGAGAAGTTGGCCTGCGCATTGCCGCCGGCCTTCTTCACCGCTTCGGAAAACTCGCGGGCGATCGGACGCGCCAGGGAGTAAGGCGAGGGCATGACCTGCGAGACCACGACACCGGCACCGTCCTTGCCCAGCTCGTCGGCCAGGGCCTGCGTGCCGACGAAAGACACGTTGAAGAAGGTGCCACCGAAGCCGGCGTTGCGGGCTGCACGGATATAGGCGGCGCAGGACTTGTAAGCACTGATCTGCACCACGGCGTCCGGCCCGGCTGCATTGAGTGTGCGCACGGCAGCGGCCACGTCCACCGAATTGCGCTCCACCGTGGCCTGGGCCACAGGCTTGAGGCCAAGCTTGTCCAGGGCCAGCGTCACGCCGTCCAGGCCCGCCTTGCCGTAAGCGTCGTTCTGGTAGAAAACCGCGATCTTCTTCAGGCCAAGATTGGTGAGCTGCCTGACGATCAATGCGGTCTCGTCGTTGTAGGAAGCACGCAGGTGAAAGACCTGCTTGTTGAAAGGCTCGCGCAGCCCCATGGCACCCGTGAACGGCGCGATGAAGGGAACCTGCGCCTTGCTCAGCAGCGGCAGTGCTGCCAGGCTGGTCGGCGTGCCGATGTAGCCGAAGAGCGCAAACACGTCCTCGGAGATCAGTTTCTGCGTATTGGCAGCACAACGGTCAGGCTCGTAGCCGTCGTCCAGGATCTTGATCTCGATGGTCTTGCCGGCGATGCCGCCCTGGGCATTGACCTGGTCGAACCAGATCCGGGCTCCCTGATGGAACTGGATGCCAAGTTCGGCTGCGGGCCCCGTGAAGGCAGCCGACTGGCCAAGGATGATCTTGTTGTTACCCTGGGCCTTCAGCAGAGTGGGGGCAGCCAGCAGCGAAGCTGCGGCCAGGCCGAATTGGCGACGAGTAGTCAAGTGTGGTTCCAAAAAGGGGGAGCGGGGCTTTTGGCCTGGCTCCTACATGCACGACACTGCTTGTTACAGTGCCGTGAAGCAGAAAAGCCCTCCGAAGAGGGCTTTTCCTTGTTGGTTGCGCGAGGAGGATTTGAACCTCCGACCTGGGTTATGAGCGCTCTACTATCACTGTGTAGACCTAGCGACTATATGCGCCATGCAACGATCTTAATTGGCGCAAGTCAATTAAATCAATCACTTAGACCACGCTAGAGATGACGCCGATCTAACCCACAAGATGACGAGTGTCACTGCCGCGTCATCCTGCCACTCCCAAAACTTTTTCAGATGGCATAGGGAATATACGCGAAAGTTGACCATTGGGTACTGACAGCGGCGTGGAATTTGCAAACTTTCGTTTGCCGATTTGCGTCACTTGCCGGATCGTTTGCATATGGCAATTTTTTGCGATAAGCTAAAACCGTTGGGTCGAACTTCTCGGCTCATCGCGCCGCCACATCGGCGCCTTATATATAGCGGATCTGGCCATCCTTAGAGATGGCGGGTACGCATGGCACCGCCAATCAACGCTGCTGCTGACTTTCTGCGTCAGCGATAGCCGCACTCAAAAGATGGCCGACGGAATTCTCCCGTCAGTCGTAATGAGCGCCATTTCCGTTGTTGTGACGAGGAGTCCTGGATCAGCCCGTTGGGCGTGATCCGGGCTCAACCATTCCCTTTTCCTCGCCGTTCTTGCCCGGTCATTCGGTCGGATCTCATCCGCCAAATCCAACCCGGTCATCGCTCTCTACGCTATTGGCGCACCTCATTCAAAGGAAGACCCATGAATCAAACGCGACTACTTACCGACATCACAGACAGTACTCATTTATTAAAAGAAGATCAATGCACCAACAACCAATTCATCGAAAGGATTTTGAAATTATTTGACGCACCACGCGGCGCCCCCGCTTTTCTAACCGTCGTCAGCGCAGCAACCAAGTCCGTCATGCGCCTACTTGAGTGTCTTCCTTCAGCTAATCATCACGCTGATGACGTCAAATACAAATTCAGTGATCTCCTAGACGGAGTCCTCAGCACTCAGCAAGATGATCAGCTAGATGCTCCAAGCGCGCTGAAAGGTCTCAAGCACAAGCACCCATTGTGGTGTCTTCTGGCCGACTCACGCTTACAGAAAAACAACCTCGCACAAATCTATGTGGGTCTTCAAACATTGTTGGCGCTGCAACGCATGAAGCCAGTTCCGTTGAGTGCATCAAGGCACTTAAGCACGATGCTCGGAGAAGATGATGTACCGTCAAGCAGTATCGAAATTCTTCTTGGAGGCATGGCACCCGATGAAACCGTGGATGCCCCCTGGTTGCACAGCCTGCACAAGGCCTGGCGCGATGTCGTACGTCATTTCTCCAGCGCCCCACCACCCCCGCCATCAATTCGAGGTCGCGTTGTCGGGGAGCTGATGAGCAATGTTTTTTCGGCTTCATCCGCCCATCGAGCAGGAGCGACAAAACACCGCAACCTCAGCAACGAACAGACGACACGCGCATATTCCGTGATTGCGCGCGAACTCGACGCCGATTCATTGAGTGGGGCGCTGGGTGTACTGGTGGCGATCACGGGGTTCTCCATAGGTGTAGCAGCTGAAATTGAGCTTCTCGATTCGCTGATCGACGGCGCATGGGTTGCAGGAGTTGCCATCAATGAAGGCACCATCAAAATCGACTTTGGAATGGTCATCAATGAACCGTCTCAAGCCCTGCCGGGCAGCATGCCCTCGTCGTACATGCTCGTCCGCCCTCTTCCCTTGAAGCTGGTCAGAAATTTGAAATCACGTTTGGATCGTTACCCAGCCGCGAAAAAACTGCAGGACCTCTATCCAGAACATGCCCCTCCTAATAGTTCCGCCCGGGTGTACCCATGTCCTGATGACATTGCACCATCATGGTCAAGGCTGCGTTACAGCACGGGGCGCGCACTGCGACAGTTGGGCGTAGATTGCTTGAGCAGCTTCATCACAAACTGCGACCTGAGTCACATCCCTCGCAGCAAGCTCCACTATGCCAGCCTGAGTGCCGCAGAAATCCACCAAGCCATGAGCCGCCTCTACGCCATGACCGAATGGAGTGAACCGGCATCAATCCCGATCGGCTCTATTGGCTTTGGATGCCGTGCAGTACCGACGCATGAAGCCTTGCAACGGCACGACCGGCACCTCGTCGATCTGACAAACCAATACAGCCCAGGAAACCATGCAGGACTTCATCGCCTTCTGACGTTTCACAACAGCTTTATCAGGCTGTCAGCATGGCGACTGTCGGTGCTACTCGCCTTGCGCGAAACAGCCACTGTCGATTTGCCGGCTGATATCGATGAAAACAACGACGCATGGCTGGCACTGCACGACAAGGTGACTCCCAATGATCAGGGTCTACAGCCGGTACCCCTGTGCAAATTCGCCACGCTAACGATCAGAGGGGTGCGCGCCCATTGCAGGATCATGCTCACGCGCCTGTCCCGACAACACACGCCATCGTCCGACTTTGCCCGCTGGTGCAACAGCGTCGCCAATAGTTCGAATATTCGTCTGCTTTGTCTTGCGACTGATACCTGCAAGGTCGTCCCCGTCGCCACGCATGACTTCATACGGTCATTTGACAGTGACTATGAACTGGCCCCGGACTGCAGCCGCAAAGTCATGGAAAACTTCCTCCGGCACGCAGGACTGCCATCCAGCCACATCGACGCGGTTCTGCGCCATTCCATTCGCGGCCAATATCGTCTCAGTGCATTCAGCAACTCCTGCCTCGACACCTGGAGCAGCCGGACCGCGAAAGCGATGGATGCAGTGGCAACTTCCGTTTTCGGCGACGTGGTGTTTGGCCTGTCGAAGGAGTGAGGAATGTCTTTTTCCCGATCGACTCCTGAGCTCACGCCCGGTGTTCTGTTTTCCAGATCCGACGATGGCGCGGTCACATGGTCAGTTTCTATAGACAGCCAAAAACGAGTCAGGCGATTTTTGCAACTTCAGGCGATCGCCATTACCCGCGATCACCATGCCCCAGGAACGTTGCCACTGCGGCTAATCTGCCTGGACGGCGTGCATCCCAAGGCGTTGAAGGAACTCGAAAGTTCACCCTTGGCTCACTATTCAATCGATGGGCGTGCCGCCCTGGAATGGGAAGCCGTTGATCCACCGCACCTCGAGCGACGTTACCTCAGCCCGCTCACCGTCATGGCCTGGTCAGGATCAGTCTCAAGTCTTGATGCTGCCACACGCAGATGGAGCAGTGATCTGATTCAAATCCTTCGTTCTAGCCACGTGTTTGCAGACAAGTCTGACCCCATCAAGGAGCTGACCCTTGACTTTGAATCCTGGTGTAACCAACATTTTCCTGCCAGCCTGGTCGCGCACGCCTGTCGTGTCTTCTGCCTGTCAGCCATTCCACGAGAGGCATGGGCACGCAAGCAAACAGGCATGACCATCAAGGATCAAGACCCGGACGATGGCGTGGACACGGTCTACGAGTGTGGTGCCACATCCAGTCTGCTAGATGTGGCGGAGGACGCCGCAGGTTCCACCATCAACATGGCGGTATTGAACATGACGCTCGACATAATGCGCGAGGAACGCCAAAACGAAATCGACGGCCTCACCAAGCGCCGTTGGGCCCACGGCTTCACCGGTCTTGGCGCCCGTCTGTTGTCCGCGGACCCCAGGACTGCCGTGCTGGTCGCCTGGGCGGCGCATATCTGCGAGAACGGGACCACTCAAACCCCCAACCCTGCCGCCAGTACCGTCAGCAGGTACATCGCTTGTGCTCTGCTCAAGCTAGGCCGAGCGATCAGTGATTTGCCGGACAGCCCGTTCAATTGGCGCACAGAGCAGCTACAGCCCCTCTATGCAACCCTTGTAGCTGAAGAGGCTCCCTCCAACCGTGCCGTCATGAGCGCCGCATTGGCCAGCTTCCATCAATTCCTTACCGAGTGGTTCGATCTGGAGCCATTGGCCCAATCCTTTCTTGGCAATGCCCGCACTGAGAGCCGTGTTCAGGCCAATGTGATCTGGCCACATGAGATTCAGTGGTGCATGAGCACCGCTTCCCAGTGCGCCGATGCACGCATGGGATTGTATTCACAGGCAATTCTGGCTATTGCCGGCAACACGCCGGTGCGCCGCATGGAGTTAATGAGGCTGCGCATCCGCAATGTCAAGTTTGTCACCGGCAACGATGGTCGAGGCGCCGAAATCGAAATCGCTCGCGATGCCCGCCGTGGCCGCCTCAAGTCCATCGACAGCCAAAGGCGTTTGAGCCTGCGTGAACCGGTGGCGTTGGCCGTTGTTCAGAAGCTGGTTGATTTCCGTCGCTCCGAGGGCGCACCGGACAGCGCCTTTCTGTTTGGGGACCCGGGTGATGATGCACAACGCTATCGCCCGTCCTCCTCCGAAAACTATGTGAACGCTCTTTTGAAGTGCGCGACCGGACAACGCTCTATTCGACTCCACACCCTGCGACATACAGCAATCAGCAATGCGGTGTACCTCAGCTGGTTATCCAGTCCCACGGCGGACGTCAGCCCGCTTGAGATGATTGCCGCGATGGCCGGGCATGCTTCCCCTGCAACCACCTTGCGTAGCTACAGTCACCTCTATGAGGAGCCCCTACGCAAGTGGCTTGATGACCCCATCTGCGAAAAGTCACAACTGACAACCACGGAATGGGCGAACATTCTCGGCATCAGGCCCAACACGCTTGCTCAAAGGGTGCGACGCACCGGCCTTTCGGCCGCGCATTTGTGTTGGCGCACGCTTGAAGACACTCAGTTGCCGGCCACGTTGCCCACTTCATCCGATCCATTTCAATGGACCACCCCGACTGCACCCCGTGCAAGTCAGGCGGCCCAACAGGGTCTGGTGGTCGGGTCGGTAGTCTGGGCCATTGAGCAAATGCGCGACGGAGCGTCCGACGCGGCCATCGCCCAGCGCATGCTGCTACCGACGGATGTGCTCACTCGCTGGCGAGAGCGGCTCGAATCAGATTTCCGCCGTTGGCTGGGCCTGCAGTTCCCGCGCAAATTCAGTGGCAACAAAGCCGAGGCATTGCGCCTGCCAGCCTTGCTTGTCAGCCTCGGCGCCAGGCTCGAACGGATGTGGCAGCCCAAGTACCAAACCATTGCCTATTATTTGCAAGGCAGCGCGGATGACCGCATGCTCGAGCATGCGGTCGAAAGCTGGCGTCGATGTGCCGTCGGCATCTACCTCTCTCTCGCTGCAGCGGCACGTGCGCGTGATCTGCTGGAGCTGCTTCGCAAGGCGGGTGTCATGTCTTCCTCGCTACGCATTTGCCTGCAGAAGGGTGAGGGTTCTGCGCGGACCAGCGCCTTGGAATTCGACCTGCGTTCGGTGTTCACGCAGGTATTTGATGTCCCTCCGGTGATTCACCGTCGGGGCAATCGCGATGATCGCCCCGTCGCCTACCTGCTTTGGTCATCGGCCGAGACACACGCCACTTCCGGTTCCACCAAAGATGGCGCCGCCGATGAGATCGGGGGCTTGCAGGCCTGGATGGTTTGCATTCATGCGTACCTGATCTTGAAGGAGTCGATGACATGACGAAGACACGCACCCATTCTTTTGCATGGCGGGATTTTGCGGCCAATGGTGTTGCCCTCACGGAGGCCGTTCTTGAAGCAAGGACCCGCGAGTTCAAGGAGGAGTTGTGCACGGATCTGCCGTCCCTGCGCTCCCTGATGGCCAGTTCCCTGGGATTTGAATTCATGCCTGGCGACAACACAATGCAGGTGATCGCCCATCTACTCGAGACACCCCAGCGCGCACTGCGTCTGTCGGTTCGGAAAGACGGCTCCGATGACCTGTTCAATCAAGATATCGCGCGCATCCTAGAAGACCAAGCTCGGTTGCGCGAATCGTATGCCTGGGCGTTTTCCTGCGCGATCAACCCAGCCTCCGATGCCCGTATAGCTGAGTTGCGGAATCGGGCACGCCGTCATGCGCGCAATGGTCAACTCCATATTCACAGTGGACAAAACGGAGAACTTTTCGCCACCGGCCCACGGGTCAAGACCCTGCCACTATGCAAGCCTCAGACCGTCAAGGTCAGGGTACTGGCGATTTCCAGAACCTGGGCTGATGTGCAACTGCAAGAAGATTTGTTTGGCGATGATCAAATCTCTCCGGCATACCAGGCCTTCGAAAAAATTCGCGTTTACCGGGATAGGTATTCTGGCGACGCTGCCACAACGGAACCCATTGCAGAAGCCATGGACTCTCTGACAGACATTGACTTGCGGGTCGTGACGGAACATCGCTGGACTGACGGAATGCCATACCGAGTTACGTTGATCGATTCTCCATAAGGTTGAACCATCAGCCGCATGGGCCTGACTGATGCCCAGACGGTCATGGCTCAATTGCCGGCGGCATTCGAGCACTTCAATGAAGTGCATCCGCATTCGAGTTTGAAAATGAAATCACCCAGGGAGTTCAGGCAGCATCAAGCTGCAAAACGGCGTCAGGGACCAATAGAGCAACCCGCGCTATATTGCGAATAGACCGTGTCCGGGAACACGGGGGGCAGGATCAGTTGACGGTTCAACCGGCTATCGACTGGGTCACTGGACAGATTAAGCACATTGAACTTGTGAAATTCCGGGACGATAAGTCTCCCTGCGTGCCTCGAACACAAAAATTCAGATAGCCCCTGCATTTCACTCACCCAACCGGTTTAATCACAAAGTTGCACTTCAGACTTGAGCTCGCAAAGAAAAGAATATGAAAATATTTTCAATGAAACCGGGGCACGACGGATCAATCGCGCTGATCGACGGCACAGTTGGCAAACTCGAATGGTCGTTCGAGGCCGAAAAGGATAGTTTTCCGCGATTCGAAGTTTTGAATCCAACCCAGTTCGTTAGTGCGGCTGAACAACTTAGTGTTATGCCAGACGTGTTTGCGGTGAGCGGCTGGAGCAAAGGATCGTTGGCAGTCAATGCGCCGATCGGCGCTGGATACTATGGCCATAACCGATCAGCCGTTCAGTATCACGCAACGCGAATGTTTGGCGCTGAGGTTAAATACTTTACTAGCAGCCACGAACGCTCGCACATCTGGTGCAGCTATGGCCTTTCGCCCTTTGAGCAAGGCAAGCCGTGCTACGTGTTGGTATGGGAAGGTGCCCTGGGTGATTTTTATCTTGTAGATGAGAGCCTGCTTGTCACAAACCTCGGTCGTGTAATGGCAACGCCGGGAAACAAGTACTCATTCCTTTACGCGCTGGCCGATCCGACCTTCACCTTGCAAAAAGGCAAACTGCGAAACGAAGATCCAGGCAAACTTATGGCCTTGTGCGCCTACGGCGAATCTGGTGAGATGACCCACGAAGAACAAGAAGTCACCGACTTTCTATTAAAGCACGACAGCATTCTTGCCACACTTGCCAAGGACGACATGCATTGGTCTAAGTTTTACAACATCGGCCTAAAACACCCAGACTTCACGCGTTTGGCCAAACGTTACTCGGATGAGATATTTAACCGCTTCTACCAGTACGCCCAGAAAAACCTCACCGCTGGCTATCCATTGCTTATCTCGGGTGGCTGCGGCCTCAACTGCGACTGGAACACCATGTGGCGAAATAGCGGTTTATTTGAGGACGTGTTTGTACCCCCGTGTACTAACGATACTGGTTCCTCAATCGGTACTGGCATAGACGCTATGCGGGAGTTTACTGGCAAAGCAAAGGTCGAGTGGGACGTTTACAGCGACAAGGCATTTGAGGATGATTCACCCGACATGCCTGACGTCAACACCTTCCCGCTAGAAGCACATCGAGTAGCTCAGTTCCTAGCACAAGAAAAAATCGTTGCATGGACCCATGGTCGTTGCGAAATCGGCCCTCGTGCGCTGGGGAACCGTTCAATTTTGGCTGCACCGTTTACCGACGGAATGCGTAACCGTCTAAACCACATTAAGAAACGTGAAGAATTTCGTCCGGTTGCGCCGATTTGTATGGAGGAAGAGGTGAGCCGCCATTTTGATTGGCAGGGGCCATCTCCGCATATGCTGTACTTTCAGAAAGTCAAGAATACAAATTTGCGGGCCATCACGCACGTGGATGGCACTGCCCGTGCGCAAACAGTCAACGCCGCCCAAAATCCGGCGATTCACAAACTGCTCAGAGCGTTCCGAAGTTTGTCCGGAGTCGGGGTGCTTTGCAACACTTCTCTGAATTTCACCGGAGCAGGCTTTATCAACCGCACCAGCGATCTTTATCAGTACTGCAAAACGACCGGTATCGAAAGTTTTGTTTACAACAATAAATTCTGTGTTTTTAGGGATCGTTGAAAGGGACACCGCCCTACCCCCAACCCAATACCATAAGCTTTTAATCTTACTGCGTCGCAAATATAGACGCAGATTTATTGAGTTGCAATGCGGGCAGTGTCCCAGAACGCTTGCGAGGGCGACGCCCAGTTGGAGGCGCAATGTCATGATCGAGTTTGATACGTGACGCTGCGCGCGCTGAACTTCCCCGAGGGACGTAATTCTTGGGAACAGCAGGTACCTAGCGTTTGATGAGGTTTTTTTACCGCTGGCATCGCTGCCAGCCTTCAGTCGCGGTGCCATCAAGAAGCCGTACGCGGCAATGCTCAGACTGGCGTGGTGATTCATCCCCGCCAGCCCGTCCCTCGTGTCGTGGTGACCCAGCCCCAGATCCTGCTTCAAGTCCTGGTAATCGCGCTCAATGCGCCAGCGCATGTGCGCGGTGGTGTCAAGAAACTCCTCTACGTTACCAGTTAGACGATGAACCATGGACTGAACACACGCCTTGCAAAAGCAATCGGCAGCTGGAAGCTGATCTTCCATGAGTGCGAATACGGCCTGACAGACCTAACTTCCCGAGATTAATCTTTTCAATAAAAACAACTACTTAGAGATGCGAATATGGGTATTCCCTTGAACCGTCCATGTTGGCGCGTGACTTGCAGTACATCGTAGGCCCGCCCTCAATGGGTTGGCACCTCCCTGAACGCCTTGGGCCGCGGGGGCCGACCAAGATCAAAAAGCAACTGGAGACATGCCACGATGGAAACTTTTTACGAGGTGATGCGCCGCCAAGGCATATCCCGCCGCAGTTTTTTGAAATATTGTTCCCTGACCGCTACGTCATTGGGTCTCGGGCCGGCTTTTGTGCCGCAAATTGCGCACGCTATGGAAAACAAGCCGCGCACGCCTGTTCTCTGGCTGCATGGGCTGGAGTGTACGTGCTGCTCTGAATCTTTCATTCGCTCGGCGCATCCACTGGCCAAGGATGTCGTGCTATCCATGATTTCTCTGGACTATGACGACACATTGATGGCTGCTGCCGGCCACCAGGCAGAAGCCATCCTTGAGGAGATCATGGTCAAGTACAAGGGCAACTATATCCTCGCAGTGGAGGGTAACCCGCCGCTGAACCAGGATGGCATGAGCTGCATCATTGGTGGCAAGCCCTTTATCGAGCAGTTGAAGCATGTGGCCAAAGACGCGAAGGCGATCATCTCCTGGGGCTCATGTGCCTCATGGGGGTGTGTGCAGGCGGCCAAGCCCAACCCGACACAGGCCACGCCAGTTCACAAGGTGATCTTTGACAAGCCCATCATCAAGGTGCCAGGTTGCCCGCCGATTGCCGAGGTGATGACGGGGGTCATCACCTACATGTTGACATTTGACCGAATTCCAGAACTGGACCGTCAAGGCCGTCCGAAGATGTTCTACAGCCAGCGCATTCACGACAAATGTTACCGTCGTTCGCATTTCGACGCAGGCCAGTTTGTCGAGGCCTGGGACGACGAGTCGGCGCGCAAGGGCTACTGTCTATATAAGATGGGATGCAAAGGTCCAACAACCTACAACGCTTGCTCTACGGTTCAATGGAATGAGGGAACCAGCTTCCCCATCAAGGCGGGCCACGGCTGTATCGGATGTTCGGAAGATGGCTTCTGGGACAAGGGCTCGTTCTACAACCGCCTGACTGACATCAACCAGTTTGGCATTGAGGCCAATGCCGACAAGGTCGGCGGTGCGGCAGCAGCAGTCGTAGGTGCGGCAGCGGTCGCCCACGCGGCAGTTTCGGCCATCAAGCGTGCCACCCAAAAACCAGACACCCGTCAAAGTGAGTCAGCTTCTGCTGATCGCTAAGGCACAACACAAGACAAAAAAGGAAGCAACATGGGTGCATACGAAACGCAAGGTTTCAAGATGGACAACACGGGTCGCCGCATCGTGGTCGATCCGGTTACACGCATCGAGGGCCATATGCGCTGCGAGGTCAATCTCGACAGCAATAACGTGATCCGCAACGCAGTCTCTACGGGGACGATGTGGCGTGGGCTGGAAGTGATTCTTAAGGGGCGTGACCCCCGCGACGCTTGGGCATTCGTGGAGCGGATCTGTGGCGTCTGCACGGGCTGTCATGCGCTGACTTCAGTGCGCGCCGTGGAGGACGCGCTGGGCATCGTGATTCCGAAAAATGCCTACTTGATCCGCGAGATCATGGCCAAGACGCTGCAGGTGCACGATCACGCTGTGCATTTCTATCATCTGCATGCTCTGGACTGGGTGGACGTGGTGTCGGCTCTGAAGGCTGACCCGAAGAAAACCTCTAAACTGCAGCAGACAGTTTCACCAAGCCATCCTCTGTCGTCGCCCGGTTACTTCCGTGACGTCCAGAATCGTCTCAAGAAGTTCGTGGAAAGTGGGCAACTCGGGCCCTTCATGAACGGCTACTGGGGCTCCAAAGCCTATGTTTTGCCGCCCGAAGCCAACTTGATGGCCGTGACGCACTACCTCGAAGCACTGGACTTGCAGAAGGAATGGGTCAAGATCCATACCATCTTCGGCGGCAAAAATCCGCACCCGAACTATCTCGTGGGCGGCATGCCCTGTGCGATCAACATCGACAAGGATGGCGCGGCCGGTGCTCCGGTCAACATGGAGCGCCTGAATTTTGTTGAAGCCCGCATCAAGGAAATGATCGAGTTCAATAATAATGTCTATATCCCCGACGTATTAGCCATTGGCACCCTCTACAAGCAAGCAGGGTGGCTCTACGGCGGCGGCTTGTCTGCCACCAATGTAATGGACTACGGCACCTATGAAAAGATCATGGGCGACCACAGCACGCAGAAACTTCCCGGCGGCGTGATTCTGGATGGCAACTGGGACAAGATTCACCCCATCGACCCCCGCGATCCAGAGCAGGTGCAAGAATTTGTGCCGCACAGCTGGTACAAATACGCCGATGAGTCCAAGGGTCTGCATCCTTGGGATGGCGTGACAGAACCCAACTACGTGTTGGGTGACAAGACCAAGGGAACACGGACTGACATCAAGGAAATTGACGAGAGCGCCAAGTACTCCTGGATCAAGTCCCCGCGTTGGCGCGGGCGTTCCGTGGAAGTGGGGCCCTTGGCGCGCTACATCCTGGGCTACGCCCATGCATCGCAGGGAAATAAGTACGCCCAGCGCGTCAAGGAGCAGGTGGACCAGTCTGCCATGATGATCAACTCAGGCATACCCAAGGCATTGGGCATACCCGAAACGCGATACACCGTCAAACAGCTGATGCCCACCACCATTGGCCGCACGCTGGCGCGGGCGCTAGAGTCGCAGTACTGCGCTGAAATGATGTATGACGATTTCAAGGAGATGGTCGCGAACATCAAATCGGGGGATACCGCTACGGCCAACGTCGAAAAGTGGGATCCGGCCACTTGGCCGAAGGAAGCCAAGGGTGTGGGTACGGTCGCGGCCCCGCGTGGCGCCCTGGGTCACTGGATCAAGATCAAGGATGGCCGCATTGAGAACTATCAGTGCGTGGTACCTACCACCTGGAATGGCAGCCCGCGCGACAACAAGGGCCAGATCGGCGCGTTCGAAGCCAGCCTGATGAACACGCCCATGGTGAACCCCGAGCAACCGGTGGAAATTTTGCGAACGTTGCACTCGTTCGATCCCTGCCTGGCGTGCTCCACCCATGTCATGAGCCCCGAGGGTCAAGAACTCACCAGCGTGAAAGTGCGTTGAGCGCACCGCTTGCAATCCGTTCTGTTTTCATAGGAGACATTTCAAAGTGAAAAAAATCAACTTTTTGCGGTCTATAGCGACGGCGGCCATGATGGCGACGATAGCTTCAGCACAGGCGCATACCGGGCATGGCACCAGCAGCCTTTTTGAAGGCCTGGTCCATCCCTTTGGCCTGGATCATCTGCTGGCCATGGTTGCCGTTGGCGTGTGGTCGGTCAAGGCCCTTCCCGCCAATAAAGCTTGGTGGGGGCCATCGGCATTTATGCTGGCCTTGATGCTCGGAGCAGTGGCGGGCGCGATGGGTGTGACCGTGCCGTATCTTGAACACGCGGTATCTCTGAGTGTGATGCTGTTTGGGGTCATGCTGGTGTTCGCTCGCGTGCAAATGCCTATTGCCGCAGGACTGTGCCTGGTCGCTGTGGCCGCGTCACTGCACGGCTTAGCGCACGGCTCAGAAGCACCAGAGAGTGGCTTTGCGGGTTACGCCACTGGCTTTCTTCTTGCAACGGCCGCTCTGCACATTGGTGGCATGGCAATCGGTCTTGGCATTCGACGCTATCTCGCCAACAAGGCGGCCTGGGTTTTGGGCGGCCTGGGTGCTTGCTACGGCGGCGCAGGTGCCTACCTGCTGAGCCAACTTTGATTCGATCCTGATGCGCGCCGTGGGCTGCATCGAATGCAGACCACGCGTTGCCCCACAAACCTAGCCAGCAGGAGATTGATTAATGAGCAAGACAAGCACGTCGGCCAGTGCCGCCGACTTTCACAGGCCCACAGAAACAGACGAGGAAGCCGTCGCTCATGCCTTATCGATCAAGTCGGTTTACGTCTTCGAGGCCCCGGTGCGCATCTGGCACTGGATTAATGCCTTGGCGATTACTGTGCTTGCCGTTACCGGCTATTTCATCGGCTCGCCGCTGCCAACGCAGCCGGGTGAGGCCAGTGCCAACTATCTGATGGGCTACATCCGTTTCGCGCACTTTGCTGCTGGTTACATGCTGGCAGTGGGTCTGCTGGGGCGGATTTATTGGGCGGTGGCTGGGAACAGCCATGCCCGTGAATTGTTCTCGGTGCCCATCTTTCAACGTGTCTATTGGCGAGAAGTCTTGGGCATGATGAAGTGGTACGCGTTTCTTAGCCCGCGTCCCGGCCGTTATGTGGGACACAACCCCTTGGCCCGGTTTGCCATGTTCTTCATGTTCCTGCTGACGGCACTGTTCATGGTGGTGACAGGTTTTGCCCTCTATGGCGAAGGTGCGCAAGCTGGCTCCTGGGCCGACCGCGTCTTCGGCTGGGTGATTCCGCTGTTCGGTCAGTCGCAAGATGTGCATACATGGCATCACTTGGGCATGTGGAGCCTGATCGTTTTTATCATCGTGCATGTGTATGCAGCGATCCGCGAGGACATCATGGGCCGCTCCAGCGTGGTTAGCACGATGATTTCCGGCCACCGCACGTTCAAGGATTGATCATCGTGGAAGCCGCGTGGCGTCAATTACCGGTATCAAAGGGTGTCCCATCCGGTGTGCCGCCACGCGCACCTTGGCACCCAGGGCGCTTTTTGAGCCGTAATTACCTGGCGCCCTTGGGCCTGTCACAGACAGAGGCCGCCCGCCTTTTGGGTGTTTCCCGTCGCCGCCTGCATGAACTTGTGCAGGGCCAGCGCGATATGACCCCAGACACCGCCATCCGCTGCGCGTTGGTGTTTCGCTCAGACACCAATTTTTGGCTGGCTCTGCAAGCCGCCTGGGACAGTTTCCATGCCTGGAAACAACTGCGCTCCCAACTGGACGATCAGCCCAGCATTCGTCACCCCTTTTGAAGGAATGATTCAAGCATGAGCACCAGTTTGCCTCAAACGGCCTGTCACCACCCTGGTGACAGGCCCGAAACCATTTGCGTGCTGGGCATCGGCAACGTTCTGTGGGCCGATGAAGGGTTTGGTGTGCGATGCATCCAGGCACTGCAAAGCCGCTACGAATTTGCGCCCCACGTTCAACTGATTGATGGTGGTACACAGGGTCTGTATCTGATCCAACATGTGCAGGATGCGTCACGGTTGCTCATATTCGATGCCATTGACTATGGCTTGGAACCAGGCACCTTGAAAACGGTGGAAGACGATGAAGTTCCCCGCTTCATGGGGGCCAAAAAAATGAGCTTGCACCAGACTGGTTTTCAAGAGGTTCTGATGCTGGCGCAACTGACTGAAAAATTCCCGCACGCTGTTTTGTTGATCGGCTGCCAGCCGGAGGAACTTGACGACTATGGCGGCAGCCTGCGGCCCTGTGTGAAGCGCGCCATGGAAGATGCCTTGGCTTTGGGTGTGGATGCGTTGCGCCGCTGGGGTGCTCAGCCGATTCCGCGCACCCGACCGCTTACTGAGCGCGAGACGGTGTCATTCGCCCAACTTGACTTGGCACTTTATGAAGGCCAACGTCCCGACGAGGCGCTGGCTTGCCGGGTTGGCGACGAGCGCTTTTTTCCTCCCTCCGCGATTCCAGTCTGAAGGCCAAACACCATGTGTATCGGTATTCCCATGCAAGTTGTCGCCGTCGAACCAGGTCATGCCCGGTGCACCGGCCGTGGTGACCTGCGCCGCGTGAACACAGCTCTGGTGGGCGCGGTAGCGCTCGATGAATGGCTTCTCATTTTTATCGACAGCGCGCAAGAGCGCATCAGTATTGAGCGAGCACAGGAAATCAATGCCACGCTTGACCTTATGGAAGCTGCGCTTCATGGCGAGAGCCACGATATCAGTGTGGGCTTTGCATTGCCTTCGGCCATGAGCCTGGAACAGATTCTGGCGCTGTCCGGTACGCATCAACAACAACCTTTGGAGACGTCTCTTGAACACTGAAACCGTTGACGCTGTGGGCAGCGAAGCCCTTGTAAAACTGCCCGTTCAACCACCTCGATCGGCACCAGAAACCTCACCCTTGATTGAACGCCTGGTCACTGTTCACGGCGCAACCTGGGTTGATGAAACCAGCATTGATGCGTGGGCGGCCGAAGGCGGTGACCGCGTCGTGCTATTTGCCGGTGACCCGGTGCAGTTTCCGGAAGGTCTGGATGTCGCCGTGGTTTTGCCAGAATTGCAACGCTGTTTCCCCGGACGCTTCAAAGTGGCCGTGGTGCCGCGCCAGTTGGAGCAGGCTTTGGCGCTACGGTACGGATCGCAACGCTGGCCCACGCTTTTATTTCTGCGCGATGGCCAGTACGTCACTACACTGTGCGGCATGCACGACTGGGACGAGTATGTACAAGAGATGGCCAGGGCCTTGGCCATGCCCGTGTCTCGTGCGCCAACGATTGGCATTCCCGTGGTCAACGCCGCCGCGTCTGGCACTTCCTGTCACTAATAAGGTGTGTGATGAAAGACTTTCCCATTCCTGTCGTCAGTATCGGTCCCGGCAGCCAAGTCGAGGATGAAATTCTGGATTACATGCCTATGCCGCAGGGCATGGAAACCTTCCGCCCCCCCGCGTTACCTGAGCCCGAAGAAATTGCGGCACGCGTAGGTGCGCATGTCGCTCTGCGCGAGGCATTAGCGCTGCTTGAGGAAGTTCGCCACGGCGGCCCCAATCGCAGCGTTGATTTGGGCCATTTGTCGCTGCCCGATCTGAAGCTAATCAATCAGGTGCTCGGTGAAGGCGAAGTCAGCGCAATAGTCAAAGGCACAGACACCGGCACGGGGCAGTCTCAGGTTGAGTTGAGCGTGCAGGAGTCGGTCTTTGCCGGTGTCTGGCGCGTCATACAGTCCGTCAACGGTGCTGTGGCAGCAGACACTCTGGAACTGGGCGCTGTACCTGAGGTACTCAAGACTGCCGCTCAGCAGGACGTCTGGCCCACCGTGCCACGCTGGCAGGGCGCATTGCCCCCCAATGTGCAGAATGCACCTTCACTACTGGCCGAGATTGAGGAGCAGTGGCGCACTTGGCGGCCGGGCCAGCCCCCGCACGTGGTGAACCTCACATTGCTGCCCATGTCCAATGAAGACATCGGTTTTCTCGACCATCATCTGGGCACAGGCCGGGTCTTGATTCTCTCGCGGGGGTATGGCAACTGTCGCATCACGAACACCTGCACACCCAATTGCTGGCGCGTGGTCTACTACAACTCGCAAGACTTGGTAATCCTCAACACCGTTGAGGTCACCGGGATACCGGAGGTGGCACTGGCCGCACCTGAAGATTTGCACGATTCCTATGAACGCCTCAAGGAAGTGCTTGAATGGGTGGAGCACGCATGATCTCCTCCAGCGGGCCCCGCTTTGAAGGCAGTTACCTTGGCAACAGTGCGCAGTTGCCTGCTGCCGCCCGGCTGGAGTGCAAGATTTGCTGGTGGGTCTATGACCCAGCGCAGGGCGATCCAGTGTGGCAGGTGAATCCGGGCACCGCGTTTAGCGACCTGCCTGCCCACTGGCGCTGCCCCGTGTGCGATGGGGACGCCGATCAGTTCATGGTGTTGGTGGACGCCACCTGAGCGTATTTGCACATGGGCGCCATCACACCCGCAACGCTAACGCCCCGCATCGACGCGTTGACGGCCTTGTTCGAGAACGTGGGCCGGACGCGCATGGCGGGTGTGCCAATTTTGAACCCGGCACTACGTGTTGAGGCTCTGGGCTTTGAACTGTGCGAGACTGTTGTAGCCCATTCAGCCCCTGTAGCGGCTCCAACGCCAGCCGGCGCCTTGGCCCAAGCCAGCGAAAAGGTGAGTGCAGTAGGCATCCTGATTACCCCATGGTTTATGAACCTGGTCTGGCTCCCTTTGGAGCGCATCGATCAGCCAGGTACGGCAGGGAGCAGTCGCTCCCACCGTGTTGGGGTCAAAAATTTTGATTTCATCGCGAGCTATGAACCCACTTTTGGCAGTTACGAAGCCTGTTCGCTCTTTTCACCCATGTTCGAATTCACTGACCATGCGGCGGCGTGTGCCACAGCCCAAGCGGTTTTGGCGGAGTTGCGCCAACCACCGGCTCCAGCTCCGGTCACGGCTGCCCCGGCCAAAGAGGCCGTAGCACAGGCCAAACCATCCGACCTGGCGGCGCGCCGGACCTTCCTTTTTGGTCGTCGACCGTCCTCCGGGAGTACGGTATGAGCTTGTTGCGATCGGATGACCTTGCTGGGGTGCTGCGTGTAACGCCAGGCCAGCCGCGCCCGCACAATTTGATTAGTACCCGACGCGACTGGGCTGCCCTGCTCACCCGTGGGGTGCCGGCAGCCTCATTACCGACCAGGCTTGGTAGCCTTTTTAGCCTGTGCGGTCATGCACACCGGCTATGCGCGGAGATGGCAGTGGCTGCGGCCCAAAGCCTAGCGCCCGCTGCTGGGACGACCGCTGCCAAAGACCTGCAACGGGAAACCCTGCGCGAACATGTGCGCCGCATTGGGCTGGATTGGCCGGCGCAACTGGCGTCCACGCTTGCATACGATCAAGTCAGGCTGCAAGCCCATACTGCATTGCAACTGTGCCCAGTATTTGGCGCAGAGGCACCACCGCCGTCGGGTGCATCGCACAATGAGCCGTGGCATGGCCTTCAGCATTGGTTGTCTGTGCATGTGCTTGGCTTGCCTGCGCAAGAATGGTTAACGCATTGGGAAAAAAGCCCGGCGGCATGGTTGCGTTCATGGAGCGAGGGCACCGAACTCTGGCTGCCACGGCTGTTGCGTCAGGCCCGAGCGCTGGTAGACAAAGTGACGCCCGCAGCATCATTTTTGCGCGTGCATGCCAGCGCGACTGATTTGAGGGTGCTGGCCGACTCCTTGCACCGGGAGCCCGGCTTTAGCCGCCAACCGTTGTGGCGCGCCGAGTGTGCTGAAACCGGGCCTTGGACGCGCTTGCACCAGACCCGACCTGAGTTGATCAACACCCCATGGCTACGCCTGGGTTCGCGCCTGGCAGAGTTGGTGCGCCTCGCGTTGGCCGACGAACCTGCACGCAGTGGCGCGCAATGGCTGGCGGTGGGCAGCATGACATCAGCCTCGCTGACCGGAATGGCTTGGGTCGAAATGGCTCGTGGCCTGCTGGTTCACCATGTTCAACTTGACGGTACGGGCCACGATGCACGGGTGGTGTCGTGTCAAGTGCTTGCCCCAACAGAATGGAATTTCCACCCCCACGGCGCAGTCGCGCAAGCCCTTGAATACCTGCACCCTTCCACCAACCCAGATGTTTACCGCGAGGTCAATCTTCTCCTGAGCGCCTACGATCCCTGTGTGAAACATGAATTCTTTACTCAACCGAGCGGGCTCGCCAATCAATCACCGGAGGGTTTCCATGCATGAGGCCAGTCTGGCGGGGGGTATTCTCAAACTGGTGGAAGACGCCGCGGTTCGCGAAGGGTTTCACCGCGTCACCCTGCTTCGGCTCGAAGCGGGACAACTTGCTGGTGTCGAAGCACGTGCCCTGCGGTTCGCGCTCGAGGCATTGGCGCCAGGAACCTGCCTGCAGGATGCTCGCTTTGACATTGACGAGCCGCCCGGCCAAGCTTGGTGCATGCCCTGCAGTGAGTCGGTCATGATCGGGCAACGTGGCGACGCTTGCCCGGTTTGTGGCCGCTACCAGCTTCAACCCACGGGTGGCACTGAGCTGCGCGTGGTGGATATGCTGGTGGAAGATAACTGACATGACAAACAAGGAGATAACAAGATGTGTGTAATTTGCGGTTGCGCCACCTCAGGCACGGTAATTGCGCATGATGGCGCACATGGGCATTCTCATGGCCACGGGCATAACGGCGGCCATCCCCATGAGCACGGCCATGGCCACGCCCACGAGCATGGACAAGGCCGGCCACCTGAACAAGACCATGCCCATGTCCATGTTGACCCTCGTAACGGTGACTTGCATTTCGGTGCAGGTGCGGCTCGGGTTTCGGTGCCCGGCATGAGCCAGGCACGCGCCATCAAGCTGGAAACAGACATTCTGGGTGAGAACAACCGGATTGCCAGTCAAAACCGTCATCACTTCAAGGCACACGGAGTCACCGCCTTGAATTTGGTCTCCAGCCCCGGCTCAGGAAAAACCACCTTGCTTTGCGCGACCATCGAAGCGTTGAAAGTCCGGCAGCCGGGCTTGCGCGTGGCCGTGATCGAGGGCGACCAGCAAACCAGTCTTGATGCTGACCGCATCCGCGCCACCGGCGCACCGGCCGTACAAATCAACACCGGCAAGGGCTGCCACCTTGACGCATCCATGGTGTCACAAGCTTTTGCGCAATTGCATCAGCACCCTGATGCAGGCAACCATGACCACAACCACTCGCATGCAGACGCACACAGCATGCTGTTCATTGAGAACGTTGGCAACCTGGTGTGCCCCGCCATCTGGGACTTGGGTGAAGCTGCCAAGGTGGCTATTTTGTCGGTGACCGAAGGCGAAGACAAGCCGCTCAAATACCCCGACATGTTTGCCGCGTCGCAGTTGATGGTGCTCAACAAAATCGACCTGCTGCCGCATGTGCGTTTCGACGTGCAGCGTTGCATTGAACTCGCGCGTCGCGTCAATCCGACCATCGAGATACTGCAGTTGTCGGCGACCACCGGAGAAGGGATGGACGCATGGCTGAGCTGGCTGGGTGCTGCCATGATGCCGGCGGACGAAAACGACGTGTTGCGTCAACGCATGGCCTATCTGGAAGCCGAGCTGGCCCGGTTGCGCAGCGCCGGTGCCGAGCAACAAACCCACAACCCGACACCCGCGTGATGCATGGCAACTTGCCCACGGTGCTGGCCTGTGGTGCGTGGCTCAAAAATACCGCGTGCTTGCTCTCGCCAGGCAGGCTGCAGTGGTCGGCGCTGCACGGTGACTTGAGCCATCCCGACGCGTGCCGGGCGCTGGAGCTTTCCGCCCGTTCACTGCTGCGCCACGCGCAGCGTCCAGTGGCGGCGGTGGCCCATGATCTGCATCCCGATTTTTACAGCACCCGCTTGGGCCTTAGCCTGGCGCATGAACTAGGCGTGCCCGCCATCGGTGTGCAGCACCACCATGCGCATATCGCGGCAGTGATGGCTGAACATGCTCTGCAGGAACCCGTTATCGGTCTTGCGCTGGATGGTGTCGGCCTCGGTACAGACGGCAAAGCCTGGGGCGGAGAACTCTTGTGGGTGGCGCCAGGTGACTGGCGGCGCCTGGGCCATCTTTGGCCGCTGGCGCTGCCTGGGGGTGACGTAGCGGCGCGCGAACCCTGGCGCATGGCGGCCTCTGCGCTGCACGCGTTGGGCCACACCCAGGAAATAGGTCAACGGTTCGCGCCGGTGGTGGGCGATGTTGCCGCCCGCATGGTTCAGCGAATGCTGGAGCGCGGCATAAACTGCCCATCTACCAGCAGCACTGGTCGCTGGTTTGACGCTGCCGCCGGAGCCCTGGGCCTTAGCGTTCGCCAGACTCATGAGGCCGAGGCCGCGATCGCGCTGGAGCAAAAGGCTCAAGTCTGGCTGAGCCAAAACGATCCGCCAACCGTCCGGCACGGTGTGGACACACTCTGCCTGGAACGACTCGACATTCGTACGCTGCTGGAGCCACTTCTGGTCACGCCCGCTGATCTTCCAGATGTGCCAGCGGCTGCGGCCTGGTTCCATCTTGCACTGGCAGATGCGCTGGCCGACTGGGCCGCGCTGGCCGCAAAACAAACGGGCGCGCACACCGTGTGCTTGGGCGGGGGATGTTTTTTGAACGCCGTGCTCACGCGCCGCGTTACATCCAGCCTGCAGCAGCGCGGCATGAGTGTGCACATGCCGCGAACTCAATCATGTGGCGATGCCGGGCTCGCACTGGGTCAGGCCTGGGTCGCGGCGCATGGCGTTGCCGCCCCTGCGCACACGCCAACGAATGTTCGCCCTATTCAACAAGAAATCGAAAGTCTGTCATGTGTCTTGCCATTCCAGCCAAACTCGTCGAGCTGCTAGCCAACGACCAAGCCGTCGTTGACCTCGGAGGCATTCGCAAGGAAATCTCCATTGCGCTTGTGCCCGGCGTCGCCGTAGGCGACTACGTGATCGTTCACGTGGGCCACGCCATCGGGCGCATTGATCCGGAGGAAGCCGAACGCACACTCGCACTGTTTGGCGAGATGGCCGTGCACGCAAACCAGCCGCAGGAAGCAACCCCATGAAATACATCGACGAGTTCCGAGACGGCGATATTGCCCGCAAGATTGCAGAGCGCCTTGCTGCTGAAGTGAAGCCCGGCAAGTGCTACAGCTTCATGGAATTCTGCGGCGGCCACACCCATGCGATATCGCGATACGGTGTCGCCGAACTTCTTCCGCCAAACGTGCGCATGGTTCACGGACCAGGCTGCCCAGTATGTGTGTTACCGATTGGCCGCATTGACCTGGCCATAGAACTGGCGCTGGAGCGCAACGCTATCGTCTGTACCTATGGCGACACCATGCGTGTGCCGGCATCCAATGGCCTGTCACTGGTGAAGGCCAAGGCGCGTGGTGGCGACATCCGTATGGTGTATTCCGCCGCCGATGCATTGACCATCGCGCTCCAGAACCCTGAGCGTGAGGTGGTATTTTTTGCGATTGGGTTCGAGACCACCACGCCACCCACCGCACTGGTCATTCGTGACGCACAGCGCCAGGGCCTGGAAAATTTCACCGTATTGAGCTGCCATGTGCTCACGCCCTCGGCCATCACGCACATCCTGGAATCGCCTGAAGTGCGTCAATTTGGCACGGTACCGCTTGATGGTTTCATCGGTCCGGCGCATGTGAGCATCGTCATTGGTTCAGGACCCTATGAACATTTTGCGCAGGAGTACCGCAAGCCGGTTGTGATTGCGGGATTCGAGCCACTTGATGTGATGCAGGCGGTGTTGATGCTGGTGCGCCAGGTCAACGAGGGGCGTTACGAAGTCGAAAACGAGTTTACGCGCGCGGTTGACCGCGACGGCAACCGCAATGCCCAAGCACTGGTCTCGGAAGTGTTTGAGCTGCGCGCCAGCTTCGAATGGCGCGGCTTGGGCGAGGTACCTTACAGTGCCTTGAAGATCCGGCCAGCCTTCGCCCAGTTTGATGCCGAGCGACGGTTTGCGCTCAATTACAAGCCAGTGGCGGACAACAAAGCTTGCGAATGCGGCGCTATTTTGCGCGGCGTAAAAAAGCCCACCGACTGCAAGATTTTTGGCACGGTGTGCACGCCGGAAAACCCGGTGGGCTCGTGCATGGTTTCCAGCGAAGGCGCCTGTGCTGCGCACTATTCGTATGGACGTTTTCGCGACATCGCCATCGTGGCAGAGGCAGCGTGAGCAACATGGTCAAAAGAAACTACATCCGTCCGCTTGATATCAAAAATGGCCGCATTGACATGGGCCACGGCGCAGGCGGGCGTGCTGCAGCCCAGCTGATTGAAGAGCTGTTTGTGGCCACACTGGACAACCCTTATTTGCGCCAGGGTGACGATAGTGCCTCGTTCGCAATTCCCGTGGGTGGGCGCATGGTGATGGCCACGGATGGCCACGTGGTGTCGCCCCTGTTTTTCCCGGGGGGTGATGTCGGTTGCCTGAGCGTGCATGGCACCATCAACGACGTAGCCATGTCGGGTGCGCAGCCTTTGTACTTGGCGGCCAGCTTCATCATTGAAGAAGGTTTTCCACTGGCCGAACTCAAACGCATCGTGGATAGCATGGCGGCGGCCTCGCGGGAGGCGGGCGTGCCGGTCATCACCGGCGACACCAAAGTGGTGGAGCGGGGCAAGGGCGATGGCGTGTTCATCAGCACCACGGGCGTTGGCGTGGTGGGGCCGGGGGTTGATATATCTGGGTCCAACGCGCGCTCAGGCGATGTCGTGCTGCTGTCGGGAACCATTGGTGACCACGGCGTGGCGGTGCTGTCGCAACGCGAGTCGCTTGAGTTCGCCACCACCATCACCTCAGACACTGCCGCTCTGCACACGCTTGTGGCGGCCATGCTGAGAGCGGCGCCAACAGCAGCGGGTTTGCGCGTGCTGCGCGACCCGACGCGCGGGGGTCTAGCCACCACGCTCAATGAAATCGCGGGGCAGTCCGGTGTGGGCATGGTGATCCAAGAGGCTGCTATACCGGTACTACCGCAGGTGGATGCAGCCTGTGAGCTGCTGGGCCTGGACCCTCTGTACATCGCCAACGAGGGAAAACTCGTCGCGATTTGCAGCCCGGACTGTGCCGATGCCATCTTGCTGGCCATGCGCGCCCATCCGTTGGGGGCGCAAGCGGTGCGCATTGGTGTCGTGACCGAGGACCCGCACCACTTTGTGCAAATGGACACCCGGTTTGGTGGACGTCGCGTAGTGGACTGGCTCAGCGGAGAGCAGTTGCCGCGCATCTGCTGACGCCATGCGCATTCTCTTGCTTTGCCACAGCTTCAACAGCCTTTCGCAACGGCTGTTTACGGCGTTGACGGCACTTGGGCACCAGTTGTCCGTGGAACTCGACATTTCGGACTCGGTGACCGAAGAGGCCTGCGCACTGTTCCAGCCTGAGTTACTGATCGCGCCGTTTCTTAAACGGCGCATTCCTGAAGCGGTCTGGCGTTCTGTGGTGTGCCTGGTGGTGCATCCCGGCCCACCTGGGGACCGTGGGCCCTCCGCGCTTGACTGGGCTGTGCTGGAGCAGGCGCCACAGTGGGGGGTCACCGTGTTGCAGGCCAACGCCGATTTCGATGCAGGCCCGGTTTGGGCTCACGCCAGTTTCGATATGCGTTCGGCCAGCAAGGGGAGCCTCTATCGGTCTGAAGTTACCCAGGCGGCTGTGGCGGCGGTCCTGCATGCTGTGGAGCGCTTTGGCGCTAGAGGCGGCCCGCTTGTGCCGTCGAAAGCCGTAGATGCCGCCAGCCAGGCGTCACTTTGCAACAACTGGCGCCCATCCATGCCGCAGGCGGCACGCCGCATCGATTGGGTGCGCCACGACACTTCCGAGATCCTGGCTCGGCTGCGCAGCGCCGACGGCCAACCGGGCGTCCAGGACGAGTTGTTTGGCCACCCGTGCCATTTATTTGATGCGCATCCTGCAACCGGAACTGCCCCGCAGGCGCTGGCGGGAGCCGCTGTGGGTGCCGTAGTGGCCCAGCGCGATGGTGCCCTGCTGCGGCGTACCGTGGATGGCGGCGTCTGGATTGGGCAGGTCCGCCTTGCACGGGGCTGCGGTGATGGGCCGGCTTTCAAGCTTCCGGCGACTCTGGCATTTGCGGCGGAGGCAGCCACGCTGCCGGTCTGGTCTGTACCGCTCGAACGCGCGGACGATGAATGGGCGGAGCTACGTTACCGTGAATTCGGGCCTGCGGGTGCTCGCGTGGGCTGTCTGTCGTTTGACTTTTACAACGGCGCCATGTCCACCGATCAGTGTTTACGCCTGCTTGCCGCTTTGCGGCAGGTGAAGCAGCGTGACACGCGCGTGCTGCTGTTACTCGGCGGGCGTGATTTTTTCAGCAATGGAATCCACCTGAACTGCATCGAGGCCGCGGCACATCGGCCCCAGAGCAGCGCAGCCGACGAGTCCTGGCGCAATATCAATGCGATGGATGATCTAGCCAAAGAACTCATTGAAACCACAGACCGGCTCACGGTGTCGGTGCTGCGCGGCAATGCCGGGGCGGGCGGCGTGTTTCTGGCATTGACGGCCGACGAGGTGTGGGCACACAACGGCGCGGTGCTGAACCCCCACTACCGCAACATGGGCAACCTCTACGGTTCAGAATACTGGACTTATTTGCTTCCCAAACGCGTCGGGCCTGAGCGCGCACACAAGATCATGACGTCGCGCATGCCCCTCTCGGCTGTTGATGCGCAGCGTTTGGGTCTTGTGGACCGCTGCACGGACACAGCCCCCGACGCCTTTGAACACGAGGTCATTCAACCCGCCCTGGCAATGGCGGGCGCCTGCAATTTGAAGAGTAGGATATTGCAAAAACAAAAGACCCGCGCTGATGCCGAGGCAACCCGGCCACTAGCTGACTACCGCAAAGAAGAATTGTCCCGCATGTACAGAAATTTCTACGGCTTCGACCCTAGCTTCCACGTGGCACGCTACCACTTTGTACACAAGCTGCCCCATGCTTGGACACCACGTCATCTGGCCGTTCACCGTCCATGAACCCAACTGATTCATTGCCGACGGTTCTGGTAGTCGATGACGAAGTGCGTTCGCAGGATGCGATGCGCCGCACGCTTGACGAAGACTTCGCTGTTTATACCGCGAGCGATGCCGACGAGGCCCGCGAGAGGCTGGAACGCACCGACATTAGCGTGATACTGTGTGATCAGCGCATGCCCGGATTGACCGGCGTTCTCTTCCTGAAGGAAGTGCGTGAGCGTTGGCCTGACACGGTGCGCATCGTGATCTCGGGCTACACCGACTCCGAAGACATCATTGCCGGTATCAACGAAGCGGGTATTTACCAATACATCCTCAAACCCTGGATACCCGACCACCTGTTGGCCACCGTGCGCAATGCCGTAGAGGCACAGACGCTGCAGCGCGACACCAACCGATTGCACCTCGAATTGCGCACAAGTACTCCGGTGCTGCGTCAGCGCGCTACAGCAAAACTGTCGCGCGCGCGCAGCATCTTCGATTTCGACCGCATTGAGCGTGCGCCCGGCAGCCCTCTTGACGCCGTCTGCGATGTGGCGGTACGCGTGGCGCGCCACGACCTAAGCTTGCTAATTCTGGGTGAATCCGGCACCGGAAAAGAGTTGCTGGCACGTGCCGTGCACTATGCCAGCCCACGCGCAGGCGGCGCCTTCGTGGTTGAAAACTGCGCCGCCATTCCCGACACACTGCTCGAGTCCGAGCTGTTCGGCCACAAGCGTGGAGCGTTTACGGGCGCCTATGAAGATCACCCTGGACTGTTCCAGCGGGCCAGCGGCGGCACCATTTTTCTTGATGAAATTGGAGAAACCTCGCCAGCGTTTCAGGTGCGGCTTCTGCGCGTGTTGCAAGAGCGTGAGGTTCGTCCCGTCGGCGCTGCGCATGCAGTGCCAGTGGATGTGCGCGTGGTCGCAGCCACCCACCGCGACCTGGAGCAACGTGTGCGTGAGGGCCTGTTTCGCGAAGACCTTTTCTACCGTATCGCGGGCGTCTCGATCACCGTGCCGCCGTTGCGTGAACGCGCGGGTGACATCACGCCAATTGCGCGCCGTCTTGTGCGTGAAGTGGGCGCCGAACTCGGCCGCCCGGAGGCGACACTCAGTGATGAGGCACTGGCCTGCTTGATGGGCTACCCCTGGCCGGGCAATATCCGTGAACTGCGCAACGAAATTGCGCGCGCCGTGGCGCTCAGTGATAACAATGTCGTAGCTGCCCCTGCTTTTTCATCGCGTGTGCTGCACGGCCAAGCGGGCCTAGCCACGGCCAACCAGGCAGGGGCTCAGGCCGTAGCCCTGCCGCACAGTGGCACCCTGAGCGAGCGGTTGGATGCCATCGAGGCCATGGTGCTGCGGGAGACCCTGCTGCGCCACCGCTGGAACAAAACACGCGCCGCCAAGGAGTTGGGTTTGTCGCGCGTGGGTTTGCGGGGCAAGATGGCCCGCTTCGGATTGGAGGGGTGATCATGGCGAATTCGACATTACCCCAAATAGCCCTCAATGTACTGTGGCTTCAGTCTGGCGGGTGCGGCGGCTGCAGCATGTCGCTGCTGTGTGCTGACACCACTGATTTTCATGGTCAATTGCGCGACGCGGGCATTCACCTGATGTGGCACCCCTCCCTCTCGCTGGAAAGCGGCCATGAACTGATCAACATACTCAACGAGATCGTGGCAGGACGCCTGCGGCTTGATGCCCTGTGTATTGAAGGTTCTTTACTGCGCGGACCCCATGGAACGGGTCGCTTTCATGTGTTGGCAGGCACGGACATTCCGATGATCCATTGGGTTGAGCGACTTGCCAAGCAAGCACGGTATGTCGTGGCGGTGGGCAGTTGCGCGGCCTGGGGCGGCGTGACCGCTGGCGGCGTCAATCCAACCGACGCTTGCGGCCTACAGTATGAAGATGCCCGCTTGGGCGGTCTGCTGGGGGCTGAGTTTCGCTCAACCAGTGGCCTGCCGGTAATCAACATCGCGGGCTGCCCCACCCACCCTAGCTGGGTGATCGACAGCCTGATGGCGTTAGCCGCCACAACCTTTGGCAAAGGTGATCTCGACACACTTGGCCGTCCGCGTTTTTACGCAGACCAACTAGTGCACCACGGTTGTACACGCAACGAGTATTACGAATACAAGGCCAGCGCTGAAAAGCCATCTGACCTGGGCTGCATGATGGAACACATGGGTTGCAAGGGCACGCAGGTGCACGCCGACTGCAACACCCGGCTGTGGAATGGTGACGGCTCCTGCACGCGCGGCGGCTATGCCTGCATCGCCTGCACCGAGCCGGGTTTCCAGGAGCCTGGCCATCCTTTCCACGAAACACCCAAGTTCGCCGGTATTCCGATTGGCCTGCCCACCGACATGCCCAAGGCCTGGTTCGTGGCGCTGGCCTCGCTGTCCAAATCCGCCACGCCCCGGCGCGTCAAGCTCAACGCCGTGGCCGACCATCTAGTGGTGGCGCCGGTGGCACGAAAAACTCGCCTGAAATGATCAATCTGCCATGACCCGCTTACTCGTTGGCCCGTTCAACCGCGTCGAGGGCGACCTCGAAGTCACTCTTGATATTGAAGAGGGCCGGGTCACATCAGCGCACGTGAATGCCCCCATGTACCGGGGCTTCGAGCAGATATTGCAGGGCAAAAACCCGCATGATGCGTTGGTCTATGTGCCCCGCATCTGTGGCATTTGTTCGGTGTCTCAGTCGGTGGCTTGCGCGCGGGCACTGGCCAGCCTGGGCGGCATCTCGATGCCGCCCAATGGCCAGCACGTCACCAACGTGATTCTGGCTACTGAGAACCTGGCCGACCATCTGACGCATTTTTATTTATTCTTCATGCCCGACTTCACACGCCCTGTGTATGCGCTCCAGCCTTGGCATGCCGAGGCAGTACGTCGCTTCGCCGCGAACACCGGGGAGCAAACGCGCGTGGCAATAGCCGCACGTCAGCGCTGGCTCACGCTACTGGGCACGCTGGCGGGCAAGTGGCCGCATACGCAAAGCATTGAGCCCGGCGGTTCAACCCGCCCCATCGAGGTGGCTGAGCGCATACGCCTGTTGGCCAAGGTGCGTGAGTTTCGGAGTTTTTTGGAACGCCAGTTATTTGGGGCGCAACTCGAACAAATCGCTGCATTGGAAAGCGAAGAAGCGCTGTGGGCCTGGCATGCACAAGACCCCTGGGGTGGCGATTTCCGCCTTTTCCTCAGCATGGTGAAAGACTGCGGTCTGGACAGCCTCGGGGCAGGGCCTGGCCGCTATTTGAGCTTTGGGGCTTATCCGCAACCGCAAGGTGGTTTTGAGTTGGCGGGTGGCGTGTGGCATGCGGACACCGGTGCATTGTCTGTCCTTGACGTGAGCAGCATCACTGAGGATGCTACCCACGCCTGGCTGTCGGACGCGGCAGGACCACGGCACCCGCTGGACGGCATCACCCTGCCTGACATCAACAAAGTGGAGGCCTACACCTGGAACAAAGCGCCGCGCCTGGGAGGCGACGTGATTGAGACGGGTGCCATTGCGAGGCAATTAGCCAGCGCGCACCCCCTGATACTCGACGCCGTGAGTCGCCACGGCGGCACCGTCTACTCAAGGGTGCTCTCGCGACTGCTGGAGCTGGCACGCGTAGTGCCCATGATGGAGCGCTGGCTGCATCAATTGCAAGCCAATGAAGCCTATTGCGCGCCTACGCCAACGTTCACCGAAGGTGCGGGCGTGGGCCTGAGCGAAGCCGCGCGCGGCAGCCTGGGCCACTGGGTGGTGGCCAGCCGGGGCCGCATCGCCAACTACCAGATCGTGGCACCCACCACCTGGAACTTTTCGCCACGCGATGCCACAGGCACCCCTGGGGCGCTGGAGCAGGCGCTGGTTGGTGCACCGGTGCAGGACGGGGAAATCACGCCGGTGGCGGTGCAGCACATCGTGCGCTCGTTTGACCCCTGCATGGTGTGTACCGTGCATTGATTTTCTGCATGTGCCATGGAGCGCTTCGTTATCTCTATCGACGACAAGCTCGCCCACGCCTTTGACAACTGGATTACCGAGCCCAACGACACTCAAAGGCTCTTTCATGTTTCGAGTTACTGCGCTGTGTTCGCCCGTGCGTCAAGGTCTTTCATTCCTTGGTCGTGCAATGCTCGCTGTGGGGTTGTTGGGGCTGGGTGCAAGTGCCATCTGTGCCGGCGTGAACGAACTGCCGCAGGTTGTCATCACCGGCACGTCTGCGCCGGACGAAAAACCGCCCTCTGCGACCGAGGGTATCGTGCTGCGCGAGCAAATCGAACGTCGCTCATGGTCGCGTCCGGCCGAGGTGCTGGAATCGGTGCCCGGCTTGGTGGTCACCCAGCACACTGGCGATGGCAAGGCCAACCAATATTTTTTGCGTGGCTTCAACCTGGACCATGGCACCGACGTGAGCATTTCTGCGCTGGGCATGCCGGTGAACCAGCGCACCCATGCCCATGGCCAAGGGTACGCCGATCTCAACTTCCTGATCCCAGAACTGGTGGACAACTTGGTTTATCGCAAAGGGCCTTACCTGGCGCGTGACGGTGACTTCTCCACCGCGGGTGCGGTGGACATCGACTATGTGAATGAACTAGACCATTCGTTCGCAACCATCGGGGTCGGCTCCAAAGGTTACAAGCGCTTGCTGGTAGCGGGCTCATGGGGCCTGAAAAAGCCGGAAGACGATTCCGGGCATCTGCTGCTGGCAGCAGAGACAGCAGGGTATAACGGTCCCTGGTCAGTGCCTGAGGAACTCGCGAAACAAAATCTGTTCATGCGCTACAGCAAGGGCACGGCCGAGCAAGGCTGGCGCCTGACCGGTATGCTCTACCGAGCCAGCTGGACCGGCACAGACCAGATCCCCGAGCGTGCCGTTACGCAAGGCTTGATGGGGGAGTTCGATTCACGGGACGCCACCACGGGGGGTAAGACCAACCTGTCCGCCCTGATGTGGAACGCGCACGGCAGCAATGCCTGGGGGCCGTGGCAAGTCAATGCCTATGTGGCCGACTATGGGCTGGACCTGTATTCCAACTTCACCTACGCAACCAATGCGGCACAAGGCGACCAGTTTCGCCAATATGACCAGCGGACCAAGCTCGGCGGCGACCTTTCACAAACTTGGCGTTACCAGGCCCTGGGTGCCACCCAGAGCACCACCACCGGACTACAGGTCCGCCAGGACCGCATCGACTTGGGCCTGCAGCTGACTCAAGACCGCCAGGTCTATGACTCCGTGCGGCAGGACCAGGTGACAGAGGCCAGCGCCGCTGTGTTCATCGACCAAGCATCGCAGTGGACGCCCTGGCTGCGCACCCGCGTGGGCGCGCGCGCTGACCAGTTCAGCTTCAAGGTCCGTTCCGACTTGTCCGCCAACAGCGGCAGCACTAGCGCTCAAATTGTCTCACCCAAAGTGGCACTGACCCTGACCCCTATTAAAGTGATGTAATCCCGGCGCTTGCCTTCGCTACCTTTTTCCAGATTGCTGCGAATTCAGGATGCAACTCTCCCTCAATCTCGGCGAGAGTCTTTAGCGGTGGCAGTTTGGCCTGCGATGCCAGGAAAATAATTTCCGACGCATTCGGCTTGTGTTCCCCGGCGCTCAGCTTTGACAGCTTTTGGCCTGTTGCTCCCATTTCTTCCGCAAGCTCTTTCCTAGTTTTCCCGCTTCGCACGGCTGCCAGGGCAATCAATTCTGCGATTTCCATAGATAACTCCAATTTGCCAATTTGGGGATAGATAACCAAAATGGTTAGCATGGTTAGAAATAACCATTTCCCATCTTACTTCATGGAGCTACCTATGCAAGAAAAACCCGCTTTACGCGGCCCCCGGGGTGCAAACGATGCTGCCGCGCTGGTAGCTCAGCCGGTGGTGTCCGGCCCCGGGGTCTGCACCTCTTCAAATCTCGATTCCACCCGTACCCGCATCGTCAAGCGTGGTTGTGTCGTTGAGTTTCCCGGCGGTGCCACTGCTCGCGTCGCACGCGTCCGTGCCGGCCTTTTCTATACCGATGCACGTGTCCCTGGTACTGGCTTTCGCTTCCACCCCTGCCGCATTGTTCGGGTTATCGCATGAGCCGCTACCTGTCGGCCCTCATTGGTGGAAGCTTGGTTTCTTCGACCGGCGTCCTCAGCGACCGGATCGCCTCGACGATGCCTGAGTCCTTGATGCCGTCGCGTACCGCTGCCTTGATCACGAGGTACAGGACAAACATCGCCACGAGAAAAACTACGGCCTCGATGATCTGCGCCCGTATGGCCATGGCTGTCAGTTGTTGTTCTAACTGCTGCATCTTCATCCCTCCTTTTGGTTATCAGGGCGTACCCGTAAGCCCACTCGCGTGAGTTTACGGGTGCGCCTCTGCGTACCTATACCTCAACTCTGTCTTAAAGGTGATCCATATGAATTTCTCCAGCACCATTCAAGTCCTCAAGGTCGATACCCCCGAGGAAAAGACCGGTAAGGATGGCTCGAAGTACACCATCCGCACCGCACAGACTGCGCTGCTGACCGACGAGGGCAAGCTCGACAAGGTGGGCCGTCTGCGTATTCCTGATCGGCTCGCTGAGGTCGTCAAGGAGGGCGTTTTCCGGGCCTCCTTCGCTCTGGAAGTCGCTCAGTGGGGCCAGAACAAGGGCGACGTGATCGCCACGCTTACCGGCCTGATCCCCGTTCCGCGTGCTGCTGCGCCCCAGGGTGCCGCTAAGCCTGCGTGATTTCAGCCTGTACCCGGCCAGCGTTGTGAAACGTCGTCGGGTATGGGGTGCAATCCCGAATTTCTCGGGGACACCGCTTCAAGGAGTGTTTCATGTTCAAGAAAATCAATGCCCTGTTCTTCGCCCTGCTGTCGCTCATGCTGGGCCTGCTGTCCGGCCCGGCGCATGCCGCCATCGACGTCACCGCTGCCACTGCGGGCGTGGCCGATGCTCAGACGGCCGTCCTGGCTGTTCTGGCCGTGATGATCACCATGGCCGCTGCCATCTTCGGTGTGCGCAAGGTCCTGCGTCTGCTGGGTCGCTGACCCATGGGAACGGCAATCACTTGCGGCGGCGGGGGCTCCTGCACCCTCGTGATTGCCCCCTATCAGGCCACGGCGGACGACTACACCGCTGTGACCATGATCTGGGCGGCGGTAATGACTGCGGCTTGCATCATTTGGGGTGTTAAGCGCCTCTACAAACTTCTCTCTGCGAGGCAGGAATGAACCATGTTCGACGTCAACTTACTTGCCTTCTGCGTTGGGCTCTTCTTCTTGTCCTGGGTCTTGTTCAAGTAGCCCATGCGCAGGGAACCGCTACCGTCGATCAGTACTGCTTTAACAGTAACGCTGGTTCTTGTGCCGGTACTTGGCAGAGTTCACCCGCTGCCGCCTGTGCAGAGGGTGCGGCCTACTGGTACAACCAGAACAAGGCCGTTAATCCTCAGATTACCGCTTGCAGCATCAACGCTTGTAGCGGTAGGCTTGGTTTTCGGCGCGATGGTCGGGCGTCTCGCTGTTTGGACCGTTATGAACGGCTCAAAGCTTCTTTTCAGGGGTTAGCCATGATCTACCTTGTCACAGGCACACCGGGCGCAGGCAAATCGCTCTATGCCATTTCCACCCTCGTGCAAGAGTTGCTCAATCGGGTTCTCAAGCGTCACGGCAAGCCGGTGCAGCGTCGTCTGTTGGTGGATGGTGTCTCGGGCCTTGTGATCCCTCATGAAAAGCTCGCTCCGGGTGTTGAGGCCGATGACGGTACTTTGACGCCAAGCGAGGGCCAGGGCATTTGGAACTGGTGGGAGTGGTGTCAGCCCGGGGACGTTATCTTTGTCGATGAGGTGCAACGCTGGTTTCGTCCTCGCGGCATGGGGACCAAGGTTCCCCCCGAGATCAAGCACCTCGAAACGCACCGCCACCTGGGCGTGGATTTTGTTTTCGTCACGCAGAACCCTATGCTGCTCGATCAGAACATTCGTCGTCTGGTCTACCGCCACCAGCACATCCGCCGCCTTTGGGGTCTCCAGCGTGCTGCCATCTATGAGTGGGACGGCTGCGCGGAAAACGTCAAGTCAACCAAGGCCGCCACGATGACCCAGTGGGGTTATCCGAGGTCGGCCTATGCGCTCTACGAGTCCTCGGAGTTGCACACCAAGCCCAAGGTCAAAGTCCCTGTGTGGGCCTTGCTGCCGGTTCTCGCTGCGCTCGGCCTCGTTCTCGTCGCCCCCAAGGCTTTCAGCACCATGCAAGGCGCAATGACCGGCAAGGGCGTTTCAACTCTTACGGCCACCGCTCCAGCGTCTGCGCCTTCTCAGCCGCTCCCGCCTGTCGCCCCTGCCTTACCCCCTGTCGCGCCCGGTTTGAGCGTTCCTGTGGCCTCTGGTGAGGTCGTGAAGCCCTCCGGCTGCGTTGTCTACCCCGGTGGCCGCTGCAAGTGTTTCGATACTGAGGGCGGGAAGATGGATATGGATCTGGATCTCTGTCGGGATCTCGCGCAGCCAGGTCAAAAGGTGGTCGATGGTGCGGCCTTCTCCGAGCTTCCGCGTGCACAGGTCGTTTCGCCCGAGGAGATGGACCTCTACCAATTCATTGCTAAGCAAAGGGGACCCAAGTCGTGAGACTTAGGGGGCCAGCGTTACGGCTGCGAATGGCCCTCCCGGGCGGCTGCGCCATCGTCTCGGGTGAGGTGGGGGCCCGCCGCGCGCCGGCGCAGCCGGCGCAGGCGCGGCCCCTAAATTTATTCCTATAACACTTTGACGCATACAGGTTAAACGGCCAAAAAAAGACCCGGCAGGCTGGCAGGCCCCCGGGTCCGGTTCTGAAATTAGGAGTTTCAAAACGTGATTCGTATTATTGATGGTTTGGGGCGTTCAAGCAATGACCCCGGGTTTGATATTTCCACCGCTGTGGCCTTCCTTGGCCAGGGCTCGGACTCCTACAAGGTCAAGGCGTATGACCTCGGAAACGGCCAGATGGAAGCCACGGCAAGCCGCTGTATCGATTGGGTCGAGTGCGACTGGTCGCAGGGGACGATTCGGGACCACTTGGAGATGATCGCCCGTCATCGTGAGGAAAACTCCGATGAGATATTGCAGCGTCACGCGGAGATTTCAGCGCGCAGGGCACGCAAGCGCGTCAGGCATCTTTGCAAGGCCATGGGTACCGATTCCATGATCACTCTCACGTATCGCGCTCTGATGACCGATTTGGCCCTTTGCAAGCGCCATTTGAATGAGTTCAATCGACGCTTGAAGCGTCATCTCCCCGGTTTTCAGTGTGTGGCCGGCTACGAGAAGCAAAAGCGCGGTGCATGGCATGTCCACCTCGCTACGGCTGGCATTCCGCATTTCTTCATGGTGAGGAACAAGCTCGGCGTTCCCTGTAAGGTCAAGTCTTATGGGCTGCTGCCGGTTTCAAAGACACTTTGTTAAGGTGGTCGATGAAACCGGAGGTGGTGTATGGAAACGAGAAG